>NZ_BSTU01000001.1:1867361-2567352 GCF_030269705.1 Micromonospora sp. NBRC 107095
CGGACGACCTCGGTGCCACCCGTGGCACGGACGACCTCGGTGCCACCCGTGGCACGGACGACCTCGGTGCCACCCGTGGCACGGACGACCTCGGTGCCACCCGTGGCACGGACGACCTCGGTGCCACCCGTGGCACGGACGACCTCGGTGCCACCGTCGCGGCGTTGACAGCTGACGACATCGAGCCGGCCCGGCGCCGCCAACTGCTGACCCGGATGGTCGGGCAGGCCCGCGCACGAGGCGTCTCCGACCTGTTCAAGCCCCGCGCCGCCGTGCGGTGGATGGTCGACACCGTCGCCGAGATCGCCCCGCACGTGCCGGTACGGGACCTGGACGCCCTGCGCCGGCACTTCCCCGGCCTGGACGACGCCGCCCTGGCCGACAGGCTCATCCGCAACGCGTCGAGGACCACCGCCGCGATCGGCGCGGCCGGCGGGGGTGTCGCCGCCGTCGAGTGGACAGTCGCCCCGACCCTGCTCTCCGCGCCGGTGCTGCTCGCCGCCGAGACCGTGGCCGTGGTGGCGGTGGAGCTGAAACTGGTGGGCGAGCTGCACGAGATCCACGGGGTGGCCCTACCGACCGGCGGCAGCCAACGGGCGGTCGCCCTGGTGCACTCCTGGGCCACCCAGCGGGGCGTCAACCCGATGGTGCCCGGCGTGGGAGTGGGAGCGATCCTCGGCACCGCCGCCCGCAAGGAACTTCGCGACATGCTGCTGCGGCGGTTCGGTCGCAACCTCACCACGCTCGGGCCGTTCCTGACCGGCGCGGCGGTGGCCAGCTTCCTCAACCGCCGGGCCACTCAGCAGATGGCCGAACAACTCCAGGTCGACCTGCGTCGGCGGGGCATCGCCCGGCCCGCGCCACCGACGGCCCTCCCGGGCCCGCCGACCGGCACCTGAGCGCGCCTCCGCCGTCCGGGCCGGCACCTGAGCCCGCCTTCGTCGTCCGGTCTGAGCGGACCTTCCGGCCGTCGGGTCAGGCCAGCTCGCCCGCCGTCGGGTGGGACGGCGTCAGGGCGTCGCGTGCGGTCAGCACCGCCTCGGCCAGCTCGACCGGGTGGCGGGTGCTCACCACCCAGAACGGGGTCGGGTCCGCCGGATCGTTGAGAATCACCTGCACGGCGCCGCCGATCCACGGTCGCTGCACCACGAAGGCGAGCGGGTCCGCGCCGACGCCGAGCACCTCACGTCGGCCGGCCACGTCCAGCGGCACCACGTCGGCCACGAACCGTACCGGCAGGCGGGCGTCGTCCACCCGCAGCTCGCCATCGGCCACCCCGACCCGGATCCGGCCCAGCCACCACAGCCCGGCCGCGGTGAGCGGCACCAGCACGACGAACGGCAGCCAGGCGCGGACGCCGGAGGCGCCCATCCAGATCTCGACGGCCAGCAACGCGGCGGCCACCAGCCCGGCCAGCCACAGCCACCAGGGCAGATCCAGCCGCTCGGCGTACGCCGCACGGGCGGCGACGGCCGGCTGATCGGCGGACGGGGAGGACGACATGCTCACTCCTGCGAGGGTACGGCGCACGGCGGCGCGACGAACCGGCAGGATGGCAGGGTCACCCCGCGAACCGGACGGAAGAGGGGACCCGTGACCGACGTCGTACCCGTGCCCGTGCAGCTGCTCGACAGCGAGCTGCCGCTGCCCACGTACGCCCATCCCGGCGACGCCGGGGCCGACCTGGTGGCGGCCGCGGACGTGGAGCTGCCGCCCGGTGGTCGTGCCCTGGTGCCCACCGGGGTGGCCATCGCGCTGCCCGAGGGGTACGTGGGCCTGGTCCATCCGCGCTCCGGTCTGGCGGCCAGGCTCGGCGTGACGGTGCTCAACGCGCCCGGTACGGTCGACGCCGGCTACCGGGGTGAGATCCTGGTCAACCTGATCAATCATGATCGGGATGTGCCGGCGAAGATCTCCCGCGGCGACCGGATCGCGCAGCTCGTGGTCCAGCAGGTCGCACGGGCGCGGTTCGAGCCGGTGGTCGAGCTGCCCGCGTCCCGGCGTGGGACCGGTGGACACGGGTCCACCGGTGGGCACGCCGGGCTGGTGCCGTCGCCGACGGGCCAGGACCGGGTCGAGCGGCGGCCGAACGAGCCGGGCCGCGGGCAGACGGAAGAGGTGGCAGGGTGAGTGTGAACAGCGGAGGGCAGGCGCAGTGATCTTCTCCCGAAAGCGGGCCGACGCCGAGCGGCAGACCCGTGACGAGCGGGGCACCCAGGTCCCGGACCAGGGCGATGCGGCGCCGACGCTGGAGCGCGGCCCGTACGACATCTCCGAGAGCTACGACGACGTGCAGCGCCTCGACCTCGGCAGCCTGCACATCCCGGCGATCGCCGACGTCGAGGTGCGGGTGCAGGCCGACCCGCAGGGTGTGATCCAGCAGGTGGTGCTGGTGCACGGCGACAACGCGCTCCAGCTGGGCGTCTTCGCCGCACCCCGGTCCGAGGGGATCTGGGACGAGGTGCGCGAGGAGATCCGGCAGTCGCTGCTCCGCGACGGCGCGAGCGCGCAGGAGGTCGCCGGCGAGTACGGCCCGGAGCTGCACGCCCAGGTGCGTACCCAGGACGGCACCACGAACCTGCGGTTCGTCGGAATCGACGGGCCGCGTTGGATGGTCCGTGGCGTGTTCCAGGGCCCGGTGGCCACCGACCCGGCCCTGGGCGGGCCGCTCGTCGAGTGCCTGGACGGCCTGGTGGTCGACCGTGGGCAGGAGGCGAAGCCGGTCCGCGAGCCGCTGCCGCTGCGGTTGCCGCGGGAGGTCGCCGACCAGGCTGCGGCCGAGGCGGGCGACGCCGCCGCCGCGCCGCGTCAGGTCTGACCCGCGCGCACCGGCCCGCCGGAACCAGCCCCGTCGGCGTACGCTGGCGGGACGGTTCCGGCGCCGCCGGGGCCGGCCGGGAACGGCGAGCGTGGAGAGGGTGACGCGGAGGTCATGACGGCCGACGAGAGCCGGGTGTCGCTGCGGCGCATCCTGCAGAGGTTCACCGCCAGCGAGGCCGAGATCGAGGCGCAGGAGCTGCGTCGGGAGAGCGCCGAGTGTGGCGGGGTCCCCGCCCAGCAGTGCTCCCGGGGGCAGTTGGTCTCGGTCGCCGGTCGGTTGCGCACCGTGGTCTACACCCCGCGCACCAATCTGCCCACCCTCGAGGCCGACCTGTACGACGGCAGTGACGTGGTCACTCTCGTCTGGCTGGGTCGGCGGCACATCGCCGGGATCGAGCCGGGCCGGCACCTGACCGCCCGTGGCCGGGTGGCGGTGCGCGACGACCGCAAGGTCATCTACAACCCCTACTACGAGCTGGACTCGCCCAAGTGACGACACTGCGGACGGAAGGCCGGCGATGACGACGGGACAGGACCGGGCGGCACAGCCCGAGACGGGCCCTCAGGACGAGGAGCGGCTGCCGACGATCGCCGAGCAGATGGCCGACCAGCTCGGCGGCTGGCGCGGGTTGGTCGAGTCGAGCATCCCGGTCGTCGTCTTCGTCCTCGCCAACATCATCGGCGAGCTGCGGCCGGCGGTGATCGCCTCGGTCTCCGTCGCGGTGCTGATCGCCGTGGTGCGGTTGGCTCAACGCCGGCCGGTCCGGCACGCCGTCAACGGGCTCTTCGGTGTCGGTGTCGGCGCGGCCATCGCGTGGCGCACCGGCAACGAACGTGACTTCTACCTCCCCGGCATCCTCTACGGCATCGGGTACGGCGTCGCCCTGTTGATCTCGGCCGCGATCCGGCAGCCGCTGGTGGGCTGGATCTGGTCGGTGCTGGTCGCCAAGGGCCGTTCGGAGTGGCGCAGCGACCCGAAGCTGGTCCGCACCTTCACCCAGCTCACGGTGCTCTGGGGTGTGGTCTGGCTGGCCAAGGTGGGCGTGCAGGCCGGGCTCTACCTGGCCCACCAGGACACCGCGCTGGGTGTGGCCCGGCTGGCGCTGGGCTACCCGCCGTACGCGCTGCTGCTGCTGATCACGGTCTGGACGGTTCGCCGGGTCACCCGGGAGCCGTCGCCGGCCCCGCTGCCCAGCGCCTGACGGGGCCGGGCCACCCGGCCGCTCAGCGCGGCCCTGCGGTCAGCGGGAGCCGCGGGTCCGTTCGACGCTGTCCGCCCCGAGGATCACCGCGCGGACCTCGTCCTCCACCTCGGCGGTGCAGACGAAGATCAGCTCGTCGCCGGCCTCGATCGGGTCGTCCGGGCTCGGCACCAGGACCCGCTTGCCGCGCAGGATCGCCACCAGCGCGGAGTCACGGGGCAGCGGCACCGCGTGGATCGGTTGACCCACGTACGGGGCGGTCGGCGGCAGGGTGATCTCGACCAGGTTCGCCTCGCCCTGCCGGAAGGTCATCAGCCGGACCAGGTCGCCGACGGTGACCGCCTCCTCGACCAGCGCAGCCATCACCCGCGGCTTGCTCACCGCGACGTCCACGCCCCACTGCTCGGTGAACAGCCACTCGTTCTCGGCCCGGTTGACCCGGGCGACCACCCGGGGCACCGCGAACTCGGTCTTGGCCAACAGCGACAGCACCAGGTTGGTCTTGTCGTCGCCGGTCGCCGCGACCACGACGTCGCACCCGGCGACGTCGGCCTCCTCCAGGCTGGTCAGCTCGCACGCGTCGGCCAGCACCCACTCGGCGGCCGGCACCCGGTCCGGGCGCAGCATCTTGGGCTGGCGCTCGATCAGCATCACCTGGTGGCCGTTGTCGATCAACTCCTGGGCGATCGAGCGGCCCACGTTGCCCGCGCCCGCGATGGCGACTCGCATGGTCAGTGCCCTCCTTCCGGCGCCGTCGCCGCCACCGACGTGACCGTCGCCACGATGTCGTCGCTGACGAGCATGAACACCTGGTCACCCTCCTGCAGGACGGTGGAGCCGGTGGGTAGCGTGCCGATGCCGAAGCGGATCAGGTAGGCCACCCGCGCTCCGGCCGCGTCCTCCAGGGTCCGCACCGGTCGACCGATCCAGTCCTTGTGCACCGGCACCTCGACGATCGACACGGTGCTCGTGGGGTCGCGGAAGATCTCCACGTTGCCCTCCGGCACCAGGTGTCGCAGCATCCGGTCCGCCGTCCACCGCACCGTCGCCACGGTGGGGATGCCCAGCCGTTCGTAGACCTGCGCCCGGCGCTGGTCGTAGATGCGGGCGGCGACCCGGGACACGCCGAACGTCTCGCGGGCCAGCCGGGCCGAGATGATGTTGGAGTTGTCGCCGCTCGACACCGCCGCGAAGGCGTCAGCGCGTTCGATGCCGGCCTGCCGGAGCACCTCGCCGTCGAAACCGGCCCCGGTCACCGTGATCCCGGCGAAGTCGGGGCCGAGCCGGCGGAAGGCGTCGGCGTCCTGGTCGATCACCGACACCGAGTGCCCTCGGGACTCCAGGCTGTGGGCGAGGGTCGACCCGACCCGACCACACCCCATGATCACGACGTGCACGCTGTCCCTCCCAAGGTGCGCACCACTCCCGCTGCCGGTGGCCTTCCGAGTGCGAGCCTGCCACGTCCCGGTCGCGAGCGGGGACCGACCGTACCCCGCCGTGCCGTGCGGCCGTGATCGCCCACCCCCGCGCCTCCGCCGTGGTGGTCGTACCCTTGGCGTTCGTGGCCAGTCCCACCTCGCTGCTGAAGCGGCTCCTGCTCGGTCGACCGTTCCGGTCCGACCGGCTGCAGCACACCCTCCTGCCGAAGCGCATCGCGCTGCCTGTCTTCGCCTCCGACGCGCTGTCCAGCGTCGCGTACGCGCCCGACGAGATCCTGTTGACCCTGTCCATCGCCGGCGCCTCCGCGTACGTCTTCTCGCCGTGGATCGCCCTGGCCGTGGTCGTGGTCATGCTCACCGTGGTGGCCAGTTACCGGCAGAACGTGCACGCCTACCCGTCCGGTGGCGGCGACTACGAGGTGGCCACCGTCAACCTGGGCCCGAAATTCGGCGTCGGGGTGGCCAGCGCGTTGCTCGTCGACTACGTGCTCACGGTAGCGGTGTCGGTCTCCTCCGGGGTGGCCAACCTGGGCTCGGTGGTGCCGTTCGTGGCCACCCACAAGGTCCTGATCGCGGTGAGCGCGGTGGTCCTGCTGAGCGCGGTCAACCTGCGCGGTCTGCGCGAGTCGGGCACGGCGTTCGCCATCCCCACCTACGGCTTCGTCATCGTGATGGGCGGGATGCTGCTCACCGGGCTGTTCCGGGTTTTCGTGCTGGGTGACGAACTCCGCGCGCCGAGCGCCGACCTGGTCATCCAGGCCGAGCACAGTGTGACCGGTTTCGCGCTCATCTTCCTGCTGCTGCGGACGTTCAGCTCGGGCGCCGCAGCGCTCACCGGCGTGGAGGCGATCTCCAACGGGGTGCCGGCGTTCAAGGCGCCGAAGAGCCGCAACGCCGCCACCACCTTGCTGCTGCTCGGCAGCATCTCGGTGAGCATGCTGGTCGGCATCATCTGGCTGGCCCGGCTGACCCACCTGCAGTTCGTCGAGGATCCGGGCCTGCAGATCGTCGCCGGCCCCGAGGGGTACGTGCAGAAGACGGTCACCACCCAGCTCGGCGAGACGGTCTTCGGGTCCGGGTCGATCCTGCTCTACGTGGTGGCCGGGATGACCGCCCTCATCCTGTTCCTGGCCGCCAACACCGCGTTCAACGGGTTCCCGGTGCTCGGCTCGATCCTCGCCCAGGACCGCTACCTGCCCCGGCAGTTCCACACCCGGGGCGACCGGTTGGCGTTCTCCAACGGCATCGTCTTCCTGGCCCTCTTCGCGATCGTGCTGATCGTCGGCTTCCAGGCCGAGGTGACCCGACTCATCCAGCTCTACATCGTCGGGGTGTTCGTCTCGTTCACCGTCTCCCAGGCCGGCATGATCCGGCACTGGAACCGGCACCTGCGGACCGAGCGGGACCCGGAGGCGCGTCGCCGGATGCACCGGTCGCGGGCCATCAACACGTTCGGCGCGGGCATGACCGGCACGGTGCTGGTGATCGTCCTGATCACCAAGTTCCTGCTCGGCGCCTGGATCGCGATCGCCGCGATGGCGGTGATCTACGTGTTGATGCTGGCCATCCGCCGGCACTACGACCGGATCGCCGTGGAGCTGACCCCGCCGGACGAGGGCCGGGCCGTGCTGCCCGCCCGCAACCACGCGATCGTGCTGGTCAGCAAGCTGCACCAGCCGACGCTGCGGGCCATCGCCTACGCCCGTGCCACCCGGCCGGACACGCTGACCGCGGTGACCGTCAACGTGGACGAGTCGGACACCCGGGACCTGCAGGCCGAATGGGAGCGCCGGGAGATGGCCATCCCGCTCACCGTGATCGACTCGCCGTACCGGGAGATCACCCGTCCGATCCTGGACTTCGTCGCCTCCACCCGCCGCAAGTCGCCCCGGGACGTGGTCACCGTGTTCATTCCGGAGTACGTGGTCGGCCGGTGGTGGGAGAACCTGCTGCACAACCAGAGCGCCCTGCGCCTCAAGGGCCGGCTGCTCTTCGAACCGGGGGTGATGGTGGTCAGCGTGCCGTGGCAGCTCGCGTCGACGGCGAGCAAGAACCTGGACCGGCTGGACGCCACGCTGTCCCGGACCCCGGCGCGCGGGCCGCGCAGCGCCGTCCCACCACCGGTCGCCGTGCCGCCGGTGGTCTCCGCGCCGTCCGGCGAGGGTGAGCAGCGCGGAAGTAGTGCGACGAGGGGGAACACCAGTGACTGAGCCGGGCAGTCGGACCGCGACACCTCGGACGCCGTCGCCGTCGGGTTCCTCGGCCGCCGAGCGGGGTCTGGCCGAGACGGACCGGGTCGAGTTGACCGTCGACGCGGTCGCCCCGGGCGGGCACTGCGTGGCCCGGGTGGACGGGCAGGTGGTCTTCGTCCGGCACGCGCTGCCCGGCGAACGGGTCATCGCCGAGGTCACCGAGGTGCACAAGGGGTTCGTCCGGGCCGACGCGGTGACCGTGCTGGACCCCTCACCCGACCGGGTCGAGCCACCCTGCCCGTACGCGAAGCCGGGCGCCTGCGGTGGCTGCGACCTGCAGCACGTGGCCCCGGCCGCACAGTTGGCCTGGAAGACGGCCGTGGTGCGCGAGCAGTTGGTCCGCCTCGGCGGGCTCACCGACGCCGAACTCGACGAGCTCGGCGTCCGGGTCGAGGCGCTGCCCGGCGGGCTGCTGGGTTGGCGATCCCGGGTCCGTTTCGCGGTCGACGGCGCGGACCGGGCCGGACTGCTCAAGCACCGCTCGCACGAGGTGGTGCCGATCGACAGGTGCCGGATCGCCCACCCGGCCATCCAGGAGCTGCCGGTGCTCACCCCCACCGGCGCGCGCTGGCCGGCCGCCGAGGCGGTGGAGACCGTCGCCAGCACCGGCGGGGACGTGACAGTCACCGAGCTGCGCGACGGATCGCCCACCCCGGTCAGTGGCCCGACCGAGGTCCGCGAGGTCGCCGCCGGACGGGACTGGACGCTGCCCGCGTCCGCGTTCTGGCAGGTGCACCCGGCCGCGGCGGACACCCTCGCCACCGCGGTGCTGGAGATGCTGGATCCGAAGCCGGGCGAGATCGCCTGGGACCTCTACGGCGGTGCGGGGCTGTTCGCCGCCGGGCTGGCCGCACGGGTCGGCGCGACCGGGCGGGTGACGCTTGTCGAAGCGGCGGCGCAGGGTGTCGCCGCCGCCCGGGAGAACCTCGCCGACCTGCCCACCGTCGAGGTGGTCGCGGCGCGGGTGGAGACCGCGCTGGCCCGCCGACGGATCACCGGCCCGGTCGACGTGGTGGTGCTCGACCCGCCGCGCTCCGGGGCCGGCGCCCCGGTGGTCCGCGCGTTGGCCGCCGCCGGCCCGCGGGCTGTCGCGTACGTGGCCTGCGATCCGGCTGCGTTCGCGCGGGACGTGCGCACCTTCGCCGACCTCGGGTGGCGGCTGGCGGCGCTGCGGGGCTTCGACCTGTTCCCGATGACCCAGCACGTCGAGCAGGTCGGGCTGCTGCTCCCGCCGGCCTGAGCGGGAGTGTCACCGGCCACCCGAGGGCAGCGGGACGGCGCCTGACCGGTTGCTCAGCCGCCAACTCCCCGTCCGGCCCGGGTGGCCGGGGCTCGGGCCGAGCTGCGGAGTACCGGGCGGCCGATAGACTCTCCGGTCATGAGTGTTGAAGAGGACACGGCCAACCACGGCCGGCTGCTGGGGACGGTTCGCGGTCCGCAGGACGTCAAGCGGATGTCCGGCGAGGAGCTGGACGTCCTCGCCGCCGAGATCCGGGACTTCCTGATCACCAAGGTGTCCCGTACCGGCGGGCACGTCGGGCCCAACCTCGGTGTGGTCGAGCTGACGCTCGCCATGCATCGCGTCTTCGACTCCCCCCGGGACCGGCTCCTGTTCGACACCGGCCACCAGGCGTACGTACACAAGATCATTACCGGGCGTCAGGCCGGCTTCGACAAGCTCCGCCAGCGCGGTGGCCTCTCCGGCTACCCCAGCCAGGCCGAGAGCGAGCACGACCTCATCGAGAACTCGCACGCTTCCACCGCGCTGTCCTACGCCGACGGCCTGGCCAAGGCGTACGCCCTGCGGGGCGAGGCGCGCAGCGTGGTGGCGGTGGTCGGCGACGGCGCCCTGACCGGCGGCATGTGCTGGGAGGCGCTGAACAACATCGCCACCGCCGGCAACTCGCTGGTCATCGTGGTCAACGACAACGGCCGGTCGTACTCGCCGACCATCGGCGGCCTGGCCGACCACCTCTCCTCACTGCGCCTCAACCCCGGCTACGAGAAGGTCCTCGACACCGTCAAGGACGCCCTCGGCTCCACCCCGCTGGTCGGCAAGCCCATGTACGAGGTGCTGCACGCCGTCAAGAAGGGCATCAAGGACGCGGTCGCCCCGCAGGCCATGTTCGAGGACCTCGGCATCAAGTACGTGGGCCCGGTGGACGGGCACGACGTGGCGGCGGTGGAGGCGGCGCTGCGCGCGGCCAAGAACTTCGGCGGCCCGGTGATCGTGCACGCCGTCACCCGCAAGGGGTACGGCTACCGCCCGGCCGAGGAGGACGAGGCGGACTGCCTGCACGGCCCCGGCGGCGCCTTCGACGTGGAGACCGGCGCGCTGCTGGCCGCCCCGGCGGTGAAGTGGACGCACGTCTTCGCCGACGAGCTGCTCGCCGTCGCCGACGAGCGTCCGGACGTGGTGGGCATCACCGCCGCGATGGCCGAGCCGACCGGCATCGCCAAGCTGGCCCGCAAGTACCCCGAGCGGGTGTACGACGTGGGCATCGCCGAGCAGCACGCCGCCACCTCGGCGGCCGGGTTGGCGCTCGGCGGGCTGCACCCGGTGGTCGCTGTCTACGCCACCTTCCTCAACCGCGCCTTCGACCAGGTCCTGCTGGACGTGGCGATGCACAAGCTGCCGGTGACCTTCGTGCTGGACCGGGCGGGCATCACCGGCCCGGACGGCCCCAGCCACTACGGCATCTGGGACATGTCGGTCTTCGGTGTGGTGCCGGGGCTGCGGATCGCCGCACCCCGCGACGCCGCCACCCTGCGCGAGGAGCTGCGCGAGGCGCTGGCCGTCGACGACGGCCCGACAGTGGTGCGGTTCCCGACCGGCACCGTCGCCGCGGACCTGCCGGCGCTGCGCCGGGTCGGCCCGGTCGACGTGCTGGCCGAGTCCGCCCGTACCGACGTGCTGCTCGTCGCCGTCGGCTCCTTCGGCCAACTGGGCATGGAGGTGGCCGCCCGGGTCGCCGAGCAGGGCTACGGGGTCACCGTCGTGGACCCGCGCTGGGTGCGTCCGGTCCCGGCGGAGCTGGTCGACCTGGCCGCCCGCCACCGGCTCGTGGTCAGCGTCGAGGACGGTGTCCGGGTCGGCGGTGTGGGTGACGCGCTCGCCCAGGCGATGCGGGACGCCGACGTCCGGGTGCCGCTCAAGGACCTGGGTGTGCCGGCCGAGTGGCACCCGCACGGCACCCGCGCGCAGATCCTCGCCGACCTGGGCCTGACCGCCCAGGACGTGGCCCGCGACGTCACCGGCTGGATCTCCAGCCTGGACGCCACCCCGGACCGCCTCACCGCCAGCGACGCGGCCGCACAGAACTGACCCGCACACGACGACGGGCGCCGCCGCACGGGGCGCCCGCCGTCGCGTCTACCCACCCTCGCCCTGCTCGCCCTCGTCCTGCTCGCCGATCTTGCACCTTCGGTTGACGTAATGCCCCTTGAGCCCCGATTTGTCGCCGCAGAAAGTGCAAGATCGCGGGGCGGGAGAGGGGGCGAGGGGGTGGGGGGTAAGGGAGGTGGGGTGGGGTGGGGTGGGGGTGGGGTGGGGTTAGCGGGGGGAGATTGAGCGGTAGTGGGTTTTGTCGTTGTTGGCGAGGCTGTAGGTCTGGGAGCGCGACGGGGTCGGGATGACCGCCAGGCCGGGGCGCTCGACCAGCAGGGGAGTGCCCGGCGGGACGGACAGCGAGCTGTCCCGGGTGGGCCGCCAGCTCAACACCACCAGCGGCTGGCCGGGCACCGGCAGTTGGTAGGCCTGCAACGGGGTGGCCCGGTCGGCGGGTGAGACGACCGCTGCGCTCCCGTCGGCCGGTCGGTAGATCACCGCCGTCATCGCGCCGGCGTCAGTGTCCCAGCTGAGCTGCTGCAACTCGGCCGCCTCGCCGCCGCCGAGCGCGATTTCGCCGAGCGAGCGCACGGTGAGCTTCGCCATCGGCCAGGAGGTCGGCACCGAGCGTGGGGCGTCCCGGTCGCCGATCCGGCGCGGGATGCTGCCGAACGGGCCCCGGTCGCCGGCCAGCGCGCAGGTGTCCAGACCGGTGAGCGCACGCCGGCCGGTGCCGGACTCGTCGCGGACCAGCGGGTAACGGGGATCGGCGGTGCCGGTGCCCAGGTCGAGCAGCCGGTCGGCGGCCCGCCCACGGGGCAGCGACTCCGTGGTGCGCAGGGTCGCGGTCACGCCGACGGCAGTGCAGGACGGCACATCGACCGGTGCGCTGAGGCCGTCCGCGATGGTCAACGCCCGGTCCTGCGGCCCGAGGAGGGTCTGCACCCGCGCCGACACCAGGTAGCGCCGGCCGCCGGTCGTCTGCACGGGCAGCACGTCGGAGTAGACGAGGTAACCGGGGTCGGTGTACTCGGCGGCCCGGGTGACCTCGTACCGGTCACCTTCGCGAGTCAGTTGCAGCAGCCAGGAGGCGCTTTCGCCGGGCACGTCGGCGGCCACCAGCGCCACCGGGGCGCCGTCGACGCGACCCGAGAAGAGGATGCCGGACGAGGGCAGGTGCGCGCGGTCGTCGGCCGGCGACCGCCAGTCCCGCACGGCGGCGGTGACCGCCGCGGTCGCCGCGGCGTCGCCGGAGAGGTCGCCGCGGGGCGGCCACACCGTCAGCGCGCCGTCCAGGCTGTCGTACCCGACCCGCAGGTCCTGCGGCTTCCGCTCGGCCACCGGACCGCAGGCCGTGCTTGCCAGCAGCGCGCTCAGCAGGACGGGAAGCGCCCTGCCGTACCGACGGCCTGGAGTCACCTGGCCCGCCCCCGATCGCCTCGCCGTCGCTGTCGGAAAGCGCCATAGTACGAGATGTCCGGTGCGGTGCCTCAGGTGGCCGTCACCCGATCCGCCACAATGGACACCACCGGGGCTTTAGGGCGTTTTGGTTGCTCCGGTAGACTCCGCCGACTGTGACGCCTGCCGAGTCCCGCGCCCTGCCCGCGCCGCACACGGAGGCGGCAGCCGACTCCGCCGACCTGGTGAGTTACCGCACACCTGTCGGCCGTTTGACCGGCCCGCCCGCGCTGACCGCCCCCACCACGGACCCGGCGCAGACCCCGGCAGCGCCCGAAACACCGGCAAAGCCCGACGCGCCGGCAGCGCCCGAAGCGCCGGCACAGTCCGAGGCGCCGGCAGAGCCTGGAACACCGGCAGCGCCCGAAGTTCCGGCCGAGCCCGAAGCGCCGGCCGGGGGCGCGGTGTCGACAGGGGTGCGGTGGACCCGGCGGCGGCAGCACCTGGCGGTGGGCGGGCTGTTTCTGCTGGCCGCGCTCTGGGTGACCAGCCGGATCTGGCTGGACCCGTCCGGCCGGGTGGCCTCGCTCTACACCGGTGACCCGGCTCAGGTGCAGTTCTTCCTCGCCCACTCGGTACGCGTGGTGCTGCACGGCGAGTACCCGTTCTACACCGAGCAGTTCAACTACCCCGACGGCGTCAACCTGATGGCCAACACGGCGGTGCTGGCGCTGGGCATCCCGATGGTCCCGGTGACGTTGCTCTTCGGACCGGCGGTCTCCTTCGTGGTGCTGGTCACGCTCGGCCTCGCCGGCACCGCCATGGCCTGGTACCTCATGCTCTCCCGCCACCTGGTGCGCACCCCGCTGGCGGCGGCGGTCGGCGGCTGGTTCTGCGGGTTCTCGCCGGCGATGCTCTCGCACGCCAGCTGGCACCCGAACATCATCAGTCAGTTTCTGCTGCCGTTCATCGTGTGGCGGGTGCTGGTGCTCACCCGCTCCGGTAGGCCGGTTCGCGACGGGGCGCTGCTCGCCGTGCTGGTCACCATCCAGGCGTTCATCAACGAGGAGATCCTGCTCTTCACGGCACTGGCCTGCGGTGTCTTCCTGCTGGCGGTGCTCGCCCAGGAGCCGGCCCGGTGGCGGGCGGCGTGGCGGCCGCTGGGCGCCGGCGTGCTGACCTGCGCCCTGCTGGCCGGGGCGCTGCTGGCGTACCCGCTCTACGTGCAGTTCGCCGGGCCGATGGCCTACCACGGGCTCAGCGACGCGGTGCAGGACTACGGCAACGACATCGCCGCCTTCTTCGCCCCCGGTTCGCCCACCCTCGGCGGCAACCAGCGAGCCAACGCCAACCTGGCGCCGAACTACTCCGAGGAGAACGCCTTCTTCGGCTGGAGCCTGTCGATGCTCGCCATCGGCATCGTGGTCTGGCTGCGCCGGGAGCTGATTGTCAGGGCGCTCGCGGTGACCGGCCTGTTCTTCGCCGTGCTCTCCCTCGGCGAGCGGGTCTCCTGGTGGGACCGGGAGCTGATCACCGGGCCGTGGGAGTGGTTGGTCCATCTGCCGCTGCTCGACGCGGTGGTGCCGACCCGGTTCGGTCTGATCACCAGCGTGGTGATCGGTCTGCTGCTCGCTCTCGCCGTCGAGCGGGCCTGGGCGCTGCGCCCGGCCGACCGCCGTACCGTCCGCGTGCTCACCGCCGCGGGCCTGGCCTTCGCGCTGCTGCCGATCGCACCGATGCCGCTGCGGATGGTCTCCCGGCCCCCGGTGCCGGACTTCATCACCGCCGATCGTTGGCGGGCGTACGTCGGGCCGGATCAGACGCTGGTGCCGATCCCGGTGCCCAGCATGGGCAACACGCACGGCATGCGCTGGGCGGCGGCCACCAACCTCGACTTCAAGATCCCCGGCGGTTACTTCCTCGCGCCCCGCAACGGCAACACCGGTGACCCGGGCCGGTTCGGCGGTCGCCCCAGCGGGGTGGGCCAGATGCTGGAGGAGGTGGCGACCACCGGGCGTACGCCCAAGCTCGACGACCGGCAGCGTCGGCGCTTCACCGACGAGTTGCGGCACTGGCGGGCGGCGATCCTGGTGCTGCCGGTGCGGCAGCAGAACGCCGAGCCGCTGCGGCGGACGGTCGAGGAGCTGGTCGGCCCGGGCCGCCAGGAGCTGGATGTCTGGGTCTGGGACGTCCGGGCGCTCAGCGACCGTTCGGTCTGATGACCGCCGGGACGACGTCCCCGAACCCCCTGTCGCCGGCGACGGTCGGCACGTCCCGTCCGGCCTGGCTTCGGGACGCGCTGGTGGTGGCCGGCTATCTGGGCCTCGCGGTGGTGGTGACGAGCGGGCAGTGGGGTCACCCGTGGCGGTTGTTCCACCAGGCGGGTGACCAGATCCTCTTCGAGTGGATGTTGGCCCACGCGGCCCATGCGGTGGTCGCGGGGGAGAACCCGCTGTTCAGCACGGGGTTGAACGCGCCCGACGGGGTGAACCTGATGGCGAACACCTCGGTGCTCGGCCTGGGCGTCCCGCTCACCCCGGTCACACTGCTCCTCGGCTCGCAGGTGGCGTTCTGCGTGGCGGTCGTCTGCTGCCTCGCGGGGACGGCCGTCGCCTGGTACGTGCTGCTGCGCCGTCGGCTGGTCGGCACCCGGGCCGCGGCTGCGGTGGGTGGGCTGATCTGCGGCTTCGCCCCGGGCATGGTCGCTCAGGCGGGCGCCCACCTGCACATCGCCGCGCAGTTCCTGGTGCCGGCGATCCTCGCCCTGGTGTTCCGGCCCGCCTCGGGAGTCGCACGGGACGACGTGTGGCGGCCCGGCGTCGGCCTCGGGTTGCTGCTCGTCTGGCAGGTCTTCATCGGCGAGGAGGTGCTGGTCTTCCTGGTGCTCGCGGCCGGGGTCTTCGCGCTGGCGTACGCGCTCGCCGACCGGGTTGCCGCGCGGCGGCACGCGCCGGCCCTCTTCGGTCGGCTCGCGGTGGCGGCCGGCGTGGCGGCGGTTCCGCTGGCGTACCCGTTGTGGTTCCAGTTCCACGGTCCGCAGCACTACACCGGGATGGCGTTCGCCACGCAGGGCTTCCAGCTGGACGTCGCCTCGTTCACCGCGTCGGCCCGGCAGACCGTGCTGGGCGACGACTGGCTGCCGGGGCTGCTCTCGCCGAACCCGACCGAGGAGAACTCGTTCTTCGGCCCGGGTCTGCTGGTGCTCGCCGTGGTGATCGTGATCTGGTTGTGGCGACGGGCACTGGTCCGGGCGTTGGCCGGCTGCGCCGTGGTCTTCGCCCTGCTCTCGCTCGGGACGACGGTGCGATTGAACGGCAACGCCACCGGCCTTCCGGGGCCGTACCGACTGGTCGCGGAGCTGCCTTTGCTCGACCTCGCGGTGCCGGCCCGGTTCGCGCTGGTCTGCGTACCGGTGCTGGGTGTGCTGGTGGCGCTCTCGGTGGACCGGGTCCGCGCCGCGCACCCGGCGCCCGCGCCGGGGTTGCCGGTACGGCTGCTGTGGGCCGGGGCGGTGGCCGCCGCGCTGCTGCCCCTGGCGCCGACGCCGATCCGGGTGGTGCCGGTCGCGCCGGTGCCGGCGTTCGTCGCCGACGGCGACTGGCGTGCGCTGGTGCCGCCCGGCCGGACGGTGGTCGCGGTGCCACCGGTCACCGGTGCCGGGCGCAGCCCGGTGATGCTCTGGTCGGCCCGTACCGGTCTGGCGTTCCCCGCGCCTGGTGGCTACTTCATCGGCCCCAGTGGCCCGGACGACCCGACGGCCCGCTGGGGCGCGCCGGACCGGCCCACCTCGGTGCTGCTGCGCCGGGTGGCCGAGACCGGCGCGGTGCCACCGCTCAGCGACGCCGACCGTCGACAGGCCATCGAGGACCTGCGGCACTGGCGGGCGGCAGTGGTCGTCCTCGGTCAGCTGGAGCACGGCGACCCGGTCCGCCGGACTGTCGACGACCTGCTCGGCCCGGGTCGGCCGGTCGACGGCGGGTGGGTGTGGGACGTGCGGGAGCGCGTTTAACCCACCAGCGGGCGGACGTCCCAGACCCAGACGTCGTCGACCCGCTGCGGCGGCCCGATCAGGCCGGTGACCAGCTCGCGGAGCACCGCCTCGCGCGGGTGTGCCCCGAGCACCACCACCGACGCCCGCCAGAACCGCAGGTCCTCGATGGCCTGGCGGCGGTTCTCGTCGGTCAGCTCCGGAACCGCGCCCTTGTCCATGGTGGAGTAGATGAGCGAGCTGGTCGGTCGGTTCGGCGCGCCGAAGACCCCCTCGCCCAGCTCGTTCGGGCCGATGAAGTAGCCGCCCGGGACAGGGAACTCCTGCCCGGTCAGCGCGCTCCAGCGCAGCGTCGGCAGGCCGTGCACGTTGCTGGGGATCGGCACCGGCACCAGGGTCCGGCCCGCCGGCACGTACGGCCGCCAACCGCCCGCGCTGATGAAGTGCGGCGGCGGGTCGATCTGCTGGGCGGGCAGCGGCCGGGGGAAGAGCGGCAGCACGGCGAGGGCGACCGCCGCGTACCCCACCGGGCGCAGCCACCGACGGCGCGCGGCGACCGGCGCGGCCGGCTCGTCGGCGGACGCCGCCGGGGCCGCGTCGCCCGCGCGCTGGGCCGGCACCCTCGGCCGGTCGGCCACCGGGCGTCCCTGCCGGTACGCGGCGTCCCAGGTCAACGCGAGCAGGACGCCCACCGCGGCGGCGACCACCAGCGTCAACCGGGTCGGCATCATCATCTCGACCAGCGGCAGGTCGTCCGACACGTACGACCACGGGCCGCGAATGTCGGTCTCCACACCGTTGAAACGCACCCACGGCCCGATCGCGGCCACGCTGAACACCACGATGAGCACCGCGACGATCCGCGCGGCCAGCGACCGGCGCACCAGCAGCACCAGAGCCACCAGCGAGAGCAGCACCAGCGGCCAACCGAACCAGGTGTTCTGCTCGGTCAGGCCGATGGTCTTCTCCACCTCCGGGTTACCGGCCCAGGTGTCCCGAGCGAAGGTGACGAAGGCGACCAGGTCCTCGCCCCAGTTGTGGAACACGCCGCCCTGCAGGCCCCGGTAGGACTGCGGGCCGTTGAACTGGAACCAGATCGGGTACGCGGTGAGCACCAGGGCCAGCCCACCGGCGACGCCGAGCCCGGCCAGGAACGTGCCGGCGGCGGCCCGGGTGGCCCGCGGCCGCTGCACGGCGTACGCCAGCACGATGACCAGGCAGGCCAGCGCGGTGAGCAGCAACATCTCCTCGTTGATGAAGATCTGGTACGCCACCAGCGCCCCGAGCACCAGCCCGTTGCGCCGCCACCGGCCCGGCTCGGCCAGGGTGAGCACCCGCACCACGATCAGCGGGAGCAGGAAGTTGGACACGAAGTTCGGTTGGCCGTTGGCGTGGTGGATGATGCCCGGCGCGAAGCCGAGGAACGCGCCGCCGACGAACGCCGCCGCCCGGGAACGCACCAGGTGGCGGGAGAGCATCCAGTACCCGGTGCCGGCGGTGGCCGCCAGCGCCGCACCCAGATAGAGCGCGTACATCACCTGGGGGCCGAGCAGCATGGTCAGCGGAGCCAGCGGCAGTGTCACCCCGAGCAGCGAGGTGTTGGCCATCATGTTCACCCCGTCCGGGGCGTTCTGCCGGGCCGTGAAGAGCGGGTTCTCCAGGTGGCGCACCGAGTACGCGCCGTGCGCGAACAACCACTCGAACCAGCTGTGATCGGTGGGCAGGTGCGAGGAGACCCGACCGTTGACGTCACCCCAGTAGTTGAGGCAGACGAAGACGCCCAGCAGCACATAGGCTCCGAGGGCCAACAGGTCGGTTCGGGCCGGACGGCGTCGAGGCCGCCGTGTCGGCTCCACCTCGGCCGGGTCGGCGTCGGTCAGGGGATTCAGCGAAGGGTCTACCACCGGCACAGCCACGACGCGCCATCGTACAGGCGGGGTTCCGTCGCTTTTGCCGGGCCGGTGCGCTGACGGTCGGTTTGCCGGACGGTGACCCGTCGGCCAGCCTCACCTGGTGACGGAAGGACGGTCGTTGTCGATCATCGAGCTGGGCGAGGTTCGGGACGAGCCCACGTCGGCGCCGCCGGTCCGCGGCCCGCGTGCCGCCGCTCGCCCGCTGCACGGTGCGGCGGTGCTGCTGCTCAGCCTGGTGGTGCTGGCCGCCGCCGCCCCGTGGGCGCAGCGCACGGTGAGTGTGGTGCCGGCGTCCCGGACGGCCACGGCGTACCTGGCCGCGGAGAGCGTCTTCGTGGTCGATCCGCCGATCCCCGACGGTGACCGGTACCTGAGCGCGTACGCCCAGCCGGCACCGACCGGCGCCGCCGTGCGACGGCGGTGGCAGGCTCCGGTGGCCCGCACCGGTGACTACCTCGACGTCCGGGTCGAGCGGGGGTTGGTGTTGGCCACGGCGGTCAGCGCCCCGAACCGGGTGTTCCAGACCACCGCCTTCGACGCCGCGACCGGCCGGCAACGCTGGCAGCATCCGGGGTCGCTGCAACCGACAGCGGACGGCGGCCTGCTGCTGACCGACGCACGGGAGGACGGGTCGGGCGCGGTGAGCGGTGTCGCGCCCGACACCGGCCGGGTGCTCTGGTCGGTGCCGATTCCGCCGGCCGCCAGCCCCACCTACCACCACGACCGGGCGGGCCGGGTCGACCTCTTCGTGCTCCTGCAACCGACCGGCGAGGTGCAGGTGCACGACGCCGGCAGCGGCCAGCTGTTGCGCAGCATCGACACGCTGCCCGGCGACCGGTCGGCGTATCAGCGGGTGCAGGTCGTCAACGAGCTGCTGCTGCTCGTCCCGCCCGGCAGCACCCGGCTGGTGAGCTTCACGCTGGCCAACCTGGCACCACTGTGGACGGCCGAGGTGACGCTGGTGTCGCACGTGCTCGACTGCGGCGGTCTGCTCTGCGCGGTCCCGCAGACCGGCGGCCTCCAGGTGCTCGACCCGGCCACCGGGGCGGTGCGCTGGTCGGAACCGGGCCAGGACGTGCTGGCCGACGTCCGGTCCGGCCGGCTGCTGATGGCCGTGCCCGGCCGGGGGTACTCGGTGCGGGACGCGGCGACCGGGCAGGTCCGGACCGACCTGGGCGGGTGGAGCCTGATGCCCGTGCTCGGCGCGGACGACCCGCTGGTCGGTGTACGGCGGGGCGACGACGGTCGGATGGTCGTCGCCGAACTCGACCTGGTGGCCGGCCGAGCGCGGATCGTCGACGTGCTGCCCGGCATCGCCGGCAGCTGCCAGGCGTCCCTGCCGGTGCTGCTCTGCCAGCGCCTGGACGGCACGACCGCCCTGTGGAGGTTGACGCGGTGAGCGACTCGGTGATCGACCTCGGCGTACTGCGGCACGGCCCGGACCCGGACCCGCTGCCCCGCCCGCCCCGCGCCCACGGTCGAACGGTGCGCTGCGCGCTGGTCGTGCTGCTCGGGCTGGTCACGCTCGCCGGCGGCGCGGTGTCGCCCTCGCGCCCGGCCCCGGTGACGCTGCCGGCCAGGCCCGGATCCGACGTCATGATCGATGGTGACCTCCTGCTGGTGATGGAGCCGACGAGTCCGAGGCGGCAGGGGCGGTTGGCCGCGTACCGGCTGCCCGACGGCGAGCCGGTCTGGCAGGTGCCGCTGTCGGCGGAGGCCCGGTACTGGGGGATGACGTCGCTGAACGGGATGCTGCTGACCACCGGGTACGAGATCGGCCCGGAGGGTCGGGAGACCCGCACCATCGCGCTGGACCGGGCGACCGGGGCGTACCGCTGGCAGCAGCCGGGCACCGTCACCAAGCTGACCGACGGCAACCTGCTGCTGCGCAGCGGCGGCGAGACCGAACCGTCCAGCGTGCGGGCTGTCGATCCGTGCTGCGGCACGGTGCGCTGGCAGCTGTCGGGCGTCACCGCCGACGTGACGGTGCGGGGCAGCGAGCGCGGAGTGGACCGGGTGGTGCTCAACCAGTTGGACGGGCCGGTCGAGGTACGCGACGCGATCACCGGGGCGGTGCTGGCCCGTGCCGACCTGCGCCCGCCCGACCGTGGTCCGATCGGACTGGACCTGATCGACGACCTGCTGTTGGCCGTCGACAGGGGCTCGGGCACGGTCACCGCGTACGGAGTGGACCGGCTCGACCGACGCTGGACCCGCACCCGGGTCAACGTCGACTTCACGCTGGACTGTGGCCCCGTCCTGTGTCTGCGCACCGGCAACAACGAGTTGCAGGCACTCGATCCGGCGACCGGCGAGGTGCGCTGGCGCAGCAGCCGGTGGGGGTGGGCCTGGTCGACCGACGGCCGGCTGATGGCCAACATCAGCGGCATCGGGCCGCTGGAGCAGTACATCGTGCTCGACGCGCTGACCGGCCGGCAGCTGGCCGACCTGGGCCGGTGGGAGCTGTACCAACTCGGTGTCGGCCGGCTGGTCGGTATCCGTCGGCATCCCGACGGTGGGGTGCTCGTCGGCGAGTTGGACGTCGGCGCCGCGAAGACACGGGTCGTGGACGTGCTGCCCCGTGCCACCGGAGACTGTCAGGCGGTCACCGGTTACCTGGTGTGCAGTGTCGCCGCGCCCGGTGCGTACCAGCTCTGGAAACTGACCGACTGATCACCAGTTGGCCTGGGCCGGCGACGGGGGCAGGGGCACCGACGCGGGTCGCAGCACGTACGCCACCCCGCCGCTGCCGCGTTGCCAGACCGCCTCGAACCCCTGCCGAGGCACGGTACGGCGGACCGCGTCGTCGTCCGGGGCGTACGGGTCGTTGAGCACCGGATCACCGTCGGCGGTGAAGCCGACCAGCACCATCAGGTGCCCTCCGGTGTCGTACCCGAGCCCCGGCACCTCGCCGGCCCGGAACGCGGCGGAGACGATCAGGGGGATGCCGGCGGCGATGAACGCCTCCGCCTCGACCAGCGACCGCAGCCGGGTGACGAACGCGTCCACCCCGTGCAGGCCGGCGTACGCGGTGTTGAACGGCCAGTTCCCGGCCCCGGCGTACGCGTGGTCGTAGCAGTGTCGGGCGGCGTGCACCACCACCGGTCGGGGACCGGACGGCCGCACCCAGGCGTAGTGGTCCGGTGTCGGCTCCGCGCCCCAGTAGGCGAGCACCATCGAGGTGCAGGTGGGGCTGCACCAGGAGTCGCCGCCACCACCCCACTGCGGGTACTGGCCGGCGTGCAGCCGCTGCGAGTAGCGGGGCACGTCCAGCACGATCCCACGCGCGGCGGTCGAGGCGGGTTCCCGCTCGTGCCGCTGGTCGGTCGAGGTCGGCCCGGTGGCGACCGCGCCGACGCTGCGCAGCACCGGGCCGGTCGGGCTGCCGGCGGGCCGGCACAAGGTCACCCGCGCCTGCCAACCGGTGACCGTCGCCCCGGTGACGATCAGGGTGTCGGTGTCGACCCGGGCGACGCTGTCACGCTGGCCGGGCACCGACGTGCGCCGTACCGTGTGGTCGCCGGCGGCCCAGCGGGCCAGCCGGTACCAGTCGGTGCTGGGCGCGTCGGCGTGCCAACCGCGCAGGTCGACCTCGATCCAACAGCCGTCCGGGGTGTCCGCCGTCCAGGACGGCACCACCTCGGCGACGGCGAAGCCGACCGGCACCGGCGGCGACGTCCAGGTGCCCCGCTGGTCACCGCCGTCGAGGGTGAGGCCCCGATCACCGGCGCGCAGGCCGTCGCCGCTGCCGGTGGCCGTGTCGGCCGGCAGGTGGAAACCCCGGTAGGCGATGTCCCGCCGGATGGTCGGTGCCGCAGTGGTCATGCCAGGTCCGTCCGTCGCTCGGTGCCGCCGGCCAGCATCGCGTACGCGGCGGAGGCCCGCAACGCCGACCGGTGCCCGCGGCGGGGGACGATGGTTGCCGGGCGGCACTAGGTTGTCGGTGGTCAGCAGCGAGGAGGCCGGGATGCGGGTACTGGTGGTCGAGGACGAGCGCAACCTCGCCGACGCGATCGCGCGCGGGTTGCGCAAGCGGGGGATGGCCGTCGACGTGGCGTACGACGGCGACGCCGGCCACGAGGCCGCTTTCGTCACCCGGTACGACGTGGTGGTGCTCGACCGCGACCTGCCCGGCGTGCACGGCGATCAGATCTGCGCGGACCTGGCGGCCTCCGGTGCGCTGACCCGGGTGTTGATGCTCACCGCGAGCGGCACGGTGGCCGACCGGGTGGAGGGGTTGCAGCTCGGCGCGGACGACTACCTGCCCAAGCCGTTCGCCTTCGACGAGTTGGTCGCCCGGGTGCAGGCGCTGGGCCGGCGGGCGACCCCGGCGGCGCCGCCGGTGCTCGAACTGGCCGACCTGGTGCTCGACCCGGCCCGCCGGGTGGCCACCCGCGCCGGAGTGCCGGTGGACCTCACCAACAAGGAGTTCGGGGTGCTCAGTGAGCTGCTCAAGGCGCGCGGCGCGGTGGTCTCCAGTGAGGAGTTGCTGGAACGGGTCTGGGACGCCAACACCGACCCGTTCACCACCATCGTCCGGGTCACCGTGATGACCCTGCGCAAGAAGCTCGGCGACCCGCCGCTGATCGAGACGGTGGTCGGCGCTGGCTACCGCACCGCCGAGGTAAATCTGTGAGCGCGAGGAGTGAGCCGGGTGTGCGAGCCCCGCAGTCGCGAACCGAGGTGGCACGGTGAGTCGCCGGTTGCGGCCCACCCTGCGGTTGCGGTTGACAGTGCTCAACGGGGTGCTGCTGATCGGCGCCGGAGCGATCCTGGTGCTGTTGGCGTGGCTGCTGGTCCGCGACGCGCTGCGCCCCACCGACGAGTTGGTGCCCGGCACGACAGTGCTGCTCTCCGACGGCCGGGAGTTGGACGCCGGCGAGTGGCAGCGGCAGTTGGTCGACGCCGCCTCGGGGGAGCTGCTGGCCAAGGGCCTGGTGGCGCTGTTGGCGATCAGCGTGGTCGGGGTGGCCGGGGCGTACGCGGTGGCGGGTCGGGCGCTGCGCCCCCTGCACCAGGTCACCGCGACCGCGCAGCGGCTCGGTGAGGCGACCCTGGACCAGCGGATCGGCTACTCGGGCGCCGACGACGAGGTGGCCGAGCTGGCGAAGACGTTCGACGACATGCTGGACCGGATCGCGTCCGCGTTCGAGGCGCAGAAACGTTTCGTGGCGAACGCCTCGCACGAGCTGCGTACCCCGCTCGCCGTGATGCGCACCGAGATCGACGTGACGCTCAGTGACGACGAGGCGGACGCCGCCGAGTACCGGCGGATGGCGACTGTGGTCCGGGACGCCTCCGAGCGGGCCAACAGCCTGGTGGACGCGCTGCTGGTGCTGGCGCGCAGCGAGGCACAGGCCGGTCGGCGGCTGGGTCGGCGGACGGAGTGCGACCTCGCCGCCGGCACCGCCAACGCCCTGTCGGCGATGCGCCGCGAGGTGGAACGGATCGGCCTGCGGGTGCAGACGTCGCTGAAGCCGGCGCCGGTCGTCGGCGACCCCGGCCTGCTGGACCGGTTGGCCGGCAACCTCATCGAGAACGCGGTCCGCTACAACCACCTGCACGGCCGGCTGTGGGTGCGCACCGGCACCGACGGCGAACGGTCCTGGCTGGTGGTGGGCAACACCGGCTTCGAGGTGGACCAGGCCGACGTTCCGGGGCTGTTCGAGCCGTTCCGGCGCGGTGGCCGGGAACGCACCGGCGCTCGCGGGTCCGGTCTGGGGCTGTCCATCGTCCGGGCGGTCTGCGACGCGCACGGCGGCACCGTACGGGTGGTCGCGCAGCCCGGCGGTGGTCTGGAGGTGACGGTGACGTTGCCGTCGGCGGACACCCCGGCGGTGCCCGCCGCCGGCTGAACGGGGTTGCGCGCGACGCTCACCCGCTGGCAAGATCACCGAGTCAGCTCAGAGAGTGAAGGGGGGTGCGTCGATGTCCACCAGTCAAGGCTCCGCACCCCTGGTCTTCGCAGGCTGACTCCGGGCGGCGGAGCGTCCTCATCCGAACATGGAGGACCACCCGTGTATCCACGGATCCGCAACATCAGTTTCGATTGTCACGACACGTACGCCCTGGCCGGCTTCTGGTCGGCGGTGCTCGGTTACGCCCGGCACGACGAGGACGCCCCCGGTGATCCGGAGGCGGCAGTGGTGCCGCCGGGCGGCACCACCCCCCACCTGTTCTTCCAGGAGGTGCCGGAGGAGAAGGTGACCAAGAACCGGGTCCACATCTGCCTGGAACCGGTCGACCGGACCCGGGACGAGGAAGTCGAGCGGGTGCTCGGCCTCGGGGCCACGATGGTCGCCGACCGACGGCTTGCCGACGGAACGGGCTGGGCGGTGCTCGCCGACCCGGAGGGGAACGAGTTCTGCGTGCTCCGCAGCGCCGGCGAACGTGTCGCCATCACCACCGTGGAGGACCACCAGTGAGCTCGACGATCCACAACATCAGCATCGACTGTTCCGACACGTACGCGCTGGCCGGCTTCTGGGCGCAGGTGTTCGACTGCCCCCGGCAGCCCGACGACTTCCCCGGTGACCCGGAGGCGATGCTCCTGCCGCCGGGCGGCCCGGAGGTGCTGTTCATCGCCGTGCCCGAGGGCAAGACGGTGAAGAACCGGCTGCACCTTGACCTGCAACCCGCCGACCGGACCCGCGCCGAGGAGGTCGAGCGACTGCTCGGCATCGGCGCGACGCTCGTCGCCGACCGGGTCAGCCCGACCGGCGGTGGCTGGGTGGTGCTCGCCGACCCGGAGGGCAACGAGTTCTGTGTGCTCGGCAACGCGGCCGAGCGGGCGGCGGCGGCAGCGGCGCGGGCCGCGGCGGCAGCGCTGGCCGCGTCGGAGGTCGCCGAACCGGCCTGACAGTCGACGTACGGCGTGGGCCCCGGTCACCACAGGGGTGGCCGGGGCCCACTGTCTCGTACGGCTCAGGACTGTTGCTCGACCTGGCCCCGGATCGCGGTGAACTCGGCCTTGGCCTGGTCGGCGGACTTGACGTACATCACCACCATGCCCAGGCTGCCCCGGTCGGCCCAGACGCAGATGCCCAACGGCACGCTCTCGGTGTTCCCGTCGCCGCAGCGCGCCTCACCGCCGAGCGGGCCAGGCTCGGCTCTCTAGTGTCCTGAGTCGTTAATTCGGCCGCGGTATGTGGCTACCGACAGCCTGCTATCTTCCGCTGAATTAACGACTCACGACACTAGCCAACTTTGGGGAGCGGCGGCGCCGGTAGTTACGGCCTGAGCGCTTGCCCGCTTAGGGGAGAAGCGAATGGTCGACACCCGATTGATCAGGCCGGGTTATGCCCCTGGGGTAACGAGTTCAGAGTTGCCTGCAATGGAAGACCGGCGTTGGCAGAATCGACCACAGCTCGACCAGGGGGCCGGGATTGCTGTGTAGGCCGTCGGGCATGCACTATGAGGGATCCCACCACCTCGTGCGCGACACTAAACTGCTATGCCGGCGAAGAATAACGTTAGCGCTAGCGTAAGATCCAAACACTTGCAACCCTCGCGGTCAGGGAAAATGCACCACGAACCGAGCGGACAGTATTGTTGCGGCGAGCCCTGTCAGGTCGAATGCTACCGCAGCCGTGGGTCATCCCGCTGCCCCGTCCCTTGATGGCGCTGTGACGTGCTCCGATGTGTCAGGTAACCACCATCGCCCATCGCACGCTTGACCGCCCCGAGGGACCGTGATAAAAATTCATCACCGTTAACACGTTGCAGGCAATTGACGTCCTTCGAATACTTTTGGTTGGCGTTGATTGCTCTTGAGGAATCGGGGACTGGTATGAAGAGGACTGTTGTCCGGACCGCAATCACTTCCGTGGCCTTGACTGCCGCACTGGTGGCCGTCGCCTCGCCTGCTCAGGCGGCCTGGGTCTTTGTGTCGAGCTACCCTCACACGCCTGTCGGGCTGGTCACCTGTTCCACTCAGGCCGCAATGTCAGGGGTCAACAACGACACCAACTACCGGTGCACCGATGTTGGATATGCCTACCACGTGCAGCGGGAGATCTAAACCTCAGCAGGTCGCACGCGACCCGCGCGACGAATCGCGGTGGTCGGACTGTCCTTCGTGGACGTCCGACCACCGCGACGGTGTTTCTGCGATCGGTCAGGCCGGCAGGCTCGCCGCGCCGCGCGGCAGGAACCGCTGCCCGGTGACCCGCTCGGAGGTGCCGGTCCGGTCCAGGTACGGCGTGACGCCGCCCAGGTGGAACGGCCAACCGGCGCCCAGGATCATGCACAGGTCGATGTCCTGCGCCTCGGCGACCACACCCTCGTCCAGCATCAGCCGGATCTCCTGCGCGAGCGCGTCGAGCGCGTTCTGCCGTACCTGCTCTGCGGTCAGCGGCTGGTCACCGACCACGAGCAGCTTGGCGACGTCCTCGTTGACCTGGTCGTCGACGACGATCGGCTGACCCGAGTCGGCGATCCGCTTGAGGTTCTCGCTGACCCCGAACCGGTCCGGGTACGCGGCGTGCAGGGTGCCGCCCACGTGGTACGCGACGGCCGGCCCGACCAGCTGGAGCAGGGCGAGCGGGCGCATCGGCAGGCCCAGCGGGTCCAGTGCGCTGTTCGCCACGTCCAGCGGGGTGCCGGCGTCCACGGCGGCGAAGACGGTGCCCAGGAAGCGGGTGAGCAGCCGGTTGACCACGAACGCCGGGGCGTCCTTGACCAGCACGCTGGACTTCTTCAGCTGCTTGCCGACCGCGAACGCGGTGGCGAGGGTGGCGTCGTCGGTGCGCTCGCCCCGGACGATCTCCAGCAGCGGCAGCACCGCCACCGGGTTGAAGAAGTGGAAGCCGACCACCCGTTCCGGGTGCTCCAGCTCGGCGGCCATCTCGGTGATCGACAGCGAGCTGGTGTTGGTGGCGAGCACCGCCTCCGGAGAGACGATCTTCTCCAGCTCGGCCCAGACCTGCTTCTTGACGCCCAGGTCCTCGAAGACCGCCTCGATGACGAAGTCGGCGTCCGCGAAGGCGCTCTTGTCGACAGTGCCGCTGACCAGGCCGTACAGCTTGGCGGCGGTGTTCTTGTCCATCCGGCCCTTGGTGACGGCCTTCTCGATCTGGGTGTGCACGTAGCCGACGCCCTTGTCCACCCGGGACTGGTCGAGGTCGGTCATCACCACCGGCACCTGGAGGCGGCGGGCGAACAGCAGCGCCAGCTGGCTGGCCATCAGGCCGGCGCCGACGATGCCGACCTTGGTGATCGTGCGGGCCAGGCCCTTGTCCGGTGCGCCGGCCGGGCGCTTGGCCCGCCGCTGCACCAGGTCGAAGGCGTACAGGCCGCTGCGCAGCTCCTCGGAGAAGACCAGGTCCGCGAGGGCCTCGTCCTCGGCGGCGGTGCCGGCGGCGAAGTCGCCGTCCTTCGCCGTCTCCAGCAGGTCCAGCGCCTTGTACGCGGCCGGAACCGCGCCGTGCAGCCGCTGGTTCAGCGTCTCCCGGGCGAAGTAGAGCACGCCCGCCCACATGTCCTTGTCGACCTCGGGCCGGGTCACCGTGACCTGGCCGCGCACCACACCGGCGGCCCATTCGAGGGACCGCTCCAGGAAGTCGGCCGGCTCCAACAGGATGTCCGCGATGCCCAGCTCGGCGGCCTGCTTCGGCTTGAGCATCTTGTTCTGCATCAGCGGGTTCTGGATGATCACCTGGGTGGCGGCGGGGATGCCGATCAGGTTCGGCAGCAGCTGGGTGCCGCCCCAGCCGGGCACCAGACCGAGGGAGACCTCGGGCAGGGCCAGGGCCGCCGCACCACCGGAGAGCGTCCGGTAATGGCAGTGCAGGGCCAGCTCCAGGCCACCGCCCATCGCCGCGCCGTTGACGAACGCGAACGTGGGAACGGTGCTGTCCTTGAGCCGGGCGAAGACCCGGTGGCCGAGCCGGCCGATCTCCAGCGCCTGCGCGCGGTCGGCGAGCTGCGGCAGGCCGACGATGTCCGCGCCCACGCAGAAGATGTACGGCTTGCCGGTGACCGCGATGAACGCCGGGTCGGCGGCGAGCGCGGCGCTGATCGCCTCGTCCAGGCTGGCCAGCCCACCCGGCCCGAAGGTGTTCGGCTTGGTGTGGTCGAAGCCGTTGTCGAGGGTGATCAGGGCGGCCGGCCGGTCCAGCCCCGGTACGTTCACCTGGCGCAGCAGCGCCCTGGTGACGACCTCGTTCGGTGCGGCGAGCGCGCTCACAGCGCCTCCTTCGTTCGCGACTGCGGGGCTCGCAAGCTCACTCCTCGCGCTCACTTGTTGCCCTCCGTCCAGTGCGGGTTCTCCCAGATGACAGTGCCGCCCATGCCGATGCCGATGCACATCGCGGTGAGGCCGTAGCGGACCTCGGGGTGCTCGGCGAACTGGCGGGCCAGCTGCGTCATCAGCCGCACGCCGGAGGAGGCGAGGGGATGGCCGATGGCGATCGCGCCGCCCCACGGGTTGACCCGCGCGTCGTCGTCGGCGATGCCGAAGTGGTCGAGGAAGGCGAGCACCTGCACGGCGAACGCCTCGTTCAGCTCGAACAGGCCGATGTCGTCGATGCTGAGCCCGGCGAGGCGCAGCGCCTTCTCGGTCGACGGGATCGGGCCGACGCCCATCACCTCCGGCTCGACGCCGACGAACCCGAACGACACCAGCCGCATCGCGACCGGCAGGCCCAGCTCGCGGGCGGTGGCCTCGTCGGCCAGCAGACTCGCGGTGGCGCCGTCGTTGAGGCCGGCCGCGTTGCCCGCGGTGACCTTGCCGTGCGGGCGGAACGGGGTCTTCAGGGTGGCCAGCTTCTCCAGCGAGGTGTCCCGGGGGGCCTCGTCCACGGTGGCCAGACCCCAGCCGCCCTCGGCGTCGCGGATCGACATCGGGACCAGGTCGTCCTGGAGCTTGCCGTTGGCGTACGCCTTGGCGGTCTTCTGCTGCGAGGCGAGCGCGAACGCGTCGGTGCGCTCCTTGGTGATGTGCGGGACCAGATCGTGCAGGTTCTCCGCGGTGGCGCCCATGACGAGCGCGGACGGGTCGACCAGCTTCTCCGCGACGATGCGCGGGTTGGGGTCGACGCCCTCACCCATCGGGTGGCGGCCCATGTGCTCCACGCCACCGGCGATGGCGACGTCGTACGCGCCCATGGCGATGCCGCTGGCCACGGTGGTGACGGCGGTCATCGCGCCGGCGCACATCCGGTCGATGGCGAAGCCGGGGACGGTCTTGGGCAGCCCGGACAGCAGGGCGGCGGTGCGGCCGATGGTGAGGCCCTGGTCGCCGATCTGGGTGGTGGCCGCGATGGCGACCTCCTCGACCCGCTCCGGCGGCAGCTGCGGGTTGCGACGCAGCAGTTCCCGGATGCAGCGGATCACCAGGTCGTCGGCGCGGGTGTTGGCGTACATGCCACCCGCCTTGCCGAACGGGGTACGGACGCCGTCGACGAAGACGACGTCGCGAACTTCACGGGGCACTTGAGCCTCCTAATCGACCATGATTCGGCCGTCGCGCCGGGAGGGCACGCCGGACCGAACAAGGGTCGCCGACACGGGCACGTTTCCCTCGAATGCTACTCGCCAGTAACCAACCCGTCGCCACCCCCACCTGTGGCCCACCCCACACCTCCCGACCGCCAACCCACCCGTCCAGCCTCCGACGATCATGGGGTTGACGGGGCTGTGGATCTCCCAGAGGCCCGTCAACTCCATGATCACGCGGGCTGGGGGTGGTGGGTGGGGTTAGGGGGATGGGGTCAGGGCTTCGGTTAGGTCGGGGGTGAGGAGTTTGATCTGCCATTCGCGGGCGTTGAGGCCGCGCAGGGTCTCCGCCACCGTTTCCGGGGTGATCTCCTCCGGTGGGGTCCAGGCCAGCCGGCGGATCGAGTCCGGGGTGATCAGGTTCTCCGGCGGCAGGTTGTGCTCACCGGCGATGCGGATCACGACCTCCCGGCAACGGGCCAGCCGACCCGCCGCCACCGGGTCCCGTTCGGCCCAGCGGTGCGGCGGAGGCGGGCCCTCCACGGCCGGCGAGACCGGCAGGGAATCCTCCGGCAGTTGCCGGGCGTCGTCGAGCGCGGCGAGCCAGGTGCGGGCCAGCCGACGGACCGACCGACCACCGAAGCCGGGCAGGGTCAGCAGGGTCTTCTCGTCCTTCGGGTCCAGCTCCGCCGCGGCGATGATCGCCGAGTCGGGCAACACCCGCCCGGGAGCGGCGTCCCGCCGGGCCGCGATCTGGTCCCGGGCGTACCACATCGAGCGGACCCGGGCCTGCGCCCGCGCCCCCCGCAGCCGGTGGATGCCCGACGTGCGCCGCCACGGCTCCGCGCGGACCCGGGGCGGACGGGCCCCGGTGCGGACCAGCGCGGCGAACTCCTCCGCGGCCCAGGCCGACTTGCCCTGTCGGGTCAACTCCGCGTCGAGCGCGTCCCGCAGGTCGGTGAGCAACTCCACGTCGAGGGCGGCGTACGTCAGCCACGACTCGGGCAGCGGTCGGCTCGACCAGTCGGCCGCCGAGTGGTGCTTCTCCAGGGTGAATCCGAGCAGCTGTTCGGTGAGCGCGGCCAGCCCGACGCGTTCGAAGCCGGCCAGCCGGGCCGCCAGTTCGGTGTCGAACAGTCGGCGCGGGCGCAGCCCCACCTCGGCCAGGCAGGGCAGATCCTGGCTGGCCGCGTGCAGAACCCACTCGGCCTCACCGATCACCGCGTCCAGCGCGCTGAGGTCGGGCAGCGGCAGCGGGTCGATCAGCGCCGTGCCCGAACCGGCCCGGCGCAGCTGCACCAGGTACGCGCGTTGGCTGTAGCGGTAGCCGGAGGCGCGTTCGGCGTCCAGGGCGACCGGGCCGGTGCCCGCCGCGAAGCGGGCCACGACCTCGGCGAGCTCGGCCGGGGCGGCCACCGGATCGGGGGTGCCGTCACGCGGGGCGGTCAGCGGAACTGGCCCACCGTCGATCGGGTCGGCCCCCTCGCCCGCCGGCTGCGGCTGGGCCGACGGCGGGTGCTGGGGCGCGTTTCCCGGAAGTTCCTCGGTGGGCCGACGGCGCAGGGGTGGTTCGTCGGTCACCTGACAACCCTAGTGCGCGCGGAGATCCGACGGGTGCAGCCGGTCCGGCGTGTGTCGATCAGGTGTCCGCGAAGTGTCCTGCCGCATGCTGCCGACCATCAGGCCGCGCCGGCGGGACGGCGGTCGGAGAGGGCGGTGACGCCGGGCGGGGGGAGGCCGGCGGTGGAGGCGAGCAGCGCGCACCAGCCGAGCAGATGTGGGGTCAGGTCGTCGTCGACCGGTGTCCAGGACGCGCGGATCTCGATGTCACCGATGGTCGGCGGCCCGGCAAGATCGCCGAACCGGGTCGACATGGTCTGCGTCACCGTCCCACCGATCGCGCGGTGGCCAGCGCCCTGGGCGTCCAACGCGTCGGTCAGCCACGTCCAGCCGACCCCGGGCAGCAGCGGGTCGGCGGCCAGGTCGACCTCCAACTCGGCGGTCACGTAGGTGACCAGCCGCAGGGTGCCCTGCCACGCCTCGTGCCCGGCCGGGTTGTGCAGCAGGATCAGCCGACCGGTCGCCACCTCGTCGTCGTCGCGCAGCACCGTCGCGGAGAGCGCGAACGCGTACGGGGCCAGCCGCTGGGGAGCGCCGACCTCCTCCAGGGTGATCTCCGGCCGGGGGGCGGCCGCCCGCAGCCCGGCGACCGCGCGGGCGAACGTCTCCGGGAGCGCGATCGGGGGGGCCATGTCGGCAGCCTATGCCGCCGTCCGTCGCCCGCTTCGACGGCGCGCCGACGCTCATGAAGGGCGCCGGGCGTAAGGAACGGTGCCCTTCCTCTCACCCCCACCCGGTTTCCGGTGGTGGGCGTGGCACGATTGCGGCGATGACCACGGACACCACGGGCACTGTCGCCCGAGACGGAGATTCCCGCCCCGGCGGACCGGCCGACTCGCCCTTCATCCGGGCCTGCCGACGTCGGCCCGTCCCGCACACCCCGGTCTGGTTCATGCGCCAGGCCGGCCGCTCCCTTCCGGAGTACCGGGGGATCCGGGCGAGCGTGCCGATGCTGGAGTCCTGCCGCAGACCGGAGCTGGTCACCGAGATCACCCTCCAGCCGGTGCGCCGGCACGGGGTGGACGCGGCCATCCTGTTCAGCGACATCGTGGTGCCCGTCGCCGCGGCCGGGATCGACCTGGACATCGTGCCGGGCACCGGCCCGGTCGTCGCCGAGCCGATCCGCACCGCCGCCGACGTGGAGCGGATCCGCCCGATCACCCGCGACGACGTCCCGTACGTGGACGAGGCCGTCCGGCAGTTGGTGGTCGAGCTGGGCGACACCCCGCTGATCGGGTTCGCCGGTGCGCCGTTCACGCTGGCCAGTTACCTGGTCGAGGGCGGGCCGTCGCGCACCCACGCGAAGACCAAGGCCCTGATGTACGGCGACCCCGAGCTGTGGCACGCGCTCTGCGCCCGGCTGGCCGAGGTGACGCTGGCGTTCCTGCGGGTGCAGATCGAGGCCGGGGTCTCCGCCGTGCAGCTGTTCGACTCGTGGGCCGGCGCGCTCTCCGAGGCCGACTACCGCCGTTTCGTGTTGCCGCACTCGACAGCCGTACTCAGCGGACTCGCCGGCGCCGGGGTGCCACGGATCCACTTCGGGGTGGGCACCGCCGAACTGCTCGGCGCGATGGGCGAGGCCGGCGCGGACGTGGTCGGCGTCGACTGGCGGACGCCGTTGGACGTGGCCACCGGCCGGATCGGCCCGGACAAGGCGGTGCAGGGCAACCTGGACCCGTGCGTGCTGCTCGCGCCGTGGCCGGTCGTGGAGGCCGAGGTGCGCCGCATCCTGGAGCAGGGCCGGGCGGCCCCCGGGCACGTGTTCAACCTCGGCCACGGGGTGCTGCCGGAGACCGACCCGGAGGTGCTGACCCGGGTGGTCGCGCTGGTGCACGAACTGTCCAGCCGCCGGGCCGACCAGGGCTAGAAGGTGACGCGGCAGCCCTGGCGAGTGGCGGTGGTCGGCGGCGGGATCGCCGGGCTGGCCGCCGCGGTCCGCCTGCGCGACCGTGCACCGGCCGGCACCGAGATCACCGTGTACGAGCAGTCCGGCGCGCTGGGCGGCAAGCTGCGCACCGGGGAACTGGCCGGTCAGCCGGTGGAGTTCGGCGCGGAGTCGTTCCTGATGCGCGACCCGACGGGCGCCGAGAGCGCGGCGGTGGCGTTGGCCCGCCGGCTCGGGCTGGCCGAGAGGATCGTGCACCCCACGGTGGGGCAGGCCGCGCTGGTCGTCGACGGAGGGCTGCGCCCCATCCCGGGCGGCACCCTGGTGGGCGTACCCGGGGATCTGGACCGGGTGGCCACTGTCGCCCGCCCGGCCGTGGACGCCGACACCGACGGTGGCCGGCCGCTGGTCGGGCCGGACGCGGACGTCTCGGTGGGCGCGCTGGTCCGGTCCCGCTTCGGGGACGAGGTGGTCGATCGGCTGGTCGACCCGATGCTGGGCGGCGTGTACGCCGGCCGCGCCGACGATCTGTCCCTGGTCACCACGATGCCGGCGCTGGCCCGGGCGGCCCGGGTGGAACACACCCTGGTCGGCGCGGTCCGGGCCGCGCAGGCCGCCGCGCCGCGGGCGCCCGGCACCCCGGTCTTCGGCACCCTGGTCGGCGGGCTGAGCACCCTGGTCGAGGCCGCGGTGACGGCCAGCGGCGCGACGATCCGCCGCGACGCGGCGGTGCGCGAGTTGACAGCGACCGACACCGGTTGGCGGCTCACCGTCGGTCCGACCCGCGACCCGGAGTTCGTCGACGTGGACGCCGTGGTGCTGGCGGTGCCCGCACGCCCGGCCGCCCGGCTGCTCGCCAGTCCCGCGCCGGCGGTGGCGGCGGGCGTCGGCGCGCTGGACTACGCGAGCGTCGCGTTGGTCACCATGGCGTTGCCGCAGCCGCGCCTGCCCGAGCTGTCCGGCTTCCTGGTGCCGAGCACCGAGGGGTTGCTGATCAAGGCGGCGACGTTCTTCACCACCAAGTGGGGGCACCTGCGCCGGCCGGACGGGTTGGCGGTGGTGCGCGCCTCGGTGGGCCGGTACGGCGAGGAGGCGCAGCTTCAGCGCCCCGACGCGGACCTGGCGGCCACCGTGCACCGGGAGCTGTCGGCGGTGCTCGGCACCCCGTTGCCTGCCCCGGTCGACGGGCACGTGCAGCGGTGGGGCGGTGCCCTGCCGCAGTACGCGCCGGGGCACGCCGACCGGCTCGCCGCCGCGCGGACGGCGTTGCGGGCCGCGCACCCCACAGTGGCCCTGGCCGGCGCCGGTTACGACGGCGTCGGTATCCCGGTCTGCGTCCGCTCCGGCGAGACGGCGGCCGAGGAGATTATCACAGCACTGGGAGGATCGGCGAGATGACCGAGCAGACCAACGCGGCCCGGTTGCGGGAGCTGAACGACAGCATCCGCTACACCATGTGGTCCGTGTTCCGGGCCAGCGCCCCGCTGCCGTCGCTGCGGGACAACGTCACCGGCGAGGTCGAGTCCCTCTTCGAGGAGCTGGCCGGCAAGGACGTGGTGGTCCGGGGCGTGTACGACGTCTCCGGGCTGCGCGCCGACGCGGACGTGATGATCTGGTGGCACTCCGCGTCCAGCGACGCGTTGCAGGACGCGTACCTGCGGTTCCGTCGCACCACGCTGGGGCGGGCGCTGACGCCGGTGTGGTCGCAGATGGCCCTGCACCGGCCGGCGGAGTTCAACAAGAGCCACATCCCGGCGTTCCTGGCCGGCGAGGAGGCCCGCGCCTACATCTGTGTGTACCCGTTCGTCCGCTCGTACGAGTGGTACCTGCTGCCCGACGCCGAGCGGCGGGAGATGCTGGCCGAGCACGGGAAGATGGCCCGCGGCTACCCGGACGTGCGGGCCAACACCGTCGCCTCGTTCGCGCTCGGTGACTACGAGTGGATGCTCGCCTTCGAGGCCGACGAACTGCACCGGATCGTCGACCTGATGCGGGACCTGCGCGCCTCCGGCGCCCGCCGGCACGTCCGCGAAGAGGTCCCCTTCTACACCGGTCGCCGCCGCTCGGTGGCCGAGATCGTCAACTGCCTGGTCTGACGCCCGCCGGCCGGCGCCGCACCCCCGCCCGGGTGCGGCGCCGGACGGGGGTCAACTGGTCGTCGTACAGGAGACCAGCGGAACCGGGTTGCTGCCGTTCCACGAGCCGAGGAAACCGAACGTGGTGCTCGCTCCGGCGGCGAGGGTGCCGTTGTGCGCGGCGTTGCGCGCGGTGACCTGCGTGCCGTTGCTGCTGACCGTCGCGTTCCACGACGACGTGACCTGCTGGCCGTTGGCGTAGTTCCACGTGACCGACCAGCCCCGGGTGGGTGAACCGCCGGCGGTCACCTTCACGTCGGCCTGGAAGCCACCGGACCACTGACCGGTGACCTGGTACGTCGCCGTGCAGGCACCGGCCGGCGGCGGGGTGGTGGGCGGTGGGGTGGTCGGCGGGGGCGTGGTGGGCGGGTTGGTCGACCCGCCGCCGAAGTCGACGTCGCTGCACAGGTAGTACGACTGGTCGAAGTGGCTGGCCTGCCAGACGGTGTAGACGATGTGCCGCCCGGTGCGTCCGGGCGCGCTCACCGGGATCTGGATCGAGACGCCACCGGTGTCCGGGTCCCACTGCGAGGCCGGGGTGTTGCCGATCTGGCCGGCCAACTCCAGGTTGCCCCAGCCCAGCGGTTGGGTGGCGGAGTTGAAGCCCTGCTTGGTCACGTACACCCGAATGTAGTCGGCGCCGTGACTGGCCTGGTCGAAGAAGCGCAGCCGGAAGTTGTTCGAGACCGCTGTGGTCTTCCAGGCGCCGACGGTGTCCAGCGCGTTGTAGCGGGGGCTCTGGGTGCGTCCGCCGCTGCACAGCTGGCCGTCGGGGACGGCGGCCTGGTGGTTGCCCCCCACGCCCTCGCGGAACAGGCCGTTCCAGTTCCACATGGCGGCCGGGTCGGCCTGCCAGGCCTGCCAGCACATCGGGTCCTCGGTGGCCATCCGAGGGTTCTGGAAGTCGCCGCCCCACCGCTGCCAGCAGCTGTAGTTGCGCGAGGCCGGGTCGACGACCGATCCATGCGCCGAGGCGGGCCTGGTCAGCACGGTGGTCAGTGCGGTCGTCAACAGGAGCGTGGTGGTCGCCACGATGGCGAACAGCCAGAGCACGCGTCGTGATCGGGTGAGAGTGGACATGGAGCCCCCGGGGGGATGAGGTCGGACGTCGACACCCGGATCGCCGGGAGTCGCCCACTCCCGTGCCTCATCGCTGGCTCCCGCGACGGCGCTACCCGGCACGATGCCAGTTTGATCGTCACACGTCAATGGGTTCGCGTCGCATCGGCGTGTGCGGGATGCCGTCCTCGACGTACTCTGGGCCGCTGACCGCGAAGCCGTGCCGGGCGTAGAAGGCGACCAGGTGGGACTGGGCCTCCAGCACGCACCGTCGGTTGCCCACCACCTCCAGGGCCGCGCTCATCAGCCGGCCGGCGTGTCCGCCGCCGCGCGCCGACGGGGCCACCACCACCCGACCGATCCGGGCGGTGCCGTCCGGGTCGGCCAGAATCCGCAGGTACGCCAGCGGCGCGCCGCCGTCGGTGAGCCAGAGGTGCCGGGTGCCCGGCTCGACGTCGCGCCCGTCGAGCTCCGGGTACGGGCAGTTCTGCTCCACCACGAACACGTCGATGCGCAGCTTGAGCAGGTCGTGGAAGGTGCGGGTGTTCAGGTCGGCGAAGGAGGCCGTGCGGATCTCGGTGGTCTGCTGGGGCATCCACCGATGGTAGGTCGGGCGGTGTCACCCGCGGTCCGCCCGGTCGGGCGTGAGGTAGGTGGCGGCCACGGCGGTGAGCAGCAGGACCCCGCCGACGATCACCGGCAGGGGGAGCGGTTCGCGCAGCAGCGCCACCGCGAGCGCCGCGGCGGTGAGCGGTTCGAGCAGGGTCAGCACGGCCGCGACGCTGCCCGGTGTGGTGCGCAGCCCGGCGTAGAACAACGCGTACGCGACCGCCGTGGTGACCACGCCGAGGTGCAGCAGCAGCGCCACGGTGTCCAGGCGTACCGGCAGGTCGACCCCGGCGACCAGCGCGAACGGTGCCAGGGTCAGCGCGCCGACCGCCGTGGAGATGGTGGTCAGGGTCATCGGCGCGGTGCGCTGCGACACCTGGCGGCTGATCAGGGTGGTCACCGCGTACCCGAGGCCGGAGCCGGCCGCCGCGAGCAGGCCGAGCAGCGGGGCGGGCGCCGCCGCGCCGGGCTGCCCGGTGGCGCCGGTGATCAGGACGAGGCCGGCCACCGCCGCGACCAGCGTGCCGAGGCGCAGTGGGCCGGGGAGCCGGCGGGCGTGCACCGATTCCCAGGCGGCGGCGAGCACCGGGGCCAGGCCCAGGCTGACGATGGTGGCCACGCTGACGCCGGCCCAGGCCACGGCCGCGAAGTAGAGCGCCTGGTAGAGGCCGAGGCCGACGCCCGTGAGCAGCAGCGGCACGGGTGCGGCGCGCAGCGTGGACGCGATCGTGCGCAGCCGGCCGGCGGTGCAGGCCAGCAGCACGAGCGCGGCGATGGCGAGGCGGTGGAAACCGATGCTCACCGGGCTGAGCCCGGTGCCCTCGCGCAGGAGTTGCACCGCCACGCCGGTGGTGCCCCACAGCACGCCGGTGACGGTGATCTGGATCAGGCCGCTGCGGGCGGCGTGGCGGGCGGCCGAGGCGGCCGGCAACGGGGTACGCGTGGTGGACACGGGAGCGCTCCGAAGGGTGAGCCGTTGACGGGGACGACGTCGACGGAGCGCGTACGACAGGATGGCCGAGCGGGGTCAGGTCACCCGGTCGGCGAGAGGCGCGGCGCTCCGCTCAGGAGCGCGGCGGGGGCAGGACGCCCAGAAACGGTCGCATGGCGACGACCGTACCCCAGTCCGATGGTCCGGTCGGCCCGCGGCCGGGTTGGCGCGGTCAGGCCGGGCGGGCGCCGACGGCGTCGCGGACCTCCGCGCCCACCGCGCCCTCGACGGCGCGGGCGCAGTGCGCGCAGCAGAAGAAACGGCCGTTGACCTCGACACCGTGCCCGACGATCTTGACCTGGCAGTGTTCGCAGATGGGCGCCATCCGGTGGATCGCGCATTCGAACGAATCGAAGGTGTGCACGTCGCCGCTGACGGTGTGCACCTCGAACGCCATCCAGTAGTCGTTGCCGCAGACCTCGCAGGTTGCCACGAGAAACCCCCATATCAGGACATGTGCCTTCAGGTTGCTCTTGATCCGGCGAGTTGTGTGGCGGATTGTCGATGTTCGGGCCGGTAGGCGGCGTGTCGGCGTCGGCGTGTTGCCCGTTGTGCCTGGTGAACCGCCGCGACCCCCGGAGGATCACCGTGATCAAGCGCAACAGGCTCTTCGGCAACCAGACCCGGGTCACCTTCTGCCTGCCTCGTGACGTCCCGCCCGGCCCGGTGAGCGTCGTCGGCTCCTTCAACGGCTGGGAGCCGGGTCGACACGAGCTGGTGGCCCGCCGCGACGGCACCAGGACGGTGACGGTGAAGCTGCCGCCTGGGGAGTACCGGTTCCGCTACCTCGGCACCGGCGGCGTCTGGTTGGACGACGAGTCCGCCGATCAGGTCGACGACCGGGGCAGCCTGCTCCGGCTCTGAGAAGAAAACCGTCGCCATCGATGTATTTATCGATGAGAGTCTTTACTGTTAACAATGTTTAAATTACCTTGAGGGGCACCTCACCGCACCTGGAGAAGGAGCTGCCCCGATGCGTCGAAGAATCATCGTTCCGCTGGTGGCGGCGGGCGCCGTCGCCGCCACCCTCACCGTCGCCGCCCCCGCGCAGGCGCACGGCTACGTCTCCGCCCCGCCGAGCCGGCAGGCGCTCTGCGCGCAGGGCCGGGTGCCCGACTGCGGGCAGATCAAGTACGAGCCGCAGAGCGTCGAAGGGCCCAAGGGTCTGCGCAGCTGCAACGCCGGAATCGCCCAGTTCGCCGTCCTCAACGACGACAGTCGGGGCTGGCCGGCCACCACGGTGGGCAGCTCGCTGACCTTCACCTGGGTGAACACCGCCCGGCACGCCACCAGCAACTGGGAGTACTGGATCGGCAACACCCGCGTGGGCGTGGTCAACGGCAACGGCCAGCAACCCGGCGCGACCGTCTCGCACAACGTCAACCTCGGCGGCTTCACCGGCCGGCAGAAGATCCTCGCGGTGTGGAACATCTCCGACACGGCGAACGCCTTCTACTCCTGCATCGACGTGCAGATCGGCAGCGGCGGGACGAACCCCACCCCCACACCCACCCCCACGGCGACCCCACGGCCCACCCCGACCCCCACGCCGACCACTCCACCCGCGCAGGGCGGCACGTGGGCGGCCGGTCGGGCGTACCAGGTCGGCGACCAGGTCACCTACGGCGGAGCGACGTACCGCTGCCGGCAGGCGCACACCGCGATCGCGGGCTGGGAGCCGCCGAACGTACCGGCGCTCTGGCTCCAGGTCTGACCGCACGGGTGCGGCCGACGGCCGCACCCGTGTCGCCGCCCTCGCGTGAACGGAGCACCGGCATGCCCCGCCGTACCCCGCTGGCGTCCCTCGTCGCCGCTCTGCTGCTCAGCGGAGCCTGCGCCGGATCACCCACGTCGAGCCCGTCGGCCCTGCCGCAGCCGGCCCCCGCGTCCCCGGCCAGCTCGGCGCCGGCCGGGTCCGCGGGCGTCGGACCGGCGGCCGACGGGGACGCGATGAGCGGGATCGACGTGGTGTTCCTCGGCACCATGGTCGGGCACAGCGAACGCACCCTGCAGATCGTCCGGCTGGCCCGGGACCGGGTGCGCGACGAGGCGCTGCGCACCCTGGCCGCCGCCATCGAGGCGACCGAGGCCGACGAGCTGACCACGATGCGCGGCTGGCTGTCCACGGCAGGGCCGGGCGCCAGCGCGACAGCACACCACCACGACGGGCACGGCGACGACGCCGCGCTCGACCGGCTGCGGACCGCGCCGGACGCGGACGTCGACCGGGTGTTGCGCGAGGTGCTCGCCGACCACCAGCGATCGGCCGCCGACCTGGCCCGCTCCCACGTCGACGTCGGCCGCGACGACCGGGTCCGCGACCTGGCCCGGCGCATCGAACAGTCCCGGACCGCCGAGATCGAACTCCTCAGGGGTACGCAGTGAGTGGCTCCGTGGTCAGCGGGGTTCGAGCTTGATGGAGATCGAGTTGACGCAGTGCCGGGTGTCCTTCGGGGTGAAACCCTCGCCGTGGAAGACGTGCCCGAGGTGGCTGTCGCAGCGTGCGCAGCGGATCTCCGTACGGGCCATGCCGAGGCTGCGGTCCTCGATCTCCTTGACCCGGCCCGGGATGGCGTCGTCGAAGCTCGGCCAGCCACAGTGCGAGTCGAACTTGGTGTCGCTGGAGAACAGCTCCAGCCCGCAGGCGCGGCAGTGGTAGACGCCCTGGGTCTTCGTGTCCACGTACTCGCCCGTCCACGGGCGTTCGGTGCCGGCCTCCCGCAGGACGTGGAACTCCTCGGGGGTCAGTCGGACCCGCCACTCTTCGTCGGTACGGGGCAGCTCGTTGTCGTCAAGACTCACCCGTCAACGGTACGTCGAACGTCGGGGGCGTGGCATAAGGTCGCGGGATGGGTGGCACCAAGGCCGCGGCCGCCGAGATCGAGGTGGCCGGGCACACCGTCCGACTGAGCAGTCCGGATCGGGTGATCTTCCCGCAGCGGGGGTTCACCAAGGCGGACGTCTTCCACTACTACCTCGCCGTCGGCGACGGGATCATGCGCGCCCTGCGGAACCGGCCGACCACACTGCAACGCTTCCCCGAGGGAGTCGAGGGTGAGGCGTTCTTCCAGAAGCGGGTGCCCACCCGGGGAGTTCCGCAGTGGGTGACGACCGCCCAGATCACCTTCCCGAGCGGCCGGACCGCGGCGGAGCTCTGCCCGACCGATCTGGCGCACGTGGCCTGGGCGGCGCAGATGGGCACCATCGTCTTCCACCCGTGGCCGGTGCGGTCCGCCGACGTCGACCGTCCCGACGAGCTGCGCATCGACCTGGACCCGCAGCCCGGCACCGACTTCGCCGACGCGGCGCGGGCCGCCGGCGAGGTCCACGCGCTCCTCGACGAGCTGGGCGCGACCGGTTGGCCGAAGACCTCCGGCGGCCGGGGCGTGCACGTCTACCTGCGCATCCAACCCCGCTGGACGTTCACCGAGGTGCGCCGGGCCACCATCGCGCTGGCCCGGGAGGTGGAGCGCCGCCACCCCGACCTGGTCACCACCGCCTGGTGGAAGGAGGAGCGCGGCACCCGGGTGTTCGTCGACTTCAACCAGATGGCGCGCGACCGGACGATCGCCTGCGCGTACTCGCTGCGGGCCAACGCGCGGGCCACCGTCTCGACCCCGGTCAGCTGGGACGAGCTACCCGACGTCGACCCGGACGACTTCGACCTGCGGACCGTCCCGGCCCGGCTCGCCGAGCGCGGTGATCCGCACGCCGGCATCGACGACACACCGTGGGACATCACCCCGCTGTTGGAGTGGGCCGAGCGCGACGCCGCCGCCGGCCAGGGCGACCTGCCGTACCCGCCGGACCACCCGAAGATGCCCGGCGAGCCCAAGCGGGTGCAGCCCAGCCGCGCCAAGCGCACCCCCGACGGCCCCTGACCGGCCTCCCCGGGTGGGGCCAGCGGGCCTTTCATGCCCGAGATTCCGCGCGCTGCGCCTCCGTGCCCGCGCTTCCGCGCGCTGCGCCTCCGTGCCCGCGCTTCCGCGCGCTGCGCCTCCGTGCCCGCGCTTCCGCGCGCTGCGCCTCCGTGCCCGCGCTTCCGCGCGCTGCGCCTCCCCGCGCCGCGGTTCGAGCAACTTCCCTGATGTTGCTGCCTCCGGTGGGTGGGAGACAGCAACATCGCTGATGTTGTGCGGATCTTGGCGAGGGGCATTCGGTGCGGCGGCCACGTCGGTGGTTTCGCACGCCTGTGACGGCCGATTTTTGTCGTACACCTGTTCTAGAATTTGTTGGTGATCGATGAGTTGGTGCGGGCCGAGATGGCGGTGGGGAGCTGCGCCGACGCTGCCGCCTGGGCCCTCTCCGAGCGCGACCTCATCGAGGCGCTCGACGTCACGCACCGGGTGCAGCAGCGGCTGGCGGCGGTGCAGTTGGCGGTCGTCCGGGAGCTGGACGGGCGCGGCGTCGCGGTGACGCGGGGCGCGTCCTCGACAACGGTGTGGTTGCGTGAGCGCCTACGTCTCGATGTCTCGGCCGCGCGTCGACTCGTCGGCCTCGCGGCTTCGGTCGACGTCGCGCCACCCGCGGTGCGGGAGGCGTTGGCGGGCGGGGCGGTCAGTGTGGAGCAGGCCCGGGTCATCGCTGACACGGCCGCCATGGTGTCGGCCTCGGCGGGCGCGGAGGTGACCGACAAGGCGGTCGGCGTGCTGGTCGAGTGGGCCAGGCAGTTCGACCCCACGCTGCTGCGTCGGATGGGCACCCGGATTCTCGACCATGTCGCCCCCGACCTCGCCGACGCCACCACCGCAGCGGCCCTGGCTGCCGAGGCCGCCCGGGCGACCCGCGACCGACACGTCACCATCTCCGAGCAGACCGGCGGGCGGCTACGGCTCAGTGGCACCCTCGACGCGGAGGCCGCAACACTGTTGCGTGCCGTCATCGACCCTTTGAGCGCACCCTCCGGGCCAGACGACACCCGATGCGCCGGGCAGCGCCGCCACGACGCCCTCGCGGACGTGTGTCGGCTGGCGCTGCGCACCGGCGAGTTGCCCGAGAACGGCGGCGACCCCGCCCAACTCGTCGTCACCATCGACTACGACGGGCTGGCGCGGCAGGTGGGTGGCGGCATTCTCGACATCGGCCTGCGGCTCACCCCCGACACGGTGCGCCAACTCGCGTGCGACGCGGTCATCCTGCCCGCCGTGCTCGGCGGTGCCGGGCAGGTGCTCGACGTGGGCCGACAGCGTCGACTCGTCACCGGTCCGCTGCGCCGGGCTCTGGTGCTGCGAGACGGCGGCTGCGCCTTTCCCGGCTGTGACCGGCCACCCCGCTGGTGCGCCGCCCACCACATCCGGCACTGGGCCGACGGGGGCCCGACCAGCCTCGACAACGCCGTCCTGCTCTGCGGCCACCATCACCGGCACGTCCACCGGAGCGAGTGGACGGTGCGACTGGGCGACGACGGCCACCCGGAGTTCGTGCCGCCGGCCTGGCTCGACCCCGAGCAGCTCCCGCGCCGCAACCACTACCACCGGCGAACGTAGCCGAACGCCCTCATCTCCGCCCGTGGCCGCCGCCTGAGCTGCCGGACAGTCAGTCGTCTTGTCCGATCGGGCCGCCGGTCGCGGGGCTGCGCGCTGCCCGCTGCCCGCTGCGCCATGGCTGCTGCGCGCTGCCCGCTGCGCCATGGCCGCTGCCGCCGCCGGTCCACGCCGATGTGGATCTTGTCGTACTAGTCTGTCGCGCATGGCCATGCGACCGGATGAGTTCTACGACCACGCGGTTGCCGCCGCGGACGACGAGCACCGCCTTCCCCTGGCGCGGATGACCGGGTGGGAGATCAGTCCGTTCGAGCCGGACGGACTTCGCGTGGCGCCGCTGCGGCCGCCGGTGCTCCCGGAGCCGGCGCGGCACGGCGAGGATCCGTCAGACTGCGACGCCTGCCGTAAGCGGGACGAAGGGATCTGGTTCAACGAGCGGTGGCGGTTGATCCGGATCGAGGGCGTGGGTGTCCCGCTGGTGCTCATGCTGTTGCCGCGCGAGCACTACGACATGGAGGACCTGCCCGACGAGTTGGCCGCCGAGCTGGGGTTGTTGAGCACCCGCATCGTCCGCCACGTGCAGGCGCTGCCGCACATCTCGCGGGCGCACGTCTACCGCTTCGGCGACGGCGGCGCCCACCTGCACATCTGGTTCTTCGCTCGGCCCGAGGGGCAGGCTCAGTTGTTCGGGTCGTGGCTGGTCGCCTGGGACGACCTGCTGCCGGAGTACCCGGCGCAGGTGGCCGACGCCGACGCCGACGTGGTGGCGGACGCGTTGGTCGAGTCCCACGGCGGGCACCGACTGTCGGACCCGGGGGTTAGCCTGCCGGCATGACGAGCGCTGAGCTGGACGAGCTGATCGTCGCTGACGCCGACGCGCTGCGCACCTGGTTGTCGGCGAACCACGCCTCGTCGCCCGGTGTCTGGCTGGCGCTGACCAAAAAGGGCGGCACGGTCACGACGTTGACCTGGCAGCAGGCGGTCGACGAGGCCCTGTGTTTTGGCTGGATCGACGGGCAGGCCCGTAAGCGGGACGAGGAGTCCTCGTGGATCCGGTTCACCCCGCGCCGGTCCCGCAGCTCGTGGTCGCAACGCAACGTGGCGAACGTGGCCCGGCTGGAGGAGCAGGGGCGGATGCTGCCACCGGGTCGGGCCGCGGTGGAAGCGGCGAAGGCGGACGGTCGGTGGGCGGCGGCGTACGCCCCGCCGTCGGAGGCCGAGGTGCCGGCCGACCTCCTCGCCGCGATCGCCGCCGAACCCGCCGCGCAGGCCATGTTCGACGTGCTCACCAAGGCCAACCGGTTCGCCCTCATTCACCGCCTCAACGCGGTCAAGCGGGCGGAGACCCGCGAGCGGAAGATCGTCGACTTCGTCGCCATGCTGGCCCGGCACGAGGCGTTCCACCCCCAGAAGGCCAGGCCGTCCCCGGCGGCCGACGTGCCCCGCGCGGCAGGTGGCAACTGACGAACCGATTGACTTTCGATAGGTAGCGAGCGAAACTCGATGCATGGTTACTGAGCATCGAGCGGTTGCCGCTCTCAGAGTCTTTCTCGTGGTGCTGTTCGGGGTGCTGGTCGTGTTCCAGACCCTCTCGCTGCCCGGCCAGTTCGCGTACATGGCTGAGCAGTCGCCGCAGGACGCCCACCTGCGCTGGCCGGCGACCGCCGTGACGGTGTTCTGGGTGCTCTGCGTCCAGGTGGTCATCGTCGCGACGTGGCAGCTGCTCAGCCTGGTCAAGAGCGACCGCATCTTCACCGAGGCGTCCCTGAAGTGGGTGGATGCCATCGTGTGGGCCATCGCCGCGGCCTGGGTGGTGCTGGTGGGCGTCTTCCTCTGGGTCGGCTTCAACGCGGACGACCCGGGACTGCCCCTCCTGCTCTTCCTCCTGACGGTGGGCGTCACCGTGCTGGGGCTCCTCATGGTGGTGATGCGTGCGCTGCTGCGGCAGGCCACCACGCTGCGCAGCGACCTGGAAGCGGTGATCTGATGCCCATCGTCGTCCGCATCGACGTCGAGTTGGCCAAGCGCAAGATGAGCGTCGGTGAGTTCGCCGAGCGCGTCGGGCTCACGCCGGCCAACGTGGCGGTGCTCAAGAATGGCCGCGCCAAGGCCGTCCGGTTCAGCACCCTGGAAGCGATGTGCCGGGTGCTCGACTGCCAGCCCGGAGACCTGCTCGAGTGGGTGGAGGAGGAAACCCCATGAGGTACGCCCTGATCGCTGCCGCAGTCCTCGGGGTGGCGCTCGGCGTCGCCGCCGTCGTGCTCGGCGGGGCCGACGACTCCCCGGGCCTGCAGGGCATCGGCGTACTGCTGGTGATCGGCTCGGTGGTGTTCGGCATCCGCAACGTTCGGCGCGGCAGCTAGCCGCCCGGCTTCGGCCGACCCTCCCGTAATAACGATCAAGTAACGGGCGCGAACCTTTCCCGGTGGGTGACCTGTCTTGATGGTCGTCGGCCCGCCAGGGCCAGGGGAGGCGTCGGATGAAGCTGGTGTGGAGGCGGGCCCGGGAGGCGCGCGGGTTGCTGATGGCGGCGGTGATCGCCGCCCTCGTCGCCGTCGCGTTGGTCACGGGACTGTCCGACTACAACCGTCGGGCCGTCGACGCCGGGCAGCGGGCTCTCGTCGCCGCCTCGCCCGCCGAGGAGCGCGGCCTACTGGTCAGTGGCTCGGGCGGGCGGGACGCGGCGGAGTTCGCAACCCGGGACAAGGCGGTCCGCGACGAGTTCGCCACCGGGCTCGGTGGCGCCCCGGTCGTTGTCACCGCCGCCCGGTACGGCACCGGCCGGGAGCTGACCGGCGACCTCGGGCAGATTCCGCGTACCGCCGACGAGCCGGTCTTCGCCAGCCTGGCCACGCTCGACGACCTCGCCGGCCACGCCGAGCTGACCAGCGGTGCCTGGCCCCGCCCCGGAGCCAACCCCATCCAGGTGAGCCTGCCCGAGCGGGTCGCCGGCATCCTCGGCCTGACCGTCGGCGAACGCGTCCCGGTGCGGGACCGGGCCACCGAACGACGGGGAGAGTTGGTGCTCGCCGGCACCTGGCGGCCCCGCGACCCGACCGACGCGTACTGGCTGCTGGCCCCCGGCGTGGGAGCGGGCAGCGCCGGTTCCGGAACGTCGTACGGCCCGTTCACGCTCGACCCGGCGGACTTCGCGGCCACCTTCCCGGGCTCCGTGTCGGCGTCCTGGCTCGCCCAACCGGACCTCGGCGGCGTCGACACCGCCGACCTGCCCGCCGTTCGGCAAGCCCTCACCGAGGCGCTGTCGGCAGTGCCCGAGGCCGCCCAACTGGGCAGCTCCGGGCAGGCGGTGACGAAGATGGCGCAGCTGCTGGACCGGATCTCCCGCGCCGACCTGGTGGGTCGCTCGTCGCTGGCCACCCCGCTGCTGCTCATCCTGGTGCTCGGCGGGTACGCGCTGGTGCTCGTCGCCGCGCTGCTGCACGAGGACCGCCGCCCACAGACCGCGCTGCTCCGCGCCCGCGGCGCCGCCCGTCGGCAGTTGGCCGGCCTGGCCGCCCGGGAGGCGACACTGGTGGTCGCCCCGGCCGCCGTGCTCGGTCCGCTGATCGCCGGTGAGGCGCTGCGGTACATCCGGCCCGGCGGGTCGGGTGACCTGTCCACCGCCGGCGGCAACACCACACTGATCTGGGCGGCGGCAGCGGCCACCGCGGCCGGTTGTCTCGTCGCCATGGTCCTGCCGACGCTGCGCGGCGCCGGGACGTACGTCGCGGACATGGCGGCCCGATCCCGCCCGAACCGGGCCGCGAGCGTCCAACGCGCCAGCGTCGACCTGGTGCTGGTGGCGCTGGCCGTGCTCGCCTGGGTGCAGCTCCGCCGCTACGCCTCCCCGCTGGCCGGCTCGGGCGGCCGGCTCGGCCTCGACCCGCTGCTGATCGCCGCCCCGACGCTCGGCGTGCTGGCCGGTGCCGTGCTGGCGCTGCGGCTGCTCCCGCCGCTCACCCGGTTCGCGGAGCGGTTCGTCGACCGTCGTCCCTGGACCGCCACCATGTTCGGCATGTGGCAGGCCGGTCGGCGTCCGCACGCCGGCCCGGTCCTGCTGCTCGCCCTCGCCGTCGGCGGCAGCACCCTGGCCTGGTCTCTGATCAGCACCGGCGAGCGGTCCCAGGTCGAGCAGGCCGGCTACACGGTCGGCGCCGACGTCCGGGTCACCGAACGGGCCGGGGCCGCCCCGCCGACCCGGGTCGATCAGCTCGCCGCGCTGCCGGGCGTGGACCGGGTGCTGCCGGTGTGGCGGGACGAGTTCCGGGTCGGCCGGCAGAACCTGTCGGCGACGGTGATCGGCCTCGACCCGGCCAGCGCCTCGGGCGTCGTCCGACTCGCCGACCGCCTCGCCGACGGATCAGCGGCGCAGCGGTACCAGGGGATGATCGGCGCGCGCGGGGCCCCCGCGGGCGTCGAGTTGCCCGCCGACACGCGCACGATCACCGGCACCGTCCGGACGCCGGTGACCGGGAGCGCCGGATCGGCCCGGGTCGCGGTGACCCTGCTGGTCACCAGCTCCGACGGGCTCGCCCTGCGGCTGCCGGCAGCCGACGCCGACAGCGACGGCCGGGCCACCCGGTTCAGGGTGCAACTGCCCACCGGGGGTGGGGCGCGACTGCGGCTGGCGGGGTTCGAAGCCGATGGTGGGCCGGGCACCGGCAACCTGTACCGGCTCCAGATGGACGGGCTGACGGCGGTCGGTGCCGACGGCACGACCCGACCGGTCGAGCTGACCGGCGACTGGGTGATGACCACCCGCGGCGAGGAGCCCACCCGGGTGCAGCCCACCGCCAACGGGTTCACCACAACCCACGCGGTGGAGATGGTTCCCGACGCGCGACTCTCCGAACAGCCGTCCAGCCGGTTCGCCGTCGTGCCGGCGGGAGTGAACGAGCCCGTACCGGTGCTGATGACGCCCGCGGTAAGCGCCGCACTGAGCCTTGGTGTCGGCGACACCGCCGACCTGACGCTCTCCGGTACGACGTTGCGGGTGCACCTGGTCGGTGAGCTGACCGCCGTGCCGACCACCACCGCGGCCGGCGTGCTGCTGGACCTGCCTGCGGCGGTCGACGCGCTGATCCGCAGCGACGGGACGGTGCGACCCGTACCGGAATGGTGGGTCGGCGCCGCCGACGCGACGGCCGCCGCGCGGGCCGCCAGCGAACTCCCGGGCGTCACCGTGCTCAACCGGGAGGCGGCCATCGAGGCGGCCGCCGACGACCCGTACTGGCGCGGCTCGCGTACCGGGATGCTCGCCGCCGCGCTCGGCGCGGTGCTGCTCGCCATCGTCGGCCTGATGGTGGACGTGTGGGCGACCGCCCGGCGGCGGCTCGGCGAGTTCGCGGTCCTGCACACCCTCGGCGCCACGCCCCGGCTGATGGCCCGGGCGCTGCTGGCCGAACAGACGTTCCTCGCCGGCATCGGCGTGGGCGTCGGGTTGCTACTCGGCACCGCCGTCGGCGCGACGATGGCCCCACTGGTCATCCTCACCCCGGCCGCCGGCCGGCCGGTCCCCCCGGCGGCGTTCGCGCTGCCCTGGGTGCCGATCGGCCTGACCGCGGTCGGTCTGCTGCTGGCGGCGCTCGCCTTCAGCGCGTTCATCGCCACCGGCATCCGTCAGCGGGTGGCGGCGGCGCAGCTGCGAATCGGGGGAGAACGATGAGCGTCGGGGCAGCCGTCCGGCGGGTCCGGGCGTACGGGGGGCAGTTCCTGCTGTTGGCGGTGCTGACCCTGGTGGTCACGCTGCTGATCAGTGGGGTGCCCCGGCTGGTCAACCGGCTCGCCGAGCAGGGCCTGCGAGCGCAACTCACCAGCGAGCCGGCGGAACGCCGGGACCTCACGTACACCAGCACCATGGCGCCCGCCCCGTCGCAGCGGACCGCGATGGGTAACGCCGCGGAGCGGTTCACCACCCTGGCCGCAGAGATGCCAGAGCAGGTGCGCTCGGCGGTGACCGAGCGGTGGTACAGCGTCGAGACCCAGGCGGCCCGCGTGGTCGGACCGGATCTGGCGGCCCGCAACCTGCTGCTCGACCTGGGCCTGCGGGCCATGCCCGAGATCCAGGGCGCGGGCACCCTGGTCGAGGGCGCGTGGCCGAGCGAGACGTACGTTCCCGACCGGCCGATAGAGGTGGCGCTCGACGTCGACGTGGCCCGCAAACTCAACCTGCGCGCCGGCAGCCAACTGCGCATCGGCAACACCGATGACAAGGGCAAACTCGTCGACGGTTCCCCCCTGCTGGTGTCCGGACTGTTCCGTCCCGTCGACCGCGAGAATGGCATCTGGGACGCGCTGCCGCAGATGTTGCAGATCATCGAACCGGTGGGGGACGGTCAGCCGTTCATCATCACCGGCGTCGTCGCGCAGTCGGCCCTCAACAAGCGGGCTGTGGAGGGCTGGCCGATCCAGTCGATCTGGCGGTACCGCCTGGGCGTCGACCGGATCGACGCCCGCGAGCTGGATCAGCTGATCGACGGCCTACAGGTGATGCAACGCAACCAGCCGTCGGACCTCGCCCTGACCCAGGGCGTCGACGTGCCGCTGCGCGCGTTCGCCGCCCAGATCGACGCGGTCCGGACCCTGCTCGCGGTGATCGCGGCCGGCGTACTGGCCACCCTGGCCGGGCTCATCGTGCTCGCGGCAGGGCTCGCCACCAGACGGCGTCGGTCCGAGTTCGTGCTGCTGCGTGCCCGCGGCGGCGGGGCCACCGCCGGCGCCCGGCGCAGCCTCGCCGAGTCGGTGCTGGTGGTTCCGGTGGCCGCCGTGCTGGGCTGGTGGCTGGGCACCCTGGTCCCCGGTGCCCCCGACCCGACAGTGCCGTACCTCATCGCGGTGACCGTGCTGGTCACGCTGGCACTGCCGTTGGCGACGTTGGCCGTACGGGCCGGCGGAGCGGCGCGCCGGGACCTGATTCGGGTGCGCCCGTCGGCCCGTCGACTCACCGTGGAGATCTCCCTGCTGCTCCTGGCCGGGCTCGCCGCGGTGCTGCTGCGCCGACGGGGGCTGACCCTCGGCGAGGTGGACCCGCTGCTCGTGTCGGTGCCCGTGCTCCTCGCGGTCGCCGCGGCGGTAGTGGCGCTGCGGGCGTACCCCTGGCCGTTGTTGCTGGTCAGTCGGCTGGCCGCGCGGACCCGGGGCAGCGTGGCGTTCCTCGGCACGGCCCGCGCCGGCCGCGCGGCGGTCGCCGCCCCGCTGGTCGTGGTGGTGCTGGCGATCGGCACCGCCGCGTTCTGTGCGGTCGTCGCCGCTGGCGTCGACGCGAGCCGGGAACGCGCCGCCGCGCAGCTCGTGCCCGCCGACGCGGTGATCCGGGGGGAGCGCTTCGCACCCGACACCGTCGACGAGTTGGGTCGTCTGCCGGGGGTCCGGGCCGTCACGCGGGTGCTGTACGAGGACGATGAGCGGCTGGCCGCCGACGAGGTCGGCACCGACGCCGCCATCGGGCAGACGGACGTGCTGCTGGTCGACGGCTCGGGGTTGGACCTGGTGGCCCACGAATCTCAGGTGGACCTGTCGATTCCGGCCGCGCTGCGTACCGCCCTGCCCGGCCCGGGTCCGCTGCCGGCGATCGTCTCCCCGGCGATCGCCGCCGACCTGGCGAAGGCCGGACTGACCGACTCCGCCTTCGTCGTGGTGCAGGGCGAGCGGTACGAGTTCCGGGTGGCCGGCACCGAGGCCGGTTTCCCGATGCTGGCGGCGAACGCCAGCCGGTTCGTGATCCTGCCCTGGCAGGCCCTGCCGACGCGGACCACCACACCGGTGCCGACCAGCCTGCTGATTGCCGGGGACCCACTGGACGCGGAAGCGCTGCGCGTCGCCGGCGACCAGGGCCAGGAGCGCTACCAGCGCAGCGGCGCCGTCACCGGTCGGGAACGGTTGATCGGGGTCACCGTCGACACCCGGGCGGACGTCCGCCGGGATCTCGGCGAGGGCGGGGCGAACGGGGTGCTGGCCTTCGGGTTCCTCGGCGGTGCCGTCGGTGGCACCCTGCTCGGACTGTTGGCCATCGCGTTCACCGTGCTGGCCGGCGCGCGGTCCCGGGGCCAGGTGCTGTCCCGGCTGCGCACCCTCGGCCTGTCCCGCCGCCAGTGGCGGGGGCTGCTGCTGGTCGAGTTGACCCCGCTGGTCGCGGTGTCGGTGCTGACCGGTGCGCTCGTCGGCGCGGTCCTGCCCCTGCTGCTCAACCCGGTGCTCGGCCTGTCCGCGTTCACCAGTGGTGTGCCCGTCCGGGTGGCGTTCGAGCCCAGTCTGGTCGCCGCGGTGCTCGCGCTCGGGGCGGTCGCCCTCGGCTTCGCGGTCGCCGTCGAGGCCCTGAACAACCGCCGGTTGCGCCTCGGAGAGGTGCTTCGGCTCGGAGAGGAGAGCTGAGATGACCGCTACCGCCCAGACGCCACTGGTGCCTGACCTGGCAGCGCTGCAACAGCGGGCAGCGCTTCGCGCCGCCGAGCGGGCCGGCGGGCAGGACCGCCTACGCGGGCACATCGTCTGCGACGGCCTGGTGCGCATCTTCAAGACCGAGGGGGTGGAGGTGGTCGCCCTGCAGGGGCTCGACCTGGTCATCGACCGGGGTGAGCTGGTGGCGATCGTCGGTGCCTCCGGATCGGGCAAGTCGACCCTGCTCAACATCCTCTCCGGCCTGGACACGCCGACCGCCGGTATCGCCCGGGTGGCCGACTACGACCTGCTCTCGCTGTCGGCCAAGCGGCGGCTGAGCTACCGGCGGCAGCTGGTCGGGTTCGTCTGGCAGCAGACCGGCCGCAACCTGCTGCCGTACCTCAACGCGTTGGAGAACGTCGAGCTGCCGATGCAGTTGGCGGGCAAGCGCAGCCGCCGGGCCCGCCGGGAGCGGGCCCGGGAACTGCTCGACCTGGTCGGCGTGGGCTACTGCGCCGACCGGCGGCCGGGGCAGCTCAGCGGCGGCGAGCAGCAGCGGGTCGCGGTGGCGGTGGCGGTGGCCAACGACCCGGAGGTGCTCTTCGCCGACGAGCCGACCGGTGAGCTGGACGAGGCGACCGGCGCGGACGTCTTCGCGGCGCTGCGCACCATCAACGCGGAACTGGGCGTGACCATCGTGGTCGTCACCCACGACCACGCCGTGGCCACCCAGGTCCGCCGGACCGTCGCGATCCGCGACGGCCGAACCGCCTCCGAGGTACGCCGGACCGCCCGGATCGACGCGGACGGCAACACGGAACTGGTCAGCGAGGAGTACGCGGTGCTGGACCGCAACGGTCGGATGCAGCTGCCGGCGGCGTTCGTCGACGCGCTCGCGCTGAAGGAGCGGGTCCGGCTCGACCTGGAGCCCGACCATGTGCAGGTACGGCCCGGCGACCGGGCCTCGGAGGAGCGGGGGGCGCGGGCATGAGCCGGCGGAACATGGTGGTGACCGGCGCGACCGGCTTTGGCGGCGAGCTGACGGCAAACCCCGACGAGGTGGTCCGGGTCAGTGGGGTCAGCCGCACCTTCGGCCGGGGTGAGCACGCTGTGCACGCCGTGCGGGACGTGTCCTTCACCGCCGGGCGGGGCGAGTTGGTGGCCATCCGGGGCCGCTCCGGGGCCGGTAAGACCACGTTGCTGAACCTCATCGGCGGGCTGGACCGACCGGACAGCGGTCAGGTGGTGGTGGCCGGGCACGAGGTGACGTCCGCCGGGGAGGCGGAGCTGCTGCGGCTGCGCCGGGGCACCGTCGGGTTCGTGTTCCAGACCTTCGGGCTGGTGCCGATCCTCTCCGCCGCCGAGAACGTGGGCGTGCCGTTGCGGCTGGCGCAGGTGCCGGCCGCGGAGCGGGAAGAGCGCGTCGCGGTGCTGCTGGAACTGGTCGGCCTGGGCGGGCACGCCGCGCAGCGCCCGTACGAGCTGTCCGGCGGGCAGCAGCAGCGGGTCGCGGTGGCCCGCGCGCTGGCCAACGAGCCGGACCTGCTCATCGCCGACGAGCCCACCGGTCAGCTCGACTCGGAGACCGGACGGTCCATCATGGATCTGCTGCGCGCGGTGGTGCACGCCCGCGGCATGACCGCCCTGGTGGCCACGCACGACCCGGCCCTGATCGACCTTGCCGACCGGGTCCTCGTGCTGCGCGACGGACGCCTGGTCGAGGGCTGAGCGCTGCCTAGGGCTGGCGCTGTCGGGCGCTGGCCGCTGTCGGGGGCTGGCCGCTGTCGGAGGGCTGCTGTCGGCTGGTCGGGCGGCCGGCGCGACGGGAAGGGCATGGTGTTCGCGCCCACTGTGGAGCTGATGTCGTAGCCGAATCGCGGCGGTGAATCGTTTACGACATCAGCTCCAAAGGGCCCGGGGGAGAGGCGCTGGCCCCGTCCGGCATCGACGCCGGCCCCGCCCGGTCAGGGCTGGTCGCCCCCGGGCTGCTTGCCCCCGAACTGGTTGGTGGGTTGGTGGCGCTCGGGAAGCGCGCCGGCGAGCGGGATCAGGAGGCAGCCCACCAGGGCCAGCACGATGCCGGGGCCCGGCGCGGTCGAGAGCAGCTCGTGCCCGACGAAGGGATCCTCGGCCTCGAAGTACCAGTACACGCCGGTGAGACTGCCGCAGGCGAGCGCGTTGGCGATGAGCAGCCCGCGGCTGGCCTGCCGCCACAGCCGACGAGCGGGACCCCCCGTGGTGGTCAGCGAGAGCACCGCGCACCCGGCGGCGATCACCGCGAAGGGCAACGCCCAACCGGCCAGCCGTGCGCCCGGGACGACCTCGGTCCGGTCGGGGTATACGCTGCGCCACCCGGGCAGCCAGAACGCCGCCACCAGCAGCACCACCCCGACCGCCAGGAGCAGCAGACCACGCCGACGCCGTGGTGGGCGCTGCTGCGGGCTGCCGGGGCTCCTCGGCTGGCTCATGGCGGCGAACCTAGCCCGTGTGCGGTCAGAGGGCGAGCTTCATGCCCTCGTGGCTGGAGACGAAGCCGAGGCTCAGGTAGAAGCGGTGCGCGTCGGTGCGGGTCTTGTCGGTGGTGAGCTGCACCAGCGCGCAGCCGCGCTGCCGGGCCTGGTCGATCGCCCAGGTCATCAGGTCCCGGCCCAACCCCTGGCCACGTCGGTCGGAGCGGACCCGGACCGACTCGATCAGTGACCGCTCGCTGCCGTGCCGACCCAGACCCGGGATGTAGGTGATCTGGAGGCAGCCGACCAGGTCGCCGCCCTGCTCGGCCACGATCAGCTGGTTGCGCGGGTCGGCGTCGATGGCCGCGAACGCCCGCTCGTACGCCTCGTCGACCTCGGTGAAGTCGCGGGCCTTGCCCAGGACGTCGTCGGCGAGCAGGGCGATGACGGCGGGCAGGTCAGCCCGGACCGCCTCCCGGTAGATCAGATCGGTCATGCCGGGAGCCTGTCACAACGCTCAGCGGGGCGGGCAGCGCAGGCCCTCCCGAGGAACCGTGAGGTCGAGCAGGTAGGCGTCGACCGCTTCGGTGATGCAGGAGGTCTGCGGGTAGGCGGTGTGCCCCTCGCCCTCCCAGGTCAGCACCCGGCCGACGCCCAGCATCGACGCGAGCCGGGGGGTCTGCTCGTACGGTGTCGCCGGGTCGCCGGTGGTGCCGACCACCACGATCGGCGGCGCGCCGTTCGCCTTCCCGGTCGGGTACGGGTCACGCCCGCCCGGCCACTCGACGCAGCTCAGCATGCCGACCGCCAGCGCCGGCCCGAACAGCGGGTACTTCCCGCGCCACTCGGACTGCAACTGCCGGATCTGCTCCCGGCTCGGCTTCTCCGTCTCGTCGGCGCAGTTGATGGCCAGGTTGGCGTCGAACAGGTTCGAGTAGCGCCCGTCGTCCTCCCGGCCGGCGTACGCGTCGGCGAGCCGGAACACGTCCTTCGGGTCGCCCTCGGCAAGCTTGTCGATCGCCTGTGCCAGCTCCTGCCAACCCGACTCGGTGTAGAGCGAGGAGATGACGGCGTAGAACACCCAGCCGGCGGTGGCCTCCCGCCCGTCCGCCCCGCGTACCGGGGAGACCTTGGCCTTGTCGATGGCCGAGGTGACGGCCGCGCGGGCGTCCGGAGCGATCGGGCAGCGGCCCGCGTTCGCCGCGCACCAGGTGGTGAAGTTGGTGAAGGCCCGTTCGAAGCCGCGGGCCTGGCTCTCCGAGCCCTCGATCAACCGTTGCTGTGGGTCGACCGCGCCGTCGAGCACCAGCGCCCGCACCCGCTGCGGGTACAGCTGGGCGTACGTGGCGCCGAGCAGGGTGCCGTACGAGTAGCCCAGGTAGGTGAGCTTGTCGTCGCCCACGGCGGCGCGTACCGCGTCCATGTCACGGGCGGCCTGCTCGGTGCCGTACAGCGGCAACTGGTCGCCGTACCGGTCGCCGCAGCCGCGCCCGATCCGCTGGCTCAGGCCGACGAAGCCGTCGAATGCCGCCTGGCTCGCCGGGTCCGGGTCGTAACCGAAGCTGGCGTCCAGGTCGGCGTCGGAGATGCACTTCACCGGGCTGGACCGGGACACCCCGCGCGGATCGAAGCCGACAATGTCGAAGCGCTCGGTGATCGACGCGGGCAGCCCGCCGAACTGACTGCCGAAGGACAGGTAGACGGCGGTGTCGACGCCGGACCCGCCCGGACCGCCCGGGTTGACCACCAGCGAGCCCACCCGGTCGCGCTGCTTGGTGGACCGGGCTCGCAGCAGGGCGATCTCGAAGGTCTCCCCGGCGCCCGGGCCGGTGCTCGCCCCACCGCCGGTGCCCCAGTCACGGGGCACGGCGATCCGGGTGCACTCGTAGCGCATGTTCGGCGCGCTCCGCCCGACCAGCTCGTCGGGCACCTCCGGGCACGGCCGCCAGGTGGGTGCGCTGCCGGTCGGGGCAGCCGCGCCCTCCACCTCGGTGCGCGGCGCGAACGCCGGCAGCGTGCAACCGGCGGTGAGCAGCGCGGCGACGCCGAAGGCGGCGAGAGTGCGACGGACCCGGCGGCTGGTCGCCATCCGAGGTTGGTCGGCGGTGCGGGTCACGTGGTCCTCCGGGATCGGGTCGACGGCCAGGCTACGCCGGGCCGGTGGCGGCGCGGTCCACGGTGGCCGTCGGGTCGCCGCGTAGCACCTGGTCGACGTCGAAGCGGATCGGCCGGTCGAGCTGGTCGTAGCGGCAGGACCGGGGGTCGCGGTCCGGGCGCCACCGGACGAACTGGGCGGTGTGCCGGAAGCGTTCGCCCTCCATCGCGTCGTAGCCCACCTCGACCACCAGTTCCGGGCGCACCGGCTCCCACTCCAGGTTCTTCGTGCCGGTCCACCGGCTCACCCCACCCGGGATGCGTTGGCCGCGCTCGTGGTCGCCGTGCACCCACGGGTGCTCGCCGCCGGTGTCCCGATAGGGCGCCAGCTCGTCGAGCAACTCGGCGCGGCGGGCCATGCTGAACGACGCGCTCACGCCCACGTGGTGCAGGACCCCGGCGTCGTCGTACAGGCCGAGCAGCAGCGAACCGACCACCGGGCCGGACTTGTGCCAGCGGAAGCCGGCCACCACGGCGTCAGCGGTGCGGGCGTGCTTGACCTTGAACATCAGTCGCTTGCCCGGCTCGTACGGCAGGTCGGCCGGCTTGACGATCAGCCCGTCCAGCCCGGCGCCCTCGAAGACGTCGAACCAGCGCCGGGCGGTGTCCGGATCGGTGGTGACCTGGGTGACGTGCACCGGCGGACGCACCCCGGCCAGCGCCTCGACCAGCCGTTCCCGGCGGCGCGGGTACGGCTGGTCGAGCAGCGCCTCGTCTCCGATGGCCAGCAGGTCGAAGGCGACGAAGTCGGCCGGGGTGGTCTCGGCCAGCATCTTCACCCGGGACGCGGCGGGGTGGACGCGCTGGGCCAGCAGCTCGAAATCCAGCCGGGGCTGGCCGCTCGGCCCGTCGCGCCGGATCACGATCAACTCCCCGTCGACCGCGCACCGCTGCGGCAACTGCCGGCGGGCCTGCTCGACCACCTCGGGGAAGTATCGGGTCATCGACTTGCCGCCCCGGCTGGCCAACTCGACCTCGTCGCCGTCGCGGAACACGATGCACCGGAACCCGTCCCACTTGGGCTCGTAGGTCACCCCGGGCGTGGTGGGCAGCTTGGGAACGCTCTTGGCCAGCATCGGCTCGACCGGCGGGTTGATCGGCAGGTCCACGCCGACCAGTCAATCAGACGGTGCCGACAGCCGTGAGGCAGATCACCGTGGGTGCCGGGGTGGCGTGTCCGCCTACGCGTCGCTCGTCCCGACCGGGCGAATCGAATAACCCCAGGTCAGAGCTACTTTCGCCAGGTGTCCGAGTGGGTCTGTGACTGCTGCGGGCGGTGGCGGGTGAGCGTCGAGCTGATCCGGGGCCGCTACCGCTTCCGGCTGACCCGCCGTTACCCGGAGCGGTTCGGCGGCGGCCGCAACGTGCTGGGCGAGGTCGGCTCGGTGCCGGAGCTGGAGGAACTGCTGCGTCGGCGTACCCCACTCACCCTGGCCGACCTGCACGAGGCCGCCTGACCGCGGGCCGGCCGCCTGCCTCCACTGAGGAGGATCGGGCTGTCACAATGCTCGCGGCGGCCTCGTCCGTACCCGGGGCGGTGCCGAGCGGCGCCGCCGGGGAGGAAACGTGATGCGGTTCGAGGCCGATACCGAGATCGCCGCGGACGCCGAGCAGGTCTGGGCGGTGCTCGTCGACGTGGGGCGCTGGCCCGAGTGGACCGACTCGGTGACCCAGGCCGAGCGGGGGGAGCCGGGGCCGCTCGCCGTCGGCGCGACCGCGCGACTGACCCAGCCGAAGCTGCGGCCGGCCGTGTGGCGGGTCACCGAGTTGACCGAGCGGCGGGAGTTCGTGTGGGTCTCCGCCGCGCCGGGTGTGCGGACCACGGGGGAGCACCGGCTGCTGTCGCTGCCCGACGGGCGTACCCGCGTCGAACTGGCCATCGACCAGTCCGGTCCGCTGGCCGGCCTGATCGGCTGGCTGTACGGCGGGCTGCTCCGCCGTTACCTGCGGATGGAGGCCGACGGGCTGGGGCGTCGCTGCGAGCGGGGCTGACGGCCGGCCTCTCCCGCCGCCGTCGCATCGGTGGCTGGCCCCGTCCGCTTCAACGGGTCAGTAGCCGGCGAACGACCGGATCGGGGCACGCGGGCCGTACTTCGGCGCCCGGATGCCGGCGGCCTCCAGCAGCAGACACACCCGGCCCCGGTGACCTCGGAACGGCTCCAGCAGGGCCAACATCCGGGCGTCGTCTCCCCGTGGTTCGCCGGCCAGCGCCCAGGCCACCGTGTTCGGGATGTGGTAGTCGCCGACGCTGACCGCGTCCGGGTCCCCGTAGGCGATCCGGACCACCTCGGCGGCCGTCCACGGCCCGATGCCGGGGATCGCGGTGAGCCGGCGGGTGGCGTCGGTGGCGTCGGTGCTGCGCTCCAGGCGGTCGGCGAGCGCCGCGGCGCGACGAAGCGTGTCGGCCCGACGCTGCTCCACCCCGAACGGGTGGAACACCCAGTACGGGGTGGCGGCCACCGCGGCGGCCTCGGGCGGTAGGAGCAGCGGCTGCAACGGGCCGGGAGCCGGTTCCCGGAAGTGCCGCACCATTGCCGCGTACGCCCGGTAGGCCTCCTTGCCGGTGACCTTCTGTTCGAAGACCGCGCGCAGCAGCCGGGGGAAGACCTGCCCGGTGGCGGGCATCCGGAGCCCCCGGTGCTCGCGGGCCAGCCGGGCGACCAGCGGGTGCGCCGAGGCCAACTCGGTGAAGCCGGTCAGGTCGTCGCGCAGTCCCGCGATCGCGTCGGCGCGGGCGACGACGTGCTCGGCCCCCGGCCCGTAGCCCTCGGCGAGCAACTCCCCGCCGGCTGGCCGCAGCGCGAGCGTGGCCGGACCGACCGGGGTGCGGGTCGCCCACCAGAAGCTGCCGGCCGCCACCCGGGCGCACGGGTCGTACGGGCTGAAGGTGAGGGCGCGGACCGAGGCGGTCAGCCGGTAGCCGACCGGTGGGTGCAGCACCCTCGTCGCGGCGGGTCCGGTCTCGGTCACCCCGCTACTCTGCCAGGTCACGGCAGTGGCCGGTGATCGGCCGTACCGGTCGCGCGCGGAGTTGAGCAGCTTCGCGAGGGCACGGTCAGTCGACCGACCCGGTGTCATTGAACCACCCGAATGGCCAGGATTATCTTCTCGAATGCCCCCATACCGTCCTTATGCCATTTTTGCCTGTAGGCCAGGTATCGATCATGTGGTTGTTTGATGGCCTGCAGGTAAAATGCACTGCCCCGGGCCACCTGCGGCGGCCAGCGTCGACCCTCACGGGAGAACGCGGTCCGGCCCGGAGATCGGTGTCCGCCGCCAGCCGATGCGCGGTCGGACGTCAGATCGCCACGCGGTGTCAACGGGGGATCTGTGGAAAGGCATGCAGTGATGGCCGCACGGATGTGTGTCGAATCATCGCGAGTGGGACGTCGCCCCGCCAACCGTACGCAGGGCTGAACGGTGCCCGCTGACGAGGCGGCCGTAGCGAACGGACGGCCCAGCTCATGATCGCCCTGAAGATCTACCGACTCCTGCCGTCACCGGCCCGGCGGCGGCTGATGGGCCTGCTGCCCGCGCACCGGCGGATGGGCCTGGTGCAGACGCTCTCCCGCCCGCGCGGCGGCGACACGGTGCATCCCCTCGGCGCCCGGGTGGCAGTGACCGACGGTGGCGTTCGCACCCGTGCCGAGGTCGTCGCCGCGGCGACCCCGTTGCAGCAGTGGCACCGTAACCTCACGGCCGTCACCACCGCGCTGCACGCGGCCGGCATCGAATACCACTGCATCCGTAACGACGACCACCTGCGCAGCACCGTCGCGGTCCTGGACGACCACCGGCCGGCGGTACAACGCCTGATCCGCTCCGCGCCGGCGCTGGCCGGCGCGGACGTCCGGGTGGTACAGGTCCAGCCCCGTCGGGACCAACCGGACGCCACCCCGACCGAGGTGATCCAGGTCTGCTTCCCGGTGACCGACGCCCGCGCCGGTGTGGTCCTCGGCGCACAGTTCGCCTGCGAGATCGAGTTCTGGAGCCGGCACGGGGACATGGTCCGCGCGCCGCGGCGCAACGGGGTCGTCGACGAGGCACCCGCCCGGGCGCAGCCGGTCCGGGTGGCGGCGGCGCTGATGAGCCACTTCGTTCCCGAGGCCGACGACCACACCTACGGCACCCGCCGGGACCTGGCCGTCCGAGCGCCGGACCGGATCGGCTTCCCGATCGACGCCGTCTACACGTGGGTGGACGGCTCCGACCCGCAGTGGCTGAAGCGGAAGTCGTTGGCGCTCGGCGGTCCCGAAGGCCCGCTGCACGCGGTCGCCGCGAACTCCTCGCGCTATCACAACCGCGACGAGCTGCGGTATTCGCTGCGGTCGCTGCACAGCTTCGCGCCCTGGCTGCGGCGGATCTTCCTGATCACCGACAGCCAACTGCCGAGCTGGCTCGACCCGAGCCACCCGATGATCACGGTGGTCTCGCACGCCGAACTCTTCGCCGACCTCGGCGGCCGGTCGTCGTACAACTCGCACGCCATCGAGTCCCGGTTGCACCGCATCGACGGCCTGTCCGAACACTTTCTCTACCTCAACGACGACGTGTTCCTCGGTCGCCCGCTGCTGCCCAACCACTTCTTCCATGCCAACGGGATCGCGAAGTTCTTCCCCTCGCCGGCCCAGTTCGGCCTGGGCGAGGCGAAGCCGGAGGACCCGCCAGTGAAGGCCGCCGGGAAGAACAACCGCCGGCACATCCAGCGGCAGTTCGGCGTGACCATCACGCAGAAGATGAAGCACACCCCGTTCGCGCTGCGCCGCAGCATCATGCAGCAGATCGAGGGCACGCTGCCGGACGAGGTGATGGCCACCGCGCGGCACCGGTTCCGGCACCACGGCGACCTGTCCATCCCGTCGTCGCTGCACCAGTACTGGGCGTTCCTGACCGCGCAGGCCGTCCCCGGCGACATCGAGTACGAGTACGCCGACCTGGGCCACCCCTCGACCCCCGCCCGACTGGCCGAGCTGCTGGCCCGCCGCAACCGCGACGTGTTCTGCCTCAACGACACCGACTCCGACCCTCGGACGTTCGCCGAGCAGGAGCGGATGCTGGCCGACTTTTTGCCGCGCTACCTGCCCTTCCCCGCCCCGTTCGAGCTGCCGGACGACGTGGTGGCGGAGCGGCGGAGCGTGGGCGCCGGGGAGCTGTGGCGGCGCTCGTACCGCTCGGTGCAGGACGCCCGTCGGGGCGCCCCGATCGACGCTCCCACCATGCCCAACAACATGCTCAACACGGTCACCGACTTCAAGTCGGTCCTGCTCCGTCGCGACGAGTGAGCCCGTGCCAGCCGATGTTCCCCCCGCGTTTCCCGCACCCTTTCCCGTGGAGTCCAGAGTGGTAGACCCCGCCCCGCAGGTCACGATCATCGTTCCGGTCTACAACGTCGTCGACTACCTGCCCGAGACACTGGGGTCGATCGCCGCGCAGACCGTCTTCCGTCAGTGTCACGTCATCCTGGTCGACGACGGCAGTACCGACGGCTCCGACCTGCTGGTCAAGCAGTTCGCGGCGGAACACCCGAATGTGACCGCCCTGCAACAGCCCAACAGCGGGCCGGGGGCGGCCCGTAACCTGGCGCTCGACCTCGCCGACACCCCGTACGTGGCGTTCGTCGACTCCGACGACCTGTTGCCGCCGCGAGCCATCGAGGTGCTACTCAAGGCGATCGTGACCCACAAGGCCAGCATCGCCATCGGCGACATGGACACCTTTCCGAAGCCGACCGCGTTCCTCTGGAAGAAGCCGTTCGGCAAGGGCGATCGGCTGCTGGAAACCGTCGTCGACGCACCCGATCTGATCTTCGACGCCGGCCCGTGCCACAAGCTGTACGACCTCGCCCAACTGCGACAGCACGGCCTGCGGTTCCGCGAGGGTGTCCACTTCGAGGACGCCTTCCTGGCCATCCCGATGCTGCTCAAGGCCGAGGGCATCGCCCTGGTCGACACGGTGGTCTACCAGTACCGCCGTCGGGACACCGGCAACTCCATCATGGACAACCTGTTCCTGCGGGAACAGAACTACTGGGACCACCTGGAACTCTGCGAAACCCTCGCCGGTCTCCGGCCCGAGCTGGACGTCTTCCGCCGCGAGGTGCTGGAACGCTTCCTGGTGCGCAGCTACCAGGGTTTCGCGATGCGCGCGCACACCCTGTTCGACGAGGCCGCGCTGTGGCGGATATTCGAGAAGTGCACGCAGATCTACCAGGACGTCGATCCGGCCTTCATCGCCCGCTGGAGCGCTGACACCCGGCACCGGGTGGCCTACCTCGCCTTCAAGACGTACGACTTCGAGCTGTTCGCGCGCCCGTGGGAGCGGGTGCAGGGCGTCGTCGCCTGCGGTGGCGAGCTGCACCTCGATTACCCGGTCACCCCGGCTCTGCTTCCGTTGACGAAGGTCAGCGCGGTGTCGGTGCGGTTGGAACAGGCGCGGCTGACCGAGTCGGGTGACGCCCTCAAGCTGTCCGGGCATGTGCAGATCAACGGCCTGCCCATGCACCGACCGATCCGTACCCCCCTCGGGCTGCGCTTGCGGGGCAGTAAGCTGACGGTGCCCGCCACGATCGAGCGGCGCAGCGACCTGAAGTCCGCCGACGACAGCCGGGAGTGGTCCGGATTCGTGGCCGAGGTGCCCGTCGCGCAGATGCGCACCGGCAGCCACCTCCTGCGGCTCGTCTTCCTGACCGAGACGGGCCAGGCGTCGCGGCAGTGTCTGATCTCCGCCGCCTTCCTGCGGGACGCGGGGATGAAGCTCGCCGGGGACACCCGGATCCTGCCGGGCTTCGCCGGGCGGGAGAACGCCACTCTGCTGGTACAGCGGGGCGGTGGCGCCGCCGGCCGGCGGCGGTGGCGGCGGATGCTGGTGCGCAAGGACCTTCGACACGTGGTGTCCCGCCGGCCCTTCTGGAAGCAGCGCCTGCTGCGTCTGATCACCGAGCCGCTGATGCGCGGGCGCGACATCTGGCTCGTCGGGGAGCGCAAGGACACCGCCCAGGACAACTCCTGGCACCTGTTCCGACACCTTCGCAAGGTCGAGCGCAAGCGGAATGCCTACTACGTGATCGCCCGCGACAGCCCGGACCGGGAGCGGCTGCGAGGGCTCGGCAATGTCGTCACGTACGACTCGTTCCGGCACAAGTTCCTCATGCTGCACGCCAGCAAGCTGATCAACTCCTACGACATCGACTCCTACATGCTCCCGTCCAGCTGGGAGCGGGGGGCGTACCTCAAGCACCTCAACTGGCGGATCGCCCCGGCCCGCGTCTTCCTGCAGCACGGCGTCACGGACAAGGACGTCAGCGGCGGGTTGCACCGGGCCAAGACCGGCGTCGACCTGTTCGTCGCCGCGGCCGGCCAGGAGGCCGAGTACGCGGCGAAGCAGTTCGACTACGGCGACGCGGCCCAGCGGTTGGGGTTCCCGCGTTTTGACGCACTGGTCCCGGACCGGGGCGGCCGGCGGATCCTGCTGATGCCCACCTGGCGCAGCTACCTGGTCAGCCCCTCGTACAACCCCGCGCTGCGCCCCAGGTTCCCGTTCGACACGTCCGCGTACGCCCGCTTCCTGAGCGAGCTGTTCGGTAGTGAGGAGTTGCGACTCAGCCTGCGGCAGCACGGGTACACCCTGGAGTTCCTTCCGCACTACGAGATGCGGAACGTGTCGACGGCGATGGTGCCGGCGGACCCCGCGTTCTCCGTAGTGGACCAGACGCAGCGCAGCGTGCAGGACGCCCTGCGGCAGTGCGACCTCTTCATCACCGACTATTCGTCCACTGCCTTCGACGTCGCCTACCTGGGCACCCCGTTGATCTACGCCCACTTCGACAAGGAGGAGTACTTCTCCATCGGCGGCTACCGCAAGGGCTACTTCGAACACGGTGAGCACGGGTTCGGCCCGGTCTGCGCGACCGCGCAGGAGACGGTGACCGCGATCGTCCGCTACCTGGAGAACGGTTGTGTCCGCGAGGAGGAGTACTCGCGCCGGGCCGCCGACTTCTTCGCCGTTCAGGACCGCAACAACTCCCAACGGGTGGCCGCCGCCATCGCGGCGTTGCCGGGTCCGCAGCAGTGACCGGCCCGACGCCCCCGCACGGGGACCCACCCCGGGCACTGGCCGAACCCACCGGGTTCGTGGAGGTGTACCGCCGGGTGCTCAGCCCGCAGACCCGGCGTGCCATCGCGACGAAGGTGAGCCCCCGGGCCCGGCACCAGCTGAAGCAGTGGGTCGCCCGGGCCGCCCGCGACGGTCACCTCTCCGAGCGCCGGGGCGAGCGGCTGGCCCGCCGCCAGCCGGAGTTGCTGGCCGGCGCGGACCGGGTGGTCGTCACCGCCGACCGGGGGCCCCGGGTGGCCCGGATCGGGGCGTCGGTCACCCCGCTGATGGCACGGCTGGACAATCTCACCGCGGTGACGGCGGCGCTCGACGAGGCCGGCGTACCCCATTTCCGGGTGCGGGGGCAGTCTCACCGCTCGTCGGTGGTGGCTGTCGAGGCCACGCACCGCGCGCAGGCGTGTGCCGCGCTCGCCGCCGCCTGCGGCCGGGTCCCCGGCTACGTCTCGGTGCCGGACAGCACCGGCCAGCCGGCCGCCGGGTTCGAGACGAAGACCTGGGACCGGCTGGCGGACGCCCCGGTGGTACGGCTGACCTGGTACTGGACGGACCCCCAGCGGCGGCTGGTGCTGGGGCAGGCGTACGGGTGCGACGTCGAGTTCTGGACCCGGGAGGGTGACACGCTCGTCGCGCCGCGGCCCAACGCCGTGGCCGAACAGGTGACAGTGGCGGCGCCGCTGGTGCTCGTACCGGAGTCGCGGTTCACCGGGATCGCACCCCCCTCGGCGCCCGCCACCGCCTGGACCCGTCCGGAGTTCGCCGCACCGCGCCCCGACGACGTGCCGTTCCCGGTCGACGTGGTCTACACCTGGGTCGACGGCACCGACCCGGCCTGGCTACGGCGACGGGCCGAGGTGGCCGGGGTGCCGTACCACGCGGAGGCGGCCAACGCGGCCCGCTTCCTCAGCCGCGACGAGCTGCGCTACTCGCTGCGGTCGCTGCACCTCTTCGCGCCCTGGGTACGCCACGTCTACGTGGTGACCGACGACCAGGTGCCGGCCTGGCTGGACCCGTCCGCCAGCGGGCTGCGGGTGGTCAGCCACCGGGAGATCTTCACCGACCCGACGGTGCTGCCGACGTACAACTCGCACGCCATCGAGAGTCAACTGCACCACATCGACGGGCTCTCCGAGCACTTCCTGTACTTCAACGACGACGTCTTCCTCGGCACCGAGGTGCTGCCCCAGGACTTCTTCCTGGCCAACGGCATCTCCCGGTTCTTCCCCTCGCCGGCGCTGGTGCCGCCGGGGCCACCCACCGCCGGGGACATCCCGTCCTCGGCGGCCGGGAAGAACAACCGCGCGTTGATCGCGGAGCGGTTCGGCACCGTGCTGACCCAGAAGATGAAGCACATGCCGCACGCGCTGCGGCGCAGCGTGCTCCAGGAGATCGAGCAGACGTTCCCGCAGCAGTACCGGCGGACCGCGGCGAGTCAGTTCCGTAGCATGGACGACCTGTCGATCGCCTCGTCGCTGCACCACTACTACGCGTTCCACACCGGACGCGCGGCACCGGGGGACCTGCGGTACACCATCGCCGAGCTGTCCCACCCGGACACCCCGGCCCGGTTGGCGCACCTGCTCGCCCGCCGGGACCGGCAGGTGTTCTGCCTCAACGACGCGTTCTCCGTCGAGGAGGACCTCGACGCGCAGATGGCGCTGCTCATCCCGTTCCTGGAGACGTACTTCCCGGTGCCGAGCCCGTGGGAACGGGCCTGACCGACCCCGGACACGACGGTGGCCGGTCGCGCCCTCCCCGGCGACGACCGACCACCGTGCCCTCGCGGGCGGTCAGGCTCAGTACGAGTAGCCCGAGCCACCGGCGTCGTTGGAGCCGCTGTCCGACGGCGGCGCGACCGCCTTCGGGGTGCCCTTGGGCAGGCAGCTCAGGTTCTTCTTGCCGTCCGGCTGGACCACGAACCAGGTGCCACCGACAGCCTGGCCCTTCCACTGGCCGGGCTTCTTGTCACCGATGTAGCGGTAGACCGGCCAGCCGCCGACGGTGAGCTGACGGGTGCCGTCCTGCCGGGTCACGCTGCCGACCTTGTCGTCGGAGACGCCGGTGAGCTCCGGGTTGCCGTCGGTCAGTGCCGGGGGCCACACCTCGGCGCACTTGTCGACACAGTTCGACGACGGCGGGTCGGCGGTGTCCTTGTCGAAGCGGTACAGGATCCAGCCGTCCTGGTCGGTGACCACCTTGCCCATCCGGGCGACGCTCTTACCGACCAACTTCTCGGTCAGGTCGACGTCCGCGGGCGGCGCGTCGGCGGCCGGCGCCTCCGCGGACGCCGAGACCTCAGGTTCAACCGTCGCGGTGGGCTCGGCCGCGGCGACGGCGACCGGCTCCGCCGCGCTCGAGTTCGCGGGGTCGTAACCCGCGGGAGCGCAGGCCGTTAGTGCGACCATCGCGCTCGCGACGATGACGGTCCGCTTCATCTGTGCCACGTGCCCTCCTCATTCTTGACAGTTCACCCATAGGTACGGGGAGAGGGCTGTCAAGGTTGAAGCAGTAACAGTGGTCAATTTCACGTAAACCGATTGAACCGTTTCCGGCTGCGCTGCGTACGCCCCGCGGGGGATGCCGTCCGCAACGACAGATCGGCGCCGGTCAGTGTGGAAATGACCGGCGCCGATGCGGAAGGCGCGCCTACAAGGGCACGGTGACCAGCGGACTCGCCACGCCGTTGGCATCCACCGACTGCACCTGGAGCTGCTTGATGCCCTCCGGCAGAGCCGACGTCGAGGCACTCAGTTCGAGCCCCTGCGGCCGGGTGCTGGTGCCATAGCCGCCATCCGGCACCGACCAGCTCGAGATGACCTCCGTGCTGCCGTTCTTGCGCACCACCACCAGACGACAGACGCGCGGGCCGGGCAGTTTCCGCAAGCTGAAATTGATCCGGGTGCCGTAGTCCTTGGTCACCAGGAACATGGTGGTCTGCACACCGGTGGTCGGGTCGGTCGCCTCGACCTGGTCACCCTCCACCTCGGTGCCACCCACACCCGGGCCGCTCGGCGCGGCCGTCGGCGCGCTCGTCGGCGGATCGTTGGGCGCGCTCGGCGTCGGCTCGGCAAGCACCCCCGGCGGCTGCTCGTTGCCCGTCACACTGACAAAGCCGTACCCGGTCAGACCGCCCAAGACCACCACCGCGGCGGCCGTCGCGAGCATCTGACGAAACCGGGTACGCCGCCGATCCGCCCGGACCGCGCTGAGCGTCCGGTCCAGCAGGGCCGGATCCGTCGCCGTCTGCTCCAGCGCCATCATCGTCTCGCCGTCGATGTCGGAGAGCAGCCCGACCACCGGCACCATCGTCTCCAACTCGGCCGCGCACGCCCAGCAGGTGGCGAGATGCTCCTCGAACCGCTCAGTGTCCTGCTCGTCGAGCACACCGAGCGCGTACGCCGCGACGTCCATGTGGTCCGGCCGGCTCATTCTGTCACCCCCCGCTCCTGCAAAGCCGTGCGCAGCGCGCGCAGCGCGTAGTAGACCCTCGACTTGGCGGTGCCCAGCGGCAGGCCCAACTCCTCGGCCGCCTCCGGCACCGTCCGCCCCCGGAAGTACGTCGAGATCAGGATCTCCCGGTGCGACTGACTGAGCGTACGCAGCGCGTCCGCCACCGTCATGGTGCGCAGCACCCGGTCCGTGCTGTCCGCCTCGGCGAACGCGGTGAGGTCCCGGTCGTACGTCTCCGGCGGCCGGGCCTCCTGGCTGCGGTGCTCGTCGATGGCGATGCGGCGGGCCACAGTGACCAACCACGGCCGCAACGAACCCTGCCCCTGGGCGCCCAGTCGGTGAGCGTTGCGCCAGGCCCGCAGCAGCGTCTCCTGGACGATGTCCTCCGCGCGCTGCCGGTCCCCCCCGGTGAGACGCATGACGAACATCAGCAACGGGCCGGCGTGCTCGGCGTAGAGCTGACGGATCAACTGGTCGGAGTGGCTGGCCTCGGTTGATGTCGCCTGATGGCGTCCGGGCGCCGGTCGCGGCGTCACCGGACCATTCTGGCGAGACGTCGCTCTCGCGTCGACCCCCCGGGCAGACGAGGTCGACCGTGACGAGGGTCGCGCCGACAACCAGTCAGCGCGGACCGCGTCGCCATGCCAACCGGCCGCCACCGCGTGCATGCAGACCTCCGGGATGTCCGTGACCAACGCCGGCCCACGAGGTGGGCCGCCCGGTGGTACGCAGCACCGGTCCCAACGGATCAACAAACGGCGAAAAAACTTCCGCGCCCGCCGGTGAGTGGACGATCAGCGGCGTACCGAGAACAGCCCTGCCGGTGGCGGATCCGAACCCGTCGCGTCGGCGTCCCGCACGACCTGCGCACCACCGGCGAAACGGTCCAGGTCGTCGCCGGCCACCACCCGTCCCGGAAACCAGTCACCGGCGGCCCGTCTGGTCAACTCCGGCACCGGCGGCTGGGACCGCCCGGCGACCAGCACCAGATTGCCGTACCGGCGCCCGCGCAGCACCGCCGCATCACCGACCAGACACGCCTGCGGCAGCACCGACCGGACCGTGGCGACCTGCCCCCGGGCGTGCCGCAACGGCGGGCCGTCGGCCAGGTTCGCCAGATACCAACCGTCGGGACGGAGCACCCGGGCCACCTCGGCCGCGTACTCCAGCGACGTCAGATGGGCAGGAGTACGCGCACCGGCGAACACGTCGGCGACCACCACGTCGTAGCTGGCCTCCCGGGTCGACGCCAACACCGCCCGGGCGTCCTGCACCCGAACCTTCAACCGGGGGTCCGACGGCCACGGCAACGCCCGACGGACCAACTCCACCAGCGCGGCATCCACCTCGGAGACCCGCTGGGTCGACCCCGGCCGGGTGGCGGAGACGTACCGGGGCAGGGTCAGGGCGCCACCACCCAGATGCAGCACCCGCAGCGGCGCACCGGCCGGCGCGACCAGATCCACGGCCGCAGCCAGCCGACGCACGTACTCGAACTCCAGGTGAGTGGGGTCGGTCAGATCGACGTGCGACTGCGGCGCGCCATCCAGCAGCAACGTCCACGAGCCGGCCCGGTCCGGATCCGGCACCAGCTCCGCCAGCCCGGTGTCCACCTGCTCGACCACCCGGTCAGTCGTCCGTTTACGCCCCATCGGAACCAGTATCCGCGTTCAACGGGCGGCGCGGGCCGCTGCGGTCAACGCGCGGTGCAGCAGCCGGGAATCACCCAGCAGGGCCCGCAGTCGGCGCTCCAGGCCGGCGATCGGGATCAAATTCTGCGGGGCCCGCGGATCCTTGTACGGGGTGGACGCGAAGCGCGGGAGGGTCACCAACGACAGATCGGCCAGCTCGATCGCCGCCTCGACCGGCAGGTCGGCGGAGCACTCCACCCGGACGATGCCCGCCCACGGCGCGCCGATCGCCACCGGCAGTCGCAAATACCACGACCAACCACCCCAGGCGGTGCCGAGCCGGAACACCGGGGACCGCTCACCCGACGCCATCCCGGTCACCACGGCGGTCAGCCGGGCATCCAGGTACTGACTGTGCTGCGTCTTGATGTAGCCCAGAGTGCGCGGCAACTGCCGACGACTGCGCAACGGGCCGTCCACCACCAACAGGTCACCGTCGACCCGGGCCGCGTCGGACACCGCCACCTCCAACGCGGTCAGCGGACCCTGCACGGCGGCCGGAAGCTTCGCCAACTCACCGGTGCCACCCACCCGGTGCACCGGGTAACGGATCGCGCCCGCCACCACATCCTGCGCCGACGGGCTCGCGGTGAACAGCCCCCTGCCAACCTGGGTGCCCGCCAACTGCGCCGCGCCCCGGCCCAGGTCACAGCGGACCACCCCGGCCGCGTACGAGGCGGCCAAGCCGGGAAACGACCCGCCGTCGGTCTCGGCCGTCCAGATGCTCGCGTCGATCCGACGCACCCCGTCGACCAGCAACACCACGTCGGGTGCGCGCACCCCGGGGCGTACCCCGATCGCCCGCCAGTCCACGGCGGGCAGCTCCACGTCCGCGTCGACCTGGGCGCTGCTCGGCGCGGCCGGGCCGGCCGCTGACGCCTCGAACGACGCCCCGTACGCCGGATCCCACGAGTCCACGAAGAACGCGGCGTCACTCACCGGCCAGCCCGTCCCATCCGCGCTGCGCTCCTCGCGCTCACCGGGCTGGTCCTTCGTTCGCGACTGCGGGGCTCCGCTTCGCTGCACTCCTCGCGCTCACCGGGCTGGTCCTTCGTTCGCGACTGCGGGGCTCCGCTTCGCTGCACTCCTCGCGCTCACCGGCCGGTCCGTTCCACCCGGGCCGAGCGGGCGTCCTTGCGCACCTCGAAGCGGACCGGGATCCGCTCGGCCAACGCCGGCACGTGGGTGACCACGCCGACCATCCGATCGCCCCGGGCCGCCAGGTTCTCCAGGGTCGCCGCCACCGTGTCCAGCGTGGCGGCGTCGAGGGTGCCGAAACCCTCGTCCAGGACGATCGACTCCAGGCTCGCCGCCGTGGTGGACATCCCGGCCAACTGTTCGGAGAGCGCCAACGCCAACGCCAGCGACGCCTGGAACGTCTCACCACCGGAGAGGGTGCGCACCCCCCGACGCAGCCCGGCGTCGTGGTGGTCGACGACGACGAACTCGCCCTTGTCGTGCACCAGCTCGTACTGCCCGTTGGACAACTCCCGCAGAATCCCCGACGCACCGTCCACCAGCAGGTCCAACGCCTCGGCCAGCAACCACCGCTCGAAGTTGTTGGCCCGCAGGTGCCCGGCGAGCGCGCGCGCCACCTGCGCCTCCCGCTCGTGCCCCGCCCGCTGCTCGCGCAACGCGCCGGCCTGCTCGCGACGCTCGTGCAGCCGCCGCCGGTCGGCGTCGGCCCGCTCCACCGCCACCGTCGCCGCGTGCACCGGATCGTCCCCCACCGACACGTCGGCGTCGGCGAAGATGGCCGCGATGGCCCGCTGCACCCCGTCGGCCACCGACTCGGCCGCCGCCACGGCAGCGGCCCGACCGTCCCGGTCGGCGCGGCGACGGTCCGCCTCACTGGTCGCCCAGCCGGTCAGCGTCGACCAGGCGGCGGCCACATCGTCCCGGTCGGTCGCCGGGGGACCGAACCGGGCCAACCCGTCCCGGGTGGTGTCGAAGGCCCGCCACGCCGCCCGCAGCCGCTCCTCGGCGGCATCCACAGCGGCTCGGGCCTGGCGAGCGGTCTCGCGACCGGCCCGGACCGCCGTCGCCGCCTCGTCCAGCGCGCCCCGCAACCGGGCGTGCTCGGCCAACTCCCGGCGCAGCACGGCCGGCTCGGCAGCCCCGGAAAGCTGCCCGTCCAGCTCGGCCAGCCGGGCCTCCAACTGCTCCTGCCGGGCCCGCGCCTGCACCAGCAGCCGCTCCAGCTCACGCGCCGCCGCGTCCCGCTGCCGCACCGTCTCCTGCGCGGCCTTGGTCGCGGCCCGCGCGGCCTTGCCGGCCGCCGTCGCGGCGGCCACCGCCGAATCGGCCGGCACCGCCGGCACCTCGGCCACCGGCTGCTCGCACACCGGGCACGCCGCGCCCACATGCAGGTGCACCCGCAGGCTGACCGCCAGGTCGGCGGCCTTCGCCTCCTCGTGCGCCCGGAAGGCCGCCTCCAGCTCCGCGTCGGCCCGCTCGGCGACCGCACGGGCGTCGGCCAGCGCCGCCACCGCCGTGGTGTGCTCGCCGTGCGCCGTGCGCACCGCCTCGCGGACCGTGTCGGCCTCGCCGGCCAGCCGGTCCCGATCGTCGTACGCCCGCAGCAGCAGGCGCAGCGCGCTCTCGTCACCGGCGCCGGCCAGCTCGCCGCGCAGCTTCTCCTCCCGCTCCTCGGCCAGCGACACCCCGGTCGCCGCCGCCTCCGCCTCAGCCCGCGCCGCGGTGACCGCGCGGGCGACAGCGGCCACCCCAGCCGGCGCCCGCACCCCCGTCAGCACCGTCAGCTCGTCGTCCAGGGCGGTCAGCGCCGCCGCGGCCTCCCGTGCGGTGACCCGCGCCGCCGCCAACTCCGGCACCGCCTCGGCCACCGCGGCCGCCAGCTCGGTCATCCGAGCGACCCGGGCGTCGGCCTCGGCCAACGCCTCGTCGTCCACGCCGGTCAACCCGGCGAGCAGCTGGTCGACCGCCTCCAACCGGGCCTCCGCCTGCGCGGCGCGCGCCGTCGCCTTCTTCTGCACGTCCTCGTAGACGCCGAGGCCCAGCAGATTGACCAGGATCTGCTGCCGCGTCGCCGGCTTGGCGTGCAGGAAGTCGGCGAACTGCCCCTGTGGCAGCACCACACAGCTGGTGAACTGCTCGTACGGCAGCCCGACCGCCTCCAGCACCGCCTGCTCCATCTCGGCGGGAGTGCCGGCCACCACCTCGCCGAGGTCGTCCGGGCTCAGACCGGTGTCCAGCTTGGTCACGTCGAAGCCGGCCGGCATCAGCTGCAACCCGGCGTTCGCGGTCTTCACGTTGCCCCGACCGTCCCGGCGGACCACCCGGGTCGCCACGTACCGGGCACCGCCGGACTCGAAGACCAACCGCACCCGCGCCTCGGTCGCCGACGGGGCGAGAGCATTGGCCAACCCCCGGGCGCCGCCCCAGCGGGGCACCATGCCGTACAGCGCGAAGCAGATCGCGTCCAACACGGTTGACTTACCCGAACCGGTCGGGCCGATCAGCGCGAAGAAGTCGGCGTCGGTGAAGTCGACTGTGGTCTCGTCCCGGAAGACCGTGAACCCGGCCATGTCCAACCGCATCGGACGCATCAGTGCTCGACCTCCTCGAAAAGCTCGTCGAAGAGCTCCCGGACACCCTCGTCGGCGTGGCCCCGGCTGTTCAGGTAGTCGGCGAACAACTCCCGGGGCGAACGCCCCGAGCGCTGGGCGATGCGCGTGCCACTGCCCGGCGCGGCCACCAGCTCCGGGTCGATCCGGATCTCCAGGGCCTGGGGGAGCAGCTCCTGGACCTCCTCGCGCAGGCCGGCACGCGGTTGCTCCCGCACGTACACGCGCAGCCACGCGTCCGGCGCCTCGATCTCGGCGAGCTGGGCCAGGGTGCCGCGTACCGTCCGCAGCGCGCTCGCCGCCGTCACCGGCACCTCCCGCACCCGGGCGGCGGTGCTGGCCGTCACCTCGACAATCGTCACCGAGGGGACGTTCTCCTGCTCCCCGAAGTCGACAGCGAGCGGGCTGCCGCTGTACCGCACCGGACAGGGGCCGGCGACCCGCTGCGCCCGGTGCAGGTGACCCAGCGCCACGTAGTGCGCGGTGGCCGGGAAGACGGTGGCCGGCACCGCGTAACCCAACACCGTGTGCGCGTCGCGCTCGCCGCCACCGGTGGCCGCGCCGGTCACCGTCAGGTGCGCGGTGACCAGGTGCACCCGGTCCGGCTCGGTGAACCCCTCGGTCAGTCGCCCCAGCACCCGGCCCAGGTGGTCGGCGTACGTCTGGTTGGTCTCCGCGGCGGTCAGCTCGTACATCTCCAACGCGCGCACCGCGTACCGCTGGGACAGGAACGGCAACGCGGCCAGCCGCCACCGCTCGCCACCGGCGGTGGTGCCGTCGATGATGTGCTCGTCCGGATTTTCGCGTACCCCGCCGCGCAGCGTGATGCCGGCGGCGTCGGCCCACGGGCGCAGCGCGTCCAGCGCGGGGCCGTTGTCGTGGTTACCGCCGATCGCCACCACGTCCGCGCCGGTCCGCCGCAGTGCCGTCAACGCCCGGGTGACCAGACGGGTCGCCTCCGAACTGGGCGCGGCGGTGTCGTAGAGGTCACCGGCGACGATCACCAGATCCGGCCGCTCGGCATTGGCGATCTCGATGACGCCGGCCAGCACTGCCTTGTGCTCGTCGGCCCGGGACTGCCCCTTGAGCACCTTGCCCACATGCCAGTCGGAGGTGTGCAGGATCTTCATGGGTTGCCGGCCCCCTAGAACGGGATGTCGTCGTCGGTGGTGCCGCCGCCGGAGCCCACCACGGCGAACGGGTCGGCGGACTGGGTGATCGAGCGCAGCGTCTCCGATGGTGCCCGGCCCGCCTCGGAAACCCGGGTGGCCCAGGCCGGGAACGGAAACTCCAGGCAGAGCGGCACCGGAATGTCCGGCTGGTTGACGAACATGGTGCCCGGCTTGGCCAGCAACGCCCGCTGGCGCTGCGCGGGCGGCAGGAAGCCGTATTCCGGGCGGGACGCCTCGGCCGGATCGAGCCGACCGACCACCCGGATCGCCGAGTTGGTGACGATCCGCCGCTCCACCTCGCTCGCCGTCTGCTGCGCGCCGATCAGGATCACCCCGAGCGAACGGCCCCGCTCGGCGATGTCGAGCAGCACCTCCTTGATAGGGGAGGAGCCCTCCCGTGGGGCGTACTTGTTGAGCTCGTCGAGGACCACGAACAGCAGCGGCTTGGCCGTGCCGGACTTCTCCTTGCGGTCGAACTCGCTCTTCAGCGTCACACCGACCACGAACCGTTGCGCCCGGTCCGGCAGGTTGTGCAGGTCGACCACCGTGACCTGCGCCGACTCGCTGGTGTTGATCGAGTGCGGGCGGCGGGCCGCGAGGTCACCACGGATCAGCCGGGCCAGGTCCTTCTTACTGCCGATCAACCGCCGGGCGAACGCGTTGACGGTGCCCAGCCCCACCGCGCTGCCCGCCCAGTCGGAGCGGGTCTCGTCGTCGTTGAGTTGGTCGACGATGTGGTCGACCAGGTCACCGTAGGAGCCGAGCCGAACCCCGTCGATGCTCACCCCGCCGTCGGCGGGCTGGGCGTAGCGGGCCAGGTGCGCGGCCACCGAGTGAACCACCATCGTGTACTGCTGGCGCTCGTCGTCGGCGTCGGCGAACACGTACGGCAGCAGGCGGTCGGTGCAGAACTCGCTCAGCGTCCAGTAGAAGCTGTCGACGCCGGTGAGCCGGCTGCTCACATCCGGCGTGCCGGCCGCGTCACCGACCCGCGGTGGCGCGTACACCCGCACGTCGGGGAACGCGCCCGCGCTCAACCCGAGCTTCGCGTACGCCGCGCGGGTGGGCTCGTCGAGGCGCGTGTTGGGGTGGTCGAGGAAGAGCAGATCCTCACCCTTGACGTTGAAGATCAGCGCCTTGGCGTTGACCGCGTCGCCGCCCAGCACCCCGGAGCGGAACACCGAGTAGAGCAGGAAGGTGGCGAAGCTGGTCTTGGTGGCCACCCCGGAGATGCCGGAGATGGAGACGTGCGCGCCCCGGCTGCCGTCGAGGAAGTCGGCGTTGAGATAGACCGGCACACCGTCGCGACCCATGCCCATCGGGATGCGCCGCTCCATCCGGTCGAAGTGCAGCGCGCGCGCCCGGGCGTCACCCTCGGCCCGGTGCACCACCGCGCCCGGGGTCGGCGGCACGTAGAGCTCCGGGTCGACCCGGGTGGTGGTGACCTCGGCCGCCTCCTGCACCATCGCCGGCAGTGTGCCGTCGGCGATGGCGAACACGTCGGAGTCGAACTGGGCGCCCTCGTGCCGGGCCCGGACCTGGGTGACCACCCCGGCGATCGTCACCGGCTCGCGGTCGGGCAGGTCGCGTCGGGTGACCACCACGTCGTCGAGCTGGAGGTAGCTGCCGGGCGCCACGGCCGTCCAGAACTGCAACGGGGTGGCGTCGGCGGTGCCCAGCACCCGCCCGACCGCCTCGCCAGGGTTGTCGAGGTCGGCGTCGGTCATCGGGCGACCCCTGTCGCTCGGGCATCACGGTCGGCGCGCATGACGTGCATAGTGCCCGAGGAGTACGACAGGTCGCCACGCGACGCGGCGGACGACACCATGCGCCGTCACACTCATGACGCTCGGTGTTCGACCGGGCGCACCAGGTGGGCGGAAGTCGCGTCGGGAATCCGGCCGCCGGGGACGGGCGTCGGAGGGACCTACTGGCGGGCGTGGCGGAGCAGGAGAACGCCGTCCTCGGTGGCGAGCACGTGCCGCAGCGGCAGATGCCGGGGCGCGGTGACGTCGCCGGCGGTGATCCGGCCGGGGCCGGGCCCGGCGAGCAGCGGCGAGACGGTGAGGCACAGCTCGTCCACCAGGTCGGCGGCGGTGAGCGCGCCGAACAGGTGTGGGCCGCCCTCGCAGAGCAGTTGGGTGAGCCCGCGGCGGTGCAGCTCGGCGAGGCCGGCGGCCAGGTCGACCCGCCCGGTGCCGCAGCGCAGCACGTCGGCGACGTCGGTCAGTCCGGGCGGCGGGTCGGCGTCGGCGTGGGTGAGCACGACCGGGCGGGTCGGTGCGTCGGCGAACGCGGCCTGCGCCGGGTCCAGGTCCAGCGATCCGGAGACGACCACCAGCGTCGGGTACGCGGCCAGTCCGTTGGCCTGACGCCAGGCGCGGCGGCGTTCGTCGAGGCGGACCGCCCGGTACCCCTCGTGGCGCAGCGTGCCGGCGGCCACCACCAGGGCGTCGCAGGCCATCCGCAGCAGGCCGAACACCCGCTTGTCCGGCTCGCCGGAGAGCCCGGCGGAGTAGCCGTCCACGCTGACGGCGCCGTCCAGGCTGGTCACAAAGTTCACTCGCAGCCGGGGCTGGTCGGCGCGGCCGTAGAGGACGGTCAGCGCGGCGTCGTCGAGCGGCTGCGTCGACGGCTCGGGCCAGAGCCGTCGGATCGGAATTCTGACGGTCATTCGCCGGCCGGACCGGTGACCGGAGGGGTCGGTTCGGCGGTACGGTGCTGGCAGTCGCACCAGTTCCGGCCCGGGCACTCGTCGTGTCGCCGGGCCCGGCACGCTCGGCAGATCATGCTCGCAGCCTAAGCCGCGGGAGGACAGGACAGCATGCCGCGTCAGATCTTCCAGCTGAAGATGTCCCTCGCCGGGACCCGGCCGCCGGTGTGGCGCCGGGTGCTCGTGCCGGCCGGTTACACGCTGGACCGGCTGCACCGGGTGGCGCAGCACGCGATGGGTTGGCGGGACTGCCACCTGCACTCGTTCGAGATCGATGCGATGCAGTACGGCGAGCCCGACCCGGACGGTGAGTTGGCGCTGCACGACGAGTTGGACGTGCGGCTCGACGCGGTGCTCGGCAAGGGCAGTCGGTTCTCCTACACGTACGACTTCGGCGACTGGTGGGAGCACGACCTGGTCGTGGAGGACGCGCTGACCGCCGACCCCGACGAGCGGTACCCGGTCTGCCTGGCCGGCGAGCGGGCCTGCCCGCCGGAGGGTATCGGCGGGCCGGTGGGCTATCAGGCGCTCCTGGAGGCGCTGGACGACCAGGCCGACGCGGGTGACCTGGTCAGCTCCCGGCACGCGATGCTGCGCGACTGGGCGGGCGCCGCCTTCGACCCGTCGGGCTTTGACCCGGACCGGGCAACCACGCTGCTGCGCCGCTTCTGCTGAACCGCCCGGTTGCGGGAGGTGTCGATGGGACGCCTGTTGCCCGAGTGATCAGCGGTAACGATCTGGGAACGCTCCCATCGCCCTATTGACACTCCCGTTACCCGCCGGCAATCTCATGGGAGCGCTCCCGGAGGTGGCGTGGCTCACTCACGAATCCCCGGCCTGGCGCGACGGGCACCCCCCCACCACACCCATCCAGCCTCACCACCGGAAAGAGGGGTCAGCGCATGAGTGTCACCACGCGGCGTACCCGCCTAGCAGCCACTGCCCTGGCCGCGATCACCGCAATCAGCGGTCTCGCGGCCTGCGGCAAGGACGACGACAAGCCGGCGGCCGGCGAGAAGCCGGCCAAGCTGGTCGTCGACACGTTCGGCGAGATGGGCTACGACGAGCTTGTCAAGCAGTACGAGAAGGACACCGGCATCAAGGTCGAGCTGCGCAAGACCGCGCAGCTCGGTGAGTACCGGCCGAAGCTGGTCCGCTACCTGGCCACCGGCAAGGGCGCGGCGGACGTCACCGCGCTGGAAGAGGGCATCCTCAACGAGTTCAAGCCCAACGCGCGCAACTGGGAGGACCTCGCGCCGCTGGTGGGGGACCACTCGAAGGAGTACCTGCCCTGGAAGTGGGAGCTGGGCAAGGCGCCGGACGGTCGGCTGATCGGCCTGCCGACCGACGTCGGCAGCCTCGCCGTCTGCTACCGCAAGGACCTGTTCCAGGCGGCCGGCCTGCCCACCGAGCGCGACCAGGTGTCGGCGCTCTGGCCGGACTGGAAGGGCTTCCACGACGCCGGTCTGAAGTACAAGCAGGGCAGCGGCGGCAAGGCGTTCATCGACTCGATCACCGCCGTCTCCAACGGTGTGCTCTTCCAGGGCAACGGTGACCTGTTCTACGACAAGGAAGACAACATCATCGCGGACACCAGCCCTGCGGTGAAGAACGCCTGGGACACCGCCACGTCGATGGCGGACATCTCCGCCAAGGCGTCCACCTGGTCGCCGGAGTGGTCGGGTGGCTTCAAGCAGGGCACCTTCGCGGCGACCTTCTGCCCGTCCTGGATGCTCGGCATCGTCTCGGACAACTCCGGTCCGGCCAACAAGGGCAAGTGGGACGTCGCGTCCGTGCCGGGCGGCGGCGGTAACTGGGGCGGCTCGTGGCTCGCGGTTCCGGCGCAGAGCAAGTACCCGAAGGAGGCGGCGAAGCTCGCCGAGTACCTCACCAACGCCAAGAGCCAGGTGGAGGCCTTCAAGCTCAAGGGCCCGCTGCCCACCAACCTGGAGGCGCTGAAGGACGAGGCGTTCCTCGGCTACACCAACGAGTACTTCAGCAACGCGCCGACCGGCAAGATCTTCGGTGAGAGCGTCGCCAAGATCCAGCCGATCCACCTGGGCCCGAAGCACCAGGCGGTCAAGGAGAACGCGCTCGAGCCGGCCCTGCGGGCGTTCGAGAACGGGCAGGCCGACAAGGCGAAGGCCTGGGAGCAGTTCACGAAGGACGCAAAGACTCAGGGTGCCTTCTGAGTGATTCCCTGCCGGTGGCGTTCGGGACTTCCCGGACGCCACCGGCCGGTCCCCTCCGCGTAGCGCCCTGCGCGAGGGCCCCCGGGCCTCGCCGGAAAAGGAAATTCGCATGAGCCTGTCGGCCACGACGGCACGGCCGTCGCCAGCAGCACCGCCTTCTCCCGACGTCTCTCGGCGTCGCCGGGGGAGATTACTCAACCGCCTCGATGTCAAGTACTCGCCGTACCTCTACATCGCCCCGTTCTTCCTGATCTTCGGCATCTTCGGGCTGTACCCGATGCTGCGTACCGCCTGGATGTCACTGCACGACTGGGACATGATCGGCGAGCACACGTTCATCGGCTTCGACAACTACACCCGGCTGGTGTCCGACGAGTACTTCTGGAACGCGCTGGTCAACACGTTCGGCATCTTCGCCCTGTCGACCATCCCGCAGTTGTTGCTCGCCCTCTTCCTGGCGAACCTGCTCAACCGGACCTTCCTGCGCGCCAAGACCTTCTTCCGGATGGCCATCTTCATGCCGAACGTGGTGTCGGTGGCCGCGGTCGCGATCGTCTTCGGGATGCTGTTCCAGCGCGAGTTCGGCCTGTTCAACTGGCTGCTCAGCTTCGTCGGTGTCGATCCGGTCGACTGGGACGGGCACCGGTGGAGTTCCTGGACGGCCATCTCCTCGATGGTCAACTGGCGGTGGACCGGGTACAACACCCTGATCCTGCTCGCCGGCATGCAGGCGATCCCGAAGGACCTCTACGAGGCCGCGGAGATCGACGGTGCCAGTCCGTGGCGACAGTTCTGGCAGATCACCCTGCCCATGCTCAAGCCCACCTTCATCTTCGTGGTCATCCTGTCCACGATCGGCGGCATGCAGCTCTTCACCGAGCCGCTGCTCTTCGGCAACGGCAACATCATCGGCGGCAACCAGCGGGAGTTCCAGACGCTGGCCATGTACATGTACGAGATGGGCATCGTGAACCTCAACAGCGCCGGCTACGGAGCCGCGGTGGCCTGGGCGATCTTCATGATCATCATCGTGGTGTCGCTGTTCAACTTCCTACTCGTCCGCCGCTCGGCGAAGTGAGGAGAGATCGATGATCTCGGCTTCCCAGCGCCTGTGGCGCACCAGCCCGCTGACCTACGTGGCGCTCGTCCTGGCGGCGCTGCTGTCGATCTACCCGTTCTACTACATGCTGGTGATCGGCACCCGCAGCCTGGACAACATCAACGACGTGCCGCCGCCGCTGACTCCCGGCGGCGCGTTCGGTGACAACTTCGGGCGGGTGCTCGACAACGACGCCGCCAACTTCCTCACCGGCATGATGAACTCGATCATCGTCTCCTCGGTGGTCACCGTCTCGGTGGTGCTCACCGGTTCGCTGGCCGGGTTCGCCTTCGCCAAGCTGAAGTTCCGCGGCAGCAACGTCCTCCTGCTGGCGATCATCGTCACCATGATGATCCCGACCCAGATGGGCCTCATCCCGCTCTGGGGCATGATGCAGGACCTCGGGTGGTACGACACCCTCTACGCGGTCACCGTGCCGTTCCTGGTCACCGCCTTCGGCGTGTTCATGATGCGGCAGTACGCCAGCCAGGCGATCTCCGACGAGCTGATCGAGGCCGGTCGGGTCGACGGGGCGAGCACGTTCCGGATCTACTGGAGCATCGTGCTGCCCGCGCTGCGGCCCGCCGCCGGCGTCCTCGGTCTGCTGACCTTCATGGAGACCTGGAACTCGTTCCTCTGGCCGTACGCCATCCTCACCCCGGAGAACCCGACCCTGCAGGTCTCGCTCTCCTTCCTCTCGTACGCCTACTACACCGACTACTCCCAGGTGTTCGCCGCCACGGCGATCGGCACGATCCCCCTGGTGATTGTTTTCCTCGTGTTCGGCCGTCAGATCATTGGCGGGATCATGGAAGGTGCCGTCAAGTCGTGAGCAACCCCGCCAGCCCACCCGCCGTCGACGTCCTCGACGAGCGCCCCGGGCTGACCTTTCCGCCCGGATTCCTCTGGGGGGCCGCGACGGCGGCGTACCAGATCGAGGGGGCGGCGGCCGAGGACGGCCGCGCCCCGTCGATCTGGGACACCTTCAGTCACACCGAGGGCCGGGTCGTCGCCGGGCACACCGGTGACGTGGCGTGCGACCACTACCACCGCCTCGGCGAGGACGTCGCGCTGATGGCCGAGCTGGGCCTGAAGTCGTACCGCTTCTCGGTCTCCTGGTCGCGGGTGCAGCCCGCCGGCAGCGGCGCTGTCAACCCGCAGGGGTTGGACTTCTACCGCCGGCTGGTCGACGAGCTGTTGGCCAACGGCATCGAGCCGTGGCTCACCCTCTACCACTGGGATCTGCCGCAGCCGCTGGAGGACGCCGGCGGCTGGCCGGCCCGGGACACCGCGGCCCGCTTCGCCGACTACACGACGGTGATGGCCGACGCGCTCGGTGACCGGGTGCGCTACTGGACCACGCTGAACGAGCCGTGGTGCTCCGCGTTCCTCGGCTACGGCTCCGGGGTGCACGCCCCCGGCCGCACCAACGGAGCGGACGCGGTGCGCGCCGGTCACCACCTGATGCTCGGGCACGGTCTGGCCGTGCAGGCGCTGCGGGCCGCCCGCCCGGCCGCCGAGGTGGGCGTGACCGTCAACCTCTACCCGGTCGACCCGGCCAGCGACACCCCCGCCGACCGCGACGCCGCCCGGCGGATCGACGGGCTGGCCAACCGCTTCTTCCTGGACCCGCTGCTGCGCGGGTCGTACCCGGAGGACCTGGTTGCCGACCTCAGCGCGGTGACCGACTTCGACCACGTGCGCGACGGCGACCTGGCGACCATCTCCACGCCGTTGGACCTGGTCGGGGTCAACTACTACAGCCGGCACGTCGTCGCCGCGCCGGTCGAGGACGTCCCGGCCGACCCGGCCCCCTCGTGCTGGCCGGGCAGCGAGGACGTCCGGTTCGTCACCCGTGGCGTCCCGGTCACCGACATGGGCTGGGAGATCGACGCCCCGGGCCTGACCGAGACGCTGCGTCGGGTGCACAGCTACACCGAGCTGCCGCTGTACGTCACCGAGAACGGTTCCGCGTTCGTCGACTCGGTGGTCGACGGGCAGGTCGACGACGTCGATCGGCTGGCCTACTTCGACGCCCACCTGCGCGCCGCCCACGAGGCGATCGACGCCGGGGTGCCGCTGCGGGGATACTTTGCCTGGTCGTTGATGGATAATTTCGAATGGGCCTGGGGTTACACCAAGCGGTTTGGCATGATCCACGTCGACTACGACAGTCAGGTCCGCACCCCCAAGTCCAGCGCCAAGTGGTACGCCTCGGTGATCCGGCGCAACGGTCTGGCCGCACAATAGGCTCGGGCCAGCCATCAGGACGGCCCCGGCGTCCACCTCCCGCAGGTGGCGCCGGGTCCGCCCGCCGTCGGAGGAGCAGACGATGACAACGCAGCGCACCCGGTCGCTCGGGCGCCCGACCCTCGACGCGGTCGCGGCGCGTGCCGGCGTCGGTCGGGGCACGGTCTCCCGCGTGGTCAACGGCTCGCCCCAGGTCAGCCCGGAGGCCCGGGCCGCGGTCCAACAGGCCATCGCCGAGTTGGGGTACGTGCCGAACCGGGCCGCGCGCGCGCTCGTCACCCAGCGGACCGACTCGGTCGCGCTGGTGGTCTCCGAATCCGGCGAGCGGGTCTTCACCGAGCCGTTCTTCGCCTCGATCGTGCGGGGGATCAGCTCCGGACTGCTGGAGACGCCGATGCAGCTCTGGCTGGCCATGGCGCAGTCGCCGGTGGAACGGGAGCGGGTCGAGCACCACCTCACCAACCAACACGTCGACGGCGTCCTGCTGCTGTCGTTGCACGACTCCGACCCGCTGCCGACGCTGCTGGAGGAGCGCGGCCTGCCCGCCGTGCTCGGCGGTCGGCCCGCGCGGATGCTGCAACCCGGCGCCCAACCGGCCTGGTTCGTCGACGTGGACAACGTTGGCGGTGCCCGGCAGGCGGTGGAGTACCTGACGGGGCAGGGGCGGCGACGCGTCGCCACCATCGCCGGTCCACAGGACATGGGCGCCGGTCTGGCCCGGTTGGCCGGCTACACCGAGGCGGTCAAGGCCACCGGGGCCACCGTCAACCCCGACCTGATCGCGTACGGCGACTTCAGCGAGGGCAGCGGCGCGGCCGGCATGCGTCGGCTGCTGGACGTCTGCCCGGACCTGGACGCGGTGTTCGTCGCCTCCGACCTGATGGCGTTCGGCGCGCTGCGGACCCTGCGCGAGGCCGGCCGGCGGGTGCCGCGGGACGTCGCGGTGATCGGCTTCGACGACGCGACGATCGCCCGTCAGGCGGAGCCGCCGCTGACCACCGTCTTCCAGCCGGTGGAGGAGATGGGCCGGCAGATGGCCCGCCTGCTGGTGGCCCGGATCCGTGGTGAGGAGCTACCCGCCTCCCACATCCTCCTGGACACCCAACTGGTCCACCGAGCCTCCGCCTAACCCCCGCCCTTCCCCCCTTCCCCCCCGGGCCCCCACCCCCACCTCGTCGATCATGAAGTTGTTGCCGTGACACGCCGAGGCGGAGGGCAATAACTTCATGATCAACGGGGGTGGGCGGGCCGGCGGGGGAGGGGGTTAGGGGGTCCAGCGGCGGAGTTCGCGCTTGGCCAGGGAATTGCGGTGGACCTCATCGGGGCCGTCGGCGAGGCGCAGGGTGCGGGTCTGCGCCCAGAGGGCGGCCAGTGGGGTGTCCTGGCTGACGCCGGCGCCGCCGTACCCCTGGATGGCCTTGTCGATCACCCACTCCGCCATCGCCGGAGTGCCGATCTTGATGGCCTGGATCTCGGTGTGCGCGCCCTTGTTGCCGACGGTGTCCATCAGCCAGGCTGTCTTGAGCACCAGCAGCCGGGCCTGCTCGATGCGGACCCGGGACTCGGCGATCCACTCCCGCACGACGCCCTGCTCCGCCAGGGGTCGGCCGAACGCGATCCGCCCGAGCGCCCGCTTGCAAAGCAGCTCCAATGCCCGCTCAGCCATTCCGATCAATCGCATGCAGTGGTGGATGCGGCCCGGACCGAGGCGGGCCTGCGCGATGGCGAAGCCGGTGCCCTCGGCACCGATCAGGTTCTCCGCGGGCACCCGGACGTCGACGAAGTCGATCTCGGCGTGTCCGCCGTGGGAGCCGTCGGTGTAGCCGAAGACGGTCATCCCCCGGCGTACCGTCACACCGGGGGTGTCCCGGGGGACGAGCACCATGCTCTGCTGGCGGTGCCGGTCGGCGGTGGGGTCGGTCTTGCCCATCACGATGAAGATCTCGCAGCGCGGGTCCATCGCGCCCGACGACCACCACTTCCGCCCGTTGATCACGTACTCGTCGCCGTCGCGGGTGATCCGGGTGGCGATGTTGGTGGCGTCGGAGGAGGCGACGTCCGGCTCGGTCATGCAGAACGCCGAGCGGATCTCACCCTCCAGCAGCGGCATCAGCCAGCGCTGCCGCTGCGCTTCCGAGCCGAACTCGGCCAGCAACTCCATGTTGCCGGTGTCCGGTGCCGCGCAGTTGACCGCCTCCGGCGCGAGGTGCGGGCTGCGCCCGGTCAGCTCGGCCAGGGGAGCGTACTGGAGGTTGGTCAGGCCGGCGCCGTAGCGCGGGTCGGGCAGGAACAGGTTCCACAGGCCGCGCTTGCGGGCCTCCGCCTTCAGTTCGGCCAACACCGGGGTACGCGACCACGGGTCCCCGGCGGCCACCTGCTCGGCGTGCACGGGCTCGGCCGGGTAGACGTGCTCGGTCAGGAACCGGGTCAGCTCGTCGCGCAGCTCCTCGGTCCGGCTGTCGTATGAGAAGTCCATCACCGCTCCCTGGCGGCGGTCAGCCCGTGCGCGACCAGCGGTGCCACCATCTCGCCGATCCGGTCGAAGCCCTCGCCGAGCGTCTGCCCGAGCGTGTGGCGGTAGTGGATGCCCTCGCAGATGACAGCGAGTTTGAAACAGCCCAGCGCCACGTGCCAGTGCAGTGGCCCGACGTCGACGTCGCTGCGCCCGGCGTACCTGTCGATCAGCTCGCTGCCGGTGGGGAAGCCGGCGCGCGGGCCGAGACCGTCCGCGACGGGGTTGCCGGCGGCGGTGTCGCTGCCGCCGAGCACGTCCCAGTACGTCAGCAGCAGCCCCAGGTCGGCGAGGGGGTCGCCGAGGGTGGCCATCTCCCAGTCGAGCACCGCGTGCACGGCGACCGGGTCGGCCGAGGCGAGGAGGTTGTCGAGCCGGTAGTCGCCGTGCACGATCCGGCCCGCGTTCGCACCTTCCGGGGCGGTCGCCGCGAGCAGGTCACGCAGCTCGTCGATGCCGGGCAGGTCGCGGCTGCGGGAGCGGTCGAGCTGACCGGCCCACCGGCGTACCTGCCGGGCCAGGTAGCCCTCGGGGCGGCCGAAGTCGCCCAGCCCGACCTCCGCCGGGTCGACCGTGTGCAGCGCGGCGAGGGTGTCCATCATCGCCATGGCCAGGGCCCGGCGGCGCTCGTCGCCCAGCGGGTCGGTCTGCGCCCGGGTGCGGAACACCTCACCGGGCATCCGCTCCATCAGGTAGAACGGCGCGCCGATCACGTCGGGGTCCTCGCAGAGCAGCAGCGCCCGAGGCACCGGCACCTCGGTCGGCGCCAGCGCCGAGATGACCCGGAACTCGCGGGCCATGTCGTGCGCGGTCGCCAGCACGTGCCCGAGCGGCGGCCGGCGCAGCACGACCTCCCGCCCACCGGCGTGCAGCAGGTAGGTGAGGTTGGACTTGCCGCCGGCGATCAGCTCGGCCCGCAGCGGGCCGGTCAGCTCGGGCCGGTGCTGTGCGAGGTGGTCGGCGAGCCGGGCCAGGTCCAGGCCGGCCGGGACCTCTCCGGGCCGGAGCGCGTCGACGGCCGGATCAGTCATCCGACTAGTTGATGGCAGGCCGCTCACGTTGTCAAGGTCGGAATTTCCCCTCGGGACATGCCCCTGCAACGGGGACGAAATGGTCAACGATCAGGCTGTGACCAGCCTGCCGGCCGCCGCCGGCCTGCCGAGCGGAGGGACAGACATGTTGCTGCGAGTTCGGGTCACCCTGCCGGACCGTCCGGGCACCCTCGGCCAGGTCGCCCGCACGCTCGGCGTGTCCGGCGCGGACATCGTCCAGGTGGTGGTCCTGGAGCGGCTCGGCGGGCGCGCGGTGGACGACTTCACTGTCGTCTGGCCGGGCGCGGCGCGGGTGGAGCGGCTGCTGGCTGGGCTCGCGGCGATACCGGGGGTGCGGGTGGACGGTGTGTGGCGGGCGATCGGCGCGCCCACCACCACCGGGCAGGACGCGGAGCTGTTGGCCCAGGTCGCGGCCAACCCGGCCGACGGGTTGGCGACCCTTGTCGACGCGGTCCCGGGGTTGCTGGCCGCCGACTGGGCGGTGGCGGCAGTGGTGCCGGTCGACTGGGCCTCGCGGTCCGGGGGTGGCGGGGCGACGGTGGGGCACGCGAGCTGGCGGGCTCCCGTACCCCTGCGGTTGCCGGAAGTGACGCCGTTGCGCGGCCGGTCGATGACCACGCCCGACGGCACCCACCACGCGATCGCGCCGTTCGGCCGGGCGGGCCTGGTCCTGGTGGTGGCCCGCGAGCGCAGCGAGACCCTCTCCGCCGCGGCGTTCCACAGCACCGAGGTGGATCGGCTCACCCAGCTCGTCCGTGCCTGCGCGGTCATCCTCGGGGACCGCTTGGACCTGGTCGGCGCACCGCCGGTCACCGTCAATCCCTGAGCCGCCACCCGCCGGAGTTCGGTGGTCCGCGAGGTCCGAACCTGTTGATCTAGCCTCTCCGGAATGGACTTCGCTTTCGATGGATATCGCTGGGAGACAGCCCGCGGTGGCTCGATCCCGGCCGGTGCGGTACCGCACGGGTACGAGGCGGACGGTGAGCCCCTGTGGGTGTGCCGCATCCGGATGCGCGGCGGCGTGCACCCGGGCGAGGTCAGCCCGGCGCTCGGCGCCAAGACCACCTGGGCCGGCGCGGAGGTCCGCGTCGACGAGTACGAGGTGCTGATGGGCCACGGCGTCTGGGGCATCGCGTCCGGTGGCGCGGTGCCCGCCGACGCGCAGCCGGCGGGCCACGAGGCTGACGGCGAACCGCTCTACGTCGCCCGCGCGGCGGTCGGGCCGGGCGCCCTGCACATCGGCAAGGTGCGGTCGGCCTTCGGCGCCGCCAACATCGGATACGGCAACGCCGAGCGAACCGCCTGGTCCTACGAGGTGCTGCTGCGGCCGCCGGCTGCCGCGCCGGCGAGCGGGCGGCGGCCCGGGACCCAGATGGACCCCACCTACGCCGACTTCGGCACCGAGCCGCCCCGGGTCGGGAACGTCACGATCACCGGCGTCGACCGTTCCTCGGCCGCCGGCGACCACCTGGCCATCGGCGCCGGCGGGTCGGTCGAGCTGGAGTTCGACGTGCCCGACCCGGCGGTCGTCGGCGAGGCCTGCGTCGCCGTCCGGGCGCTCGCGTCGATGCTCTCCCGGGCGCCCGGGTACGCCCCGCTCACCGTTCGCCTCAACGGCAGGCCGCTGGCCAACCGGCTGCGGATCCCCAACGGCGGTGGGCTCCCGCAACGGCTGGTCTTCGCGGTGCCGGCCGAGGAGTTGACGGCCGGCCGGAACACACTGCGCATCGAGAGCGGTGTCGACGCCCGCAGCATGCTGTGGCTGTACCGGGTGACGATCGACCCGATGCACGCACACGACCAGGCGGGACTGGCCCTCGAACGGCAGGCGATCGCCGAGCCGGTGCTGCGGTACGCCAGCGACGTCGGCGACATCACCATCTTCATCGACCGCGGCGAGCAGGCCGTCCTCGATCAGGTGGCCTGGGCCGACGAGTCCGGCGTCGAGTACGCGATCACGTTCGAGAAGCAGCAGGCCGCCTTCTACGGCTGGCGGCGACAGCCGGGCGGAGAGCCGACGGAGTTCCGTGGCCGGCTGACCCAGCGCGACACCGTCGTCAAGGAGGCCTGGCGCTTCTCCACCCAGGAGGGCTGGGCCGGTGGGTGGCACCGCTCGGGTGATCTGCTCCTCTCGGTGACCGTGGCCGGCCGCCCGGTCACCAGGCTGGCCTGACGGGACCTGCGCGGTAACAACGGCACTGTCGCCTTCGGCGACGGTGGGTTCCTGGGTACCTACCAGCGGGTCGGGGAGGGCCCCATCGGCTACCGCGGCCGCACCGCGTAGCGGAGCACCCGGGCGGGGACATCGGCTTGAGCGCTACCCGTCACCGCCGGGCAATCGGGCGGCAACAGCGGGGGACGAGGGTGGTACCCGGTGAAGGGAGCCAACCATGACGTTGTGGCGGATCCGAGCGACGGTGGATGACCGGCCCGGTTTCCTGTCGGTCCTCACGGCCAGCCTCGCGCTGCGCGGGGTCAACATCCTCACCGTGCAGGTGCAGCCCACCGAGCAGGGCGCGGTGGACGACTTCCTGGTGGACGCACCGGACACGCTCGACGAGGCCGAACTGGTCGCGGCCGTCGAGCGTGGTCGTGGGCGGGACTGCTGGGTGGCGCGCAGCGAGGCGCGTGGCCTGGTCGACCAGCCCACCCGGATGCTCGGTCTGGCCAACAGGCTGGTGCGGGACCCGGATTCGACAGGTGAGGCCCTGCGGACGCTGCTCGGCGCCGATTCGGTGAGCTGGCGACCGGCGTCGACCGGCGTCGAGCGGGGCATCGCCGGCACCAGCATGTCGTTGGCCGATCCGGCGGGCGGCGCGTTCGCGTTGGGCCGGGCGGCGCCCGCGTTCACCCCGGCGGAGTACGCGCGGGCGCAGGCCCTTGTCGAGTTGGCCGCCACGGTGGCGCGGCGGGCCGCCGAACAGGTCACCCTGGTGCTGCCCGACGGCGCCGAGGTGGCCGTCCGGCCGGCGTGCGCGGATGACCTGTCGGGCGTTCTGGAGTTGCACGAGGGTTGTTCCCCACGAAGCCGGCAGCGGCGTTATCTGGGCGGAGCGTCGCTGCCCCACCCGGCCCGGCTGCGTCGGGTGCTGGAGCCGGACCGGGGGTTGACCCTGCTGGCCACGACGGTGGCTGCCGACGGTACGGCGGAGTCGGTGGTCGCCATGGCGAACCTGCTCGGCGAGGGCGACGAGGCCGAGGTGGCGCTGCTGGTGCGCGACGACTGGCAGCGGCGGGGGCTCGGCTCGGCGTTGCTGCGCCGGCTGGCCCGGCACGCCGACGCGGCCGGCTACGCGGCGCTGGTGCTGCACGTGCAGGCCGAGAACACGCCGATGCTGCGTACGCTGCGTCGGTTGGACCGGCCCGCCGTCACCGAACGCGACGGCGCGGTGCTCAGCTGCACCGTGCCGCTCGCCGCCCCGGCCGCGGTGACCGTACCGGGCGTCTAGCGGGCTCCAGCACGAGCCACGTGGCGGCGAGGGCCCGCCGCCTGTCGCCGGGGCCCTCGCCGCGTACGCCGATCAGGTGGCGGGGTAGCTGCTGTAGTCGGGGAAGTTGCCGTAGAGCCGGCTGTCGCCGCCGACGGTGACGGCCTGCACCAGCAGGTCGCCGCCGACGAACGCGCCCTTCCAGGAGGCGCCCCGGCCGCCGAACGGTTCGTCCCGGTCACCGCGTGAGCGTGGCTTGTTGATGCCCACCTTGAACGCCTGCAGGTCGACCGCGAGCTTGCCGGCCTCGTCGGTGTCGTCGCAGGCCAGCGAGGCGACGAGCGCGCCGTTGGAGGCGTTCATGGCGGCCAGCAGTTCGTCGGTGGTGTCCACCACGACGATGGTGTCGACCGGCCCGAACGGTTCGGCGTGCATCAGCCGGGACCTGCCGGGCGGGGCGAGCAGCACCGACGGCGCCACGTACGCGGACGTGTCCTGCCCGGGGAGGAACGGCGCGCCGGTGAGCTTGCCCCGGTGCAGGGGAATCGCGCCGCCCCGCATCGCCTCGTCGACTTTGCGGTGCAGCTCCTCGGCCTTGACGGCGCTGATCAGCGGGCCGAAGTCCAGTTCGGGCAGCGGGTCACCGGCGGTCCAGTCGTCGCCGACGGCGAGCGGGTGTCCGAAGCGGACCGAGCGGACGACCGGCAGGTACATGTCGAGGAACTCGTCGACCAGGTCGCGCTGCACCACGAACCGGGGGTACGCGGTGCAGCGCTGCTTGCCGTACTCGAAGCCCTTCTTCAGGTGCGTGGCGAGCAGGTCCCACTGGGAGAAGTTCCAGATGCCCCAGGCGTTGAGGCCCTCCTGTTCGATGAAGTGCCGCTTGTCGCTGTCGAGCAGCGCGGCGGCCACCTTGCCGCCGTTGGACCGGCCGCCGACGAACGCCACCGCGCCGATCTCGGGTGCCCGGACCAGCACCTCGGACAGTTCGGCGCCGCTGCCGGAGACGAGGGTGGCGGGCAACCCGGCCCGGCGCATCAGCGCGTGTGCGACGGTCAGGCAGACCGCGCCGCCCTGGGACGGGGTCTTGGCGATGACCGCGTTGCCGGCCAGGAGTTGCACCAGTTCGGCGTGCACCAGGACGCTCATCGGGTAGTTCCACGAGGCGATGTTGCTGACCGGGCCGGGTAGCGGCTCGCGGCCGTCGGCGAGCATCCGGTCGATCTCGCCCGCGTACCAGCGGACGCCGTCGAGCGCCCGGTCCACGTCGGCGCAGGCCAGCCGCCACGGCTTGCCGATCTCCCAGACCAGCAGCAGGGCGAGCAGGTCGCGGTGGGCGGTGAGCGAGTCGAGGGCGTCGGCGACCCGGGCCTTGCGGTCGGCCAGCGGGGTCTGCGCCCAGGCCCGGTGTGCGGCGGCCGCGTGTGCGACGGCGGCGCGGGCGGTGTCGGCGTCGAGGCGGGGCAGGTTGACCAGGACGGTGTTGTCCACCGGGGTACGGACCGCGGCGGGCTGGCCGACCGCCCGCCATTCGCCTTCGACCAGGTTGTGCAGTGTGGTGACGCCGTCGACCTCGGGGCCGAACGCCTCCGGGGTGGCGGCCACCGCGCGGGCCAGGATGTCGGTCCAGGCGGTGCCGTCGGCGAGTCGTAGTGCCATCGCTTCTCCTCAGGGTTTGACCGGGGAGCGGCGGCGTCGACGGCACCGCTGGTGCTCGGTACTGTCTCGCGCCCGGTAGTGGGTCAGCAACAGTACGTTTGTCTGGCTGGCCGCCGACGCCTCCGAACGGCGTGAGGATCTTTCTGGGGGAGTGGGCGATGAGCTGCGGAAACGGTGACAACTAATCGACAAGTATCGATGGTGTGAGATGGTCCGCAGTGGTTACTCGCGAGTAGACCGCCGGGCCCGCACGCCGCCGCCCCGGCCGGCAGGCTTCCCAACCGACGGCCCGACCATTACATTGTCGACTATCCATGGGAGCGCTTCCATGACCCATGGTCACACCGCCACCCCCGCTGTCGCCGGTGGCCGTGCCGCCCGTACGCCGTCCCGCGTCGGTGCGACCGCCGGCGGCGCCTCCGACAGGAGCCCGCCATGCGCCACCTGACCCGGCCGTTCAGCGGCCAGCCCGGCCGGTCACCGGCCGCCGACCAGCCCTGGCCACGGCGACTGCTGGCCGTCGGCGTCGCGCTGCTCACCGGCGCGTCCCTCACGGTGACCGCGCCGCCGTCCGCGCCCGCCCTGGCCGCGCCGGCGGCGACCTACAACTACGCCGAGGCGTTGCAGAAGTCGCTGCTCTTCTACGAGGCGCAGCAGTCCGGCCGGCTGCCCGACTGGAACCGGGTCTCCTGGCGCGGCGACAGCGCGCTCACCGACGGCGCCAGCGCGGGTGTCGACCTCACCGGCGGCTGGTACGACGCCGGCGACCACGTCAAGTTCGGCTTCCCGATGGCGTTCAGCGCCACCATGCTCGCCTGGGGCGCTGTCGAGTACCGCAGCGGCTACACCGCCTCCGGGCAACTGCCGCACCTGCTCAACAACCTGCGCTTCGTCAACGACTACTTCATCAAGGCACACCCGTCCGCCAACGTCCTCTACGGACAGGTCGGCAAGGGCGACGACGACCACAAGTGGTGGGGCCCGGCCGAGGTGATGCCGATGGCGCGGCCCGCGTACAAGATCGATGCGAGCTGTGGCGGCGCGGACCTGGCGGGGGAGACGGCGGCCGCGATGGCCGCCTCCTCGATGGTGTTCCGGCCCACCGACGCCGCCTACGCGGACAAGCTGCTCGGGCACGCCCGGCAGCTCTACACCTTCGCCGACACGGTGCGGAAGGCCTACCACGAGTGCATCACCGACGCCACCAGCTTCTACCGGTCCTGGAGCGGCTGGCAGGACGAGCTGGTCTGGGCCGCGATCTGGCTGCACCGGGCCACCGGCGAGGCCAGCTACCTGACCAAGGCCGAGAGTGAGTACGACAAGCTCGGCACCGAGAACCAGACCACCACCCGCTCCTACAAGTGGACCATCGCCTGGGACAACAAGCAGTTCGGGGCGTACGTGCTGCTGGCCAACCTGACCGGCAAGCAGAAGTACGTCGACGACGCCAACCGGTGGCTGGACTACTGGACCGTCGGGGTGAACGGGCAGCGGGTTCCGTACTCACCGGGCGGGATGGCGGTGCTCGACTCCTGGGGTGCGCTGCGCTACGCCGCGAACACCTCGTTCGCCGCGCTGGTCTACAGCGACAAGACCACCGACACCACCCGTAAGGCGCGCTACCACGACTTCGCCGTCCGACAGATCAACTACGCGCTCGGCGACAACCCGCGCAACTCCAGCTACGTCATCGGATTCGGCGCCAACTCACCGAAGAACCCGCACCACCGCACCGCGCACGGCTCCTGGTGGGACAGCCAGACCGTGCCCGTCGAGACGCGGCACACCCTCTACGGCGCGCTGGTCGGCGGCCCGTCCTCGCCCAACGACGCGTACAGCGACAGCCGGTCGGACTACGTGATGAACGAGGTGGCCACCGACTACAACGCCGGCTTCACGTCCGCGCTGGTCCGGCTGACCTCCGAGTACGGCGGCACGCCGCTGGCGAACTTCCCGGTCACCGAGACGCCGGACATCGACGAGCTGACCGTGGAGACCACTGTGGCGCAGGCCGAACCGCGGGCCACCGGGCTCAAGGTGATGGTCTACAACAAGTCCGCATTCCCGGCCCGCGCGCTGACCGACGGGAAGTTCCGGTACTACTTCCGGCCCGACGGCAGCGGACCGGTGCAGGTGACCGCCGGCTACACCCAGGGTTGCCCGTCCCCGACCACTGCCAAGCAGTTCAGCGGGGACATCTGGTACGTCGAGGTGGACTGCACCGGGTACACCATCGCCCCGGCCGGTCAGTCACAGCACCGGATGGAGGTCCAGTTCAAGGTCGGCGTGCCGGAGGGCGGCACCTGGGACCCGACCAACGACCCGTCGTACCAGGCCACCGCCGGGCCCAACCGGAAGGTGCCGCTCTACTCCGGCAGCACCCGGGTCTGGGGCGAGGAGCCCGGGCCTGTCGTCCCGGACACCACCGCGCCGACCGTTCCCGGCACACCGGCCGCGTCAGCCGTCACGTCGAGCGGGCTCACGCTGACCTGGGCGGCGTCCACCGACACGGGCGGCAGCGGCCTGGCCGGCTACGAGATCACCCAGGCACAGACGGGCAGCGACGCGCTGGTGCTGCGGACCGCCACCACCAACACGCTCGCGGTGACCGGACTGCTGCCGGAACGCACGTACCAGTTCACCGTGCGGGCCCTCGACGGCGCCGGCAACCGGTCCGCGTCGTCGGCTGCCCTCAGCGTCACCACGCCGGCCGGACCGGCGCCGGACACCACCGCGCCGACCGCGCCCGGCACCCCCGTCGCCTCGGCGGTCACCGCCACCGGACTCACCCTGAGCTGGGCGGCGTCCACCGACAACGTGGGCGTCGCCGGGTACCGGGTCTACCGCGAGGCCGGCGCCACCGACGCGCTCGTCGGCTCACCCACCGGCACCACGGTCGCCGTGACCGGGCTGACGGCCTCCACGGCGTACCAGTTCTACGTGGTGGCCGTCGACGCGGCGGGCAACACCTCTGCGGCGTCCGCGCCGGTCGGGGTGACCACCGCGGCCCCGCCGGTCGGCGGCACCTGCTCGGTGGGGTACGCCACCACCGACTGGAGCACCGGCTTCACCGCCAACGTGTCGATCACCAACACCGGCACCACCGCGATCAACGGCTGGACTTTACGGTTCAGCTTCCCCGGCGGGCAGACCGTCAGCCAGGGCTGGTCGGCGACGGTCAGCCAGACCGGCGCGGCGGTCACCGCCACGAACCTGTCCTACAACGGCACGATCGCGCCGGGGGCGTCGGTGAGCTTCGGCTTCAACGGCAACCACAACGGCAGCAACCCGAAGCCGACCGCCTTCACCGTCAACACCACCACCTGCACCATCGCCTGACCCGCTCCGCGTTCGAGATCTTGGACAGTTGCCGTTCGTGCTGCGGACGGTAACTGTCCAAGATCTGCGATCGGGTAGGCGATCCGCTACCAACGCCAACCGGCGGATGCCGCGGCGCCGCTGACCCGGCGACTCGCGCTCAGTCCACCAGGTCGTCGGCGAGCAGGTCCATCAACAAGCCGTCGTGCCAGCGGCCGTCCGCGCCGCGCTCGTAACGGCGCAGCACCCCCACCGGCCGAAAACCGACCTTCGCGTACGCCCGGATGGCGGCGCTGTTCGCCGCCGCCGGGTCGATGGTGAAGCGGTGGTGGCCGTACTCGTCGATCAGGTGTCGGGCCAGGGTGCGGATGGCGTCACCGCCGAGGCCGGCACCGCGTACCGCCGGGTCGAGGAAGACGTCCAGGCTGGCGTGGCGGTAGTCCGGGTCCGACTCGGCGTACCACTGGATCGCGCCGATCACCCGGCCGTCGTGCTCGATCGCGTACACGTGCAGGTCGTCGTCGGCGAGGTCGGCGCGCACCGAATCGGCCAGGTCGTCGCCGCCCCGCCACCACCGGCGTACCTCCGGGTCGGCCCGGATCGCCGTGAGGGCCGGCACGTCCCCGGCCGTCGCCGGTCGTAGGGTCACCGCCCGCCCGCGCAGCACCGGCTCAGCCCCGGATCTCGCCGTGCTCGACGCAGACCGCCGACCAGCCCACCGGCAGCACCTGCACCTTCATCCGACGTCGGCAGCGCTGGCAGAACCGGGGCGGCTCCAACTGGCGGGCCGACGCGCAGCCCGGGTGGGCGGTGGCCGTCACCGCCTCGCCGCACCGGTCGCACCACAGTTCGGTGGTCGTCATGGTCGTCACAGCGTGGCGGAGAGAGCCTTGACCGGCATCTTCAGCTCGTTGAGCAGCTCCAGGTCGGCAGTAGCCGGTCGACCGAGCGTGGTCAGGTAATTGCCGACGATCACCGCGTTGATGCCGCCGAGCAGACCGTCGCGGGTGCCGAGGTCGCCGAGGGTGATCTCACGACCACCGGCGTACCGCAGGATGGTGCGCGGCATGGCCAACCGGAACGCGGCGATGGCCCGCAGCGCGTCCTTGCCCTCGACCACCGGGCGGTCACCCAGCGGGGTGCCGGGGCGCGGGTTGAGGAAGTTGAGCGGCACCTCGTGCGGGTCCAACTCGGCGAGCTGCGCGGCGAACTCGGCCCGCTGTTCGACGGTCTCGCCGAGGCCGAGGATGCCGCCGCAGCACACCTCCATGCCGGAGTCGCGAACCATCCGCAGCGTCTCCCAGCGCTCCTCCCACGAGTGGGTGGTGACCACGTTGGGGAAGTACGACCGGCAGGTCTCCAGGTTGTGGTTGTACCGGTGCACGCCCATGTCGACCAGGTCGTCGACCTGCTCCTTGGTGAGCATGCCCAGCGACGCGGCGACCTGGATGTCGACCGCCGCCTTGATGGCGGCGACACCCTCGCGCATCTGCTTCATGAGCCGGGCGTCCGGACCGCGGACGGCGGCGACGATGCAGAACTCGGTGGCCCCGGTCGCGGCGGTCTGCTTCGCCGCCTCGACCAGCGACGGAATGTCCAGCCAGACCGAGCGCACCGGTGAGGTGAACAGACCCGACTGCGAGCAGAAGTGGCAGTCTTCCGGGCAGCCGCCGGTCTTGAGCGAAACGATTCCCTCGACCTCGACCTCCGGGCCGCACCAGCGCATCCGCACCTCGTGGGCGAGCTGGAGGGCGGCGGGTAGGTGCTCGTCGGGCAGGTTCAACACGGCGAGGACGCCGGCCTGATCGAGGCCGACACCGTCACCCAGGACCTGGGTCCGGGCCTGGTCGAGGATCTCTGGCATGGCTCGTACCCTACTAGGCCTGTGCCAAAGCCCCCGGTCGCTGCCTAGGCCCGTCACAGGCCTCGGCTCTCCGATCAGCCGGAATGACCTGGCAGCCCGGTCGGCGCCGCACACCGAGTGGAATCGTCGGGCCGGTGGCGGCGGGTGGTAATTTCGCCCGGCGGGTGTCGGGCTGACCGGCAGGCAAGCGGGGGAGGGTGACGGTGGCGGACTGGCTCGCGGCGCTCGACCGCCGCGCCGAGCTGCGGGCGAAGGCCGGGCTCACCCGGCGACTGCGTCCGCGTCCGGCCGACGACCAGATGACCGATCTGGCCGGCAACGACTATCTCGGCCTGGCCACCCACCCGGAGGTCACCGCCGCGGCCACGGCGGCACTCTCGGCGTACGGGCTGGGGGCGACCGGGTCGCGCCTGGTGCGGGGCTCCACCGACGCGCACCGGGCGCTGGAGGAGGACCTGGCCCGCTGGCTGGGCACCGACGGCGCCCTGGTCTTCTCCTCCGGCTACCTGGCCAACCTCGGTGCGCTGCGGGCGCTCGTCCAACCTCGGACGCTGCTCGTCTCCGACGCGCACAACCACGCGTCGCTGATCGACGGTTGCCGACTCTCCGGCGCCGAGACGGTGGTCACCCCGCACGCCGACGTGGACGCGGTCGCCGCCGCGCTCGCGTCCGCTCCCGGCCGCCCGGCGGTGGTGGTGACCGAGTCGGTCTTCTCGGTCGACGGTGATCTCGCCCCACTGGCCCGGCTGCACTCGGTGGCCCGCCGGCACGGCGCGTTGCTGCTGGTCGACGACGCGCACGCGCTCGGCCTCACCGGTCCGGCCGGCGCGGGCGCGGTCGCGGCCAGCGGCTTGGCCGGCGAGCCGGACGTGGTGGTCACCGCCACCCTGTCCAAGGCGCTCGGTGGCGCGGGTGGTGTCGTCGCCGGCCCGGCCGAGTTCGTCCGGCACCTGGTCGAGACCGGGCGCACGTTCATCTTCGACACGGCACTGCCGCCGGCGGTCGCCGCCGGTGTGCACGCCGCGTTGCGGCTCGCCCAGGCCGGCGACGACCTGCGTGCCGAGCTGTCCGACCGGGTGGCGCTGGCGGTCGGTCGCCTGCGGGCGGCCGGGCTGACCGTCTCCGCCCCGGACGCGGCGGTGATCTCGGTGACCGCCCCCGGGCCGGAGGCGGCGACCGACTGGGCCGCCGACTGCCGGGACCGGGGCGTCGCGGTGGGTTGTTTCCGGCCGCCGTCCACCCCGGACAGCCGTTCCCGCCTGCGCCTCACGGTCAGCGCGGGGGTGCCGCGCGCGGCGTTCGAGCGGGCGCTGGATGTCATCGTGGACACTGCGCCGTGAGCGCGAGGAGTGAGCCGGGTTTGCGAGCCCCGCAGTCGCGAACAGGGGTAGCGCCGTGAGCGCGAGGAGTGAGCCGGTTTTGCGAGCCCCGCAGTCGCGAACAGGGGTAGCGCCGTGAGCGCGAGGAGTGAGCCGGTGTTGCGAGCCCCGCAGTCGCGAACAGGGGTGGCGCCGTGAGCGGGTGGGCGGGGCCGGTTCTGGTGACCGGGACGGACACCGAGGTCGGCAAGACGGTGGTGACCGCGGCGATCGCGGCCGCCGCGCAGGCGGCCGGGTTGCGGGTGGCGGTGATCAAACCGGGCCAGACCGGTACGGCCGGTGGTGAGCCCGGTGACGTGGACTCGGTCCACCGGTTGGCTGCGCCGTTGACCGGTCGGACTTTGGCGAGTTACCCGGATCCGCTGGCACCGTTGGCCGCCGCGCGGGTGGCCGACCTGCCGCCGCTGGAGTTGTACACGGCGGTGGACGCCGTGCGTGCGGAGGCGGACAAGCACGACCTGGTGCTGGTCGAGGGCGCGGGTGGGTTGCTGGTGCCGATGGGGCTGCGGCCGTCGGGTGAGCCGTGGACGATGGCCGACCTGGCGGTGTCGCTCGGCGCGCCGGCGGTGGTGGTCGCCCGCGCCGGGTTGGGCACGCTCAACCACACCGCGTTGACGCTGGAGGCGCTGGACCGTCGGGCGGTGCCGGCCGGCGTGGTGATCGGTGCCTGGCCGACCAGGCCGGAGCTGGTGCACTGGACGAATCTCACCGACATGGTGCCGAACCTGCTCGGTGCGCTGCCCGACGGTGCGGGCGCGATGGATCCGGGTGTGTTCCGGCGGTCCGCGCCGGGTTGGCTCACCCCAGCCCTGCACGGCGTGCTCGACGACTGGCGGGTCTGGGCCGAGGAGAGCAGCTGAACACCTGACCGTCGGTGTCCGGGCGGGCCGGGCTCCGCCGCCGTTGGCGGCTGTGATCGGTCCGCAACCGGGGATGCCGGAGGTCGTGGTTGCCGTTCGCCACCAGGGTGGGCTGCTGGATCGCGGCCAGCCGGTCGAGCGCGGCGGCGCTGGAGGATGCCCCAGTCGGCGATGGCCTCGGCCTGCGCGTCCCGTACGGCGAGGGTCGTGGGGGCACGGCCGGGGACAGCCGAACACCTGACTTTCGTCAGTGTCCGGTCCTGGTGCGCGTGGGTAGCCTGACCGCCGTGCGGATCCTCCACTCCGCGCCGCCGGGTTGGCCGCACCGGCGGCGTCGCCTGCTGCTGGACGTGCTGCTCTGGGCGGTGGTGGCCGCCCCGGTCGGCTACGCCGGGATCAGCCCGCCCTATTCGCGGTACGCGTTGCCGCTGCTGGTCGGCAACCTGCTGGTGCTCACCGCGGCGGTGGTGGCGAGTCGACGTCAGCCGTTGGTCTCCCTGGTGCTGGTGGTGCTCGGGTCGTTGGTCGACGGCAACTTCCTGTTCGCCATTCCGGTCTTCAGCTATCTCGCCGGGCGACGCAGCGCCACCGCGGGTCCGTCGATCATGGTCTTCGTACTGATCACGGCCGGTGGCACGGTGCTCAACCTGGGACTGCTCGGCGCCGGAGCGGCCACCTGGTTCCTGCTCGCCTCGGTGCTGCTCTTCGCCGCCGTGTTCCCGTGGCTGGTGGGCCGGTACCGCCGCCAGCAGCAGGAACTCGCGGAGGCGGGTCGCCGGCACGTCGACGCGCTGACCCGCGAGCAGCGTGGTGCCGCCGAGCGGATCCGGCTGCGGGAACGGGCTCGGATCGCCGGGGAGATGCACGACTCGCTCGGTCACGACCTCAGCCTGATCGCGTTGCGCGCCGCCGCCCTGGAGGTCGCCGCCGACCTGGACGACAAGCACCGGACCGCGGCGACCGAGTTGCGGGCCAGCGTCTCCGCGGCCACCGAGCGACTGCACGAGATCATCGGCGTGCTCCGCGAGGAGGGTGGCGCGTCACTGCGTCCGAGTGGGGAGACCGTCGCCGACCTGGTCGACGGTGCCCGGGAGGCCGGCATGGCGGTACGGCTGGACGCCGCCCCGGCGGTGGCGGAGCTGCCGGCGATGACCGGTCACGCGGCGCACCGGATCGTCCGTGAGGCGCTGACCAACGCGGCCCGGTACGCGCCCGGCGCGCCGGTCGACGTACGCCTCACCCGCGACGGTGACCGGGTCGAGGTGACAGTCGTCAACGACGCCCCGTCGGCCGGCCCGCTGCCCGCCCCGCCGTCGCAGGGCAGTGGGCTGCTCGCCCTCGCCGAGCGGGTCCGTCTCGCCGGCGGGACGCTTGCGGCCGGCCACCGGGCCGAGGGCGGTTTCGCGGTGCGGGCGGTGTTGCCGGCCACCGCGCCGACGGCGGAGGCGATCGGGTCGGCCGCGGAGGTCGGGCCGACGGCGTGGTCCGACGAGCGACCCGGTCCGGCGGAGGGGCCGGTGGACGCCGAGCGGCGGCTGCACGACGCCCGGCGGCGGGTCCGGCGCAGTCTGCTGGTGGCGCTCGTCGCACCGGTCGGTTTCGCCCTGGTGCTCTCGCTCGTCTACTACCCGGTGGCGACCGCCGGCACGGTGCTGGACCGGGCCACCTTCGACCAGTTGCGCGTCGGCGCGCCCCGGTCGGAGCTGGTCGGGCTGCCCCGGCGGCAGTTGGAACGCCCCGCCGCCGCCGACCGCGCCGGCTGCGAGTACTACACCGACGGCAACTTCCCCCTCGCGGAGCCCACCTGGCGACTCTGCTTCACCGATGACCGGCTGGTCAGCAAGGAGTGGATCGCGTAGTGGACACCGACACGACGGGGGCGCCCCCGATCCGGGTCGTGCTGGCCGACGACGAGGCGATGATCCGGGCCGGCGTCCGGGCCATCCTCGCGAGTGACCCCGGCATCGAGGTGATCGCCGAGGCCGGCGACGGGCACGCGGCGGTGGAACTGGTCCGGGCCCACCGACCCCGGGTCGCGCTACTGGACATCCGGATGCCGCGACTGGACGGGTTGGCCGCCGCCGCCGAGATCCGCCGGGTCGTGCCGGACACATCGACGATCATGCTGACCACGTTCGGCGAGGACGACCACGTGGCAAGGGCGCTCGGGCACGGTGCCAGCGGGTTCCTGCTCAAGGCCGGCGACCCGCGTGAGCTGATCGCCGGTGTGCACGCCGTCGCCGACGGTGGGGCCTACCTGTCGCCGGCCGTGGCCCGCCGGGTGATCGAGCTGGGGGCCGGGCGGTTGGCCCGCCGGCCGGCGGCCCGGGACCGTACGGCCGGGCTGACCGAGCGGGAACGGGAGGTGCTGGCCCTGGTCGGGGCGGGCCTGTCCAACGCCGAGATCGCCCGCCGGCTGCACCTCGTCGAGGGCACCGTGAAGAGCTACCTGACCAGCATCTTCACCCGACTGGATGTGCGCAACCGGGTGCAGGCGGCAATCCTCGCGTACGAGGCGGGGTTGGTCGACGGCTGAGCGGGGGCCGGGGAGCCCCCGCTCAGCCGACTTCCCTTACGCGTCGCGGCGGCGCAGCGCGGCCCGGCCCAGCAGCAGTGCGCCGCCGGCCCACCCGGCGAGCACGAGCAGCCCGACCGCTGGCGGGTACGGCTCGGTGTCGCCGGCCAGGAAGTGCCCGCCGGCCACGCCGGGGAACCCGTCGGCGATCCGGTTCAGCACGTCGATGTCCGGCTCCTGGAGCGACAGCGGCACGATCATCAGGGTGGCGAGGAGCACGGTGAGGGTGAGCACCGCGCTGCGCAGCGCCGCGCCGAGGCCCAGCGCGAGGACGCCGACGAGCGCCAGGTAGGTCGCCACCGCCACGATGTCGCCGATCGTGTCGGCGGCCGGGGCGCTGCCCCACTCGCCGAGCACCGGCCGGGCGACCAGCGCGCCGACGCCGCCGAGCAGCAACCCGAGCGCGAAGGTGACAGCGCCGGCGACAGCGGCCTTGGAAAGCAGTACGCGACCACGCGAGGGGGTGCACTGCAACGTCGTGCGGATGGTGCCACTGGTGAACTCGGCGGTGATCGCGAGCAGACCCAGCGCCAGCACCACGTACTGGGTGAGCTCGACCGAGCCGATCAGCACGCTGCCGACGGTGACGATCCCCCGGTCGTCGGTCGGGTCGTCGTTGGTGTTGTCGTTCGCCGCGTAGATGGCCAGTTGACCGGCGCTGGCCGCCATCACCAGCAGCCCGGCCACCGCCGTCCACCAGGTGCTCCGGACGGAGGAGAGCTTGGTCCACTCGGCGGCCACGACGCCGTGCCGGCTGGTGGTGCTCATCGCGCCCCACCCCCGGTCGTGCCTCCGGCGTACTCGACGCTGTCGGCGGTCAGCTCCATGAACGCCTGCTCCAGCGACGCGGCGTGCGCGCTCAGCTCGTGCAGGCGTATCCCCAGCTCGTGGGCCAGGTCGCCGACCTGGTCCGCGGTGACGCCGGTGACGGTCAGCTCGTTGCGGTCGGCCGCCTCGACGTCCGCCCCGGCGGCGGTGAGGCGCGCCGCGAGGGCGGCCAGCCCGTCCGGGTGCGGGCTGCGGACCCGCACCGCGACGGTGCCGCGGGCGATCACCTCGCCGATCGGCGCGTCGGCGAGCAGCCGTCCCCGGCCGATCACCACGAGCTGGTCGGCGGTGAGCTGCATCTCGCTCATCAGGTGGCTGGAGACGAAGACGGTGCGCCCCTCGTCGGCGAGTGACCGCATCAGGTGCCGCACCCAGCGCACCCCGTCCGGGTCGAGGCCGTTCACCGGCTCGTCGAACATCAGCACCGGCGGGTCGCCGAGCAGCGCGCCGGCGATGCCGAGCCGTTGGCCCATGCCGAGCGAAAGTGTCCGCCCCGGTTTGCCGGCGGCCCGTGCGTCCAGCCCGACGGTGTCCAACACCTCGTCGACCCGACGGATCGGTATGCCGTTGCTGTGCGCCATGGCCCGCAGGTGCGCCCGGCCGGACCGGGCCGGGTGGATGGCCCGGGCGTCGAGCAGCGCGCCCACCTCGTGCAGCGGCCGGCGTAACTCCCGGTACGCGCGCCCGCCCACCAGGGCCTTCCCGGCGGTGGGACGGTCCAGCCCGAGGATCATCCGCATGGTGGTGGACTTGCCGGCGCCGTTGGGGCCGAGGAAGCCGGTGACCCGGCCGGGCGCGACGTCGACGGTCAGCGCGTCGACAGCGACTGTCGACCCGAACCGTTTCGTCAACCCACGTAATGTGATCATGCGCTGACGCTAGGCGAGCAGCCTGCCGCTACGCCGCGCCCGAACGGCACCACCCACCCCTGACTTTCGTCAGGCCGGTGGCGGGCTGATCACCGTACGTACTGCTCCAGCAGCGCCGGGGTGAGCCCGGCCCGATGGATCGCCTTCAACGCCGCGAGCAGGTCGTCCATCAGCGCCGGCCGGAAGTGCATCAGCAGCACGTCGCCGGGCTGGACCACCTTCTCCGGGGTCTGGTAGCGCACCTTCCCCTCGTGGACGGTCTCCGTCCAGTGGAAGACGGCCTTCGCGCCGCAGTCGTGCGCGGCCTTCAGCGTGGTGCTGTCATGCTCGCCGAACGGTGGCCGGAACAGGGTGGGCCGCTTGCCGAACAGTCCTTCCAGCCGGTCGGCGGCACCGCAGATCTCCTGCCTCTGGTAGTCGTACGACCGGCCGGCCAGCGAGTTGTGCGCGATGGTGTGGTTCTCCACCACCCCGCCCACCGCCTCGATCTGCCGGAAGTAGTCGGTGTGCTCGGCCGCCGCCGGTGAGTTGAGGAACATGGTGACCGGGATGCGTGCCTCCCAGATGAAGTCGATCACCCCCGGTGGGCGGGCCAGCCCACCGTCGTCGATGGTGATGAAGGCGACCTTCTGGTCGGTCGGCAGGCGGTGCCAGAAGGGGGCCGAACCGGTCGTCGGCAGCGGCACCGGCTGCGGCACCGGCGCCTCGGGAAACGTCGGCACCTGGGACACGTACCAGGCCAGGCTCTTGAACGCGGGTTTCGCTGTCACCGACGGCGAGACCGACGGGGTCGCGGCGGACGCGGACGCAGTCGCCTCGGCGGCGGCGACCTGCCGGGCGTGGGCCGGGTGGCCGCGGCCGACTGCGCAGCCGGTCAACGCCAGCAGGGCCAGAAGCGTGACGACGGCGGGGATCCGACGGGTGGGGGTGGCTGACACGCCCGGAAACATACCGAGTTGGTGTCAGGATCCGGTCAGCCCGGTGACAGTGCCGCCGCGGCGGACCACGAACGCGTCCGGCATCCGGAACGTGAGATTGTCCGGGCACCAGGGCGCACGGAGCACCGTCACCCCGTCCAGCAGCGGCGTCGCCTCGGCCACCACCACCGCGGCCTCCATCCGCGCCAGCACGTCCCCGACGCAGCGGTGCGCGCCCGCCCCGAACGCCAGGTGTCGGCGTGACCCCCGCTGGCCCGGACGGAACTCGTCGGGCGACTCCACCACCGCCGGGTCCCGACCGGCGCGGCCCAGCCACAGCACCAGGCTGCTGCCCGCCGGCACCACCGTCGCGCCCAGCGTGCTCTCCGTCGCGGCCACCCGTCGCCAGGTGACGATCGGTGGTTCCAGCCGCAGCCCCTCCTCCACCACGTCGGCCACCGCCACCTCACCGGTGCGCAGCCCGGCCCGTACCGCGGGCTCGCCGGCCAGCCGGTGCAGCAGCAGGGTGAGGAACTGCGAGGTGGTCTCCTGCCCGGCGACCAACAGGAAGAACAGCGCGCCCACCACCACGTCCGGCGGGTGCCCGGCCGCGCGCAGTTCGGCGGCCAAACCGCCACCGACGGCCGCGAAGTCCTGCAGTACGTGGTGGAACCGGCCCACCTCGGCGGCGAGCGCCACCTGCCGGTCGGCGTCCAGCGGTGCCCAGAACAACTCCAGCGCGGCGCGGGCGAACTCCTTGACCGCCGCCACCGGCGCGTCCGGCAACTCGACCAGCCGGGCCAGCACCAGCAACGGTAGGTCGGCGGCGAGGTCCGCGTACAGGTCGACCGGCGTGCCGGCGTCGAGCGCGGTGCCGATCCGGGCGACCCGGTCCCGGACCAGCGTGGTGAGCCACTGCCGCTGCGCGGCGACCCGGGTGGGATGCAACGCCGCCGCCACGATCGCACGGATCTGCGGGTGGCTGGCGCCCGAGTTGTTCGCCAGGGTCGGCGGCAGCCGGAACCGGTGCCCGGCGAGCACCCGCAGCGCGGTCACCGGCATCGGCGTCACCGCGTCCAGGGCGTTGTCCGGCCGGTAGGTGACCGGGTCGGCGAGGACCTGGCGGACCAGCGCGTGCCGGGTCACGACCAGGTGGGTGCCGCCGACGTGGTCCGGCACCCGGGCCACGTCCGGCCATGCGGGGTCGGCCACCTGCGCCCAGCTGCGGAACAGCACCCGGACACGCTAGCCGGAGGCTCCCGGCAGTCCGGTCCGCAGCCGCCAGACGGTGGTGCGCTTCACCCGCACGCTCTCCAACGCCTCCGGCACCGGCACGTCGTACGCGGCCAGCTCGTCGAACCGGTCCCGAGGCAGGAACGCCCGGCCGGGGTCACCGACCACCGCCGGAGCGCCGGCCCGTGCGGCGCGCAGCAGGAACCGCAGCACCCGACGGGCCATCGCCTCGCTGTAGAAGACGTCCCCGGCGAGCACCACCTCGGCGTCACCGGCGTCGCCGTCGAGGATGTCGCCGAACTCGGCGTCGACGCGTACCCCGTTGGCCTCGGCGTTGAGGGCGACCGCCGCCACCGCCAGCTCGTCCACCTCCACCGCGCGCACCGACGCCGCGCCCGCGCGGGCGGCGGCGATGGCCACCAGGCCGGAGCCGGAGGCGAGGTCGAGCACCCGGCGGCCGGCGACCAGCTCCGGATGGTCGGTCAGGTAGCGGGCGAGGGCCTGCCCGCCGGCCCACGCGAAGGCCCAGAACGGCGGCGGCCGGTCACTGGAGAACTCGCCCTCGGTCAGCTCCCACAGCCCGATCGGCTCGTCCGCCTGGTGCAACCGCACCTCGGGAACGAAGGGGACCGGGGCCAGCCGCGCGTGCAGCCGGACGAAGGTGCTGGAGAGCTCGGACACCGCGTGATTCTCCCAGCGGCCCGACTCCCGGCGTGTCGCGGGGGAGTGGTGACCGGTTCACCACTGTCGGTGAAAACCCACCCCGTCCTTGCCGTCGGGTGCGAACACACCCGTCTGGTCCGGCCGTCGTCCCGCTTCTAGCGTTGCCAGGTGGAGGCGACCGAACGGAGGACGGCGGTGGTGACGGTGTGGCGGTACGCGCTGCGGGCAGGGGTGGTGCTGGCCTGTCTGAGCGGGGTGGAGCTGGCGGCGGCTGCCCCGGCACAGGCGGCCTTCACCACCGAGATGAGCGGCCTGCCGGGCCGGTTCACCGCCGGTGAGCAGGTGCGGACGATCTCCGCGGTGGTCTCCCAGACGGACCGGCGCGCCAGGTGCGCCAAGGTGCGCTGGTCGATGGTGCTCACCGTGCAGGGCCTCCGGCTCGACCAGGTGAAGATGGACCGGGTGGAGGAGACCGGCGACTTTCCGCTGGAGATCCGCACCGAGGGTGACGTGGCCCGGCTGACCGACCGGCAGCTCGACCCGGGCACGCTCTGCCCGGGTCGCACGGTCACCGCCCGCTACCGGGTGGCCTTCGACGAGGACGTCACCCAGGGGCGGGTCACCCTCGCCGCCGAGGCGTACGACGCCAACCTGCGCCTGCTGGCCCGGCAGACCGCCACCCGCTCGGTGGTGGGGGTGGGCAACGTCCCGACCAGCAAGCCGAAGCCGACGAAGAGCCCGCCGGAGCCCACCGAGTCCGCGAGCGCGCCGACCGACGACGAGAGTGCGGCAACCGAGGAGCCGGCCGCCGACTACCCGGCCGACGCCGTACCACCGTCGGCCGACCGCCCGGTCTCGCAGTCCAGCGCGTTCGGCGTGGTGCAGGTCGCGTTCCTGCTCGGCGGGCTGCTGCTCTTCCTCGGGGTAGGGCTGCTGCTGCGGTTGCGGCAGCTGACCCGGGCCGCCGCCGGGGAGACCGGCGACGCCGACGACCCCCCGGTGGACCGGCGCTGGGAGCGTCCGGCCGTCGCCGACCCCTGGCGCCGGGCGCACCGCTGATCGGAGGTGGTGGGGCCGGCGGAGTGCCGCCGGCCCCACCGGTCACTTCGAGAACGCCTGGAACTCGGCGATCCTGACCTGGCTGCGGGCCGGGCTGGCGGTCGCGCAGTCCGTCGTCGTGGCCGGGTCGTCGTCCTGCTCACCCGCGTAGTGCGGGCCACCGGTGCACTGGCTCGCCAGCACCTCGAGTCGCAGGTGGGTGGCGAGGGTGGTGGGTACCGCGAACGTCCGGAGGTTGATGTCCCGGCTGTACGCCCGGTACGCCCCACCGGGGAACGCGTCCGCCGCACTGGTGTAGATGCGCTGCCAGCGCGCCGGATCCGCGCAGTCGGTGGTCGTCGCGTTGCAGGCGGACACCGCGAACGAACGCAGCGCGGTGAGCGCGTTCTGTGCGCCGGTGTCGGCGTCGCCGGTGATCGCCGGGCGCAGCATCGCGCTGACGTTCACCCGCTTGACCGTCTGCGGGGTGCCCCCGGGCAGGGCCACGGTGAGCTGCCGGCCGGCGACCCCGTCCAGGGACGCCCAGTTCGTCGCCTCGGTGTCGTCGCCGACCCGGTCCAGGTTGACCCCGTCACCGGTGATCGTGGCCCCGGACGCGGCGGAGGCGAGGTTGCGGCTCATCCGCAGGTCGACGTACCCGTGCTTGCCGGCCGTGGCGACCACGCTGAGCCGCTGGTGGCCGAAGCCCGGCGCGACCGCCAGCAGGTCGTACGTGCCGGCCACCATCTCCACGGTGTCCGGGATCGGCGTCGCCGGGTCGGTGTCGGCGATCGGCACGGCCCGCGCCTCGTAATGTCCGACGTAGACGCGGATCGGCGCGTCGGCGCTGTCTCCCCGCGGGCGCAGGGTGAGCGTCGCGTTGCCGCCGCGCGGCGAGGCGAAACTCGGCGTCGGGTCGGTGTCGCCCGCACCGTTGGTGGCGGCGTCGCGGCCCATGCCGGAGCGGGCGAACTCGGTCCAGATCAGGTCCTGGTTCGCGCCGCCGAAGCGGAGCAGGTCGGCGGTGAGCATGTTGTCCCGCATGTCGAGCATGCTGACCTGGCTGGCGGCCTGCAACAGGAACGAGTCGAAGACCAGCTGCGACCAGCGGCGGTTGCCCGGGCACTGATCCGCCGCGACCTTGCCCAGGGCGCAGTCGAGCTGCCGTTGCGGGGTGCCGAGGCCGTACCGCTTGACCAGGGCGGAGCGGACCCGGAAGTTGGTGGCGCCCCAGATCTCCCCGTCGGCGTGCACGGCCGGGCCGGCGGTGTTGTAACCGATGTCGGAGTAGTTGAGCGGGCTGCGGCTCAGGTCGTAGTTGCGGATGCCGCTGACCAGGTTTCCGGTGACGTAGCCACCGGTGATGAAGGGCGTCTCGCCGGGCGCGCGCAGCCCGTGCTGGAAGAGGTACTCGGCGGCGAGCAGGTCGCCCCACGACTCACCCATCGACCCACCCTGGTGGCCGCTGATCCCGCTGTCCGGGCCGGCGATCATCCGGTTGGTGATCGCGTGGGTGTACTCGTGCCCGATCACCGTCATGTCGTAGTCGCCGTCCACGCACGGCGGGTACGGCCCGCCGGCCTGCGGCTGCCAGAGGTACATGTTGGTGGTCGGCGGCAGCCCGTCGCGCGGGGTGCCCTGGTTGGCGTTGTTCCGGTTGCCGCTCAACGCGCCCTGCTGGGCGCGGCCCTGCTCGGCGTCACCGCCCAGCCCGGACGGGGTGAGGTTGACCGCCTGGAGGTTCCACGCCGACTCGGTGAAGCCCAGCTGGTACGACCAGTCGTGCATCCGGTTGTGCATGGTGAAGAGGTTGGCGATCGACGCGTCCGCGTCGTTGCGCTGGGCGGAGGTGAACACCTCCGGGTTGCACTTCGCCTGGTGCCACTGGTCGGTGAAGGGGTACTCGTAGCGGCGTTCCGGGCTGGTGGGGGCCGGCACGACCGGGGTGTTGGCACCCCAGGACAGCACCGTGTTCGCCGAGTTGCCGCGCGAGGTGAAGGTCGGCGTGCCGGTGGCCGCGTCGACGTCCCACGGTTGGCCGGTGGCCGGGTCGCGGAAGGCCGCCTGGCAGCCGGGGGTCGGGTCGCCGCACCAGCGCACCCGGGGATCCTGTCCGGGGCCCAGGTCGCGGGGCGGGGTGGCCGGGAAGACCGCCCAGCTCGGGTTGTCGGAGTCGAAGTCGACAAGGTCCTCGCGGACCAGCACCTGCCCGGTGCTGCCGTCCACGTAGCTGGTGAACGCGGCCGGGTGCTCGGTGTCCGCCCCGATCATGGTCACCTCGTAGGCGGCCCGGGGCCCGTCCAGCGGGGTGGGCACTGCCACTTCACGGATGGTGTGGCTGGACACCGCGCCGGCGGTCAACCCGGCGTCGGCGAGCGCGGCGGCGTACGCCTGCTCGGCGGTGCGGGTGGCCGGTGCCGGCGTGCCGGTGTCGCGGGCCAGCGAGGAGCTGACCGAGAGCACCGCGCCGTCGGCGACCGCGAGGGTGACCAGGCCGTCCGGCCCGGCGGGCAGGTCGCCGAAGCGTTGCCGGAGGGTGACCACTGTGCCGGTGCCGATCGGCCGGACCAGCACCCGTTCCATGGCGGCCACCGTGGCGGCGTCCATGCCGAACAGGTCGGGGTTGGCGGCCAGGTAGGCGCGGGCGGCGGCCTCCGGATCGGCGGGCAGCCCGCTGGCGAGCGGGGTGCGACCCGGGCCTAGCGCCTGCGGGGTGCCGAGCCGGTTCCACCGCACGTCGGGGTCGACGGCGCGGGCCAGGCCGCGTTGGCGGGCGTCAGGTGCCGCCGTGCCGGTGCGGTTGTCGGCGTCGGCGGCCTCGTGGTGGCCCTCGGCGAACGGGCCGGAGCGGCCCGCTGCCGCGGCCGGCGCGTCTCCCGGCGCTGCGGCGGCACCGCTGCCATCGGGCAGCAGGGCGGCGACCACGGCGGCGGCCGCCAGTACGGGGATGAGCCGGCGTCGACGCCGGCTCATCCGTGATGTCCACTCCGGTCTGGGCACGGGACCTCCTCGTGGGAGCGAGGGCCGGCGCGACGCCGACCCGACGCAGGCGTGGTGACGCATGCGCATCTGTGGATACCAGGCGGTCCGGGGCGGCACAAGGTCATCGGTGACCCTGGGTGCCGTCGGGGTAACGCGCGGCGGCGGACCTGCGCCGCTCACGAACGGGCCGGAGCCCCCGGCGTGGCGGGCTCCGGCGCGGCGGCGGGTCGGCGGAGCGGCCCGCTCAGTTCAGGTCCTCGCGCAGCGCCTCGTGCAGGCGGGGCGCCAGGGTGCGCGAGTAGGTGGCGGTGAGGTGGGCGGCGTCCCGGTAGATCAGCACGCCGCCGATCACCGGCGCGCAGCGCTCGGCCGGGCAGATGGCGTCGTTCAGGTCGACGAAACGGATGTCGTCGAGTCCCTTCGCGGCCTCCGCCTGCGGCTGGCTGATCTCCAGCGCCTTCTCTCTCGGCGCGCTGCACCTGGTCAGCTTCTCCGGGTTCTTCGACACGCACTCCGCGACGTTGAACGGGAAGTAGGGGGTGTCCCGGATGACCACGGTCCGGACGCCGGCGTCCGCGAGTTCCGACCAGGTGTCCCGCAACGCGTCGGTACGCGCCCGCAGGGCGGCCACGCCCTGCAGCGGTTCCCCCTTCGGCACCGGCTGGTAGGTCAGGCTGGAGAGGATGAGCAGCTGCGGCTTGTCGGGGCCGGTCAGGGTCGCCCGGAGCCGCTTGTTCCATTCCGTGCAGGCGTCGAACGGGGTGTTCGTCTTGTACAGCACCGGCGTGTTCTCCACCGGGCAGCTGCCCTTGATCTGGGTGATCAGCCGCCACTTGTTCGCCTCCGCGACGGCCTTGAGCGCCGGCAGCCAGTGTGCCGCGTGCGAGTCTCCCGCGAGCACCATGGTGAAGCTGGAGTTGGGGTCACCGTACGAGCAGGGCCGCGGTTCGTACTCCGTCACCTCGAGCAGGCAGTCCTGCCGGTACGTGTCCGGCAGGTCCAGGGGGGCGGAGAGCGCGTCCGGCGTGATGGTGTCGACCCGGTCCACCGGCACGCCGGCCGGGCTGCTCCGGGGCTTCCTGCCCAGCACGTCGGCACCGAAGTTGGACCGTCTCGGCTCGGCCGAACCGCTCGCGGAGATGTCGAGCGGCGGCATCATGGCGGCGATGTCGGATGGTGGCCTGGCCGGCGGCCATACGGTCAGCTGGAACAGCAGGGCGGCGATCACCGGGGCGCCGGTGGCCAGCGCGCCGAGCTGGGCGGCCTGCCGGGGCAGGACCACCGAGAACCTGATCGGGTTCTCCACGAAGCGGTAGGTCAGCGCGGCCGGTACGACCGACAGCGCGACGACGGCGAGCCCTGCCGCCGGACGGAGTTCGCCGAACTTCGCCTCGGCGGCCACCAGCAGCGGCCAGTGCCACAGGTAGAGCGAGTAGGACAGGGCGCCCAGGGCGCGCATTGGCGGCAGGCCGAGCAGCAGGACGGGCCCGGCCCGGCCGGCCGCCGCGCCGGCGGCTATCACCGCGGCCGCGCCGAGCGTCGGCAGCAACGCGAGATGGCCGGGGAAGGGCAGGTCCGGTGTGGTCACCAGCGCGGCGACGACGATGGCGGCGACGCCGGCCCAGCCGAGCGCGGCGGCGAGCACGCGGGGTATCCGGATCAGGTGTCTACCGAGGATGGCCAGGCCGGCGCCGAGGGCGAGTTCCCACATCCGGGTGGTGGTGACGAAGTAGGCGCGGGCCGGGTTCGCCTCGGAGAGATGGATGGACCAGGCCAGCGAGGGGATCGCCACCAGCGCCAGCCCGATCAGCAGGCGTCGTTCGAGTCGCCCCCGGTCCAGCCGCCCCCGGTCGAGCCGGTGGCGCCGTCGGCGCAGGGTCCGGGCGAGGACGAGCAGCAGCATCGGCCAGATCAGGTAGAACTGCTCCTCGACGGCGAGGGACCAGAAGTGTTGCAGGATGCTGGGGGCCTCGTCGGCCTGGAGGTAGTTGACCGCCTGTTCGGCCAGCCGCCAGTTCATCGCGTAGAGGCCGCTGGCCAGCACGTCCCAGCCGGTGCTCGACCAGCGCAGGCGGGGCAGGAAGAGGTACGCGAGCAGCAGGCTGGCGACGAGGACCACGCCGGCCGCGGGCAGCAGGCGCCGGGCCCGGCGGGTGTAGAAGTCCACGATGGAGATCCGGCCGGTGTCGGCCAGTTCCCTGACGAGCATGCCGGTAATCAGGAAGCCGGAGATGACGAAGAAGACGTCGACTCCGACGAAGCCGCCGGGCAGACCGTTCACCCCGGCGTGCCCGATCAGCACCAGGACGACCGCCAGGGCACGCATCCCCTCGATGTCGCCTCGAAAGTTCGACCCGTCACCGTGGCCCCACCGCTTCATGTCCCACCATTCCGCCGCGCGGGCCGGTCAGCCGGCTCTCGTGGCTCCGATCCTGGAGGTTTCCTGGCAGGTGACGCTATAGGAACTGAAGTGACTTAGGGGGTATTTTTAGCTTAGTGTCCGATTCTTGGATTGTTTGCTTTACAAGAAGGCTGCGGCGGCTGCCACAGTCGGGAGGCAGGACCCCCGGAGTAGGAGAGTGGCCATGGCCGCTGGTGTCGAACCGACCGTCCCGTCCACCGTCTGGCGCGACCCCCGCCGGCCGTTCTGGCCGCTGGCCCTGCTCGTCCCGGCGCTGCCCTTCCTCGGCTGGCTGGGCTGGCGGAGCACCGGCGGCACCTGGACGTGGTGGCTCACCCCGGCGGTGGTCTTCGGGCTCACCCCGGCGATCGCGACGTGCTGCTCGGCGACGACCGCCGCAACCCGCCCGAGGAGGCGGTGCCCCGGTTGCAGGCCGACGGCTACTACCGCTGGCTCACTTACCTCTACCTGCCCGCCCAGTACGCGGCGCTGGTGCTCTGCAGCGCGGTCTGGGTCCGCGGCGAGCTGTCGTGGCTCGGCGCGGCCGGCCTGGTGGCCACCGTCGGCGTGGTCAACGGCATCGCCATCAACACCGCCCACGAGCTGGGGCACAAGCGGGAGACGGCGGAACGGTGGCTGTCCAAGGTGGCCCTCGCGCCGACCGGCTACGGGCACTTCTACGTCGAGCACAACCGGGGCCACCACACCCGGGTCGCCACCCCGGAGGACCCGGCCAGCTCGCGGCTGGGGGAAAGCTTCTGGGCGTTCTGGCCGCGTACCGTCTGGGGCAGCCTGCGGTCGGCCTGGCGGCTGGAGACCAGCCGGTTCCGGCCGCGCGGCCGGAGCCCCTGGATGCACCGCAACGACGTCCTCAACGCCTGGGCGATGACGCTGGTGCTCTACGCCGCGCTGGCGATCGTCCTCGGCCGGGCGGTGCTGCCATTCCTGGCCCTCCAGGCCGTGGTCGGCTTCTCCCTGCTCGAGGTGGTCAACTACCTGGAGCACTACGGGCTGGCTCGGCAGCGCGCACCGCCGCCGGCTGCTACGAGAAGGTCGACCCCCGGCACAGCTGGAACAGCGACCGGACCGTCACCAACGTCTTCCTCTTCCAGCTCCAGCGGCACAGCGACCACCACGCCAACCCGCTGCGCCGGTACCAGACCCTGCGCAGCTTCGACGTCTCGCCGCGACTGCCGGCCGGCTACGCCACCATGGTCGTCGCCGCGCTGGTGCCCCCGCTGTGGCGGCGGGTGATGGACCACCGGGTGCTCGCCCACTACGGCGGCGACCTGGACCTGGCCAACGTCCACCCGCCGGCCCGGCGCCAGCTGCGGGAGCGCCAGCGCCGTCACCCCGCGGCCACCCGGCGGTACGCCCGCTGACCACCCCGACCGCGCCGGCCGGACGTGGCGCCCCCTCGAAGCGTCCGGCCGGCGCAGGCCACCCGACGTCGGGGCCGGGCCGGTGGACGGTCAGGCCGGGGGCGTCCAGTCCGGGTCGCGGCCGAACGCGGCCAGCAGACGGTCCTGCTCGTCGGCGTCGTCGGGCACCCGTACCCCGGTGTGGACCAGGTTGTTGCGCTGGTAGGCGTCGACCTGGCCGGCGAACCACCGGGCGGCGGCGCGCACCACGTCCGGGTCGAACCGCGGCTGCGCGCCGATCGCCACCGCCACGTCCCAGCCGTGCACGAGGTGCTCGGCGAGGAGTTGCCGGAGGTACTCGGCGGCCGGTGTGTCGCCGCTGGAGAGGTGCACGGTGCGGTCGATCGTGCCGGGGTGGGTGGCGGCGATCTCGGCCTGTGCGGCGGCCTCCCGCGCGGTGGCGATCGGGTCGGCGCCCAGTTGGTCACCGTCGAGCCGGTCGCCGACCTCGTCGATGGTCCGCCCGGCGAGCAGCGGAACGCTCCACCGGTCCTCGGTCACCACGTGGTTGACCAGCGTGCGGACGTCCCAGTCCGAGCACGGTGTCGGGTCGGACCACTGGCCGGGCTCGATCTGGTCCACCCGGTCGACGAATTCGGCCAGGCTCCGACGGTACGCCTCCAGCAGATCCATGCTGCCGATTGTTCCGGTCGGCGGGGCGTGCCGAGTCCGTTTTGCCCGGCCTGGTGCGGCGGATCGGTGCGGGGTCGCCCGGCTCAGTCCAGGTCGGCGGGGTCCAGGCCGAGCTCTCGGGCGGTGACCAGCCGGACCCACTCGCCGAACTGCCGGCGGGAGATCACCCGGTCGTGCACGGCGAGTTGGACGGCAAGCCCGTCCATCACCGCGCTGATCCGCCAGGCGGCCCCGTCGGGGTCGGCGCACTGGAAGGTGCCGTCGGCAACCCCGGCGGAGATCACCGCGGCCAGGTCCTGCCGCCAGCGCAGGTCGAGGCGGCGGGAGACCTTCTCCAGTTCGGGGGTGCGCAGGGATTCCGACCAGCCGTCGATCCACATCGACCAGGAGGTCGCCCGCCCGGCCGGGGTGTAGAGCTTGAGGATCCGGCGGAGCTTGGTCAACGGCGGGGCGGAGGAGCGGGTCACCGCGTCCAGCCGGGCCAGGTCCTGTTCGACCGCGTACGCGAAGGCCTGCGCGAGCAGCCGCTCCTTGGTGGCGAAGTGGTAGAAGACCAACGCCTGACTCACGCCCGCGGCGTTCGCCACGTCCGCCGTCCGGGTGTTGGCCAGACCGCGCTCCACGATCACGTCGCAGGCGGTGCGCAGCAGGGCATCCAGGCGGATCTCGGCCGCACGTCTCGTCACGACCGTTACCGTAGCCCATCTGATCGAACACGAACAGTTACCACCACGCGTCGATCCGCGCGCTGACAGTCGGAAGCCGGACACTTCTTCCGCGTGTTCCCGGTCGTTTCTTGGAGAGTGTTCGTCGAGGTCTGTCGCCCGGTGCCCGGGCCCGGAGGCATCGACGGTCGGGTGTGCGACCAGATGATGACGATGATTGCCTAGTGATGTCGGAGGGTGACGGTCGGTGGGGGTTTCGGACATCAGGTCAGCCCCCTAGGAAGCCTGCCGGAGGTGACTCCGGTCCAGCCCCGACCACCCGGGACGCGCCGAGGCGACCCCGAGTTGGCAGTCAAACACCTACTCGGCTAAAGTTCTCATCCGTCACCCGGGAACGTCCGGGGGCGTGCGGACGTAGCGCAGCTGGTAGCGCATCACCTTGCCAAGGTGAGGGTCGCGGGTTCGAATCCCGTCGTCCGCTCGGAGATGCCGCCACGCATGACGGGGGCAACCTCGGTGGGGTGGCCGAGAGGCGAGGCAACGGCCTGCAAAGCCGTGTACGCGGGTTCAAATCCCGTCCCCACCTCGGCAACAAGCACGGGCGATTGGCGCAGTGGGAGCGCGCTTCCTTGACACGGAAGAGGTCACTGGTTCAAACCCAGTATCGCCCACCAGAGAAGAACGGCTCGTCACCGGAAGACCCGGTGGCGAGCCGTTCCGCTTGTGGCCCGTCGGTCGTCAGTCAACGCTGAGTCGGTAACCGATCCCGCGCACGGTGTGCACCCGCAGAGTGTCGTCGGCGGCGCGCAGTTTGCGGCGTAGCCGCTTCACCGCCGAGTGCAGGGTCGACGTGTCACCGAGGAACGCACAGCCCCAGACCGATTCGAAAAGCCGCTCGTACGTCCAGACGCCGACCGGGGCGGTGGCGAGCTGGGTGAGCAGGTTGCGTTCGAGTCGGGTCAGGGCCAGCGGTTCTCCGCGCCACGTCACCCGGTGTTCAAGCGGGTCGATGGTGAGGTTGCCGAGGCTGATCTGGCCGGCCGCGCCGACAGGTGCACCGGCTGCGACGGGAGCGGGCGTGGGTGCGGTGGTGGAGGTGGCGACCCGGGCCGGGCCGCTGATCACCGGTCCGCCGATCATCGCCTGCAACTCCGCGAGGTCGGCGCAGATCACCAGGGTGCCCAGGCCGTTGAGGCGCCGGACCATCCGTTCGCGCACCGACACGTCAGCGGTCACGCAGAACACGAGGGACACATCGTCGATCACTGTCGTACCTCCCCAGGCGACAGTAAAAGACAACGCTGTCTGAACCGCGTAGTCAATGGTTTGCGCCGGCCCGCGCCCGTTCGCCCGTCAGAAGGTCAACAGGCGGAACTCGCCCACCGGCCGGAAACCGAGGCTGCGGTAGACCGACTCACCGACCGCCGACGCGGTGAGGGCGGCGGTGCGGACGCCCCGCTCGGCAGCCAGATCGAGGGCGGCCCTGGTCATGGCTGCGCCGATGCCCCGGCGACGCTGCTCCGGCTGGGTGCCGACGAAGTAGAGCGTGACCAGGCCGTGGCTGATCCAGGCGACGGCCGTCGCGACGACCGGACCGTCATCGAGGTGGCCGGCGAGCCGGAGCACCGTGCCGTCGCCGGTGAACGCCTTCTCCCGTTCGATCGTCGCCGCCACACCGTCCGCCGGAATTCCGGATACCCGGGCATAGGCCGGGACGAACGTGGCGAGGTCGGCGGTCTCGGCGATGTGCACGCCGGCGGGCGTCGGCACGTAGGCCGCCGCTCCGATCTCCGCCGTCATGATCGGCATGCGGGCGACCTCCACCGCGCCGAGGGAGATCAGGCCGTCCGCGGTGCCGGCGTCGCTGTCCGGGCCGACCCACCAGATCCGGGGTACGCCGTGCAGGCGTTGCCGGGCCTCGGTGAGCGCGTCGTGCGGGGTGCGCCCGGCCACCCGCAGCACGCCATTGAGGGGTGCGTGCGGCACGTCACTGCGGTAGGTCGGGAGGTCCGGGCCTCCGGCGACGCCGATGTTCCACCCGAGCAGGTACGCCCGGTGCGCGGCCAGCACCGTGTCGAGAGGCTCCATGATCTGGATCGTAACGCGGTGGCCGGCACCCGCCCCGGCCAGCGGAAACGGACCGGCTCGGCGGCTGTGACCGGCGGTACTTTGTCGATCGTTCCAGATAGTGGATAGGGTTCGGTCATGGCACGTACCCGTGAGTTCGACCTCGACGCCGCGGTCAACGCTGCCATGGACGTGTTCCGGAGAAAGGGTTACGAGGGCACCTCCATGCGTGACCTGTCCGAGGCGACCGGCCTGGGCAGCGGCTCGATCTACGCCGCGTTCGGCAGTAAGGACGGCCTCTACCTGGCGGTGCTCGACCTGTACCGGCAGCGCTATGCCGCCCCGATGGTCGATCTGCTGCGCTCCGGCAACGACGCGCGAGCGGTCATCCGGGAGGTCTTCATCGGCGCGGTGGACGACATCACCGGCGACGGCCGGCACCTCTCCTGCCTCATCGTCGGCGCCTCGATGGAACGCGCGCACCAGGACGTGCGCGTCGCCGAGCGGCTCCGCTCGACCACCCAGTCCCTGGAGTTGGCGCTCTACGACCTGCTCGCCGAGGCACAGTTGCGAGGTCAGGTCAGCACCGACCGCAGCGCCACCGACCTGGCCGGCTTCCTGGTGACCAGCCTCCAGGGTCTGCGCGTGATGGGCGCCATCAACCCGGACCGGGCGGCGCTGACCCGGTACGCCGAGGTCGCGCTCACCTGTCTGGACTGACCGCCCGAGCCGGCCGTCCCTCAGCGGGGCGGCCGGCTCGTCGTCACGGTGATCCGGGCGGTGCCGTCAGCGACGCCGGAGGGCCGGGTCACAGCGGCGGCGCGATGTCCCGCCGCTCCTCGACCTGGCGGTACTCCACCGGCTGTTCGGTGGTGGTGACCACCTGGCGGCGGCGACCCCAGATCAGCGTGGTCATGATCAGGCCGAGCAGCCCGGCGCCCATCAGGATCCAGCCGACCACGTCGAGGTTGATGCCGCCGACGCTCGCGTCCAGTGCGAAGGTGAGGATCGCGCCGAGCGCGATCAGGAAGATGCTGGTGCCGATACCCACGACAGCCTCCTTAAGGGGGTGTGGTGCGCTGTCGAGCCCTTCAGTACCCCGGTGGCGACCAGCGCAACCGCCGGCCGGCAAGGGTGCCGTGCCAAGCGATCTTGGCATCGGGTAGAGTTCACCTGTCGCCGACGCGAGTCGGGGACGTGCGGACGTAGCGCAGCTGGTAGCGCATCACCTTGCCAAGGTGAGGGTCGCGGGTTCGAATCCCGTCGTCCGCTCGCGATCTGCCCCCCACGGGGGCCACCACGGGCGATTGGCGCAGTGGGAGCGCGCTTCCTTGACACGGAAGAGGTCACTGGTTCAAACCCAGTATCGCCCACCATCTTCACCGGCACATCGACTGGCCCGTTACCGGACATCCGGTGACGGGCCTCGGCGTTGCGGCCCGCAGCCGTTCACTCGCCGGCGCGGAGCACCTCACTGAGCCGGTCGCGTCGCCGCAGCGCCGACTCGACCGGGACGACACTGGCGGCCACCGCCAGCAGCACCACGCCCACCAGGCCGAGCAGCCACCACGGCAGGACCGTCGCCGGGTCGGCGGTCTGGCCGGTGAGCAGCCGCAGGTCGAGCGGGCCGAGCGTCAGGCGGGCCAGCAGGGCCCCGAGTAGCGGGCCGTACCCGGCGGTGACCACGACCGGCGGCAGCAGCTCTCCGGCGGCGACCCAGCGGGCGTCGCGGGGCCGCAGGCCGAGGGTGCGCAGCCGGACCAGTGTGTGCCACCGCTCCGACGTACCGGCGGCGGCGGCGAGCAGGAGGCCGAGCAGCCCCAGCGCCACCAGCACCGCGGTGGCCGTCCACGCCAGCCGTAGCAGCCCCGCGGTCAGCGGAGCCACCCGCTGCGAGCGCAGGACGTCCGCGCGTAGCACGACGTCGGCGGCGACGTCGCTGTTCGACACGGCCCGCGCCGCGCCGGGACCGGTCACCCAGACGGTGTTCGGGACGGCGGGCAGCCCGGCGGCGGCGAGGGCCGTGGCGTCCACGACGACGACGTCGCCGGCGCCGCCGACGGCGGGCGCGGTACCGACCGCGGCGAGACGGATCGCCGGAGCGTCGTCGCGGGGTAGCTGCAACCGGGTGCCGGTCCGCAGTTCGCCGTCGTTCGACAGGACCAGCGCCGGGATGTCACCGGGGGCGGGAGCCGGTGCGGTGAGCCGGGCCAGCGCCGGCGCGTCGGGCAGCGGGGTGGTGGCCAGCAGGCGCTGGAACGCGGCGGCGTCCACGACGACCAGGCGTGGCGTGAACAGCGTTGATCCGGCGAAGACGCGCGCCGAGTCGGTCACCTGCGCGACGACGACCTGCTGTACCCCGGGTGCGGTGGCGACGCGTTCGGCCAGTGCGGGCGTCGCCGCCTCCGCGTCGGCGCCGAGGTCGAGGCGGGCGTCGGCGCCGACGGTGCTCCACGCGCCGTCGGCCAGACCCCGGGTGACGGTGCTGCCGAGGATGAGCGCGAACGACGCGAGCGCCGTGGCGCTGACCAGGACCAGCAGCGGCAACGCGCGTCCGGCCGTGGTGGCCGCCCGGGCGGCACCGAACACGGCCAGCGGGCGACGCGAGCGCAGCGCCTGGCGGAGCGCGAACCGCGCCCCGAGGGGCAGCAGCCGGAGCAGGACCAGCGCGCCGACGAGCCCACCCAGAGCGAGGGCGCTGATCGGCAGGACCACGTCGCCGGTCAGCTCACCGGTGTCGCCGTCGACGGCGTCGGGCAGGAGCCCACGCTGGTGCAGCGTGACGAACCCGGCGACCGCGGCGATCAGGACAGCCGCCTCCACGGCGGCGCGGCGCAGATGGCCGGTGGTCCGGATCCACCGCCGAGCGGCCGGGTTGGCGGGCTGGCGTCGGTCGCGGCTGGCGCGGGCGGCGGCGAGGGTGCCGAACGCCGGCCCGGCGACCGCGCCGGCCAGGACCACGGGAACGGCCCAGGTCCAGGAGATGCCCGGAGTGACCGCGCGGGCGAGCGCGAGCCCGACGGCGGCGGCCGACACCGACACCACTGTGGACTCGATGGTCAGCTCCGCGGCCAGGTCGGGTAACGCCGCCCCGCGCTGCCGGGCGGCACCCAACGCCGGGGTACGGCGGTGGACCAGTAGCGCGGCGGCGAGCAGCAGGACCAGTACCGTGACGGTCAGGATCCCGGTGAGCAGGACGGCTGCCTGCGCGGAAGCGGCGTTGCCGCGCGTACGGGCGTCGCGCAGGGTGGTGTCGAGCTGCGATTCCCAGCGCAGGGACCCGTCGCGGGCACCTGATGAGCCGGAGGTCGCCTTGAGCGCGACCACCTGGTTGGCGAGCGTCGCTGTGGTGTCCCAGGTGAGCGCGCCCGGTTCGGGGGCGAAGTGGACGGTGCGCCGCAGTTGGTCCTCGTTGACGGCCAGCCGGGCGTCCGGTAACGACTCGCGTGACAGCAGGCCGCCGAACCGGGTGACCCCCACACCGTCGGCGCCGGGCCGGGGGCCGAGGAGCGCCGGGGCGAGTCGCCAGGTGCTGTCGGTGCTGTTCGCGGGGCGGTAGATCCCGCTGATCCGCACGTCCCGGTCGTGTCCCTGGCCGTCCTTGACCGGGAGCCGATCGCCGGGGCCGAGGTTGAGTGCGGCGGCGGCCGTCTCGGCGAGGCCGACCTGCACCGGCCACGGCGGCCCGTCGTAGGGGGCTTCGACGGGCTCGTCGGGGAAGGGGGAGCCGGGCGCACTGCCGGCGATCCAGGTCACGGCCGGGCCGTCGAGGTCGTCGGCCAGGTAGGTGAACTGGAAGGTACGCGGCACGCTGCCCTCGGTGATGCTGAGGATCGGGCCGCTGACGACGGCGACGGGCGGGAGCAGCGCGGCGTCCAGGTCGGGCCCGAGCGCGTATGTCGCCCGGGCGCGGAAGTCCTCGACGTCGTCGGCGAGACCGGCGGTCCGGATCCGCCCGCCGTTCGGGCCGTCGTCGCGTTCCCAGTCGGCGTGTACCAGGACGTTCGCGTCGTGGCCGGCGCGGCGGACCGCGTCCTGGACGGCGTCGTCGGCGGCGGCACGCAGCAGCGCCGGCACGGCCCCGGCGAGCAGCGCGACGGCCGCGATGACGGCGGCGGTGAGCAGCAGCGGACCGGCGTCGGCGCGGGCCCGGCCACGGATGCTGGGCCAGTGCGGCGCCGGCCACCGGCGGGTCAGCCACGGGTTCACGGCGCCACCCGCAGGTGCGCGGCGTCGGCCCGGCGGACCTGGACGGTGACCACGACGGTCACCGCCAGCAGGCATCCGGCCAGCAGCACGGCGAGCAGTGCGGCCTCGGCTGGCCACGGCCAGTGTGGCTGGGCGGCCGGGATGGGCGCGGCGCCGGTGTCGGAGCGCACGAGCAGGGGAGCGACGGCCCGGGTGGCGAGTGCGCCGACGGCCGCGCCCGCCGCGAGCAGGGGCAGCAGCACGCCGGCGTGCTGGCCGAGCAGCACGGCCCGGATGCCCCGCCGGGACATTCCCAGGCCGCGCAGCCGTGCCACCTCGACGGCGCGGACCTGGAGATCGCAGGTGACGTGCAGGACGACGCCGGCGAGCAGCAGCAGGGCCGCGGCCGGGACGATGAGCCGGAGCGCGCCCGGCACCCCGGCGCGCAGCGGACCGCCGATCAGGCGGGTGGTCTCCGACTCGCGGGTCGTGACGGTGCCCAGGTGCAGGGCGGTGGCCCGCTCGACGGCACCGGGGCCGGCGGGGTGGCCGACCCACCAGGCGTCGACCGGGAACGTCAGGTCGCCGGTGACGGCGCGGGCGCGCGACAGCATGTCCAGGTCGGCCAGGACGGCGACGGCGCCCGGGGCGGACGGCACCGTCGGCACGACCTCGGTGACGATGACCGGGACGGGCGTGATGCCGACCGTGACGCTGAGCTTGCTGCCCGTGTGGGCACCCACCTCGCTGGCAAAGCGGGCGGAGACGGCGACGGGCACTGGGCCGGGGTCCGGGAAGGCGGTGGCGACGAGTGTCCGGGCGGCGTCCGGGGCGCCGTCGAGCTCGACGGTCGCGGCCATCCGCAGCGCGGTTCCGGCCGGTGTGGCGGACAGCGTGACGGTCGGGTCGGTCACCTTGTTCGGCACCGGCGGCGCGGACGTCGCGGTCCAGTCCGATCCGTCAGTGGGTGTGTCGGTCGACCCGGCGGACGGCACGGTGAGCGTGACGGCCACGGCGACGGTGCCGCCGGCCGGGTCGGCGGTGACCGGCAGGGCGACCGCGACGAGGCGCAGCCCGTCAGCGGTCGCGCAGCTGGGCAGCCGGAACTCCCGGCCGTCGAGCGGGAGGGCGGGGCCGGTGCAGGACGTGCGGAGGCCGGTGGCGTCCTGCAGCAGCAGCCGGGGCGTCACGGCGAGCGGGGTGTCGCCGGCTGCGGTTCCGCTCAGGACGAGCGGGGCGTTGGCCGCGACGGCGAGGCCGGTGACGCGGGTGGGTGGGGCCAGCGTGGCACCCAGCTCCGCCCAGCCGCGGTCGCCGTCCAGCCGCCCGCGCAGCAGTGCGTCGGCGCGGGTGGTGTCGACGGCGACCAGGCGTGCCGGATCGCCGGCGGTGCCGAGCCACTGACCGACGGCGGTGCCACGGTGCAGGGCCGGGCTCACCGCCCCGGCGGTGGCCGCGCTGACGACCGCGCCATCTCCGGGCACCGGTGCCGTGCTGAGGGTCAGTGCCAGGTCGGTGCCGACGGACAGCGCCCCCTGGTCGCGCTGCGACTGGTGCCACGTGCTGTCGAAGGCGACGCCGAACGTTCCGGCCGCGCAGGCCAGCCCGACGAGCAGCCCGGCGGCGACCGCCTGCGGCCGGCGGGCGGCCTCGGAGAGCGCCAGCGGAAGCGCCAGCCCGCGAGCGCGGTACGCCAGCCGGTCGGCGCCGCGCAGGGCGGGTAGCACCACCCGGAGCGCCAGTGCGGCGCCAGCGGTGAGCAACAGCGCCGGCGCGAGCACCCGGACCGCGTCGGCGCGTGGGCTGGCGGCGGTGGGCTGCGCGTACAGCTGCCACCAGCCGGCGGCGGCGAACACCGCGAGGATCAGGTCGGCGCCGGACCGGGCCAGCAGTTCCCGGCGGGTCCGCCGGTCGCCGGCCGCCGGGACGGGCCGGACCGCCAGGACGGTGAGTACGGCGGCGAGCGCCAGCGCGCCGCCGACGACCGCGAGGACCTGGGCGCCGGTGATGCCCGGCCCGACGGTCAGGCCGGCGCGGTCCAGCGGCGGCAGGTGGGTCAGACCGGCGTGCACCACCGACGAGGCCGGTGTCGCGAGCGCGGCGGCGACGGCGGCGACGAGCCCGGCCTCGAGTGTCGCGGTGGCGGCGAGTTGGCGGCGGCTGGTGCCCAGGGCGGACCGCAGGGCGGTCTCGTCGGCGCGCAGGTCCGCGGTCAGCCGGCCAGCGAGGACGAGTGCCGTAGCGGCCAGGACACCGCCGAGGACGGCGATGGCGAGCACGACGGCGGCGGTGACGTGCTGCTGGTCGTCGGCTGCCCGCACCGTCGACGACAGGTCGGAGGAGACCCGGGCGAGCTGGACGCGGTCACCGAGGGTGCCGGCCAGCCGGCGGTCGGCGCCGCGGATGGCCCCGGCCACGGTCTCCAGGTCGCGGCGGTTGGGGTTGGACAGGTCCGGGTGGGCGGTGACCTCCATCCGATCGACAGTGGCGCCGGTGGTGAACAGGTCGGCGAGGTCGACGAGGAACGGGCCGTAGGCGTTGACCGGCTGCATGAAGCGACCGTCGCGGTAGCCGATGGCGGAGCCGGCCGCGGCCAACGGGTCGCGGTCCCAGCCGCGCCCCGGCAGCGGGCGAACCACGCCGACGACCGTCACATCGACGGCCGGGACGGGGGCGTGGGCCAGTTCGGCGCCGAGGCGCACCTGGCGGCCGGGGGTGAGGTTGAGCAGGTGGGCGGTGGACTCCAGCAGCACCGCGTCGCCCGGGTGCCGCGGCCAGCCTCCGCTGATCAGCTCGGCTCGGGCCGGCAGGTCGTCCAGCCCCGACAGGTACGCCTGAGCCGGCACTGTGGTGCCCGGGGCGAGCGCGGGCGGCAGCGCCCGCAGCACCGTCGACGCCCGCGCGGTCGTCGTCGCGGGGAACGGCGCGAGCGCGGAGGTCACCACGGCGCGGGTGTCGGCGGCGACGGATAGCGCGTCCGGGCCCTCGACGGTGCCGGTGTAGACGGTCACGTCGACGGCGGCGGGGGCGGCGTCGGCCATGGCGATCTCCAGCGCCCGCTCGGCGGTGCGGGTGACCAGCAGGGTGCAGGTACCCAGCAGTGTCGCGCCGAGCGTGACGACCCCGAGGAGGGCCGCCAGCAACGGCCACTGCGCGCGGGCGCGCCGGCTGACCAGCCTCAGCATCGACGCGTCACCTGGCGTCCGGCACGGGCTCGTACGGCTGCCCGGCCGCCTGTTCGTCGAGGTGCCCGTCGTGGATGCGGATCACCCGGTCGGCCAGGGCCATCATCACCGCGTCGTGAGTGGACACCAGGACGGTGACGCCCTCGGACTCCACGATCCCGCGCAGCAGGGCCATCACCGACAGGCCCGTCTCGGCGTCCAGTTGCCCGGTGGGCTCGTCGGCGAGTAGCAGCCGGGGCGAGGCGGCCAGCGCGCGGGCGATCGCCACCCGCTGCTGTTGGCCGCCGGACAGCTCGGCCGGCCGCTGCCGGGCGTGGTCGGCCAGGCCGACCAGCTCCAGCAGCAACCCGACCCGCCGCTCGCGCTCGGCCGGTGCGACGCGGGCCAGCCGCAGCGGGGCGGCGACGTTCTCCGCGGCCGACAGCACCGGGATCAACCCGAAGCTCTGGAAGACGTACGACACCGTCTCGCGCCGCAGCCGGGACAGGCCGTCCTCGTCGAGCGCGGCGACGTCGGTGCCGTTGACGTGCACGGTGCCGGCGTCCGGGCGGTCCAGGCCCCCGATGACGTTGAGCAGTGTGGTCTTGCCCGAACCGGACCGGCCGACGAGCGCCACCATGGCACCGGCGGCCACGTCGAACGACACGCCGCGCAGGGCGTGCACGACGGTCGGCCCGGTGCGGAAGCGCCGGTGTACGTCGCGCACGCGCAGCAGCGGCTCGGCGCTCATGCGCCGGTCTCCGAATCGGGGCGGATCGTGATGTGGTCGGGTTCCAGGGCCAGCCGGACCCGTCGGGTCAGCGCCAGCGCCTGGCGGAAGTCGCGGGGCACCTGGACCCGCCCGGCCCGGTCCATCACCGCGTACTCCTCGGCGATCATGTGCGTGTCGCCCGCCGCGTCGGTGGTGGTGCGGCGCAGCACCTCGCTGCTGGTGCGCCCGTCCCGGATCGCGACCGTTCGTTCGACCTGGCCGCTGACCGCCGGGTCGTGGGTCACCACGACGACGGTGACGCCGTAGCGCCGGTTGACGTCCCGCAGCACGCCGAAGACCTCGGCGGACGTGGCCGCGTCCAGCTCACCGGTCGGCTCGTCGGCGAGCAGGACGCGCGGCTGGTTGGCCAGCGCCACCGCGATCGCGACCCGCATCTGCTGCCCTCCGGAGAGTTGGCCAGGGCGGCGATCGGCGCAGTCGGCGACACCGAGGCTGTCCAGCAGCTCGGCCGCGCGTTCCCGGCGTTCCTCCTTCGCGGTGCGGGCTGCCGTCATCGGCAGGTCCACCATCTCCCGTGCGGTCAGGTAGGGGATCAGGTTGCTCGCCGTCTGCTGCCGTACGAACCCGACGGTGTGCCGCCGGTAGTCCACCCGGTCCGCTCGGGACATCGCCAGCAGATTCCACCGGTCGACCCGGACACGCCCGGCGGTGGGCGCGTCGATGCCGGCGAGGATGGAGAGCAGCGTCGACTTGCCCGACCCGGAGGCGCCGACGACGGCGACCAGCTCGCCGCTTTCCACGGCCAGGTCCAGGCCCTGTAGTGCCTGCACCTCGATCGAACCGGTCTGGTAGATCCGCACCAGGTTCTCGCAGACGATGAGCGCGTTCCCCCCGAACTCGGGGGCCCGCGCGGACGGCTGCGGCAGGGACAGCGGCGTGCCTGACATTTCCCCCTCCATCCGGCTCGTGCCGACGTCGAACCGGCCTCGGGTAGCGGTCGGGCCCACCGGTCCGGCACGTGATGTCACCTGGGCGGCACGCGTGGTCACCAATTGCGTCAAGGGCCTCGATTGCCCGTGCTGACGCAGATTGAAGCAGTTTCGCAATCGGCGGCTCCGTTGACCATGCCCCTGGGTGGCTTTCCTGCATCCTGGACGAGGTCGGCGACCCCGCCACCCGCCCGACGCCGGTCCCGCTGTGGCGCGTCGTGAACCTGCCGGACGCCCGCAGCGACTGAACAGGTGAAGGAGGGCCGATGAGCGATGAGTTGCTGGTGGTCCGCTGCCAGTTGGGTGAACGGGAGGCGTTCGCCGAACTGGTGCAGGGCTGGCATCCGGCGGTCGAGCGGTACGTCGGGCGGATGCTCGGTGGGTCCGATGACGATGTGGTGCAGGAGATCTGGTTGGCGGTCCTCAAGGGGCTGCCGAGGTTGCGGCAGCCGGACCGGTTCACGCCGTGGCTGTTCACCATCGCCCGCCGGGCGGTGATGAACCGGCTGCGGGACGCGTACGCCCGCCCGGAACCCGAACCGGTCGACGACCTGCCGGGCGACGACGAGGCCGAGGGGGTCGTCAACCGGGAGACCCTCGCCGGCGCGCTGGCGGAGCTACCCGCCCGGGAACGGGAGGTGCTTCTGCTGTTCTACCTGGAGGATCTGCCGCTGGACGCCTGCGCGCAGATCTGCGCCGTCCCCGTCGGCACCGTCAAGTCGCGGCTCAACCGGGCCCGCAGATTGTTACGCCGTGAGCTGGTGCGGAAGGGGTACGAAGCATGACTCCGGAAGAGGTACTGGCGCGACTGGACGCGCCGTTGTCGTTGCGCAGGCGGGTCGGGTACCTGGCCGTGGGCTTCACCGGTCTCACCGGGAGCGGACTGATCGGTCTGCTCTGGGCGACCGAGCCCGAGTTACCGACACGCACCGGCGTGGCCTTCGCCGTGTTGGTGGCGATCGGCCTGGGTTGGGCGGCGTTCGGCGGCTGGGCGGTGACCCGACGGACCCCGCTGTTCGCCCGGGACCGGGTGGTAGCCGGTTGGCTCGGCGTCGCCGCGTGGCTGGCGTTCAGCATTGGGGCGCTGGTCATCACGGTTGTGCGGCACGAGTTCGAGCCGGTGCTGCCGGGGGTTGTGCTGGTGCTCGGCGTCCTGGCGGGCGCGCACCTGCGGGCGGCCCGCCGGGCGAGGGCGGCGCTGCTGCGCCGCCGGACCGCGCTGGCCGCGACCGGCGACGGCGGTTGAGTACGCCCCGCTGGTTCTGCCACGGGCAGATCCGCTGCCGGTGAACAGGGCTGTGCCCCGCCGCCCCGGGCCGGCACTGTGGAGCGCATGAGATTGCTGGTGCTGGGCGGTACGGGCTTCGTGGGCGGGGCCACTGTCGCCGAGGCGGCGCGCCGTGGCTGGTCGGTGACGGTGTTCAACCGGGGGTTGCACGGCGTGGTGCCGCCCGGCGTACACCGGTTGCGGGGTGACCGGACCGCGCCCGACGGCCTGGCGGCCCTGGACGGCGGCGAGTGGGACGTCGTGGTGGACACCTGGGACGGTGCCCCGCGAGCCGCCGGCGCCGCCGCCCGCGCCCTGCTCGCCTCGGTCGGCCACTACGTGTACGTGTCCAGCGGGTCCGTCTACACCGACCACGCCGCCGCCGGGTTGCAGGAGGACTCCCCGGTGGTGGACGCCGACCCGGACGCCGTCGACGGGGACTACCCGCAGCTCAAGGCCGGTGCCGAGGGTGCCGTGCGGGAGGTGTTCGGGGAGCGTGCGCTGATCGCCCGGGCCGGTCTGATCCTGGGCCCGGGGGAGGACATCGGCCGGCTGCCCTGGTGGCTGCGGCGCATCGAGCGCGGCGGGGACGTGCTCGCCCCCGGTCCGGCGGACCTGCCGGTGCAGTACGTCGACGTCCGCGACCTGGCGGGGTGGATGCTGGACGCCGGCGCCCGCCGGGTCAGCGGGACGTTCAACGCGGTCGGCCGTCCGGCGCAGACCACGATGGGCGAGCTGCTCGACGCGTGCGTGGCCGCCACCGGTGCCGCCGCCCGGCTGCGCTGGACCGAACCGGCGACCATCCTCGCCGCCGGCGTGCAGCCGTGGAGCGACCTGCCGATCTGGATGCCGCGCGGTCACCCGTACCGGGGGTTGCTGGAGCAGGACGTGACCCGCGCGCTGGCCGCCGGGCTGATCTGCCGGCCGGTGACCGAGACCGTCGAGGACACCTGGCGTTGGCTGCGCGAGGTCGGCGCGGTTCCGCCGCGCGCCGGGCGACCGGAGCGCGGCCCGGTCGGGTTGGACCCGGCCCGGGAGGCCGCCGTTCTCGCCGCCTGAGCGTGCCCCGGCGGGTCAGGCGGGCACCACCGGCAGGTCCAGCACCTCGTCGACGTCGCGTCGGGGGGTCGGTCGGCCCGGTTGGCCGTATCCGATCCGCAGCACCATCTGGGGGGTGCCGAGCCGGCCCAGTGACAACCGCAGTTGTTCCCGGGCCGACGGCACTTCGATCGGCTGGGAGAGCATCGACACGCTGAGCCCGGCGTCCGTGGCGGTGAGCAGCAGCCGTTGCAGGGCCTGCCCGGCGATCACCTGGTCCACTGCGGTGTTACCCGCCGAGCCCAGCACCCCCACCAGGGGTTCGGGTTCGAAGTCCCGGCCGGGGGCACGGTCACGCCCACCGTAGCCGCGGGCCGGCAGGACGTCCTGCGGCTCGCCCTGCGGGCCACCGGCCGAGCTGGGTACGCCGTCCGGGGCGAACTCGCGACGCAGCCACCGTTCGCGCTCGGCCCGGTACGCGGGGTCGCGTTCCAGCACCCGGTGCGCGCCGCGCGCGATCTCGCCGAACGCGGAGACCGCGCTCACCCCGATCAGCAGCTCCAACCAGCACTGTTCGGCGCGGGCCGCCTCGCCGAGGCGCCACCGGGCGTCGGCGGGCACCGGGTCCGGCCAGAACGGCAGGCGGTTGCTGAACCGGCGGGGGATGGCCGTGTACAGGCTCTGCTCGGCGGGGGTGGGCCGGCGCGGGATGTCCGGCACCAGCCGGGCCAGCAGGTCCGGTTGGGCCGGGTCGGGGCGCAGCCGCACCCGGGCCGGGGCACCGACGACGGCCAGGGCGAGCCGCAGGTTGAACAGCGCCGCGCCGCAGGCGACCCGGACACCCCACCCGCTCGGGTCGGTAGCCGGCAGCCGGCGGCCCGGGTCGGCCAGTACCTCGATGCCGCCGTCGCGCAGCCGTAGCCGCCACGGTTGGGTGTTGTGCAACGACGGTGCCCGGACCGCGTCTACGGCGGCGATCCGCAGCTGGGTCGCGGTGTAGCCGGTCTCCATGGCGGTGCTCCTCTCCCGGTGCGGCCGGCGGCGGGTGGTGCCGTGGTGGCCGTACCTTCACGGTCCACGGTTCGGCGGTCGGCGAGCAGGGCCGGACGTCCCGACCGGTCGGGACCGACCGCCCGCTCGCGCCCCGAGGGTCGGGACCTTCGGCCCGTGCGCCGGGCCCCCGGCAGCGGGTAGAAACGACTGATGATCCGTGTGTTCCTCCTCGACGACCATGAGGTCGTCCGTCGTGGCCTGGCCGACCTGTTGCAGAGCAGCGGTGACATCGAGGTGGTCGGCGAGTCCGGCTCGGCGCAGGAGGCGGCCCGTCGCATCCCGGCGTTGCGGCCCGACGTGGCGATCCTCGACGCGCGGCTGCCCGACGGCAACGGCATCGACGTGTGCCGGGACGTCCGGGCCGTGGACTCGTCCATCAAGGGCCTCATCCTCACCTCGTACGAGGACGACGAGGCGCTGTTCGCGGCGATCATGGCTGGTGCCGCCGGATACGTGCTCAAGCAGATCCGGGGCACCGACCTGGTCGACGCGGTACGCCGGGTCGCGGCCGGGCAGTCGCTGCTCGACCCGGCGATCACCACCCGGGTGTTGGAACGCATCCGCAACGGCGTCGAGCAGCCGCGCGAGCTGAAGTCGCTCACCGAGCAGGAGCGGCGGATCCTGGAGTACGTGGCGGAAGGGCTCACCAACCGGGAGATCGCCGGGAAGATGTTCCTCGCGGAGAAGACGGTGAAGAACTACGTCTCCAGCGTGCTGGCCAAGTTGGGTCTGGAGCGCCGCACCCAGGCCGCCGTTCTGGCCACCCGCCTCCTCGGCAAGACCCCCTGACCGGGGTCGCGGAGGTCAGTCGCGCAGCGGCACGGTCCAGCGCAGCTCGGTGCCGTGCGGTTCGACGCCGAGGATCGTGAACGTGCCGGCGAGACGGCTGGCGCGTTCGCGCAGGTTGACCAGACCACCCCGGGCGGCGGCCGGGTCGCAGCCCACCCCGTTGTCGCTGACGGTCACGGTGACGTGGCCGGCGTCGACGCGTACGGCCACGTCGACGCGGGTGCACCGGGAGTGGCGGACGACGTTGGACAGCGCCTCGCGCAGCACCGCGGTGAGGTCCGGACGGATGGCGTCGGGCACGGCGCTGTCCACCGGCCCGGCCAGCTCCAGGTGCGGTTTGAAACCCAGCGACTCGGCGGCCGCCTCGATCGCCGCCCGGATCTCGGTGCGCAGCTCCGAGGTCATCGGCGTACGCAGCTCGAAGATGGTCCGGCGGATGTCCCGGATGGTGGCGTCGAGATCGTCGACGGCGGCGTTGATCCGCTTGGCCACCTCCGGACGGCCCATCGGTGCGGCGCTCTGCAGTTGCAGGCCGGTGGCGAAGAGCCGTTGGATCACGACGTCGTGCAGGTCACGGGCGATGCGCTCCCGGTCCTCCAGGACCACCAGCAGTTCCCGCTCCTCCTGGCCCCGGGCCCGTTCCATGGCCAGCGCGGCCTGCCCCGCGAAGCTGCCCAGCAGCGCCAGGTCCTCTTCGCTGGCACCCCCGCCGCGCTCCGGCCGGTGCGCCACGATCAGCACGCCGTGCAGGGTTTCGGCGGTGGCCAGTGGTGAGATCATCGCCGGGCCGGTGTGCAGCAGCGCCGGCCACGGCGCGGCGTGCGCCAGATCGTCGACCTGGTCGTGCCGGCCCTCGGCGACGGCCGCGCCGAAACTGGTGTCGGCGGCGGGCAGCACCGCGCCGACCAGCGGGTGGGCCTGCGCGTCGGCGCCGTCGACAACCTCCACCGAGAAGTGTTCGGTGTCGCTGTCGTAGAGCAGCACCAACGCCAGCTCGGCCTCGGCGACCTCGCGGGCCCGGCGGGCGACCAGCGCCAACGCGTCGGTACGGCGTACCTCGCCGAGCAGCACCGTGGTGATCTCGGCGGTGGCGGCGAGCCAGCGTTGCCGCCGGTGCGCCACGGCGTACAGGCGGGCGTTCTCGATGGCCACACCGGCGGCGGCGGCGAGCGCGACGACGATCTCCTCGTCGTCCTCGGTGAACTGCGCGCCGCCCTGCTTCTCCGCCAGGTAGAGGTTGCCGAAGACCTGGTCGCGGATGAGGACCGGCACCCCGAGGAAGCTGTGCATGGGCGGGTGGTTGGCCGGGAAGCCGTAGGAGCGGGGGTGCTGGGTGATGTCGGGCATTCGCAGCGGGCGGGGGTCGTCGATGAGCAGACCGAGCACGCCCCGCCCGTGCGGCAGGTCCCCGATCCGCTCATGCTGCTCGGGGGTGATGCCGTGGACGATGAAGTCGTGCAGCAGCCGGTCCGGGCCGACCACGCCGAGCGCGCCGTACCGGGCGCCGACCAGTTCGCAGGCCGCCTGCACGATGCGTTGCAGGGTGGTACGCAGATCCAGGTTGGTGCCGATGCCGACCACCGCGTCCAGCAGGGCCCGCAGCCGCTCCCGGCTGGTGACCACCTCACCGACGCGGACCAGCATCTCCTGCAGCAGCTCGTCGAGACGGACCCGGGACAGCGGGCTCAGCCCGAGCGACGGTGTCGTGGACGGTTCCTGCCGGGGCGACGGGGCGCTGCTGGTCATCGGGGGATGGTAGCGCTGACGTCGCCCGTCGTCAGGGCCCGTCAGCGCACGGCCGAGGTGTCGACCACCTGTGCGGTGGTCAACCGTGGCGTGTGCGGCGGGCCGGACTGGGTCGGGTCCGCGATACCCAACCGCAGCACCAGGTACGGGAAGCCGATACCCGAGAGCAGCTGACGCAGGGTCTGCCGGGTGCCCGGCACCTCCACCACCGCGCTGAGCGGCACCACTGACACGCCGAGCCGGGTGGCGGTCAACCAACCGGCGGAGAGCGCCTCGCCGGCGCGCAACCAGCTGTCCCGTTCGTCCTCGTCGCCGTGCAGCATCGCGTACACCGCCATCCGGTCGTGCCCGGGACCCACCGGCAGGCTGCCGGGCCGCCCGAAGTCACGCCCCGGGACGGTGGTCTGCGCGGGCTGCTCGGGCAGCACCTCCGCCGGCAGACCGGTGCCCGAGCCGGCCCGGCTGGTCCAGTACGCCAGCTCGGTACGCATCTCCGTGTCCTCGGCCTCGACGGTGTCGGCGTGCCCGGCGGTGGCGGCCAACTCCAGCACCTGGTCGCGGTCGAGGATCTGCAACCGGCAGCCCTCCGCACTGACCGCCCGGGTGATCTCCTGGATCGCCGTGGGCGGCACCGGCTCGTCGCTGACCGGCCGGCGATCGGTGTGCCGCACCTGCATGCACTGCACCATGCGCATGGCGTCCGGGTCGGCGGTGGTGCGGCTGAGGTCGGTCAGCCGGGCCAGCAGCTCGCTGTCGGCCGGGTCGGGCAGCCGTTCCACCACCGCGCGCCACCCCTCGGCGGCCAGCGCCAGTCGGGCGTGGTGCAGGGCGGTGCCGCAGCTGATGGCGAGCAGTCGCCCCTCGGGGTCGCTGGCGGCGAGCTGCCGGTCGGCGACGGAGCGCAGCTCCAACGCGTCGGGCAGCACCCGCCAGCGCCACGGCTGGGTGTTGTGCACCGAGGGGGCGTGGCCGGCGGTGGCGGCGGCCTCCGCCAGCGCGGTGGTCAGCTGGCTTTCCTGACTCATGGTCACGACCTTTCCGTCTCTGCTCATCGTGCCGCACGGCGCTCCGCCGCGCCGGGGTTGCCGCTTCATCCTGCGACACCCGGTGGTGTCCCCGCAGGGCCACAGGTCCCGACCCCGCCGGGTCGTTGCGCCCGCGGTGCTCAGCGTTCGCGGACCACCGCGACGGGGCAGTGGGCGTGCTGGATGAGCTGCTGGCTGACCGAGCCGAGCAGCATGCCGGCCAGTCCGCCCCGGCCCCGGCTGCCGACCACCACCAGCAGTGCGTCCCGACTCGCCTCGATCAGCATCGCCGCCGGGCTGGCCGACACCAGGTCGACGGTCATCGGCAGCTCGGGGAAGGTCCGTCGCCACGGCTCCAGCGCCTCGTCCACGGCGGCCCGCTCGTCGGGCACCCCGGCGGCCCCGCCGGGGCCCGGTGTCCAGGCGTGCAGGACGCGCAACGGCACCTGCCGCTGCACCGCCCGCTCGGCCGCGAAGCCGAGCGCCACCAGCGAGGGTTCCGAGCCGTCCACCCCGACCGTCACCGGGCGGCCCGACGTGTCGGTGGCGGCGCCGCCGACCCCGTCCCGCACCACCACGACCGGGCAGTGGGCGTGCGCGGCGACGGACACCGCCGTCGACCCGACCAGCAGGCCCCCGAATCCGCCGTGGCCCCGGCTGCCGAGCACCAGCAGCCCGGCGTCGGCCGAGCGTTCCTGCAGCACCAGGGTGGGCGGCCCGTCGTACACCTCGCCGGTGATCCGCAGCCCGGGGTTGGCCGCGGCGGCGTCCGCCGCGGCCTTGCGGACCAGCTCGTCGACCTGCCGGCGGGCGGTGTCGTCGGGCCACACGCCCGGCGCCACCCCCGGACCGACCCAACTGGCCACTGTCAGCCATTCGAAGACGTACGCCAGCCGCACCGGCTGGCCGCTGTGCCGCGCCTCCTGCACCGCCCAGTTCAGGGCCACCGAGGCGTCGGTGGAGCCGTCGTAGCCAACCAGGATCTCCGCGTCGCGCACGTCGTCCTCCTTCAGGGGGTGGTCGGGTCGGTTTCGCGGATCCAGCGCCACTCGGCGACCTCGGGGTCGTCCTCGCCGTACTGGCGGGTGTAGTCGCGGGCCGCCTGCCGGGCGTCGACCATCCGTTGACGCAGGTGCGCGGCGCTGGCGGCCAGCCCGGGCACCCGGTCGATGACGTCGATGACCAGGTGGAAGCGGTCCAGGTCGTTGAGCATCACCATGTCGAACGGGGTGGTGGTGGTGCCCTCCTCCTTGTAACCGCGCACGTGCAGGTTGTCGTGGTTGCTGCGGCGGTAGGTGAGGCGGTGGATCAGCCACGGGTAGCCGTGGTACGCGAAGATGACGGGCCGGTCCTCGGTGAAGATGGTGTCGAACTCCCTGTCGGTCAGGCCGTGCGGATGCTCGGTGTCCGGCTGGAGCCGCATCAGGTCGACCACGTTGACCAGGCGCACCTTCAGATCCGGGAGGTTCTGGCGTAGCAGCTCGACGGCGGCCAACGTCTCCAGGGTGGGCACGTCGCCACAGCAGGCGAGCACCACGTCCGGTTCGGTGCCGCCGTCGTTGCTGGCCCACTCCCAGATGCCCAAGCCGCGTCGGGTGTGCTGGATCGCCTCCGACATCGTCAGCCAGTTCGGCGCGGCCTGCTTACCGGCCACCACCACGTTGATGTAGTGCCGGCTGCGCAGGCAGTGGTCCATCGTGGCGAGCAGCGTGTTCGCGTCCGGTGGGAGGTAGACCCGCACCACTTCGGCCTTCTTGTTGACGACGTGGTCGATGAAGCCCGGATCCTGGTGGGAGAAGCCGTTGTGGTCCTGCCGCCAGACGTGGCTGGACAGCAGGTAGTTCAGCGAGGCGATCGGCTGACGCCAGGGGATGGCCCGGGTCACCTTCAGCCACTTGGCGTGCTGGTTGAGCATCGAGTCGACGATGTGGATGAAGGCCTCGTAGCTGGTGAACACGCCGTGCCGGCCGGTCAGCAGGTAACCCTCCAGCCAGCCCTGGCACAGGTGCTCGGAGAGCACCTCCATGACCCGTCCGTCGGGGGAGAGGTGGTCGTCGCCGGGCACGGTGGGGGCCACCCAGGCCCGGTCGGTCACCTCGAACGCGGCGCCCAGCCGGTTGGAGGCGACCTCGTCCGGGCCGAACAGCCGGAAGGTCTCCGGGTTGGCGCTGATGACGTCGCGGATCCACGGGCCGAGCACCCCGGTCGCGCCGGCGATCGGTGTACCCGGTTCGGGGACCTCCACCGCGTAGTCGCGGAAGTCCGGCAGGGTCAGGTCGCGCAGCACCACACCGCCGTTGGTGACCGGGTTGGCGCTCATCCGCCGGTCACCGCGCGGCGGCAGCGCCAGCAGCTCCTGCACCGGCGCGCCGGTCGCGTCGAACAGCTCCTCCGGTCGGTAGCTGCGCAGCCAGCGCTCCAGTTCGGCCAGGTGCGCCGGGTTGTCGCGGACCCCGGACAGCGGCACCTGGTGGGCGCGGTAGGTGCCCTCCACCTGGATGTCGTCGACCTCACGGGGGCCGGTCCAGCCCTTCGGCGTCCGCAGAATGATCATCGGCCAGCGGGGACGTTCGACGACACCGCCGGAGCGCGCCCGCTGTTGGATCTCGGCGATCTCCGCCAGCACGCGGTCGAGCGTCGCGGCGAGGGTCCGATGGACCTGGGCGGGATCGTCACCGGCCACCACGTACGGCTGGTAGCCCGATCCGCGCATCAGGTCGAGCAGGTCGGCCTCGGGGATCCGGGACAGCACGGTCGGGTTGGCGATCTTGTAGCCGTTGAGGTGCAGGATGGGCAGCACCGCGCCGTCGCGCGCCGGGTTGAGGAACACGTCGGAGAGCCAACTGCCGGCCAGCGGCCCGGTCTCCGCCTCGCCGTCGCCGATGACGCAGGCCACCAACAGGTCCGGGTGGTCGAACGCGGCGCCGTAGGCGTGGCTCAACGCGTACCCCAGCTCACCGCCCTCGTGGATCGAACCCGGCACGTCCGCCGCCACGTGGCTGGGGATGCCGCCGGGGAAGGAGAACTGGCGAAAGAGCCGGGACATCCCGACCTCGTCGCGTGCCACGTCGTGGTAGCGCTCCGACCAGGTGCCCTCCAACCAGGTGTTGGCCACGATGGCCGGGCCGCCGTGGCCCGGGCCGGTGACCAGCATGGCGTTGAGGTCGTGCGCCACGATCACCCGGTTGAGGTGGGCGTAGATCAGGTTGAGGCCGGGGCTGGTGCCCCAGTGCCCGAGCAGGCGGGGCTTGATGTCGTCGGGGGTGAGCGGCTCCCGCAGCAGCGGATTGTCCAGCAGGTAGATCTGCCCGACGGTGAGGTAGTTCGCGGCCCGCCAGTAGGCGTCCAACTGGCGCAGCTCGTCGTCGGTGAGGGCGCGGTGCACGTCGAGAGCGGTGTCCATCATGCTGCCTCTCGCGGTAGGTGTGGGGCGTCCGGTGTTCAGCCTGGCCGGTGTGGACGACTCGGGTCAGGGCCGTTGGTCCCGCGTCGACCGGGCACCAGGCCCGGTCAGTGGCGCCTCGGCCAGGCCGCGGACGACGACAACCGGGGCCGGCGAGTGGTACAGCAGGGACTGGGCCACCGCGCCGAGCATGGCCCGGCCCGGTTCGTCGCCGCGGGCGGCGACCAGCGCCACCTGCGCGTTGCGGGACGTGTCGATCAGCACCTCCGCGGGGTCGCCGCGTACCACGCGACACTCGATCGGCACCGCGCTGTGCTGGTCGGCGTGCTGGGCCAGTGCCTCGCCGAGCTGCTCGGCGACCGCGTCGGTGTCCTCGTCGTACTCGACCACCCGCAGCGCCAGCAGTCGGGCGCCCCGGCGGGCCGCGCACCGCACGGCCCATCGCAGGGCGAGGTGTGAGCTGGGTGAACCGTCCACGCCCACCAGCACCGGGCCCTGCGGCGGCGGCTCCCGCCGGACCACCAACAGGGGGCAGTCGGCCCGCGCGGCCAACTGCACGGCGGTCGTCTCGGCCGAAATGCACTGGCCGCTGCCGGCCATGCCGCTGTCGCCGACCGCCAGCAGGAAGGTGCCCGCCGAGCGACGGATGAGGGTGGGCAGCATGGAACCTTCGACGATCTCGCCGCGTACGGTCAGCCCCGGCTCGCTCTGGTGGGCGAGTTGGGCGGCGCGGGCGATCAGCTCTTCGGCCTGGTCGCGGGGTGCGGCGACGGTGTCCGCGGCGAACGCCGCATGCCAGTCGAAGGTGTGCAGCAGGTGCAGTGGCCGGTCCTGTCCGGCGGCCTCCTGCGCGGCCTGCTCGACGACCGGGAGGTCGAGATCCGACCCGAGGCCGACCAGCACCGCTGCGTCGGCGGGTGCGGCCATCCGATATCACCTCCCGGGCGTCGCGCCCGGCACGACCAAGCTGTCCCTGACCGAGGGTAGTCGGATGGGCACGGTGGCGGGCGGGATCGGGTGGCTCGGCGGTCAGGTCGGTGCGGACCGGAATGTGTCCACGACCGGACGCCGGGTGGCAACCATCGCGGGGATGGCGGTGAGCGCGGCGATGGCGAGCAGGACTCCGAGCGCGGTGGCGAGCAGCGAGGAGTGGGGTGGGTACTGGACCTCGCCGGTGCTGACGAACGTGACAAGCCCGACGCCGGCCGGGATGCCCACGGCGACGCCGGGTACGGCGGGAAGTAGTTGCGCTACCGCCAGGCCCAGGCCGGCCTGCGCGGGCGTCGCACCGAGCGTCCGCGCGACGGCCAGTGGCTGCCGAGCGTCGAGGACTGCGGTCCAGGCGCTCACGACGGCGTTGATGAGCGCGAGGACGCAGAGCACGACGGTGAGCACGAGCGTGGCCTGCTCGCCCCGTTCCACCCGGGGATTGGCGAGTTCGGTGTAGCCGAGGTCGAAGTGCACCGCCTGGGAGTTGACCATGAGAATGCCGACGAGGGTGGTCGTGGTGATCAGGGTGTTCACGGTGACCAGCCGGGCGCGGCGCGGCCGGCGCGCGTTGATACGCACCCCGATGAGCAGGGCGGTGGGCAGCCGCCGCGACAGCCAGATGCGCCACCGCCGGCGACGCGGTGGCGTGGCGGTGTCGGCAAGCGCGTGAACGGTGCTGATGGCGGCGGCGCGCAACACCGGCACCAGAGTCGCCGCCACAGCGATCGCGAGAGCAAGGACCGTGACGGCGACCACCATGCGCAGCGCAGGTGGCTGGGTGTTGACGGAGCCGATGAGTCCGGCGCTGGGGCGGATCAGCGCGGGTGCGGCGAGCCAGCCCGTGACCAGGCCCGTCGCGGCGGCCGCAAGCCCGATCGCGAGGTACTCGGCGAGGTGGACGGCGGCGATCATGGCAGGTCCGGCGCCGACGGCTTTGAGCAGCCCCACTCGGCGACGCTGCCCGATGATCCGGCCCGCGACGATGCCGGCGACGCCGGCCAGCGCAAGGCCGTTGAGCAGCCAGCTCCCGACGAGCAGGGCGATCTGCGCGTCGCTGTACAACCGACCGTTGAGATAGCTGATCGCCTGCCAGGTGGTGAGCTGGTCGCCGATGGGGTACGTGCTGCTGGCTGCCGGGTCGGCGAGTTTGAGATTGAGGGTGTACGACAGCGGCTGGCCGCCCGCGAGCATGGCGATGTCGCTGTCGTCGACCCAGACCAGGCCGCCGCGCTCGACCAGGACGCTGCCGGGGTAGTGCCACCCGGCGTAGGGGTACGTCGCTCTCGCGGCGGTGACCGCGGTCCCGATCACGCGCAACTGGTGGCCGCCGATGTCGACCGTGTCGCCGGTGCGGATGCCGAGGGCGTCGGCGAAGGCGCGCTCGACGACCACGCCGCCGGGGCGTACCCACGTGCCGTCGGTCACGGCGGGTCGGTCGATCGACGCGGGTGTGGTGTCCCGGCCCGCTACCACGGTGTGCGCGGACCCGCCGCGGGCTGTCATCGTCAGGTAGGCGATCGGGAAGGGGCCGCTGTGATCGGTGACGCCGGCCCCGGTGGTCAGCGACGCGAGCTCGTCCAGTGCGGCCTGGCCGGTGACCCGGGGTGTCACGATCACGTCCGGGCCGGCCGTGGCGGTCCGGGTCTGCTGGTACGGCCGGTCGGCGACTTCGTTGAGGCTGAGGCCGATGGTCAGTGTGGCGGTGGCGGCGGTGATCGCGGTCAGGAGCAGGACGGTTTCGGTTCGGCGGCGGCGCAGGTCCCGCATCAGCAGCCGGCAGACGAGCAGGAGGCGGCCGGCCACGTCAGCGCCGCCCGTCGTAGAGGGTGCCGGTGGCGGCGCTGGCAAGTCGGTTGTCGTCGACGAACGCGCCGTCACGCATGGCGATCACCCGGTCGGCGACCGCCGCGATGCGGGGGTCATGGGTAACCACCACGAGGGTCTGTCCTGCGGTGCGCAGCTCCTCGAACAGCCGCAGCACGTCCAGGGTGGCGGCGCTGTCCAGGTTGCCGGTGGGTTCGTCGGCCAGCACGACCAGCGGCTCGTTGCTCAATGCGCGGGCGATGGCGACCCGCTGGCGCTGCCCACCGGACAGCGCCGAGGGCAGGTGCCTGGCGCGGTCGGCCAGTCCCACCCGGTCCAGCAGGTACATCGCCCGCTTGCGGGCCCGCCCCGGTGACTGGCCGGCCAGCAGCGCGGCCAGCTCCACATTCTCCACCGCGGTGAGTTCGTCCATGAGCTGGAAGGACTGGAAGACGAACCCGAGGTTGTCACGCCGCAGCCGGGCCAGGGCGCGTTCGCTCATCGTGTCGATCCGACGGTCGCCGAGCCACACCTGCCCGTCGGTCGGGCGTTGCAGCCCTCCGAGCAGGTACAGCAGGGTGGACTTGCCGCAGCCGCTGGGCCCCATCACCGCCAGCGACTGTCCGGCCGGCACGTCCAGGTCGACCTCGTCGACCGCCCGGACCAGCGCGCGCTCGCCGCCGTACAGCATGCTCAGCCCACGCGCCCGCAACACCGTCGACCCGGTCACGCCCCCGCCTTCCGTCCGGTCGGATCATGTTCAGCCCACACGCGTTCACACGCCTCCAGCCATGCCAGGTCGGCCCGCAGCCGCAACACGACACCCTCGAGCAGCAACCCGGCAACCGGATCCACCGACCGGTCCAACGCGGCCCGTTGGGCGTCGCGAAGCCGGCGCAGCACCTCCCGCCGCTGCGCGTCGACCAGGGCCACCGGATCGGCCAGCCGGGCGGTCGCGGCAGCCACCAACTTGAGGTGAAACTCCGCGAGGTCCGGCTTCGGCCAGTTCACTTCGGCCAGCCAGGTGGCGACCCGCTGCTGCCCCTCCGGGGTCAGCGCGTACACCCGGCGTTCGGGCCGGTCCGGCAGGCCCTCGGCTCGCTGCGAGGTCACCAGCCCTGCCTTGCCCAGGCGGGTCAGCGTCACGTAGATCTGCCCGGCGTTCATCGCCTCGCCCAGCGGGCCGAGCGCGGCACGGAGCCGCCTGCGCAGCTCGTATCCGTGCGCCGGCTCCTTGGCCAGCATGGCCAGCACCACGTCCTGCACCAAGCACGTCCTTCGTCTAGATCGTTAATGGATAACGGCTAGCTATAGCGCTGTCAAGTAGGGAGGGGGCGGCAGGCGGCACGCGTTCGTCAACCAGGGTTGACACGGCATGCGCTGTCAACGTATGTTGACAGCATGAGTCAGGCGACAGAACTCGCGGCGGCAGCCGGCAGCACCGACCCCCGGGTCGGGCTACGCGCCGTCCGCGCGCTCCGCCGGCTGCTCGAGCGGCTCGAGGTGGTCCAGGTGGACAACGCCCGACGACAGGGCTGGTCCTGGCAGGAGATCGCCGACACGCTCGAGGTCAGCCGGCAGGCGGTGCACAAGAAGCACGCCGGGCGACCGGCGGTCAACTCATCCTGGGAGGCGTGATGTTCGAACGATTCACCGACCGGGCGCGCGACGTGGTGCGGCGGGCGCTGGAGGAGGCACGGGCCGAGGGTCAACGGCCGGTCGGCACCGAACACCTGCTGCTCGCCATGCTCGCCGACGACAACGGGCTGGCCAGCCGGGTGCTCGCCGACGCCGGGGTACGCGCCGACGACCTGCGCGAACGCATCCGCCGGCACACCGTGAGCGGCGGCGCCGGACTGGGCGACGCGGACGCGGCGGCCCTGCGGGAGATCGGCATCGACCTGGCCGCGATCGTGGCCCGCATCGAGCAGTCCTTCGGCCCGGACGCGCTACGGGAGGCGGTGCCGGCGCCGCGCCGCCGCTGGGGGCGTAAGCGCTACCTCGGCGGCCCGTTCTCGCCCCGCTCCAAGAAGGCGCTGGAGCTGTCCCTGCGGGAGGCCCTGCGCCTGCGCCACCGCCACATCGGCACCGAGCACATCCTGCTCGGCGTGCTGCGGGAGGGGGGCGGACTGGGCGCGTTGGTGCTCACCGAGTCCGGGGTCGACCTCGACGATCTGCGCCGACGGGTGGAGGCCGCGCTGCGGGCGGCGGCCTGACGGGTGGAACCGTCTTGAAACCTGTCTGTGGCACTTCCGACGCCGGCCGTTCGCCGGGTCGCTGAAGCCGTCCGGGTGCTGCACACTGACGCCGTGGATGCTGGACAGGACAGGCGACCCGCAGGCGGCGACGGCGGGCTGCGCTCCGCCGTGGTGGTCAACCCGGTCAAGGTCGACGATCTCGACGAGCTGCGACGCACCGTCGACGACGCCCTGACCGCGGCCGGTTGGCCCGCGCCGCAGTGGTACGAGACGACAGTCGACGACCCGGGCCGCGGGCAGACCGAGCAGGCCCTCAAGGCCGGCGTCGACCTGGTCTTCGCCTGCGGTGGTGACGGCACCGTGATGTCCTGTGTCAGCGCGCTCGTCGGGACCGACGTGGCCCTGGCCGTGCTGCCGCAGGGCACCGGCAACCTGCTCGCCGCCAACCTGGGGCTCTCCACCGACCTCGCCGCCGGGTTGCAGGTCGCTGTCGAACGCGGCCGACGGCTGCTCGATGTCGGCGCGGTCGAGGATCAGTACTTCACAGTGATGGCCGGCATGGGCTTCGACGCCCAGATGCTCGACGCCACCTCCGAGACCACCAAGGCCCGCATCGGCTGGCCGGCGTACGTGATGGGTGCCGCCCGTCACCTGCGGGACCGGCCGATGCGGGTGCAGATCCGCATCGACGACCGGCCGCCGGTGCGCCGCCGGGCCCGGTCGGTCCTGATCGCCAACGTCGGCCGGTTGCAGGGCGGCCTGACCCTCCTGACCGAGGCTGAGCCGGACGACGGCTGGCTCGACGTCGCCGTGCTCACCCCACGTAACCTGCGGCACTGGCTCGTGCTCGGCTGGGCGGTGATCCGCCGCAGCGGCGAGGTGCCCCGGATGGAGGTCTTCCGGGGCCGACGCGTGGTGATCACCAGCAACCGGGCGCAGCCTCGGGAGTTGGACGGCGACCTGATCGCCCCGGGCCGGCAGCTGCGCGCGGAGGTCCGGCCCCAGGCGCTGTGGCTCTGCGTCCCCCAGCCCGAGGACGCCCCCGACCTTGCCGTCGATGTGCAGAGCGCCGGAGAGCGGGGCGAGCAGCTGATCGAGGAAGCACGCCGTGAGTAGCACCCGGATCGTGCCGGAGACCCGGCTGATGGCCGACGAGGAGCTCTCCGCCGACGACGCCTGGCACACGCTGCGCCGGCAGGGCGGCTGGCACCTGCTGCGGGACGCGTTCATCCGGTTCCGCTACGGCGACGGGTTCAGCCACTCCCGGGCCTTCGCGCTGCAACTCTGCCTCGCCGTGGTGCCGTTCCTGATCGCCCTCACCGGCCTGATCAGCAAGTTGGGCGTCGCGGAGGGCGGCGAGGTGGTCGCCGACACCGTCTTGGCGCTCACCCCCGGCCAGAGTTCGCAGATGGTCGCCGAACTGCTCGGGGAGGGTGAACGCGTCGAGGACGCCGGGGAGGTGGCGCTCACCCTCGGTCTGCTCACCGGCCTGTTCGCGCTCACCACCACGATGGCCCAGATCGAGCGGGGCGCCAACCGTATCTACGGCGTCGAGCGGGACCGACCGGCGCTGCGCAAGTACCTGCGGGCGGCCGTCCTGGCCGTCACCGCCGGCGTGCCCGCGCTCGCTGGCTTCCTGATCCTGGTCGGCGGCGGCGCGATGGGCGACTCGGTCCGCGAACACTACGAGTGGGGCGCGGTCGCCAACGGCATCTGGGACGTGATCCGCTTCCCGCTGAGCCTCGGGCTGACCGTCGTCGCCGTCGCCGTGCTGTTCCGACACGCGCCGCGCCGCAACCAGCCCGGCCTGTCCTGGCTGTTCTTCGGCGCCGGCACCGCCACGGCGTTGTGGTGGCTGGCCAGCCTGCTGCTCGCCGCGTACGTGCGCTTCAGTGACGGTTTCGGGCAGACCTACGGCGCCCTGACCGGCATGATGGCGCTGCTGCTCTGGGCCAACCTGACCGGGATGGCGCTCTTCGGTGGGCTGGCCTTCGCCGCCCAACTGGAGGCGCTGCGCATCGGTGTGCAGGAGCCCGCCCAACCGGACCTGTGGGAGCCCGACCCGGACCGCGCCGAGCTGTACGACACCGGGGACATGTCGGCCCTCTAGCGGCACCGGCGTGTACAACGGACGCGGATCGGGTAAAGCGCCTCGCCAGACAGACAAGGGAGGTGCGGGGTGACCGCGGTCAAAGAGGTGGCGCGCCGTCCGATCGGTCATTTCGCCGAACGGAGCATTGCCGGTCTGGTGGCCGTCACCGGCGCCGGCGTGGCCTTCGGGCTGCTGTTGTTGCTCGTCCGGATGCGGTGGAGCCCACTGCAGGACGCCGACCACGCGCTCGCCGAGTGGTTCAACGGGCTCGTCGCCCCGCACCACGCGCTGGTCACCGTGCTCCAGGCGGTGACCGACCTGGGCGGCCGGCCGATCCTCATCTGGCTGGTCACCATCGCCGTGGTCGGGCTGCTGATCCGGCGGCAACCCCGGCTCGCCGTCTACCTGATCATCACAGGGGTCGGTGGCCTGATCCTCGACCCGTCTTTGAAGACGCTCGTCGGCCGGCTCCGCCCGGTGGTGGACGTGCCGATCGCCAGCGCGCCCGGCAACAGCTTCCCGAGCGGGCACGCGCTCGGCTCGTTCGTCGCGTACGGTGCGCTGCTGCTGGTGTTCCTGCCGGCGATGGCGCCCCGGTGGCGCAAGCCGGCCATCGTCGGTGTCGGTGTGCTGGTGGTCCTGGTCGGCCTGACCCGGATCGCGCTGGGCGTGCACTTCGTCTCCGACGTGCTGGGCGCCTGGCTGCTCGGGGCCGCCTGGCTGGGCGTCACCGCGTACGCCTTCCGGCTGTGGCGGCGGGAGCGGGGTCGGCCGGTGCCGCCGTTGACCGAGGGCCTGGAGCCGGAGGCGGGGCACGACATCGCCCCCGCTCCGGCCGAGGAACACGTGTTGGCCCATCCCCGCTCCGCGGTGGCCGAGCTGCTGGTCGGCTGGGTGATCGTGTTCGGGGCGCTGTACGCCTTCGGCACGTACGTCAGCTACCACGCCAAGGGCACCTTCTTCGACACACTGGACACCGCGGTGCCGCAGTGGTTCGCCGAGCGGCACACCGAGGCGCTGACGGAGGTCAGCTGGTGGTGGAGCAAGTTCGGTGACACCCACGCCATCCTGCTGATCTCGTTGGTGTTCTGCCCGCTGGTGCTGGCGGTGTGGCGGCGCTGGCGTCCGGTGCTCTTCGTGGCGCTGGCGATGGTGGGTGAGCTGACCCTCTTCCTGGCGTCGGCGCACGTCGTCGACCGGCCGCGTCCGCCGGTGGAGAACCTGGATGGGCATATGCCCACCTCGTCGTTCCCGTCCGGGCACATCGCGGCCACGATCTGCATCTGGCTGGCGATCACCCTCATCGTCTTCCCGCGTACCGACCGGTGGTGGCGGTGGGTCTTCGTGGCGCTGGCCGTGATCATGCCGGTCGGGGTGGCCACCTCCCGGATGTACCGGGGGATGCACCACCCGACCGATTTCATGGGCGCGATCCTGCTCTCCGCGCTCTGGATCGGGTTGCTCTACCTGGTGATCCGTCCCAACGAGGACCTGAAGGAAGGCAACCAGCCGGCCATCGAGTCGGAGGACGTGGACACTCTCGACGACGAGCTGGCGCGGGCCGGCCGAGCCGACTAGGCGTCGCCGTCGTGCTGCGGGTGATGACCTGGAACATCCGCACCGGCGGTCGGGACCGCGGCGGCCCCGACCGGCTGGATCAGGTGGTCCAGGTCATCAACGAGCAGGCACCGGACGTGCTGGCCCTGCAGGAGCTGCGCGGCTTCGACCGGGACGGGTTGCTGGCCACCGTGGCGGGCCGGGTGGGGATGACTCCCCACCTGGCCCGGTCCTGCTTCGGGCAGCCGGTGGCGGTGCTGGTCCGGCCGCCGTACCGGGTCGTCGACGCCGGGTCGGTGCGCCGCCCGTTCCACCACGCCGCCGCCCGCGTCGTGGTGGCCACGTCCGCCGGCCCGTTCACCGTGCTCGGCACCCACCTCTACCCGTACTCGGGGGGTCGACGGCGGATGGAGGTCGACTGGTTGGTCGCGGCGATGCGCCGCAACGAGGGACCGCTGGCGCTGGTCACCGGTGACCTCAACGCGCTCGACCCGACAGTCGACCACACCGCCCGGTTGGCCGGCATGCCCACCCTCTACCGGCGGCGGCACCTGCGTCGCTCCGGCGGTGCGGTGGACACCCGCGCGATCGCCCGGCTGCTCGACGCCGGCCTCGTCGACCTCTGGCCGGCAGGCAACGGCGACGCACCGGAGGCCGACGGCCTCACCGTGCCCACCCGGCTGGGTGGGGCCGAGTTCGCCGGGATGCGGCTGGACTACCTGCTGGGCAGCACCGCTGTGGCGCAGCGGCTGCACGACTGTCGGGTGGTCCGAGACGATGCGACGGCCACCGCCTCCGATCACTATCCGCTGCTCGCCACAGTGGAGCTGTCCGCCGGCTGACCGGCCGCCCGCCACCTCGCGCGGCCCGGCCCCACGGTGTGGCGCTGGCCGATTACCGTGCCACCGTGACCGACCACCACCCCCTCCGCCCGCCGCTGCCCGGTCCGTCGGTCGAGCACCGGGCCGCGCCGACGACGGCGCATCCGGCCGGCGACCAGCTTTCGGCCACGGCGCAGCCCCCCGCCGTCGCGCTTCCGCTCGTCGCGGCCGTCGCGCGCGGTGCGGCGCTGGTCGTGGTGCTGCCGGTACGCCTGCTCTGGGAGCTGATCGCGGCTGCCGGCCGGCTGCTGCACCGGCTGTGCTGGCCCCCGCTGCTCTGGTGCGCCCGGCACCTCGTGTGGTTGCCGCTGGTGTGGTTGGGGCGTGGTGTGGCGTGGGTCGCGCGCACTGTGGTGTGGTTGCCGCTGGTGTGGTTGGGCCGTGCTCTGGCATGGGTGGCCCGCACTGTGGTGTGGCTTCCGCTGGTGTGGTTGGGCCGTGCTCTGGCATGGGTGGCCCGCACTGTGGTGTGGCTTCCACTGGTGTGGTTGGCGTCCGCACTCGCCTGGCTGGCCCGCACGGTGATCTGGTTGCCGTTGGTCTGGTTGGCCCGTCGAGGGTTGCGTCCGCCACTGGTCGCGTTGGGGCGCGCGCTGGCGTGGCTCGCCGAACACCTGGTCCTGCGGCCGCTGAGCTGGTTGGGCGCGGCGCTCACCCCCGTCGGACGGCTGCTGCGGCGTGCCGTCGGCGTGCTCGACAGGGCGCTGAGTGCCGCGTTCGTCGGGTTCCTCCGGGGGGTCTGGTGGCTCATCTCGGGGGCGGGTCGGCTGGTCGTCGCCGCGGTGCTCGGCGCGTGGCGGACGGCCGGCTGGGTGCTGCGACAGCTCTACCGGCTGGTGGTGCGTCCACTCGGGACAGCGCTGGGTTGGCTGTGGCGGCACACGGTGCGCCCGCTGCTGCGCGGAGTCCGGTGGGTCTGGTCGGTGACGGTCGTGCCGGTGGCGCGGGGCCTCAGGGCGGTGTGGCGGGCCACCGTCGCGCCCGTGGCCCGCTGGGTCCGCCAGTCGGTGCTCGACCCGGCCCGGCTGGGCGCCCGGGAGGTGCTCACCGCCCTGGGCCTGCGCCGTTGAGGGTGTGCGTCTCAGAGCACCAGGTTCAGCAGGACGGTCAGCACCACCGATGCCACGATCGAGAAGAGGATCATCAGGAGGCAGCCGAGGCCACCGCCGAGCGGGCGAATCTCCGTGTTGCCGAAACGCATGGTGGTCACCTGTCCGTGAGTGTGGAGTGCGGGGCGAGCAGATGGCGGGTCGCGTCCGCGACCGCCGTCGGAGCGGTCGTGACCACGTTGTGCGCGGCACCGGGTACGACCACCACTGTCGCCTCCGGCACCAGCCGGGTGGCCTCGTTCCGCCACAGGTGCGGCACGACCGGGTCGCGGTCGCCGGTGACGACGACAGTTGGCACGCCAACCCGGACGAGGTCGGCCTCGATGGCGTTACGCACCGAGTGGGACAGCGTCGCAAGGACCCGCCAGGGCCGGGCGTTCCAGACGTCCCGCACCAGGATCGGAGCCTGCAGCGGTGCCTCGCGCGGGATGTCCACCAGCCAACGACCGAACTGGGCCCGTCGGGACCGGGCCGCCGGGTCACTCGTCGGCCCGGCCAGCACCAGCGCGCGTACCGCGTCGGGGCGGGTCGCGGCGAGCGCGGCGGCGACCTCCGCGCCGAACGAGTGCCCCAGCAGGCAGACCGGCGGCAGTTGGTACGCGGCCAGCCAGGCGGCGAGATGCTCGGCGTGCCGGCGGACGTCGTATGCGCCCCGGGGATGCTCGGAGAGCCCGAAGCCGGGCAGGTCCGGCAGGTACACCTGATGGGTGCTGGAGAGCGCGACGGCCAGCGGGGTGAGATACCGGTGCGAGACCGCCAGACCGTGCACGAGCACCACGGGCGGCGCCCCGTTCACCGGGTCGGCGCTGCGGCGGGTGTGGGTGCGGAGCCCGTCGACGAGCCGCCACTCGCTGGTCAGTCCGCCGGCCGGCCGGGGCGCTGCCATGGCGAGCCGCAACTCGGCGGGCCCGAACCGGCCGCCGGAGGTGCGGCGGGGCGACCCGGTCGGCCGGTCGGCGACGTCTCGGTTCACAGCTCGCGCAACCGGGGCAGCAGTTGCTCCTGCGCCCAGTCCAGGAACATCGGCTGGGTCTCCCCGCCGACCTGGATGATCGCCACGTGGGTGAAGCCGGCGTCGACGAACTTGGCGAACGCCTCGACGTGCGCGTCCACGTCCGGACCGCAGGAGATGCCCTCGGCGACGTCCTCCTCGCGCACGAACTGGGTGGCGGCGGCGAAGGAATCCGGGTCGGGGAGGTCGGCGTTGACCTTCCAACCCATCCCGAACCAGCGGAACTGGTCGTGCACGATCTTGCGGCACTCGGCCTCGTCGGGGCCGTAGCAGATGGCGACCTGGCCGTAGCGGGGCTGGCCGGCGCCCCCGGCGTCGTCGTACATCTCGATGATGTGCCGGTCGGGTTCGGTGGAGATGAGGCCGTTGCCGTACTCGGCGGCCAGTGTCGCGGACTGTCGACCGGACGCGGCGACGGCCATCGGCACCGGCTGTTCCGGGCGGTCCCAGACGTAGGCGTCGGGCACGTCGAAGTGGTTGCCGGAGAAGGTCAGCGTCTCCCCGTTGAGCAACGGCCGGATGATCTGCAACGCCTCCTCGAACATCTCGTGCCGCTGCTGGACGTGCGGCCAGCCGCCCACCACGTGCTCGTTCAGGTTCTCCCCGGCGCCCAGGCCGAGGGTGAACCGGCCGTCCGAGAGCGCCCCGACCGTGCTGGCCTTCTGCGCGACCACGGCCGGGTGGTAACGGCGGATCGGGCAGGTCACGAACGACATCAGCTGCGCGCGGGAGGTGGCGTGGGCGACCGCGCCGAGCACCGACCAGGCGTACGGGGAGTGGCCCTGGGAGTCCAGCCAGGGGTAGTAGTGGTCGGAGACCACCAGTTGGTCGAAACCGGCCGCTTCCGCCCGCACCGCGTGGTCGACCAGCTGCTTGGGACCGGCCTGCTCGCTCATCAGGGTGTAGCCGACGCTGACCATCCTGGTATCCCCTCTCACCGACGGATCGTTCCCGGGATACCCCGGTGCGCGCCGGTCAACCCTCTCGTCCGGTTCGGCTGACCCGGTGCTTGACGGATCGCAGTCGCCTGCCTACCGTCGCTCTTAACCGGTTAAGAGCCGGGTGTGGCGCACATCCTGTGGTGGGGATGACCGCCCCGTGACGGCCTGCGTCCGCGTGGGCCGTTGCGGCTGTCCGGGCATCGGGTCCGCCAACTGAACCGGTTGCGATGACCATCCCATCGCCCTACGCTGATGCCTGCGCCGGGAGCCGGGCGCGGCTGCCGGGCTGCAGCCGCCTTCCCTGTCACATCCCCACCCCTGTCGGGCACCGGGGGTCCTCCCTGAGGAAGGCCATGAAGACTCGACTCTCCGCCGTCGGCGTGACGGTGCTCGCGTTGCTCGTCACCGTGCTGGCGTTCGGCCAGCCGGCGCACGCCGCGGCCGGTTTCTCCGTCGCTGGCGGCAAGTTGTACGACGCCAACGGCACCGAATTCATCATGCGCGGCGTCAACCACGCGCACACCTGGTACCCGCAGCAGACCAGCTCGTTCGCCGACGTCAAGGCACTCGGCGCGAACACCGTACGGGTGGTGCTCTCCAGCGGCGACCGCTGGACCCGCAACACCAACGCCGACGTCGCCAACGTCATCTCACTCTGCAAGGCCAACCGGCTGATCTGTGTGCTGGAGGTGCACGACACCACCGGGTACGGCGAGCAGAGCGGCGCGATCACCCTGGCCCGCGCCGTCGACTACTGGCTCAGCCTCGCCGATGTCCTCTCCGGTCAGGAGAAGTACGTCATCGTCAACATCGGCAACGAGCCGTACGGCAACCAGAACTACGCCTCCTGGGCCACCGACAACGCCAACGCGATCAAGCGCCTGCGTGCCGGCGGACTGAGCCACACGATCATGGTGGACGCGCCGAACTGGGGCCAGGACTGGTCGTTCACCATGCGCGACAACGCCGCGTCGGTCTTCGCCGCCGATCCGGCCCGCAACACGGTCTTCTCGATCCACATGTACGGCGTGTTCGACACCGCCGCGGAGATCAGCGATTACCTGGGCCGGTTCCGCAGCGCGGGACTGCCCATCGTGGTCGGTGAGTTCGGCTTCAACCACTCCGACGGGAACCCGGACGAGGACACCATCCTCGCGTACAGCCAGGCCAACGGGATCGGCTGGTTGGGCTGGTCGTGGAGCGGTAACGGCGGCGGCGTGGAGTATCTCGACCTGGCCACCAACTTCAACCCGGCGAGCTTGACCGACTGGGGTCAGCGCCTCTTCAACGGTGCCAACGGGATCCGGCAGACCGCCCGGCAGGCCAGCATCTTCGACAGCATCCCCCCGCCGACCACGCCCCCGCCCACGACGCCCCCGCCGACGACGCCCCCGCCGGCCGGTGGGTGCACGGCGACGTACACGGTGACCAACCAGTGGCAGGGCGGCTTCCAGGCCGAGGTACGGGTGACCGCCGGCGCGAGGGCGATCACCAGCTGGACCGCCGGGTGGACCTTCGCGAACGGTCAGAGCGTCACCCAGTCCTGGAACGTGGCCCTCACCAGCAGCGGCACCACTGTGACGGCCCGCAATGCCGAGTACAACGGACGGCTGGCCGCCGGGGCCAGTGCCAGCTTCGGCTTCCTCGCTAGTTGGACCGGTACCAACAGCGTGCCGGCGCTGAGCTGCACGGCGAGCTGACCGTCGGACCGGTGGTCGGGTCCGCGTCGGTCCCGACCACCGGAACCTGTCCGGTCAGTGCTCCCCGGCCAGGTTCACGATGACCACTCCGGCGATGATCAGCGCGATGCCGGTGAGTTTGGCGAACCCCACCGACTCACCCAGGAACACCGCCCCGATCGCCACGATGGCCGCCGTGCCCAGACCCGACCAGAGGGCGTACGCCACCCCCACCGGGATCTCCTTGACGGCCTGAGCGAGCAGGACGAAGGCCAGCGCGTAGCCGCCGAGGCAGGCCACCGTCGGCCAGACGCGGGTGAACCCGGCGGTGCTCTTGATCAGGCTGGTCGCCAGCACCTCGGCGAGGATCGCGATCCCCAGCAGCACGTACGCCATGCGTTCCCTTGGTCCTTCTGGTCGACGAACCCATCGCTGCCCAGGCTAGTGCCGGCCACGTCCACGTCCGGCCGCCCCGTCGGCGTGACGTCCGGCCGCCCCGTCAGTGGGACGTCCGCGTGACCCCCACATCTGCCACAGCCACCCTTTAGAGCTGATGTCGCAAACGAATCGGATGCACAGGGTGCCGCCCACCCGCTTGCCCGCCCGCCCGTCCCGGTGGATGAATCGTTTGCGGCATCAGCTCCAAAGGCGCCCGCACGCGCATGGTGCCCTGCCGCGCCCGGGCCCGGCCCACATCGTGCCGTGCCCGCGCCTGCGTCCGGACGTGCCCGCGCCCGCGCCCGCGCCCGTGCCCGTGCCCGTGCCCGTGTCCCGACCGTGCCGCGCCCGCGCCGCGCCGTGCCCGGACCGCGCCGTGCCCGGACCGTGCCGTGCCCGTGCCGTGCCGCGCCGTGCCCGGACCGTGCCGTGCCCGTGCCGTGCCGTGCCGTGCCGTGCCCGGACCGTGCCGTGCCGTGCCGTGCCCGGACCGTGCCGTGCCGTGCCGTGCCCGGACCGTGCCGTGCCGTGCCGTGCCCGGACCGTGCCGTGCCGTGCCGTGCCCGGACCGCGCCTGCGTCCGTGTCCGCGCCTGCGTCCGTGTCCGCGCCTGCGCCTGCGCCCGGACTGCGCTCGCGCCCCGCCGGGCGCGGCCTGGCCGCACCCCGGGTGGCAGCGTAGAAGAGAGTTGACCGGGTAGATCTTGGACACTTTCCGTTCTGCGTTGACGGAAAGTGTCCAAGATTGCCGGTTGCGGGGGCTTAGGCCGCACCCGTGAGGTGCCGGCCTTCACGGGAGACTGTCGCGCGGCGACAACCGCACGTTCGGCGGGCAGGCCCGCCGAGATAGACGGCTACGGTTCGGCCTCGGCCTCGGCCTCGACCTCGACTTCGACCGGCGGACCATCGCCGACTTCGACCTCGGCCGGCAGGCCCTCGCCGACCTCGACGGCGGCTGGCGGGTCATCGCCGACTTCGACGGCGGCCGGCGGATCGTCCCCGGACTCGGCAGTCAGCCGGGCCGCCCGCATGGTCAGGTAGAGCTGTTCGGGGCGGCTGCTCGTGCGGGCGGCGGCGGTCCGGTAGTTGGCGATCGCCCGGGCCCGGTCACCGGCCATCTCGTGCAGGTGGGCGCGGGCGGCGGCCAGCCGGTGGTGTCCGGCCAACTGCGGGTCGTGGGTCAGCGCGTCTAGTGCGGCCAGGCCGGCGGCGGGACCGTGCACCATGGCCGTCGCCACGGCCCGGTTGAGAGCCACCACCGGGCTGCCGGCGAGTCGTTCCAGCACCTCGTAGAGCGCCAGGATCTGTGGCCAGTCGGTCTGCTCGGTGCTTGATGCCTCGTCGTGCACCGCGGCGATGGCGGCTTGCACCTGGTACGGGCCGACCGGCCCGCGTGGCAGGGCCCGGGTGACCAGTGTGATGCCCTCGGCGATCGCCGTGGCGTCCCAGCGGCTGCGGTCCTGATCGGCCAGTGAGATCAGCTCGCCGGAGGGGCCGGTCCGTGCCGGCCCGCGAGCCTCGGTGAGCAGCATCAACGCCAGCAGCCCGGCCGATTCGCTGTCGTGGGGCAGCAGCGTGTGCAGTGCGCGGGTCAGCCGGATCGCCTCCGCCGCGAGGTCGATCCGGCGCAGGTGCGGGCCGCTGGTGCTGGTGTGCCCCTCGGTGAAGATCAGGTAGAGCACCTGCCGTACGGCGACCAACCGGTCCGCCCGTTCCGCCGGCTCGGGCATCCGGAACGACAGCCCGGACGCCCGGATGCGCTGCTTGGCCCGGCTGATCCGCTGCGCCATCGTCGCCTCGGGCACCAGGAACGCGCGGGCGATCTCGGCGGTGCTCAACCCACCGACAGCGCGCAGGGTCAGCGCCACCGCCGACGTCGGCGCGAGCGCCGGGTGGCAGCAGAGGAAGAGCAGGACCAGCGTGTCGTCCCGTTCGGCGGTCAACTGCTCGTCCGCGGCCGGTGCGTACCGTCGGTCGTCGGGGTCCTGGCTGGCGACCAGGTCCTCCCGGCGGCGTCGAGCCTGCTCAGCGCGGACCAGCTCGATCATCCGGCGGTAACCGACCTGGATCAGCCAGCCACGGGGGTTCACCGGTAGCCCTTCGGACGGCCACTGGGTGGCGGCGGCCAGCAGCGCCTCCTGCACCGCGTCCTCGGCGGTGGCGAAGTCACCGAAGCGGCGGCTGAGCACGCCGAGGACCTGCGGCGCCAACTCGCGCAGCAGGTCCTCGACGCGGGGTTCGGTGTTCAGCCCTCACAGCTCCGCTGGCGGAGCGGACATCACCGGGTGCACCTCGATCGGCATGTTCAGCGGCCGACCGCCGGGGCCGGGTGCGGTGGAGATGTACGCGGCCACCTCCACGGCCCGCTGCGGGCTCTCGCAGTCGACGATCCAGAACCCGGCCAGGAACTCCTTCGTCTCGGCGAACGGCCCCTCGGTGACGACCGGCGTCCCGCCCTCACCAGCTCGGACGATCCGGGCCTGCTGCGGGCCGCCGAGGCCCTGGCCGTCGACCCACTCCCCGGCGGCGGTGAGCTTGTCGTTGACCTCGCCCATGAAGGCGATGTGCGCCCGGACCTCGTCCTGGGTCCAGGTGTCGATGCCCGGGAAGTCGGCCCCGGCGGCGCTGAACTGCATCAGCAGCATGTACTTCATGGTTGGCTCCTCACGCCCGCGCACCCTCGTCGGTGCTCTCACCCTGAGGTAGAAGCAGGCTCTGCCGTTCTCGACACCCCGGCCACAAATTCTTCCGGAGAATCCTGTCAGTCGACCGCGTCGACCTCCAGCACCAGACTCTGCTCCGGATGCAGGGCGGGCAGTTGCACACCCACCCGGGTCAGCGCCGCCCCGCTGAGGGTCACACCCGCCGCCAACCACGCGGGCGCGGACAGGTCGAAGGCCGCCGGGGACGGTACGTCCGGCACCTGCCGCACCCGGTACCGCCGGCCGGGGTCGAGGCCGGGTAGCCGTACCGCGCCGGGAACCTGCGCCACCGAGGTGGTCAGCCGGGCCACCGCGTACACCGCTCGGGTCTGCTCGTGGTCGACCACGCCGTGCGCCCAGACGGCCGGGTCCTGGTGGTCGACCCGGACCACCCGGCCGGAGTGCAGCAGCGGGCGCAGCCGCTTGTGCAGTGCCACCCAGGCGGCCAGCTCGATCTGCTCGGTGACGCTGATCGATGCGATGTCCCACTCGATGCCGTGGTGGCCGAAGAGCGCGGTGGCCGCCCGGAAACCCAGGTCGTGGACGCGGCGGGTGGTGTGCGAGCGTTCCGGGCCGATGTGGGTGCCGATCAGCTCCGGTGGCAGCAGCAAGCCCGTCCAGCGCTGGATGCTGAGCCGCTCCAGGGCGTCGTTGCAGTCGCTGGCCCAGACCCGGTCGGTGCGCGCGAGGATGGCCAGGTCCACCCGGGCCCCGCCGGACGAGCAGCTTTCGATCTCCACGCCCGGGTGGCGACCGCGCAACTCGTCGAGGAGCCGGTAGACCGCCAGGGTCTGCCCGTGCACCCCGGGGCGGCCGTGGTGCCCGGCCTCGGTGAGGTCCCGGTTCTGGTCCCACTTGAGATACCGGATGCCGGGGTGGTCGGTGAGCAGCGCGTCGAGGCGTTCCCGGACATACTCGTACGCCTCGGGGCGGCCCAGGTCGAGCACCTGCTGGTGACGCCAGGCCGGCGGCAGCCGCCCCGGCACGGCGAGCAGCCAGTCGGGGTGTGCGCGGAACAGGTCCGAGTCGGGGTTGACCATCTCCGGCTCGACCCAGAGGCCGAACTGGAGACCCTGGTCGGTGACGTGGTCGATCAGCGGTTGCAGGCCGTCCGGCCAGACACCCTGGTCGACGTACCAGTCGCCGAGTCCGGCGGTGTCGTCGCGCCGGCCGCGGAACCAGCCGTCGTCGAGCACGAACCGCTCCACGCCGATCTGCGCGGCCCGGTCGGCGAGTGCCCGCAGGCGGTCCAGGTCGTGGTCGAAGTAGACCGCCTCCCAGACGTTGAGGGTCACCGGGCGGGGGGAGCGCGGGTGCCCGGGGCGGGCCCGCAGGTGGGTGTGCAGCACGTCGCTGAGCCCGTCCAGCCCGGCGTCGGACCAGACCGCGTAGAGCAGGGGAGTCTCGTACGACTCGCCGGGGTCGAGCCGGATCTCCCCGGCGGTCAGCAGCTCACCGCCGCCGAGCGTCGACTCGCCGGTGGGCCGACGTTCGGCGAACGTGACGTGGTCGCCGCTCCATGCGGTGTGCACCGCCCAGACCTCACCGTGGCCGAAGCCGAAGCCGCTGGTGCCGGCCACCAGCAGCAGTGTGGCGTCATGCCCGGTACGACCGCGCCGGCTCTCGCGGACCCAGGCCCCGTGCTGCCACGGGTGCCGCTGGGGGGACCGTTCCCGGCACCACCGGCCAGTCAGGTCGAGCAGTTCGGTGGCGACCGCCGGCACCGGCAGCACCGGTGTCAGCTCCCGCAGCTCGTACCCGCTGTCGCCGTCGTTGCGCAGCCGGTGCCGAACGGTCAGCAGGCCGTACGGGTCGAGGGTGATCTCGATGGTCACGGTCAGCCCGGCGGCCGGGTCCGAGGCCCGTACGGTCACCCGCGCCGCGTCGGCCCCGGAGTCCCGCACGTCCACCCCGTCGAGGCGGAAGGAGGTGGACCAGTCCCGTCCGTCGCGGTGCCCGGCCAGCCCCGGGCGGCCACTCCAACCCGCGCTGGCCTCCGGCAGCACTGACAGCACCGTCGGTTCGTCGAAGCTGCTCGGCACCACCGGCGGTGCTGTCGCGTCGGTGAGCTGGCGCAGGCCGTCGTCGTCGAGGTCGCCGACGTCGCCGCCCCAGTGCACGACCCGGGGCAGCCCCGGGCCGCGTGCGTCGAGCACCAGGCTGGTCCGCGCGCGGCGCAGGTGCAGGATCGTCATCCTTTGGAGGCTCCCAAGGTCAGGCCCCGGACGAAGTGCCGCTGGAGCATAAAGAAGATCACCAGGGTGGGGATCGCGACGAGCACGCTGCCCGCCGAGACCAGGTTGTTGTCGGTGAAGAACTCACCGCGCAGGTTGTTCAGTGAGCTGGTCACCGGGAACTTGTCACCGGTACGCATGAGGACGGTGGCCCAGAAGAACTCGTTGTAGATCCAGGTCACCTCCAGCGTCGCCAGCGCGGCCAGGGCCGGCCGGCACAGCGGCATGGTGACCTGCCAGTACTGCCGCCAGATGCTCGCCCCGTCGACCATCGCCGCCTCGTACAGGTCGCGGGGCAGCGCCTTCATGTAGTTGCTGAGCACGAAGACGCAGAAGCCGCACTGGAAGGCCACGTTGATCAGGATCAGGCCCCAGTAGCTGTCGTAGAGCAGTTCGGAGTCGCTCATGAACTCCGGCAGCGGCACCTCGGTGAACAGCCGGAACAGTGGGATGAGCAGCGCCTGCTGGGGCAGCAGGTTGGCCGCGGTGAAGACCCCCAGCAGGACGAGGTTGAGCTTCCAACTGAACCGGGCGATGACGAACGCCACGCAGGAGGCGAGGAAGAGGGTCAGCAGCACCGCCGGCACGGTGATGTACACCGAGTTGAGGAAGTGCTGCCCGAACTCCGCCGTCCGCCACGCGGTGACGTAGTTGTCGAAGGTCCAGCCGCCGAACGAGACGTAGCCGTTGCGGGCGGTGTAGTCGTACGAGCGCAGCGAGGTCAGCACCGCCCAGGCGATCGGGAAGAGCCAGGCCAACGAGACGACGATGAGGAAGCCGTGCAGCAGCATCCGCATCGGGGTCAGCGGGCGCCGGCGCGGCGGCACGTCGGGTTCACCCTCGGTACGCCGGGTGACGGTCGCGGTGCTCATTCCCGGTTCTCCCTCATCACGGTCGCCAGGTAGATGGTGATGAAGACCAGCGAGACGACCAGCATGATCGTTGCCAGGGCCGAGCCGAAACCGATCCGGCTCGCCTCACCCACCACGTTCTGGGTGACCAGGGCGGAGATCAGCTCCAGTCCGTTGCGTCCCTTGTTGACCACCCAGACCAGGTCGAACGCGCGCAGCGACTCGATCACGGTCACCACCAGCACGATGATGTTGATCGGCCGCAGCACCGGGAACACGACCCGGAAGAACGTCCGGCTCTCCGAGGCGCCGTCGACAGCTGCGGCCTCCCGCAGCGACGGATCGACACCCTTCAGGCCGGCCAGGTAGAGCAGCATGATGTACCCGACGTGCCGCCATCCGGAGGCGACCATGACCGCCCAGATGTTGACGTTCGAGTCGCCGTACCAGTCGATGCTGCTGCCGAAGGCGGCGTTGATCAGGCCCTGGTCCCGGGAGTAGAGCAGCTGCCAGACGAAGCCGATGAGCGCCAGTGAGAGCACCACCGGCAGGTAGAGCGCGGTCTGGTAGAAGCGGCTGCCGCGCAGTTCCTTGTCCAACAGCACGGCCAGGAACATGCCGAACGGGGTGGCGACCACGAACAGCGTCGCCAGCCAGAGCAGGTTGTTCTGGATCGCCGGCACGAACGGCGGGTAGATGTTCACCACGTCGCTGTAGTTGCGCGCGCCGACGAACTCGATCTCGTTGAGGGGGCCGATGCCGTCCCAGTTGGTGCCGGAGAGCAGCACGGTGGCCGCCGCCGGCAGCCAGACGAACCCGGTGACGAGCAGCAGCGGGACGAGCACCATCAGCGTGATGACCACGCGGTCGGTGCGGGACAGGAGCCGTAGCCGCCGGCGACGACCACCCGTGGAGGTGGTCGTGGCCGGCGGCGGCACGGCGCGATCCGCTTGGATCAGGGGCAGGTCGGACACGATGTCCTCCCCCTTCCGCCGTCAGTCAGTGAAGATCGACTTTTTCTGGTTCTCGATGGACGAGGTGAGCCCGTCGATGTCCTTGGGGTTCTTGATGAACTGCTGGATCGCCGGGATCATCACCGTGGAGGCGAAGTCCGGCCGGGTGTCCCGGTCGAGGAACTGGGCGATCTCGGTGGCCGACCCGACCAGGTCGGCGGCCTTCTTCTGCAACGCCGTGTAGCCGCCGACGTCCGCGCCACTGTTGGCGACCAGGACGGCGGGGTCGTTCTTGAGGTTGATGTCCGCGGCGGCCTTGCCACCGAAGTACTCCAGCAGCTTGCGCGCGTTGTCCTCGTTCTTGGGCTTGCGGGCCATCATGTAGCCGTCGATCGGGGCGTCGAGCGCCTTGGCGCCGATGGCCGGGTCGATCTCGGGGAAGGTGAAGAAGTCGAGGTCGTCCTGCTCGTCGTTGCTGAACTGCTGACCGACGAAGAGGCCGAGCAGGTACATGCCGCTCTTCTTCTGCTGCAACGACTGAGCGGCCTCCTGCCAGGTGCGGCCGAGGCTGTCGGGCTGGTGCAGGGGGAGTAGACCGGCCCAGGTGTCGAAGACCTTCTTGACCTTGTCGGAGGTCCAGGCCTCCTTGCCGGCCATCAGGTCGATGTGGAACTGGTAGCCGTTGATGCGCAGGTTGAGGATGTCGAAGGTGCCCATCGCCGGCCAGCCGTCCTTGTCGGCGAAGGCGATGGGGATGAGGCCGTCCCGCTTCATCTGCGCGCCGAGCGTGGTGAACTGGTCCAGCGTGGTGGGCACCTGGTAGCCGTACTGCTGCCACACCGACTTGCGGTAGAACACCGCCCACGGGTAATACGTCGCCGGTACGAAGTACTGTTTGCCGTCGTCGCCGGTCGATGCCTTCTTGAAGGCGTCGGAGAAGCCGGAAAGCTTGCCCCACACGTCGCTGATGTCGCTGGCCAGGCCCTTCTGGGCGAAGAAGCGCATCCGGTAGCCGGCGAACCAGGTGAAGACGTCGTCCGGTTTGCCCTGTAGGTAATTGTTGATGTTTTCCTGGAACGTGTTGTGGTCGACGGTGTTCACCGCGACCTGCACCCCGGAGGAGGTCTTGAAGCCGTCGGTGATTTTGACGAGCACCTCTTTCGGCTTCGGGTCCGACTGGTTCGAGCCGAGCGACACGTCAGTGCTGGACCCGCCGGAGCCGGAGTCGTCGCCGCAGCCGGCGAGCAGTCCGGTGCCGAGCAGCGCGCCCGTGCCGGCCGCTGCGGCCAGCAACGACCGCCGGTTGATGCCGGCGACTGAGGGCGGTACGAGCCGAGCCAGGTACTCGGCTTGGGTTTGGGGACGGGACATCTGTGCCTCCTGCGGATGAAGAGGTGCTACGCCCAAGGGCCATCAGGGTGGTGAAGGCAGGTCCGGCGTCGTGATCACACATTGAGATCCACCGAGAATCCACATTGGCGAACACGAACGGCCATTGGGGCCTCAAGCTACCCTGCGGTCGTGTGCTGTCAAGAGGGCTGTTCGCCTCTGATAACCCAGTCGTGACACGGCTGTTACCTGGTAAACGTTGGAAAGAATCTCGATGTTGGAACCTGTTGACTTCCGCGGACCGGCGGGTGCACTCTCAGCTGTCATGCGGCGATGGCAGGGTGACAGCATCTATTTCGGTGGCGACTACAACCCCGAGCAGTGGCCCGAGGAAACGTGGTCGGAGGACATCGACCTGATGCGCCGGGCCGGGGTCAACCTGGTCTCCGTCGGGATCTTCTCCTGGGCCCTGCTGGAGCCCAGCGTGGGGCGCTTCGAGTTCGGCTGGCTGGACCGGGTGCTGGACCTGCTGCACGACGGCGGCATCCAGGTCGACCTGGCCACCGCCACGGCCAGCCCACCGCCGTGGTTGGCGCGCGCGCACCCGGAGACGCTGCCCCGCCGTGCCGACGGCGCGATCCTCTGGCCCGGTGGACGTCAGGCGTACTGCCCCAGTTCCCCGGTGTTCCGCGAGCGCTCCCTGGAGCTGGTGCGCGCGGTCGCCGGCCGGTACGCCGAGCATCCCGCAGTGGTGATGTGGCACGTCTCCAACGAGCTGGGCTGCCACAACGTGCACTGCTACTGCGACGTCAGCGCCGAGGCGTTCCGCGGCTGGCTGCGCGAACGCTACGGCGACCTGGACCGGCTCAACCACGCCTGGGGTACCGCGTTCTGGAGCCAGCGCTACGGCGACTGGGCCGAGATCAACCCGCCGCGCACCGCGCCGACCTTCGCCAACCCCACGCAGCAGTTGGACTTCCTGCGGTTCTCCTCCGACGAGCAGCGCGCCCAACTACGCGCCGAGCGCGAGGTACTGCGGACGTTGGTCCGGCAACCGATCACCACCAACTTCATGATCGGCCTGGGCGTCAAGCACATGGACTACCACTCCTGGGCGTCCGACGTGGACCTGGTCTCCAACGACCACTACCTGACCGCCGCCGACCCGCAGGCACACCTCGGGCTGGCGCTCGCCGCCGACCACACCCGGGGCGTCGCCGGTGGCGAGCCGTGGCTGCTGATGGAGCACTCCACCAGCGCTGTCAACTGGCAGCCGCGCAACGTCGCGAAGCTGCCCGGGCAGCTGCGCCGCAACAGCCTCGCGCACGTCGCCCGCGGCGCCGACGGGGTGCTCTTCTTCCAGTGGCGCGCCTCCCGGGCCGGCGCGGAGAAGTTCCACTCCGCGCTCGTGCCGCACGCCGGGCCGGACACCAAGGTGTTCCGCGAGGTCTGCCGGCTCGGCGCGGACCTCAAGGCCCTCGCGGAGGTACGCGGCAGCCGGGTGGACGCGGACGTGGCGATCCTGTTCGACTGGGAGGCGTGGTGGGGTGCCGAGTTGGACTCGCACCCCAGCCTCGACGTCACCTACGCCGACCGGCTGAACGCCCTGTACGGCTCGCTCTGGCGCGCCGGCGTGACCGCCGACGTCGTCCACCCGTCGACCGACCTCGGTGGCTACCGGCTGGTCCTGGTGCCGACCCTCTACCTGGTCCGCGACGCGGACGCCGACGCGCTCCACCGGTACGTCGAGGCCGGCGGCACCGCCGCGGTCACCTACTTCAGCGGCATCGTGGACGCCAACGACCACATCCGGCTGGGCGGCTACCCGGGCGCGTTCCGGGAGCTGCTCGGCGTCCGGACCGAGGAGTTCTTCCCGCTGCGCGAGGGCGAGCAGGTCCGACTGGACGACGGCAGCGCCGCCGACGTGTGGACCGAGTGGGTGCACGCCGAGGGCGCGGAGGTGCTCGCCTCGTACACCGATGGGCCGCTGCCGGGCGTGCCGGCGCTGACCCGGAACCAGGTGGGCGACGGCGCCGCCTGGTACGTCGGCACCCGGCTGGACGAGCCGGCCACGGACCGCCTGGTGGCCCGGCTGCTCGCCGAGGCCGGCGTCCGCCCGGCGGTGTCGGCGCCGCCCGGGGTGGAGGTGGTCCGCCGCCGCGACGGCGACCGGACCTGGCTCTTCGCGATCAACCACACCGACACGGAGGTACGCCTGCCGGCGCACGGCGTCGAGTTGCTCAGCGGTGCAGAGTGCGCCGGTGACCTGACGGTGCCGGCCGGTGAGGTGGCTGTCATCCGTGAGGATCGGCAGTGATCCGTACGACCGGCACGGCGCGAAGGAGGTTCCCCACATGCTCGCCCAGCAGCGGCAGACCGCCATCCTCGATCTGATCCGCCAACGTGGCGGGGTGCGGGTGAGTCAGCTGGTCAGCCGGTTCGGTGTGTCCGACATGACGATCCGGCGTGACCTGGAGGTGTTGGCCGAACGCGGCCTGGTCGACAAGGTGCACGGCGGCGCGACCCTCGCCGGGCCGGGCTCCGCCGAGGAACCCGGCTTCGCCGCGAAGTCGATCCGCCAGCAGGCGGAGAAGCGGGCCATTGCCGAGCGGGCGGCGACACTGGTGGAGCCGGGGATGGCCATCGCGCTCTCCGCCGGCACCACCACCGCCGCGCTGGCCACGCTCCTCTCCGACGTCCGGGGCCTGACCGTGGTGACCAACTCGATCCCGGTGGCCGACGCGCTGTACCAGAATCCGCGCGCCGACCAGACCGTCGTGCTGACCGGCGGCATCCGCACCCCGTCGGACGCGTTGACCGGGCCGGTGGCCGAGGCGGCGATCAGCGCGCTCAACGTCGACCTGCTGTTCCTCGGGGTGCACGGCCTCAGCCCACGCACCGGCTTCACCACGCCCAACCTGCTGGAGGCCGGGGTCAACCGGTGTCTCATCGGCGCGGCCCGCCGGCTCGTGGTGCTCGCCGACCACACCAAGTGGGAGACGATCGGCATCGCCACCATCGCCCCCCTGGAGGCCGCCGACGTGCTCATCACCGACGCCGGCCTGCCCGCCGAGGCCCGCACCACCATCGGCGAACAGGTAGGCGAGCTGGTGATCGTCAACGCAACCTGAAGCCCCGTCGCGCCCCGCGCCGCTCTGCACCGATCTTGCACTTTCGGACGTCGGTATGCGTGCATTGCCCCTTAGGTCGCAACGGAAAACGCAAGATCGCGGAAGAGGGGGGCGGGGCCCGACCGCCTTGCTGGCTGTCGTTGGGCAGGCAGGCTCCGGCGTGGTCGGCCTGCCGGGCGCACCGGCGGTGGCCGGGTATGAGCCGGTCGCAGAAAACCCAATGTCGTACGTGCTGCGCGTCCTCGGCCGAGACGGTGGTACCGCCGACGTCGACCTGCGGCGTGGAGGCCAGCGACCGGGCGAGGGTCCGCGCCAGGTCCATCGCCTCGGCCAGGTCGGTGACCGCCACCGGCAGGTGGATCACATGCCGAGGCTCCTCCGAATGCGCCTCGAGAGCGAACCGCGGCAGCGGCGTGAAGAGCCCGCTGTACTGATGCTCCCATCCCGGGCTCACGGCTGACGCCGCTCGGACCAGGTGCTCTGCCAGTCGCGCAGCGCTCGCTTCACCCGGGCGTTCTCCTCGCTGAGCCGAGCCACATCATGGTGCAGCGTCGCCAGATCGAGCGCGACGCGGTGCAGGAAGCGTCGTACCTCTGCGGGGTCCACGCCTCGTCGGCCGAAACCGACGACGGTGAACTGCCGGTCGCGGACCTGGCTCGGGTGCAGCCGTTCAGGATGCCTGCGCCGTACTCCGACGTTGCCCATGCGGAGACCCTCGGAGGGCGGCTGTTTCTCGAGTCGGACAAGGCTCTGCGGTATGTCCGCGCGTACGATCGCCTCCGGGAGGCCGCACTCAGCGCGAACGAGTCGGCGAAGCTGATCGCAGCACTCGCGGAGGAGCTGTCATGAGCGAGTTCATGCCCGTCGCCTGGCATATCAGCACCAAAAGCCCCGACAACGGCGGCAACTGTGTCGAGGCCGGGCCCGTCCTGGACGGTTCCGGTCGAGTGGCCGTTCGCGACAGCAAGGATCGCGCGGCAGCGACCCTCGTCTACCCGGCTGGCGGCTGGATGGCCTTCGTCAACGGGGTGAAGGACGGCGATTTCGCGACCTGATGCGTGATCGACTCGGGTTGCTGAAAATCGGGGCGTCACCGCGACCAGGACACCCCGACTTCCGTGAACGCGAGTCGATCAAGTGGCGCCGACGCCGACGGTGTCGGCGCGGCGCTTCACAGCCATCTCACAGGGGTGCTGGATAGGGTGCCGGTCGAGTCAACGTCCGACTCCAGCGTGGAGCGGTCGGCGTCGCACAGGAGTTCCGATGGTCTTCAAGAAGATGTTGAGCGCGTTCGGTGTGGGCGGTCCCAGCGTGGACACCGTGCTGACCAACCCCAACACCCGGCCCGGCCTGACCCTCGACGGGCAGGTCAACCTCGTCGGTGGCGACGCTGAGGCAGCCATCGAGCAGGTGGTGATTGGCCTGGTCACCCGGGTCGAGGTCGAAGGACACGACACCGAGTACGCGGGCACGATGGAGTTCCACCGCATGGCGGTCAGCGGGTCGTTCGTCCTCGCCCCGAAGCAGCAACTCTCGCTCCCGTTCCAACTGCCGGTGCCGTGGGAGACCCCGATCACCGACGTGTACGGCCAGCGCCTGCACGGCATGACGATGGGTCTGCGCACCGAGCTGGCCATCGCCCGTGCTGTCGACAAGGGCGACCTGGACCACGTGGCGGTGCACCCGCTGCCGGTGCACGAGCGGATCCTGGAGGCGTTCCAGCGGCTCGGTTTCCGGTTCAAGAGCGCCGACCTGGAGCGCGGTCACATCCGGGGCGTGCAGCAGACGCTGCCGTTCTACCAGGAGATCGAGTTCTTCGCCTCCCCGCAGTACGCGAACACGATCAACGAGGTCGAGCTGACCTTCGTGACCAGCCAGCGTGGCGTGGAGGTCATCCTGGAGTGCGACAAGCGCGGCGGGTTCCTCAGCGCCGGGCATGACGCGTTCGGCCGCTACCAGGTGTCGCACACCGACGTCGACCGGGTGGACTGGGCGCAGGTCGTCGACGGTTGGCTGCGCGAGACCACGTCCCGCTACGGCAGCCTGCGCTCGCAGTACGGCCACGGGTACGGCCCCGGTCACGGGCACGGCCGAGGCGGCATGGGAGTCGGCGGCATGGTCGCCGGGGCGGCGCTCGGCGTCGCTGGCGGCATGATCGCCGGCGAGATGATCGAGGACGCGTTCGAGGGCGACTTCGGCGACTTCGGTGGCGACGAGTAGCCGTTCCACAAGCGACGACAGTGGCCTCCGGGAGTAGTCCCGGAGGCCACTGTGCTACGCGTGACGCGTCAGTGCTTGCTGCGCTCCCGGCCGGACCGGCGCGCGGAACCAGCCTTCGACAGACCACGACTGACCAGGTAACCACCCGTCAGAATGGTCAGGAACAGCCACGCCTGGCTCGGGTTGTTGATGTTCAACCCGTTGGCGGTGGTGCCCTTCCAGAACGCGGAGATCACCAGCAGCGCGACCGCGGCGGCGTAGACCCAGAATTCCGTCGTCAGGAACGCCTGCTTGGTCTCCGTGCCCGGCGACGGCATCGGGTCTCGGTGCCCGTCCCGCATGGACGGCATCTGCTGCGTGTCCCGCATCATGGCGGGGTTCTGCGGGTCGTTCATGGGCCGGTTCGTCGGCCGGGTGGAAGCAGCCTGCGTGCTCATCTGGTCCTCCTCAGGATGCGATGAGTCGTACCTGCATTCCCTCGCCCCGCTACCGCGTTTCGGCCACGGCACGGTTCGCTTTCGTGGCGGGGACAACCCCCGACTACCCGAGGCCCCGGAGCAGGTAACACCGATCGCCGGCCGGAAAAATCCGGCCGGCGATCAGGTGGTCCGGCGGGTCAGCGCAGGCCGTTGCGCATGGCCACGCGCACCAGAAGGTCCGGGTCGTCGGTGATGATGCCGTCGACGCCGAGGTCGATGACCCGCTGCATCACCGCCGCGTCATCGACGGTGTACGGGATCACCTTCAGGCCGTCGCGCGTCTGCAGAGTACGAACGTCCGGTCCGTGGAAGTATGCCGGGTTCTCCCGCAGGTACCAGTCGGAGGACGCGACGGTGCCCTGCTTCGGGTCGTGCACCTGCCAGTTGGCGGACACCGTGCCAGCGCCCGCGGCCCGGGTCAGCTTGCCGAGGTCCTGGTACTTCCACCAGTCCAGTCCACCGGTCCACGGGCTCTTCACCGCCGGGTTGCCGTAGACCGCCTGCAGCGAGCACTCGTCGGCCAGGGTCGCGCATTCGGTCGGGCCGTACTGCCAGACCAGGGCGACGGTGCCGATGCGCTTGTCGAGCTGCCGGGCGTACGTGATGGTGCGCCAGTCGAACGACTGGATGGTGGCCCGGTTGGCGAAGCCGGCCCGCTGGATTGCGTCGACGAGCTTGCGGGTGAAGCTGCGGTACGGCTCGGTGTCGTTCACCACCGGGCTGATCTTCGTTTCGATGTTCATGCCGATGTCGGTGCGGCCACTGGCCTTCACCAGGGCGAAGACCTCGTCCAGGGTCGGGATCCGGGCACCGGGCGCGGGCACCTGCGCGGGCAGCTCGGGCAGCGTCTTCGTGCCGCAGTCGACGGTCTTGAGCTGCGCCAGGGTCAGCTCGTGCACCGGCTTGCCCACGTACGGGAACATCCGGTCACCGGGGTGCACCGGCTTGGTGTCGACGCAGTGCGATCCGTTGACGGTGCGATCGTGCAGCACCACGAGCTTGCCGTCGGCGGTCACGCCGGTGTCCAGCTCCAGGGTGGAGATGGCCCGGTTGGACAGCGCGTTCGAGAACGCCGGCAGGGTGTTCTCCGGCCGGGTGGCCCGGCCACCGCGGTGCGCCTGAATGTCGAACGGCGACGCGTACGCCTTCGGCAGCCGGTAACCGCGCTGCGCCAGCACGCCGCGCAGCCGGTCCGGGTAGTCGGTGATGATGCCGTCCACGCCGTCGTCGATGAGCTTGGCCATGGTCGGCACGTCGTCGACCGTCCACGGGATCACCGTGATCCCGTAGCGGTGCGCCCGGTCGACCATCTCCTTGGTGACGTACGGCTGGTAGCCGGGGTCGGTGACAGTGCCGTTCTGCGGCATACCGTGCACCGGCGAGAAGGCGCTGGCGCCGAAGCTGCGGATCGCCGTGATCGGGTCGCCGCCGAAGTCGTCGATGTCCAACCCGCCCAGCCACGGCGAGGCACCCGGCTGGCCGGTCTGCAGGAAGTCGTAGTTGGTCAGGGCCACCAGCGGCAGCTTCGGCTCGACCTGACGCATGCGCATCAGCGCACCCCAGTCGAAGCTCTGGATGGTCACCTGCTTGAGCAGACCGGCGGCGCGGACCTCGGCAGCGGTGACCCGGACGAACTGCTCGCGGGGGGCGGTCTCGGTCGGCGCGCCCGCCTCGACCTTGGTTTCGACGTTGAGCTTCACGTCCTTCGCCCGGTACCGGTTGACCAGCGCGAAGACCTCACGCAGCAGCGGCATCCGGGCACCCGGGACGGCGACCTGCCCCGGCTTGTCGGCGAGGGTCTTCGACCCACAGTCGAGCGAGCGCACCTGGGCCAGGCTGAGCGTGTTGATGTACTTCCCGACGTACGGGAACTCCGGGTCACCGGGCGTCACCGGGGAGGTGTCGACGCACTTGGTGCCGGTGACCTTCCGGTCGTGGGTGACGACGGCCTGGCCGTCCTCGGTGATCTGCACGTCCAGTTCGAGGGTGGTCACCCCGAGTTGGAGGGCGTTGCCGAAGGAGGCGAGGGTGTTCTCCACCCGCAGCCCGAGGCCACCCCGGTGGGCCTGCACGTCGAATGTCCGGTCCGGTCGCGGCTTCGCCTGGGCGGGCACCGCGAGTCCGGTCGTCACCGTCGCGGCCACCAGGGCCGCGACGGCGGTACGGCGTACTGTGCGCACGCTGTCATCCCCTCCTGCCGGCGGGCACCTCCCACCGGTCGCCGGACAGCATGGACATCTCGGGCTGCGGGCAGGCGGCCAGCGGGCGGCGCGACGGTGAACCGCCGTGGACGACCTCCCGGTCACACCGGGTTTGGTCGGCCGGTGGTCGGGCACGCAGTCAGTTCCACAGCTTCTGCGAGGTGATGGACGTGCGTGAGGACGACATGCGGCAGGACGCCGCCCGCGAGGCCGAGGACCGGATCGCCGGTGGCGTGTACGGCAAGGGCGCCCTCGACGAGGTGACGGTGCCCCGCACCGATGTGGAGAGTCAGATCCAGCGCGATGACCCGCTCGATCCGGCGAACGAACGGATCGACCCGCAGGTGCTGCGCGACGGCGGCCCGGTCGGCGGGCAGGGCGCGGTGACCACCACCGGTGGCACCGCCGGGCCGGCGAGCGTACGCCGGGTGGCCCGACAGCCGGAGCGGCACCCGGGCAGGGTAGCCCCGACGACCACCGGCGACGCCACCACCGGCGGTCTGAGCACTCCGATCGGCGGCGGCACCAGCGACCAGTCCACCTCCGCGACCGGACCGGCGAAGTCCATCCAGGATCGCGCCGACGACTAGAGCGGAATCCCGCCGTGATCATGAGGTTGGCGGGGCTGTCGGAGATCACAGTCCACGCCAACCTCATGATCGACTGAGAGGCTGGCCGGGAGGGCGTGGGGGATCGGGGATCAGCTCGCGGGGCGCAGGACGCCCAGGCGTTGGGTGGCGCGGGTGAGCGCGACGTACAGGTCGCTGCGCCCGCGCGGTGACTCGGCCACCATCCGGTCCGGGTCGACCACCAGCACCGAGTCGAACTCCAACCCCTTGGCCTGTGCGACGGTCAGCACCACCACCCGGCTCTCCAGCTCCGGATGCTCGCCGACGGCGGCCTCCGGAAGGGCCGCGGTCACCGCCGCGCCCAACTCGCCCACCCGACCGGCCGGCACCAGCACGCCGAGCCGACCCTCGGTCAGCCCGGCGGCCTCTCGGGTGACCTCGGCTACCAGTTCCGCAGCCAACCGCCCGTCGGGCACCGTCCGGTCCCACGGGGGTACGCCGCTCTCCCGCACCGAGCGCGGCGGTCGCAGCGCCGGGTCGATCTCGGCCAGTACGTCGGCTGCCACCGCCATGATCTCGGCGGGGGTGCGGTAGCTGACCGTCAACTCGGTGAGCCGCCACCGCTGCTCGACGTACGGGGCGAGCGCGTCCGCCCAGGACGGTGTGCCGCTGAGCGCGCCGGTCTGGGCGACATCCCCGACGATCGTCATCGACCGGCTCGGGCAGCGGCGCATCAGCAGTCGCCAGGCCATCGGCGACAACTCCTGCGCCTCGTCCACGATGACGTGGCCGAACGCCCAGGTGCGGTCGGCGGCGGCCCGCTGCGCGGTGGTCAGCCGGTCGGTCTCCTCCTGCCGTTCCAGCAGCCGGTCCGCGTCGATCAGGTCGGTGACGCCGAGGATCTCACCGCCCTCGGCCTCGTCCTCGACGTCGATCGAGCGGGAACCCCTGGCGATCTCGAGCACGCCCTCGGCGTACTCCCGTTCCATCATCCGGATGCGGTCCCGCCGGGCGGCGGCGGCACGTTCGTCCTCGCCGAGCAGTTCGGCGGCCTCGTCCAGCAGCGGAACGTCGGCGGGGGTCCAGCCACCGCGCTCGCGCCGCAGCAGCGCCCGTTCGTCAGCGGTGAGCATCGGCGCGGCGGCGGCGATCCGATCCGGGTCGGCGTACAGGTCGGCGAGCAGCCGCTGCGGTGTGAGGACCGGCCACAGCTGGTCGAGGGCGGCCCGGATCTCCGGTTCCTCGCGCAGTTCCCGCCGGATCTCGGCCCGGTCCGCCTCGTCGAGGAGGTTGTCCCCGCCGAGCGGGTCGGCGCCGATCCGTTCGGCCACCTGCTCGGCGAGCGCGTGCACGATCTCCACGTCGAACAGCGCGCGGGCCAGGTTGTGCGGTCGGTCGGTGCGGCGGACCCGGTCGCGGGCGGCGCGCACGATCTCCGGGTCGAGGGTCAGCGTCTCCCGCTCGACCTCGATCTCCAGTGGCTCGTCCGGCACCCACTGCCGGTCCCGCACGGCCAGCGCCAACACCTCGGCCAGCACCGCCCGGCCCTTGAGCGCCGCGGTCCCGGCCGGCTCGGACCGTTGGGCGCTCACCCCGGGAAAGAGATCACCCTGGGTACGCAGCAACACACCGGTCTCGGCCAGCGTCGGCAGCACCTGGGAGATGTACCGCAGGAAGGTCGCGTTCGGACCGACCAGCAGCACGCCCCGGCTGGAGAGTTCGCGGCGGTGCGTGTAGAGCAGGTACGCCGCCCGGTGCAACGCGACAGCGGTCTTGCCGGTGCCGGGGCCGCCCTGGACCACCATGACGCCCGGAAGTTCCGCGCGGATGATCTCGTCCTGTTCGGCCTGGATGGTCTCGACGATGTCGCGCATCCGGCCGGTGCGGCCGGCGTTGAGCGCGGCGAGCAGCGACGCCTCGCCGGTCAGCTCCTCGTGGGCGCCGGGGGAGGCGCTGTCGATGTCGAGCACCTCGTCGTTGAGCCCGGTCACCTTGCGCTGGCGGGTACGCAGGTGCCGACGACGGCGTACGCCCTGCGGGTTGGCGGCGGTGGCGAGGTAGAACGGTCGAGCGGCGGGGGCGCGCCAGTCCATCAGCAGCGGGTCGTAGTCACCGGTGGTGTCGAAGATGCCGATCCGGCCGATGTAGCGGCGGGAGTCGTCGTCGCCGTCGAGACGGCCGAAGCAGAGTCCGTTCTCCACGGCGGAGAACTGTTCGACCTGATCGGCGTACATCGCTACCGAGCTGTCGCGCTGCGAGCGGTCCTGGAGGGTTCCGCCGGTGTTGTGCAGCTCGGCGGTGAGTCGGCGGGCGGCCTGCTCACGCAGCTCATCCAGCCGGTGGTAGAGCATCGAGACGTACTCCTGCTCGCGACCGATCTCGTCGTCGAGCGGCAATTCGCCGGAACCGCCGGAGTGCCTTGACAAGCCGTCTCCCTAAAGATTAGAATCCTTTGCAGGAACGGCTTTTAGCCGTTCTTTTTTGTGCCTTCGAACTGTTGAAGATAGCGCGTTCCGCCGGTTCTCACTAAGCCGGGCGGTCCGGCGCGCCGGTGATCGCGAGGTGACGGCAGATGATCCTGCGGACCGGCCAACGGGTGGTCTTCATCGGGGACAGCATCACCGATTGTGGTCGACGCGACACCGCCGCGCCGTACGGCAGCGGATACGTGAGTCTCGTGCGCGCCCTCGTCGACGCCCGGCACCCCGAGCTGGAGGTGCAATGGGTCAACCGGGGTGTGAGCGGCGACACCGTGCGGGACCTGGCCGCCCGCTGGGACGCCGACGCCATCGCCGAGCGCCCCGACTGGCTCGCGGTGCTGATCGGCATCAACGACATCTGGCGGCACTACGGTGACCGCCCGGATGAGGCCGTCGGCATCGAGGAGTACGAGCGCACGCTGCGCGACCTGCTGCGTCGGGCGGTCGACGCCACCGGCTGCGGACTGATCCTTGGTGACCCGTTCTTCATCGAGCCCGACCGGAGCGTCCCGCAACGCGCCGACACCGACCGGTACGCGGCGGTCGTGGCCGGGCTCGCCGCCGAGTTCGACGCGGTGCACGTGCCCAACCAGGCGGCGTTCGACCGGGTGCTGACGGTCAGTCCCGCGACGCGCTGGGCCGACGACCGGGTCCACCCGTACCTGCCCGGTCACGCGGTCCTCGCCGACGCGTACCTCAGCGCCCTCGGCGTCTCCTGACCCGGCCGCGCGCACGGCGAAGCGCCGGGCCGACCGTGAGGTCGACCCGGCGCGAACACCGCGGAGATCAGCTGCGGGCGGCCTGGTAGAGCCGCTCCGGCGTCACCGCTCCGGCGAGCACCCGGCCGTCGTCGGTGAGCAGCACGGTGAACAGCCTGGTGCTGAAGAGCCGACCGCTGCCCCAGTCACCACTGACGGCGGGCAGCCCGCCGAGCAGCTTCGACACGTCCATGTCGGCTGCGGCACCGGCCGGGGGAGTGGCGGGTTTCGCGGCAGCGGGCCCGCCGTCGAGCGCATCGTCCAGGCGGGCGACCAGCACGGTGGTCCAGCCGTCGCCCACCGCGCGGACCCCAGGGTCTGCCTCCGGCTTGACGTGACCGGGCCTGCCCGCCGGCCGTTCGGCCTTCTCCTCGGTGACCGTCACCCCCGGCGGCGGGTTGAAGGTGAACTGGTCGGCGTCCGGGCGACGGTAGTCGACCTGGGTGAAGGCCACCTCGAACGCCGGCTGGTCACTGCCCTTCGCGAGCACCTCGAAGCGCAGCGGCACGTGCTGCTTGGCGTCGATGGCGATCCGCAGCTGGTGCACCAGCGAGTCCCGGTCGCGCGGCTGGAGCACCAGCTCGTACGAGTCCCGGCCGGCGACGGTGGCCGAGCGGCCGACGCTGACCTCGGTGCTCGGGTCGATCGCGCCCAACGCCAGGTCGGCGGCCTGTTGCGGGGTGGCCGGCAGGCTCGCTGCCGGGTCCGGGGCGGGCTTGAAGGCCCCGGCCTTGTCGCCGAGCGCCCGGTGGGTGGCGGTGTTGGTGCGGCTCTGCCAGGTCCACAGGTCCCGGCCGTTGCGGATCACGTCCTGCTCGCCGAGGGTGTCCAGCAGCGCGACCCGCTGCTTGTCCGGCCCGGAGTACCAGACCCGCAGGGTGTGTGTGCCGGTCAGCATGGTGGTCAGCTCGTTGCCGGGGAGCAGCCCGACCAGCGGCGGCAGGCCGAGGTCGGCGCGCTGCACGACGGTCCCGGACAACCCCTCCAACCGGGATGTCTGCAGATCGACGAGGAGCTGAGCGGCGGTGCGGGGCGGCAGACTCGGCTCGGCCTCGGCGGCGAACGTGCCGATCGCCGCGCCACCGCCGATGACGGCGACGGCCGCGGTTGCCGGCACCAGCCAGCGCAGGACGGGACGACTTCTCAGGACGGACATGGTGGCACCTCCTGCGCCCATCCTGCCCGCTGGCTGCTGTGAACGTGCTGAGGACACCGAACGGGGTTGATTGACCCGGGTGGCACCCTTGAGTGGTGCGGGTGCTGGTGGTGGAGGACGAGGCCCGGTTGGCGGCTGCCCTGCAACGCGGCCTGCAGGCCGAGGGGTTCGCGGTGGATGTGGCGGGGACCGGCCCGGCCGGCCTGGACGCGGCCCGGCACGGCGGGTACGACGCCATGATCCTCGACGTGATGCTGCCCGGCCTCTCCGGGTACGAGCTGGTCCGGCGGCTGCGTGCGGAGGAGCACTGGTTGCCGGTGCTGATGCTCTCCGCCAAGGACGGCGAGTACGACCAGGCCGACGGCCTCGACTGCGGCGCCGACGACTATCTGACCAAGCCCTTCTCGTACGTGGTGCTGCTGGCCCGGCTGCGGGCGTTGCTGCGTCGGGGCGCACCGGAGCGTCCGACCGTGCTGGCGGTCGGCGACCTGCGGCTGGACCCGGCCCGGCGACGGGTGACCCGGGCGGACGCCGAGGTGACGCTGACCGCGCGGGAGTTCGCGCTGTTGGACTATCTGATGCGCCGGCCGGGCCAGGTGATCTCCAAGATCGAGTTGTTGGACCACGTCTGGGACGCGAGCCTGGAGACCGCGCCGAACGCCGTCGAGGTGTATGTCGGCTACCTGCGTCGCAAGCTCGGCCGGGATCGGCTGGAGACGGTCCGGGGCGCCGGCTACCGGTTGGCGACGTGACGTCGGGCGGCCCGGCACTTACCGGTCGGGCCCGGCCCGGCTGGATGCCGATCCTCGGGCTGCGGGGGCGGCTCATGGCGATCGGCGTGTTCGGCCTCACCATCGGGTTGGCGGTGGGCGGGGTGGTGCTGCTCGGCGCGCTCGGCTTCGTGCTCCAGCGCACCGTCGACACCGAGGCGTTCCGCACCGCCGATGCCGTTGCCCTGCTCGCCGCCGAGGACGCGCTGCCCGATCCCCTGCCGGTGGCCGGCGGGCAGGTCCGCGTGCAGGTCGTCGACGAGCAGGGGCGGATCAGGGCGGCCTCGATCGACGCCGACCGGCTGGTGCCGATGGTCCGCCCGGAGCGACTGGACCGGACGGGTCGGCAGCGGCTGGAGGTGCCGGCCGAGCGGGTCGGGCTGGTCGGCCCGGTCCGCGTGGTCGCCGTACCCGCCGGCACCGCGGCCGACCCGCTCACCGTGCTGGTCGCCCGCTCGATGGCCGACGTGCGGCACAGCATCCACGTGGTCCGGACCATCCTGCTGGTGGCGTTTCCGCTGCTGGTGGCTGTGCTGGCCGGGGTGGCGTGGCGGGTGGTGGGCGCGACCCTGCGGCCGGTCGAGCAGTTGCGTCGAGGCGCCGAGGAGATCACCGGGAGAGCCGGTGCCGGCCGGCTGCCGGTGCCGGCGTCGGCCGACGAGATCCACCGCCTGGCGGTCACCCTCAACGGCATGCTGGACCGGCTGGAATCCGCCCGCGTCCGGCAGCGGGCCTTCGTCTCCGACGCCGCGCACGAGCTGCGCAGCCCGCTGACCAACATCCGGACGGAGCTGGAGGTGGCCCAGCGCCTCGCCGACCGGACGGACTGGACGGCGGTGACCGCCAACCTGCTCGCCGACACCGACCGGCTGAGCCGCCTGGTCGACGACCTTCTGCTGCTGGCCCGCCTGGACGAGACGCCGCCGACGCGGGGGACCGGCCCGGTGGAGCTGGGCGCGTTGCTGACGGACGTCGCCGCCCGCTATTCGTCGCCGCCGGTGCGGGTCGCGCTCCCGCCGGGCCCGCTCTGGACGGTCGGCACCGTCGAGGAGTTGCGTCGGGTGCTGGCCAACCTGGTCGACAACGCGGTACGGCACGCGGACGGCAGTGTGGTGCTCACGGCCGAGGCGACAGGGCCTGACGTCGGGGCGTACCACCTGGTGACGGTGACCGACGACGGCCCGGGGATCCCGGTGGCGGACCGGGAGCGGGTCTTCGACCGGTTCACCCGGCTGGATGACGGACGGGCCCGCGACGACGGGGGCGCCGGCCTGGGGCTGGCCATCGTCCGGGAGCTGGTCCGACGGGCGGGCGGCAGCATCACACTGACCGATGCGCCGGACCAGCGAGGACTACGGGTGTGCCTGCTGCTGCCAGCGTTGCCGGCCGAGGACGGCCAAAGGTAGACGGTCCGTGACGGCGGCCTCCCCCCAACCGCCCACTGATGCCCCTTTGCTCTGCACCCGCGGACGCGACAGCCACGCAACGTGATGGTCGCCGACGCGTGTTGTAGCGGCGGTCGCGACGTTTCAGCTGCTCATTCGAGGTGGTGCGTATAGGTAAGCAGAGCAAAGCCTGGGCCGGAGTTGTGGGCGGGGCGTCGGGTGTGACGGCGTGTCACGGCGGGTTCGTCAACGGGTAGCCCACGCTGAGTGAGGTCTGCGGGGCGTAGCCGGCGGTGCAGTGGCGGGCAGGGTCGGGGCGTGGCGGGCAGGGCAGTGGCCTGCGGGTCAGCGGCGGCGGGTGCAGACCTGCTTGGAACGGGCCACGGTGTCGGTTGACCAGGCGACGGCCACGGTGAAGCAGAAGTCGTTGGTGCGGTTGAGCGCGTAGATGACGAAGCTCGTGGTGCCCGCCGGCAACGTGGCGAAGATGTTGTGGGCCTGGCCGGTGCGACCGCCCGCGATGACCACCGGGCCCTCGCTGCCGGCCGGGTACGTCCAGTTCAGCGCGATGCTGTCCCGGTTGTCGCGCAGGGTCACCGCGGTGGGTGGGGTGCCGGGCGGCGCCGCGGTGGCAGCCGACGTGGGTGCCGAGCCGCCCGGGGCGGGCGCGGTGCCGGCCGGCGCGCCGGCGGTGGGGGAGGCGCTGACTGGCGGCGGGGTCGGGTCGTCGTCGCCGTCGACCCGGGCCACCCCGGCGATCACCGCCGCCGCACCGAGGAGCACCACGACCACGCCGGCCACCAGCACCGGCACCAGCCGGTTGCGCTGCTCCGGCGGTGCGCGGTGCACGGGCACCGGCAGCAGCCGCGACGGCGTGTACGGCTCAACCGGTGCATACGGCTCCGACCGCGATGACGAGTCGGGCGGCGCGTGCCGGTCGAGCGGCGGGTACGAGTCGGGCGACGGGAACGAGTCGGCGGGACGATACAGCCGATACACCCCGGGCTGCTCCTGCGCGCCGCCGGCCAGCCCGACCACCGACGGGGGCACCGGAGGGTCGGCGGGGTGGGGCGGGGGCGTGTCCGCCGGTTCGGTCGGCCACCTGCCGCCCGTCGACCCGACCGCCTCGTCGGAGGGCAGCCGGGGGTTCGGGACCGCCCCGGCGTGGTGGGGCACGGCTGCCGACGGGTGGTGGCCCGAGTCGGTCGGCCCGTCGTCGTGCGGTGGAACGCGGGCGGCCGGTACGACAGGCGTGTCGCGGGCCGTGGGTGGGTCGTCGGCGCAGACGTGATCGGGATTCGCCGCCGCCCGGGCCAGCGCCGCCACCTGGGTGGCCAGCGGATCGTCGGCGGGCAGGTGCTGCCGGCACAACTCACGGGCGAGCGCCAGGTTGTCGTGCGCCTCGGCGAACTGCCCACAGTCGCGCTGCATCGCCCCGAGCCGCGCCAGCATCTTGATGCCGCTGGGGTGCCCGTCGCCGTACACCTCGCGGTGCAGCTCCCAGGCGTCCTGGAGGCGGTCGCGGGCCACCGTGCACTGGCCTCGCGCGTACTCCACGGTGGCCAGGTCGGCGTGCGCGGCGAGCACCCGCAGCGACTCCGGGCCGTCCTGCGCGGTCAGCTCGATGATGACTTCCTGGTAGAGCCGCGCCGCCCGGGAGTGACTGCCGACCCGGTGCAGCACCGCGGCCAGGGTGGCCGCCGCGGCCACCGTGCGCGGGTCGGCGCGACCGTGCAGGCGGGTGGTGGCCGCGTACGCGAAGGCGGCCCACCCCCGGGCCGAGTGCGGCTCACCGAGGGCGACCAGCACCCGTGCCTGGAGGCTGGCCGCCTCGGCCAGCTCGGGGGTGGCGTTGGCCGGGCGGGGGTCGGCGTCGGTGAGCGCGTCGGAGAGCAGCTGCTGTGCGCCGGCCAGATCGCCGGAGGACACGAGGTGGTGCGCCTGATCAGTCAGTTCACCGAAGCCGGAAGACACGCCCCATCGTGCTCATCCGACGACGGTAAGTACAAGACCCGCGCCGGTGTCGATTGGTCAGGATCCGGTCAGGTGCTCGGCCAGGGTCTCGCTGATTCGGCGCAGCTGGTCGACCTGGGCGGGGCTCAACGCGTCGAACAGGTGACGGCGTACCCCTTCGACGTGGCCGGGCGCGGCGGCCGCGAGGGTGGCGAAACCCTCGTCGGTGAGTAGCGCGATCTGCCCCCGCCGGTCGGTGGGGCAGTCCTCGCGGCGCACCCAGCCGGCGGCCTCCAGTCGGGCCACGGCGTGTGAGAGCCGGCTGCGGGAGGACCCCGCCGCCTGGGCCAGCTGGCTCATCCGCAGTTGGCGCCCGGGGGCCTCGGAGAGCTGGACCAGGATCTCGTAGTACGCGTGCGGCATGCCCGCGTCGCGTTGCAGCTCGCGGTCGAGAGTGTCCATCAGCACCCGGGAGGCGGTGAGGTACGCGCGCCAGGTGCGTTGCTCGTCGGGGTCCAGCCAGCGGGTCATGACCGCCATCATATCCCCGATGGTTGAATGTTCAACTAAACCGCGCTAGCCTCGGGTCATGGGTATTCATCGGCTCAACCACGCGGTCCTCTACGTCAGTGACCTCGCCCGCAGCGTCGCGTTCTACCGCGACGTGCTGGGCTTCCGCCCGGTGGCGATGACCCCGGACGGCTTCCGGGGCGCCACCTTCCTCCAGGCCCCCGACTCCACCAACGACCACGACCTCGGCCTCTTCGAGATCGGCGCGGGCGCCGGGCGGTCGACCGCCGGTCGGTCCACCGTCGGCCTCTACCACCTCGCCTGGGAGGTGGACACGCTCGACGAGCTGGCCGCCACCGCCGAGCGGCTCGTCGCGGCCGGCGCGCTGGTCGGCACCTCCGACCACGGCACGACCAAGAGCCTCTACGGCAGGGACCCCGACGGTCTGGAGTTCGAGGTGGTCTGGCTGATCCCGGCCGACCTGCTCGACGACGCCGCGCTGGCCGCCCGCAAGCAGATCGGTCGGCTCGACCTGGACGCCGAGCGGCAGCGCTACGGCGGGCAGACCCGGGGCGGGGTGGGGATCTCCGTCCCGGCCTGACCGCCCGTACGGTAGAACGGACCGATGCCGACCGACCGGACCACTGATTTCCTCCGCGAGCTGCTGGTCCGCCAGTTGACGACCTGGCTGCCCGCGGCCCTGCACCGCTCCCGGCGGGCCACCGTCGCCCTCGCGGGCGTCGACCCGGGCAGCGCGGAGGCAGCACTGCGTCTGGTCGCCGCACACGGCGACCAGACGCGCGGCCGGCAGATGACGGTGCTGGTGCTGGCCGACGCCGCCGACGCCGACCTGCCGGCCCGGCTCGGCCCCATCGAGGCGGAGCTGCCCGCCGAGGTCACCGTGCACCTGCTGCCCGGCGACCCGTACCGGCTACCGGTCGCCGTGAAGGCCGCCGGCGCGGCCGGCGCGCCGCTGTTCTCCTTCGTGGGCCTGCCCGGCGCGGTGACGCCGAAGCTGCTCGCCGCCGCGACCAACGGTCGGGCCGGAGAGCTGCTGCTGCACACCGGCGACAGCGCCCGAGACGTGCTCGTCTCCGCCGGCTTCCCGCTGGTCGCCGAGGTGGCACCGGTGCTGCCCGGCGGCGAGGCCGTCGGGGTGGTCGCGTTCGGCAGCCGCTCCGACCGGAGTCTGGAGGCGATCCGCGACGCGCTCTGGGCGGTCGGTGCGGACCACGGCGTGCGCTACCGCGACCCCCTCGACCCGACCGGTACGACTGTCGACGTGCTCGGCGACCCGGACCTCGAACCGTTGGCCCACGAACTGCTGACCGAGTTGCGGGCGGGTGGGCCGCGGCCGGTCACCGAGCTGCGCCGGCACACCCTCACCGCGACCGTCTACCGGGCCGCCGACGCCAACCAGGCGCTAGCCGACCTGCTCGACGCCGGTGAGGTGCGGCGCGAACGCGAGTCCGGGCGACTGGCCGGCGACGAGATCATCAGCCTGACGCGCTGACCGCCCCACCGCGGACGCCGAGCGGGGTGCCGGTGAATCACCGGCACCCCGCTCGACTCCCGGGACGCTTACGACCGGGCCTTGTCCTGCTTCCAGGACAGCGGACCCGGCAGGTCGACGCGGTGCGCGCGCGCCCTGGAGTTCCAGGACCAGCGACCGATCTTGATGCTCCACGAGGAGAAGCCGTTCTCGGTGAAGTTCAGGATGATCGGACCGTACTTCTTGCGCTTGCGAAACATGAGGCCCATCGGAGCGCTCCCCTCGTCACCGTTTCCCTGCCGTGTCGAGATCGAACATTCCCGAACCGGCAACTTTTGAAACCCGCTCGCTGTCCGTCCTGGACGGTGCCCGCCTGACCCGGGCATCCCTACCGCCCAGATAGGTGTTGCGGATCGGTAAACGCTGCTGAAAGGGTTTCGGCACGCGAGGTGGGACCGCCCCCGATGCCGGCGTGGGGCCGGCACCGGGGGCGGGTGGTTCGCGGGTCAGGCTCCCTTGACCCAGTCCACGGTGAAGCGGGCGAAGAAGATCCCGCCGGTGTTGCCCACTTCGTACAGGTTGCCGACCGTGCCGTCGTTCAGCACCGCCATCGTGGAGTAGCCCGCCCCGCCCGGCTTGACGAGCGCACGGGCGGGCCAGCTGGCGCCGTCGTCGGTGGAGAGCCGGACGGTGAGGTCGTTGCGTGCCGCCGGGGCCGCGTTGTTGCTGAACAGGGCGGTGCGGGTGCGCACCGGTGCGCCGTTCGCGCCCACCTCCGACGGGCGCAGGTAGGAAATCTCGTCGGCGTTGCAGAGCGGGTCGGTCAGCACGGCGCTGGCGGTGGCCGGGCCGAACGTCACCGCGCCGTCGGTGGACGTGGAGTAGAACCGGCTGCGGGTGCTGTTGTGCCGCATGTTCTGCACGATCGCACCGGTGCCGCGCTCGACCGCCTTGCTCTCGTTGATGTTCCCACCGGCGGGTCCGCCACGTCGCCACGTCACGCCGTTGTCGTCGCTGTAGACGTTGGCGGTCTGGGTGAGACCCGCCCCGTCCCGGTAGACGAACGGCTGGATCAGGCGGCCGGTGCTGGTCTGGATGCCGTGCCCGGAGGAGAAGAACGCCTGCTGCCAGCTCGCGACCTTGATCGTCGGGTTCAGCTCGACCGGGGCGCTCCAGGTGGCGCCGTTGTCCCGGCTGGTGATGTATTGCAGGTGCAGGCTGTTCGGGTCGTTGGCCGTGTTGAGGCCGGACGAGCCGGACCAGAAGCTGATGCCCGGCCGGGGGGAGTACGTGAAGAAGCAGTAGACGGTGCCGGTCCGGCGGTCCACCAGCAGGCTCGGGTCGCCCGCCCCCTCGCTGGTGGTGGCGGGCGCGTGGATGACGCGGGGCTGGTCGAAGGTCCGGCCACCGTCGGTGCTGCGGGTCATCGCGATCTGGATGTTGTTCGTGCCGCCGCCGAGGTCGTACGAGCCGTTGATCCGGGCGTCGGCGACGGCGATGACGGTGCCGTTGTTGGTGACGGCCATGCCCGGGATGCGGACCGAGGCGGAGGTGCCGTCGTAGCGGCCGTTGGGGCCGTTGAGGTTGCGAATGACGCTCTGCGTGGTCAGCACGGCGGTGCTGTTCATCTGCGGGGTGCCGGCGGCCAGGCCGCAGCCGGCGGTGCCCCGCAGCGTGGTGTCGAAGCCGGGGGCGGTGACCCGCAGGGTGTACGCGGTGCCGGCTCCGACGGTCCAGTAGTGCAGATAGTTGCCCCCGGCGGCGATGGTGCGGGTCCACGGGGAACCGGTGCGGCCGGGCCAGGTGACGGTGAAGTCCCGGGCCGTGGTGGTGCGGTTCTCCAGCGCGAGTTGGAGCCGTCCGGCAGTGCAGTCGTAGCTGGTGAGCGCGGACATGCCGGTGCCGCAGTGGAAGATGCCGGCGGAGGTGTCGTCCAGGCCGGTCGGGGTGGTGGTCCGCAGGGTGTACGCGGTGCCCGCCGGGAGGGTCCAGTACAGCTCGTTGCTGGTGCTGCCGGCGGCGACCGTCCGGGTCCAGGGGGAGTTGGCGCGGCCCGGCCAGGTGACGGTGAAGGTCTGCGCGGTGGTGCTGCCGTTGGTGAGCCGTAGGTTGAGCCGGCCGGTCGTGCAGTCGGCGCTGGCGGTGGCGCTCACCCCGGCGGGGGCGGCGTGAGCTGGCGTGGCGGGCAGGATCGCGGCCACGCCGAGGACGGTGGCCACGACCGCGATCACTCGGCGTGGTAGTGCTCGGACAGGAGACACGGGACTCCTTCGGGGGACGGGGGTGCGGGCGGGGGAAGGCTAGGCATAAGACGTCGGATATCTGATGTCGGGACGCTAGCCGGACGCCGCACCGATCGTCAATAGATCGACGTGGCCGTGCGCGTCGCCCTGGTCGTCCGGGATGGACGGTGCAGTCATAGCGCTCGGTTGATTGAAGATGACGGATCGGGCTCGGATATTTACATCATGTTGCGTCGTCTGGCAGGCTCGACTGCATCGACCATCTTCGTCATCTCGGCGATCGGGCCCGTCCCCGGCCCGCGACCGCCGCCGGCGACGCCTGTCCGAAGGAGACCCCATGGAACGGCGCCAACTCCTCACCCTCGGCGTGCTCAGTCCGTTCGCGGCGATGCTGGCGTCGGGCGGCCCGGCCAGCGCCGCGGCGGCGCAGACCTTCGGGTTCTCCGCGGACGGCAGCAACTTCCTGCTCGACGGCCAGCCGTTCCAGATCCGCAGCGGCGAGATGCACCCGGCCCGCATCCCGGTGCAGTACTGGCGGCACCGGATCCAGATGGCCAAGGCGATGGGCATGAACACGATCGCCATCTACGTGATGTGGAACCACATCGAGGAGCGGCAGGGCGTCTTCGACTTCACCACCGATCGACGGGACATCGCCGGCTTCATCCGGCTGTGCCAGGCCGAGGGCATGTACGTGCTGTTGCGCCCCGGCCCGTACGTCTGCGCCGAATGGGACCTCGGCGGCCTGCCGCCGTACCTGCTGCGCAACCCGACCATCAAACTGCGGGTCCGCACCGCCGCCGACCCGAACTACATGGCCGCTGTCACGCGCTACATCAACGCGCTCGCCGCGCTCGTCAAGCCGCTCATGGTGGCCAACGGTGGGCCGATCCTGATGGTCCAGATCGAGAACGAGTACGGGTCGTACGGCAGCGACACGACGTACCTGGAGGAGCTGCGGCAGCTGTGGCTGCGCGCCGGGATCAACGGACCGTTCTACACCGAGGACGGCCTGGGGCAGGTGCAGGGCAACCGCACGGTGGTCACCGGCGGCGCGGTCGCCCTCAGCGGGGGTGACGCCGCGGCCATCGCCGCCGCCCGCCAGTCGTTCCCGACCGTTCCGGCGATGTCCGGTGAGCTGTACACCGGCTGGTTGACCCACTGGGCCGACGGTGGCTTCGCCGGATCGAACACCGACATCTCCACCCAGTTGCGGGGTCTGATGGCCGGCCGGCTGTCGTTCAACCTCTACATGATCCACGGTGGGACGAACTTCGGGTACTGGGCCGGCGCGAACGCCGCCGACAACGGGTCCGGCTACCAGGCGGACATCACCACCTACGACTACGGTGCCCCGATCACCGAACAGGGCGGCCCGTCGCGGCTGTACCCGGCCTACCGGGAGATCATCGGCACCGCCCTCGGGGTGACGCTGCCGGCCGTGCCGGCACCGATCCCCACCATCGTGCGGACCGGCGGCCAGGCGGTGCTGCCCACGCCGTACGCCTCGCTGTGGGACAACCTGCCGGCCGCGCTGCCGACCCAGACCAATCCACAACCGATGGAGATGTACGGCCAGAACTCCGGCTTCATGCTGTACCGCCGGGTCCTGCCCGGCTACACCCGGGCGACACTGGACATCAGGTCGGTGCGCGACTACGCGACGGTGTTCCTCGACGGCGCTTACCAGGGCGGCCTGTCCCGGAGCAACCTCCCGGCGGCCTACACGACTCCGCTCGGCCTGACCGTGCAGGACGCGCCGCTGGCGCTGAAGACCTCGGCGAGCGGCAGCCCCACACTCGACATCCTGGTCGAGGGCATGGGTCGCAACAACTTCGGCCAGGCGCTGGTGGACCGCAAGGGCATCACCGAGAGGGTGTCGCTTGTCGACGCGGGCACCCTGACCGGCACGTTGACCAACTGGCAGACCCACCTGCTCCCCGTCGACGAGGCGTTCGTGGCCGCCCTCCGTCCGGTGATCACCAACAGCTCGCGGCCCGGCATCTTCTTCAAGGCCACCGTGAACCTCACCCAGACCGGCGACACGTATCTCGACATGTCCCGCTGGACCAAGGGCGTGGTCTGGGTCAACGGCCGCAACCTGGGCCGCTACTGGAAGGTGGGGCCGCAGCAGCGGCTCTACTGCCCGGCGCCGTGGCTGCGGGTCGGCGCCAACGAGATCGTCGTCTTCGACCTGCACCAGACGCAGGCGCAGCCGATCCCCTTCGAGGCCACCCTGAGCGGCCAGTCCGGCGCGGTCCGGCACACGGTGGTCAACCGGGCCAGCGGCAAGGCCCTCGACGTACCGGACCTGTCCCGGGCCACCGGCGTGCAGTTGATCCAGTGGACCCCCAACGGTGGCGCCAACCAGGCGTGGCTGATGGCCGGCGCGGTGGGTGGCGTCACCACGATGACCAGCGTCAGCTCGGGTCTGCTCGCCGACGTCGAGGCGGGTTCCACGGCGGAGGGGGCGCGGGTCATCCAGTGGACCGCGACCGGCGGCGGCAACCAGCAGTGGCGGGTCGTCACGGCGTCCGGCGACTTCGTGAAGCTGGTCAACGTGCAGACCGGCAAGGTCCTGGCCGTGGCCGGTGGGGCGAGCACCAACGGGGCCGTGATCGTGCAGCAGACCGACACCGGCAGCGCCTCCCAGCACTGGCGGCTCACCCCGGCCTGACGTCCTCGGCCGCCCATCGGCCCCCGTTCGTTCCGGTGACCTGTCCACCCGTCGTGGTGCGGTACGGCCGTTGCATCGCAGATGCAAAGATGGCCGCATGGGCGGGCGCAGCGACCGGAGTGAGACGTGAACCAGCACGAGCGGTGGCACCGGCTCCTGGAGATGGTCGCCGTCGAGGGCCAACTCGACATCGAGTCCACGGCCCGCGAGTTGGGCGTCAGCACGGCGACCATCCGTCGTGACTTCGACGAGTTGGCCACCCAGCAGTTGGTGACCCGCACCCGGGGTGGCGTGGTCGTCACCAACGTCTCCTACGACCTGCCGCTGCGCTACAAGGCGGTGCGGCAGGCATCGGAGAAGCAGCGGATCGCCGCGGCCGCCCTCGCGCTGATCCCACCGGGCAGCACGGTCGGGCTCAACGGTGGCACCACGACGACCGAGGTGGCCCGGGCGCTCGCGCTGCGCACCGACCCGAGCGGGCAGCTGTCGGCGGCCACGGTGGTGACCAATGCGCTGAACATCGCCCACGAGCTCATCGTGCGTCCGCACATCCGGGTGGTGCTCACCGGCGGGACGGCCCGCCCGCAGTCGTACGAGCTGGTCGGTCGTATCGCGGAGACGATGCTCGCGTCCGTGGCGCTGGACGTCGTCGTGCTCGGGGTGGACGCGATCGACCACCAGCACGGCGCCAGCGCCCACAACGACGGCGAGGCGGCGGTCAACCACGTCATGGTGACCAGCGCGGCGCGGACGATCGTCGTCGCCGACGCCTCGAAGCTGGGCCGGCGGAGCTTCAACCGGATCTGCCCGTTGGGCGACATCGACACCCTGGTCACCGACCGGGCGGCGGATCCGCAGCAGGTGAGCCTCGTCGAGCAGGCCGGCGTCACGGTGCTCCAGGTCTGACGGGCTGCTGGCAAAGATGTAACTCGATGCAAAATCGCGGCGTACTTATTGCATCTTGAGTCAAGCGGGTGCAGCATTCCATCTCATCGGTTTTCGTGAATGTTGTCCCTCACCGCACCGGGAGAAAACGATGATCTGGTCATCGCTGCCCGCGCACACCCGCCGAATCTCTGTCCGGGCCGCCGTCGTGGTCCTCATCCTGCTCGCCGCGATGCTGCACGCCGTACCCGCCCGCGCGGGCACACCGGGAAGCGCGACCGGCCTCACCCGGGCCGGGAACACGTACACCATCGCCACCAGCACGGCCGCCCGCATCCGGCTCACCCTGGCCCGCGCGGACATCTTCCGCGTCTGGGTCGCACCGAACGGCACCTTCACCGAACCGGCGGCGAACGAGATCACCGTGCGGACCGACTTCGGTACGGTTGCCAGCACCGCGACCGACGAAGGCACCGCCTTCCGCATCGCCACCTCGGCGGTGGTCATCCGGATCACCAAGAGCCCTCTGACGATGCAGGTCCAGCGCCCCGACGGGCGGCTCATCTGGCGAGAGTCGCAACCGCTCGACTGGGGCTCGGGCCGCACCACCCAACGGTTGACCCGCGCCGCCGACGAGCAGTTCTACGGCACCGGTCTGCGCCTGGGGGAATGGGCGTTGCGCGACAAGACGGTCCCGGTCGCCGTGGACAACCAGTGGCGGGAGAACACCAACGCCAGCCCGGCGCCCTTCTACATGTCCACCAACGGCTACGGCGTCCTGCGCAACACGTGGGCGCCCGGCTCGTACGGCTTCACCGCACCGGTGACCACCACCCACAACGAGGAACGGTTCGACGCCTACTACTTCGTGGGCGACTCGCTCAAGGGGGTGCTCGGGGCGTACACCGATGTGACCGGCAAGCCGTTCCTGAGCCCGATGTGGGGCCTCGAACTCGGCAACGCCGACTGCTTCAACGCGTCCAACCCCGCCTATCAGGGCGACCACAACCGGGCCGGGCACCAGCGCACTCCCGATGTGCTCTCGTACGCGCGGGAGGCCCGCGCCAAGGACATGCCGTCCGGCTGGTTCCTGCCCAACGACGGGTACGGCTGCGGCTACACCGACCTGCCCGCGACCGTCGCCGGGGCCAAGGCGCTCGGTTTCCAGACCGGCCTGTGGACCTCCACCGGCCTGTCGTCGATCGACTACGAGGTCGGCACCGCGGGCACCCGTGGCGTGAAGACCGACGTCGCCTGGGTCGGCGGCGGCTACCAGAACGCGTTCCGTGGTGTTCAGCAGGCGGTGGACGGCATCGAGCGCAACTCCGACGCGCGCCGCTACGTCTGGACCGTCGACGGGTGGGCCGGCACCCAGCGCAACGCCGTGGTCTGGACCGGTGACACGTATGGGCGGTGGGACGACATGCGGTGGACGGTGCCGGCCGTCGCCGGCGCCGGGCTGTCCGGCTTCAACTACGCCACCGGTGACGTCGACGGGATCTTCGGGGGCAGCCCGAACACCTACGTGCGGGACCTGCAGTGGAAGTCGTTCACGCCGGCGTTCATGACGATGTCCGGGTGGGGGGTGACCAACCCGGCGGCCGGCTACCAGGACAAGCAACCCTGGCGGTACGCCGAGCCGTACCTGTCGATCAACCGCCGGTACCTCCAGCTCAAGATGCGGCTGATGCCGTACCACTACACGATGAGCCGGGTGGCCAGCGTGACCGGCGTACCGGCGACCCGGGCCCTGGTGCTCGAATACCCCAACGACCCGGTCGCCCGGGGCAACGCCACGTCAGGGCAGTTCATGGCGGGCGACGCGTTCCTGGTGGCGCCGGTGGTCTCCGACACCGAGCTGCGCGACGGCATCTACCTGCCGGCCGGCACCTGGACCGACTACTGGACCGGCCGGGTCTACCAGGGCCCGCTCACCCTGAACGGGTACGCCGCGCCGCTCGACCGCCTGCCCCTGTTCGTCAAGGGCGGCTCCATCGTGCCGATGTGGCCGCAGATGAACCACACCGGTGAGAAGCCGGTCTCCACGCTCACCTACGACCTGTATCCACGCGGCTCGTCGAGCTTCACCCTCTACGAGGACGACGGCATCACCCGCGCCTACCAGAGCGGGGCCTACGCCACCCAGCAGGTCAGCATGACGGCACCGACGTCCGGCACCGGGACGGTCACCGTGGACGTGGGCGCATCCGTCGGCGCGTACGCCGGCAAGCCGTCGTCGCGCTCCTACGAGTTCACCGCGCACCTGGCGGCCGCTCCCCGCGCGGTCACCGTCGCCGGTCAGACCCTGCCGTCGCTCGCCACCCGCGCCGCGTACGACTCGGCGAGCAGCGGTTGGTTCTACGCCGACGGGGTTCTGCGGATCAAGGCCGGGTCGCGGAGCGCAGCGTTCCAGACCCGGATCGACGGCGCGGTGCTGCCGGTCGCCGAGACCAGCACGACGCCGCCGCCGATCCCGCGCGACAACTGGCGACTCGTGTACGCCGACAGCGAGGAGACCGGCGCGGAGAACGGCAGGGCCACGAACGCGTTCGACGGCAGCCCGTCCACGTTCTGGCACAGTGCCTGGTCGACCACGGCCGCGCCCCTGCCGCACGAGATCCAACTCGACCTGGGCGCCACCTACCAGGTCGACGGGCTGCGGTACCTGCCCCGGCAGGACGGTGGAGTCAACGGCCGGATCGGCCGCTACGAGGTGTACGTCTCGGACAGCCCGAGCAGCTGGGGCACACCGGTGGCCTCGGGAACCTTCGCCGACACGGCGACGCAGAAGGTGGTGCCGTTCAGCGTCGCGCGCAACGGCCGGTACCTGCGCCTGCGGGCACTGAGCGAGGCCGGTGGCCGGGGGCCGTGGACGACGGTGGCCGATCTGGCGCTCACCGGCACGGCGGTGGCCTCGATGAATTGATCCTGCACGTCGGCGGAAGTGACGCCGCGGGCTGCCGGAGCAGCCCGCGGCGTCCTGCGACGCGGTCCTCGCTGGGGCAGTAACGCGTCTACCCCGGGGCCCTTGGCGGTGCGCCAGAGTGTTCAGCGCCTCCGCCAGGGCCACGGCGCTCGATCACGCCTTCTCCTCCCGGGCTGGCACTGCCTGCTCGGCGAGCCAGCGCCACTCGTGCCACGTCGCTAGCCGATCCCGGTACACCTGCTCCGCTACCGGATACGGATAGGGGCCGAGGAACAGGCGCAGGGGTGGTTGGGCGGTGTCGGCCAGAGCCAGGATGACCTGCGCCGTGACGGCGGGTTCGGCAGGCGTGCGGGCGGCCGCGCCGGCGCGGCGCGCTTCGCGCACGGGTTCGTAGGCCGCGATGGGGTCGGTGTGCACGGCCGAGCCGTTGGACCAGTCCGTGGCGTACGGTCCCGGTTCGATGATCGTCAGCGTGACGCCCAGCGGCGCGATCTCCGCTGCGAGGGCTTCGCTGAGGCCCTCCAGCGCCCATTTCGACGCGTTGTAGAGCCCGAGAGTGGGGAAGGCGGCGAGGCCGCCGATGCTGGACACCTGCATGATGTGACCACTGCCTTGCGCCCGCAGCACTGGCAGCGCGGCCTGGGTCACCCAGAGAGCCCCGAAGAAGTTCGTTTCCATCTGGGCGCGGGCCTGTTCCTCGGTGGTTTCCTCGATCATGCCGAACAAGCCGTAGCCGGCGTTGTTGACGATGACGTCCAGGGTGCCGAACGCTTCGGTGGCCAGGGAGACGGCCGCGAAGACGGCCGAGCGGTCGGTGACGTCGAGGACGAGAGGCAGGACCCTGTCGCCGTACGCCTCGATCAGGCCATCGAGGGCCTGCTTGTTGCGTGCCGTTGCGGCGACCCGATCTCCCCGGGCGAGCGCGGCCGCGGCCCAGGCCCGGCCGAAGCCGCGGGACGCGCCGGTGATGAACCATGTTTTCATGCCGTGACGATCCATCAGCCCAGCGTGGGCTGCCAGCACCCTGACAGGGCTAGGCTCCGACGTGTGAGTGGTCAGAACCTCCTCGGCGATTTTCTGAAAGCGCGTCGTGGGCGGGTCACGGCAGACCAGGCGGGTGTGCGGTCCTTGGGACGCAGGCGCGTGCCCGGCCTGCGCCGAGACGAATTGGCCCGCGTCGCGGGGATCAGCCAGCACTACCTGACCCGGCTGGAGCAGGGGAAGGATCGCAACCCCTCGACCCAGGTGCTGCGCGCCCTGGCGATCGCCCTGCGGTTGGACCGGCACGAGACCACGCACCTGTACGCGCTGGCCGCCCCGTCTCCGGCGGTCGAGGGGCACCGCCAGGTTGGCGAGGACGTCCAGCAGCTGATCGACTCCTGGGGCACGACCCCGGCGTACGTGCGCAACCACGGCTTCGACGTCCTGGCAGCCAACAAGCTCGCCATGGCGCTCTCGCCGATGTACACGCCTGGGCGCAACCTCGTCCGGGACGTGTTCCTCGAAAATGATGCCCGCGGCCTCCTGCTCGATTGGCAGGAGATCGCCGTGCAGACCGCTGCCGCGCTGCGCGCAGAGGGGGACCCTCGCGATCCCGCGACTGCCGAGCTCATCTCCTCGATGCTGATGGACGCCGACTTCCGGCGTCTCTGGGAAAACCATGACGTACGACCGGTACAGAATGAGATCAAGCGGTTCGTGCATCCGCTCGTGGGCCCCCTGACGCTTCGACGCCAAGCACTGTCGATCGCTGGCGCCGAAGAACAAACGATCATCACTTACCACGCGGAGCCGGGCAGTCCCTCCGCCGACGCCCTCAACAGCCTGTGTTGATTGCAGTCGACAGGCCGCACGGAGGGGCCAAGCAGGCAAGGGCGTCTGGGGACGGGCCGCGTCAAGGCTGCCCCTCTCCGCCACGGCGGTGCTGGTGGACCGGAGCCACCAGAAGGCTGAGCAGGAACAGCAGGGCGACGGTCGCGGCGGTGCCCGCCCGGGCCGCCGTCCACCGGCCGTTCATCGGGTGATGGTCCATTGCTGTTCGGTACCTCCGCGGTAGGTCGACTGGACGACGGCGGCGCCGTCGGTGGTAGCGGCGTTGGCGACGGTGAGCGCCTTGCCGGAACTCCTGTTGATGATCTTGAAGTTCGTGCCGACCGGGATGACGCTCCACAGTTGGTTCGCACCGCCGTGGTACGTCCACTGCACGACGTTCGTCCCGTCGGCCGTGGAGGAGCCGGGCACGTCCAGCGCCTTGCCGCTGCTGCGGTTGACGATGCGGTGGTAGCCGCCGCCGGCCTCGACGAGCGTCCAGCGCTGATGTGCCGCATCGTTGCCCGACCACTGGATGGCGTTCGCGCCCTCCCCGCTGCCCGCCGGCACTTCGAGCACCTTGGCGCTGTTGCGGTTGACCACGCGGTGTTCGGTCGCCGGGTCGAACACCGCGGCCGGGGTCGCCGCCCGGGACACCTCGACCTTGTCCGCCGTGACCGCTGTACCGGACGAGCTGCCGTCTTTGCTGTTCAGCACCCGCACCTTGAGGACGTGCGGGCCCTGCGCGAGCTGTCCACTGGTGAAGACCATCGCCTGGTCCACCCGGGTCGGGGAGTACAGGTCGACAACCGTCTCCGGGCCACCGTCGATCGAGACGCCCGCCCGGCCGTGGTTCGCCGCCCGGGCGGCGAAGAGCTTGATCTTGTTGCCGGTGAACCGCACCTGGTAGGCGCTGTCGAGCGTGCTGCTGTAGTGGTCGTCGCGTTGGAACTGCTGGCTGCCGTTGGCCCCGTAGGACCACGTGCCCGCGTAGCTGAACTGGTTGTCGCCGGTCCCCGTGGTGTTGTCGTTGACCTGGACCACGCTCGGCACGCCCGGGGCGTCCCCGATCGCGTCCACCCGGGCGAAGTACGCCTCCACGGTGCTCGACCGGGGGCCGCCCCACAGGCGCTCCGCCACGACCTCGGTCGGCCGCTTCGCGTACTGGTCGAACCACTCGTCGGTCTGGTACTCCACGGCGTCCGACCAGCGGGCCATCTGGTACCCGTTGACCTTGGCGTTCTGGTCCGGCGCCCAGCTCTCGTAGACGTTCTTGGTGTTGACGTAGAGGTTCAGGCCCGGAGTCACGTACAGGGTGCTCTCCGGCACGCCGACCACCGTGTAACCCAGGTTGTAGAAGTAGTTCAGCGACCCGGTGTACGGCGTGAGCACGATGGTGGTCGCCGGCTTGATGCTGGTCTGCTGGCCGTTCGTCTCCCACCAGTTCCACAGCTGGGCCGTCTTGCCGTACGAGCGCACCTTGTCGTTCATCAGGTTCATGAACTCGGTGAAGACGTCACCGGGGTACGGGAAGCCGCGCGCCTGCGCGTAGCTGACCAGCTCGGGGCAGGAGTTCTTGGCGGCGTCGGTCTGGTACTCGTCGCCGCCGATGTGGAAGTAGGGGCCGTCGAACAGTGGGACGAACTCCGACAGCAGGTTCATCACGAACGTCCGGGCGTTGTCCTTTGTCAGGTTCAGCGTCCAGCCGCCCCTCTCACCGCCCGGCCAGGGCGCGTAGTCCATCGACGGGCAGGAGAACCGCATGGTCGGGTCGTAGGTCGTCATCGCCGTGGCGTGCCCCGGCAGGTCGATCTCGGGAACGATGGTGATGTGGTACCGCTTGGCGACGTCCTGCAACCGGCGCAGGTCCGCCTTGCTGTAGGACTGCGCCGAGGCCAGACCGGGGTACCGGTCGCTGCGCAGCCGGAAGCCGTTCCACTCGGTGAGGTGCAGGCGCAGCGTGTTCAGGCGTAGCCACGCCATCCGGCGGAGCAGGTTCTCGAGGTAGTCCATCTCGTAGAAGTGCCGGCCGACATCGAGCATCACTCCCCGGTCCCGGAACTGCGGGTAGTCCCGGATGGTGCCCGTCGGCACTGTCGTCCTCGTCGCGCTCTGTTTGATCATTTGCAGCAGGGTCTGGGTGCCGTAGTACACGCCGGCCGCCGCGTTCGCGCGGATCACGATGGTCGGGCCGGCGGTCAGCAGGTAGCCCTGATCCCCGATGCCGGCGTCGGTGTTCGCCAGGGTGAGCAGGATGTCGCCGGCCCCGGGCGTCGCCGACGAGACGACAGGTACGTCTGCGCCGCTGATCGCGCCGAGGTCGACGCGCAGCGCCGTCGCGGCTGGTGACAACTGGGCGGCGTGTGCCGGGTCGAGCAGGATCCGGGACGACGGGGCCAGCGTCCAGACGCCGGTCCCTCCGGTCCACTCCCGGACGCTCGGCGCGACCTGGGGCGTCGGGTTGGCCGCCCGCGCCGCCGACGGGACACCGAGCCCCACGCCGGCCAGCACTGAGGCGAGGAGGAGAGGAAGAAGCCGCTTGTGGGAGGAGAACACGGTCACGTACCCCCGATCGTTCAGAGCGGAAGGAGATCCTTGACGTTGCCCTGCAACAGGGGCGCGGTGCCGCTGTTGGACTGCGTGCCGACCAGGTGCACCGGGACGGTGCCGGCGCAGGTGACGGCGAGGTTGGAGAGCGTGCACCCGGAGAGCAGCCACCGGGTGCCGAGCAGGTTCGTGGCGCGGATGTCGCTGTACCAGAGGGTGTTGCCGGTAAAAGTCGGTGGCAGGACACCGTCGACGACAACGCCGGTTCCCGGGTTACGCTCGACCCCGCCGATCGGGAACGACAGGGCGGTGCTCCACCGCACCGGGACGCCACCGTTGCTGTGGTTGACGGTGTTGCCGGTCAGGCTGCCGTGCCCCCAGTTGTCACTGGCGAGTGCCCCGTACGGGCTGGTCTGGGCGAACGAGTAGTACGCGCCGTAGCAGCCGACGACGACGTTGCCGTTGATCGTCCAGTTCCCCGACGAGTTCCAGATCGCGAGCCGGCACGAGGTGAAGCTGTTCGCGGTCAACTGCGAGTACTCACTGCGGTCGGCCAGCGAGGCACCGAAGTAGCAGCGGTGGAAGGCGTTGCCGCTCACCTTGAGCCGGTAGCCGAAGTAGTCGTCCGCCGCCGATCCGGTGATCGCCAGGCCGGCACCGCGCCAGTTCGTGAAGTCGCAGTCCAGGATCCGTACGCCGGTGCTGCGGCTGATCCGGACGGCGACGTGCGCGAACTGTGGAGCGGAGCCGACAGGGCTGGCCTGGCGTCCGAGGAAGTGGACGCCGCTGATGGTGACGCCGCTGCGGCCCACGATGGACAGCGCGCTGCTCTGGTCGTCGGGGACGGTGACGGTCGCGCCGTTGCCGACGATGAGGCAACGGTCGGGCAGGGCGGCCGGCGCGGAGAGGGTGTACGTGGCGCCGGGCGCGAGCTGCACCTGAGGCGTACGGGCCAGGACGGCGTTCCAGTCGTCGGAGACCCCGAGCACCGGCAGGGATGTCGAGGCGGTCACGGCGTCGGCGCGGCCGGGCGGGACGACGGCGGCGAGGGCGCCGGCGGCGCCCGCCAGCGCGACCGCGCGGCGGGGGAGGCGTGTGGTCATAGATGTCCTTCGGACAGTGGGGAATGTCCTACGTCAGATGTCGGACGAACTTACGAGCGATATCGACGCCCGTCAAGAGAGCGGTTCCCTGCCCCGGCGGCCGTCCCGCGTCGCCGCCCGGCCTTCGGTTCGGTGGCGACCCGTGCAAGTTGATGCAAAATTCCTGCCCGGTCGGAGCCCTCTGCGCCGGGGCTGCCCGAACGCCGTGACGCTCTCCCGATGTGGTGCCCGTATTGGAGGTGACGGTGTTGGAGTGCTCACGGCCGACCTTGACGCCGCCGGGGCCAGATCCTAGGGTCTGCAACATCCTGATTGATTCTGGCATCTGGATGTCACGAAAGATCATGCGTGCTCGTATGGTTGGCATCTTCCGGAAGAGGCGGACATGAAACGAGACCTGAATGGCGGTCCGCCGGAGTCCCGGGCGCGCGGCGACCTGATCATCTCGGTGGCGCTCAATCCGGCCCTGGACGTCACCTACACCGTGCCCGACCTGGTGCCGGACACCTCCCATCGGGTGACGGACGTGGTGTCCCGTGCCGGAGGCAAGGGCCTGAACGTCGCCCGGGTCCTGCGGCAGCTGGGCGCCGAGACGATGGTCCTCGGCCTGGCCGGTGGCGCCGCCGGCGAGCGGATCGAGGCCGAGTTGGCGACGGCCGGCGTACCGGCGCGATTCACCCGCCTCGACACGGAGACCCGCCGGACGGTGACCGTCCTCGGGCGAGGCACGGCGACAGTCCTCAACGAACCGGGGCCGCGCGTCACCGCCGCCCAGTGGGAGTCGTTCCGGGAGCAGTTCGCCGAGCGGGTCCGGGCGGCACGGGTGGTGGTGCTCTCCGGCAGCCGGCCACCGGGTGTCCCCGAGACCGCGTACCGCGATCTCGTCACCATCGCCAGGGCCGGCGGGGCCCAGACCATCGTGGACACCGACGGTGCCGCGCTGCGGCACGCGCTGGCCGCCGCGCCGACGCTGGTGAAACCCAACGTCCACGAGGCGGCGGAGCTGCTCGGCCGCCCGGTGCGCACCCGCGACGACGCCGTGCGGGTGGCGCACCGGCTCGTCCGGCTCGGTGCCGTCGCCGGAGTCGTCTCCCGTGGCGCGGACGGCTTCGTGGCGGTCAACGGCGGGGCCGCCTACAGCGCCCGCGCGCCCGAACGGATGGCCGGCAACCCGACCGGTGCCGGTGACGCCCTCGCGGCCGTGCTCGCGTACGGGCTGCTCACCCGCACGCCCTGGCGGGACGTCCTCGCCCGAGGCGCGGCCGTCTCGGCGGCCGCCGTCGCCTGCCGGTGGGCCGGCGAGTACGACGCCGTCGTGGCTTCCCGGCTGCTGCCCGGAACCACTGTCGAACACCTGGAAGAGCACCGCACCGACAGAGAGCAGGAATCGTGTCGCACGTCGCCGCCGAGATAACCTCCCAGCCCGAGACGTGGCGTCGCGCCGTGGATCTGGTCGCCCGACCGGGCGTGGCGCAGGCACTGCCCCAGCCCGGCGAACGGGTCGCCGTGGTGGGCTGCGGCACCTCGTACTTCATGGCCCAGAGTTTCGCGGCGCTGCGGGAGTCGGCGGGCCAGGGGGAGACCGACGCCTTCGCCGCCTCGGAATTCCCCGCCGGGCGACGCTATGACCGAGTCGTCGCCATCACCCGTTCCGGCACCACCACCGAGGTGATCCGACTCCTTGAGCAGCTGCCGCCCGGCAGCCGCTCGACAGTGCTCACCACCGACGCCGACCGGCCGGTGACCCGGCTGGTGAGCGACTGCGTCGTCCTCGACTTCGCCGACGAGCAGTCGGTGGTGCAGACCCGCTTCGCCACGACCGCGCTCGCCCTCTGGCGCGCCGGCCTCGGTGCGGACCTGACCGAGACGATCGACCAGGCGCGGACCCAGCTCGGCACGCCACTGGACCCGGCCGTTGTCGGTCGGGACCAGTTCACCTTCCTCGGCACCGGCTGGACGGTGGGCGTGGCGCACGAGGCCGCCCTCAAACTGCGCGAGGCGGCACAGATGTGGGCCGAGTCGTACCCGGCGATGGAGTTCCGGCACGGTCCGATCAGCGTGGTGGACCACCGGTCCGTGGTCTGGATCTTCGGGCCGGTGGCGCCGGGCCTCCTCGACGACCTGGCCCCCACCGGGGCGATCGTGGTGCACGAGGACATCGACGCCATGGCGCACCTCACGACCGCACAGCGGCTCGCTGTCGAGCTCGCGGCGCGTCGCGGTCTGCATCCGGACCAGCCCCGGCTGCTCACCCGGTCCGTCGTCCTCACCGCGCCGGTCGCCTGAGGCCGCTGATGACCCTCGTACCCACCGCCGACCTGGTGGCGGCGGCCAAGGCGGCCGGTACCGGCGTGCTCGCGTTCAACGTGATCACGATCGAGTACGCCCAGGCCATCGCCACCGCGGCGGAGCGGGCCGGCCGACCGGCGATCCTGCAGATCAGTCAGAACGCCGCGCGCTACCACTCCGGCGTGTCGGCCATCGCCGCGGCGACGGCCGAGGTCGCCTGGCTGTCCGGCGCCACCCTGTCGCTGCACCTGGACCACGTCGACGACACGACCCTGCTGGAGCGGGCGCCCGACGCCGGCTTCAGCTCCGTGATGGTCGACGCGTCAGCGCTGCCGTACGCCGCCAACGTGGCGGCCACCCGCAAGGCGACCGAGTGGGCGCACGACCACCGGTTGTGGGTGGAGGCCGAACTCGGCTACGTCGGCGGTAAACCGGACGCCCCGGCCAGCGCGCACACCGCCGGGGTCCGCACCGACCCGGCCGAGGCCGCCCGCTACGTCGCCGAGACCGGCGTCGACGCGCTGGCGGTCGCGGTGGGCAGTTCGCACGCGATGGCCGACCGGACCGCCTCGCTGGATCTCGACCTGGTGGCCGCGATCCGCGAGGCCGTGCCGGTGCCGCTGGTCCTGCACGGCTCCTCCGGGGTGCCGCTGGAGCAGATCCGCGCCGCTGTCGGTCACGGCATGGTGAAAATCAATGTTGGTACCGCCCTCAACGTGGCGTTCACCGACGCGGTCCGTGGCGTCCTGCCGCACTCCCGCGACCCGCGCCGGTATCTCGCTGCCGGCCGGGACGCGGTGACCGAGGCTGTGCAGCGGCTGCTCACGCTGCTGCCCGAAGCGTCGTAGCCGCTGCCCCTCGGGGGCTACGCGGGGAAGGTCGGTGCGGGCTCGGACAGGTTGAGCCGCAACGCGGCCGCGACGGCGCCCAGGGCACCGCCCTCGTCGCCGAACTGGGCCGGCACGACGTCCAGGCGGCGGGTGTGCCGGGGCATCGCCAGCTCGGCGATCGCCGCGCGGACCGGTCCGAGCACCACCTCGCCGGCGTGGGCCAGGGTGCCGCCGATGGCCACCTTGCCCGGATCCAACTGCACCACCATCCCGGACAGGACGCGACCGAGCATCGTCGCGGCGTGCCGCACCACGTCCTGCACGGTCGGCTCGCCGGCGAGTGCCCGGGCCACCAGGTCGGCCGGGTCCGCGACTGGCACACCACGGCGGGCGCACTGCTCGATGAGCGCCGACGGACGGATCAGCAGTTCCAGGCAACCGCGACCACCGCAGGGACAGGGGTCCCCGTCGGGGTCGACGCTGACGTGGCCGATCTCGCCGGCCGCGCCGTTCGCACCCCGGGCGAGTCGGCCGTCGACGATGAGCCCGCCACCGACGCCGTCACTCCACCGGACGTAGATGGCGTCCCGCACGTCCCGGGTCGCTCCCCAGGTGCCCTCGGCCAGCGCGGCCAACCGCGAGTTGTTGTCGGTGACAACGGCGACGCCGTACCGGTCCTGGATGCGTGTGCTGACCTGCTTCGCGGCCACCGACGGGCTGCGGCCGCCCGCGGGGCGCTCCCGGCCGGCCACCAGGCCGGGCAGGCCGAGGCCGATCGCCTCCAGCGCGCGCAGATCGATGTCGTGTTCCTGCACGAGGTCGTCGATCAGCTTGATCGCGGCGTTGGCGCGCCGGGCCGGCCCCGCCGCCAGCGTGATGGGGCGGCTGCCCCGGGCCAGGATGTCGTGCCCCAGGGTGGCGACGATGACGGTGATCGTCACCCGTCCGAGGTCGATGCCGATGATCCGGCCGGCGGACGGATTGAGGCTGACGGTCGTGGACGGCCGTCCCCGACCCCGCTGGCCGGACAGCGCCGGTTCCCGCTCGACGACCACACCGCGGGCGATGAGGTCGCCGATGATGTCGAACAGGGTGGTGCGGGACAGCCCGGTCAGCCGGATGAGGTCGGCCCGACTGAGCGGGCCGGCGCTGCGGAGCTGGGCCAGCAGCGCCTCCGTGTGCGCCAGCCGCACACGTTGCATGGCATCCGGACGTTCGATCACGGCACCATCATGACCGACGCCTGCTCTCGGGTGTCGTCGCGGCAACGTAACCCGCGGAGGCCGGCGCCGCCCCCCCGGCGGCGCCGGCCTGCGGTCAGTTGGCGCGGACGGTGACGGTCAGCGCCGCCTGGACCGGGGCCAGCCCGGCCGAGCGCACCGACAACGTCCCGGTGTACGTCCCGGCCGAACCGAACGTGCGCCGGGACACGACGGTGAACGCGCTGTTGATCTGCATCGCCGGGATGCTCGGCTCGCGCGTCGCGGTCGGCGTCAACGCCTCCACGCGTCCGTCACTCCAGGTGACCGTGGCTGCCAGGTCGGTGCTGCGCAGCCCGGGGGCGGTGACCGTCCAGGTGGCGCCGACCGGTGCGCCGACGACGACGGCGGCGGACCGGCCGATCGCCTGTTTGCGCCACGCCACGTCGGCCGTGGGGAAGAAGTTGACCCCCTCGACCGTCAACCGCCCGCCGGCCACCGACAGCCGGGTGGTGAAGTCGGCGTAGTTGCGCTGCCCCTGCGGCGTCCACCCCACCTCGGCGGTGGCGATCAGGCGCGGGAAGCTGTAGTACTGCGCCTGGCCGACCCGGCGGATGAACTCGCCCCACAGGGCCGACTCGACCCCGAGCACGCTGGTCTCGGCGATGTTCGGGATGAAGGTGCCCGGGTCCCAGTTGTAGTGCCGGTCAAGCCCGCACGGCCCACCGCAGGCCCACGAGCCGCCGAGTGGTTGGCGGGAATCCTGCTTCTGTGGCACGTACGTGTGGGCGGCGGGGGAGAGGACGACCCGGGCGCCGCGGCCGGTCACCGCGTTGCTCACCGCCGTGCGGTCACCGTTCCAGTACTGCACCACGGCGTTGTCGCGGGGCAGCGCCGTGCCGGCGTACTCGTTCCAGCCGACCACCGTCTTGCCGAGCGACGCGACGGTAGCGGTGAAGGCGTCGACCATCGTGGTGTAGTTCGCGTGGCTGGTCACGTGCGCCTCGTCGCCGCCGATGTGCAGGTACGGCCCCGGCGTCATGGCGGCGATCTGGGTCAGCACCTGCGTGACGAACTCGTACGTCGTCGCGCTGGCCGAGTCGAGCGTCGAGTAGCCGACGTTGCCGGTGCCGTTGGCCGGTGCGGTCTGCTGGCCGGGCGCCGGCTTGGGCTGGGCGCCGGCCGTGTTGAGCTGGGGGATGGCGTGCAGCGCCGCGTTGGTGTGCCCCGGCATGTCGATCTCCGGGATGACCGTCATGCCGTTCAGGCCCGCGTAGCGCACGATCTCGGCGTAGTCGGCCCTGGTGTAGAAGCCGGTGATGCCCAGCTCGGTGCCCATCAGTTGACCGCTGTCGTTGTAGGTCATGGCGGTGCGCCCGCTGACCGAGGTGAGCCGGCCGTAGTCGATGCCCGCCGGGTTGCTGGTCGGGTTGTCGATGGCGATCCGCCAGCCCTGGTCGTCGGTCAGGTGCAGGTGCAGACGATTGATCTTGTATTGCGCCGCGCTGTCGATGTACGCCTTGACCTCGTTCACCGGATAGAAGCTGCGGGCGACGTCGAGCATCATCGCGCGGTGGGCGAAGCGCGGGTAGTCGGAGATCGTCACCGCCGGCACCGTCCACGCGGTGTTCACGACGGTGTCGGACTCCACCCACTGGGGCAGGAGCTGGCGCAGCGTCTGCACCCCGTTGAGCGCGCCGTTGGCCGTGTCGGCGCTGATCCGGACCGTGCCGGTGGTGACGACGAGCCGGTATCCCTCGGCGGCGTGCCCGACCGGACCCTTGCCGGCCCCCACGTCGACGACGATGGGCGCGGGCGCGGTGCTCTGGGTGACCACCGGCAGGGCGTACCCGGTGGCGGGGCGGAGCAGCCCGGCGAGGTAGGTGGCGGGCGCGGTGGCCTGCGATCCGACCGCGACGACCGGCGTGTTCGGGTTCAGCGTGTACGGCGTGCCGCCGTTCTCCGCGAGCGACACCGGTTTGGGCAGCAGGCCCAGTGAGGGTGCCGGCGGGGGTGCGGTGCTGTCCCAGATCTCGAACTCGGAGATCGAGTAGCCGTAGGCGGCCCACCGTTGGTGCCCCTGCATCCGTACGTAGGACACCGGCTGGGCCGAGTTCACCGCGATGACGTCCGTGCGGGGGCAGGTGTCGCGCTGTAGGCGGGTGACGGTGGTCCAGGCGGCGCCGTCGGTCGAGGTCTGTAGGGAGAAGTCACGGGCGCACGCGTTGGGCCACGTCAGCACCACGTGGTCGACCCGGGCGGCGGACGCCAGGCGTACCTGGACCCAGTTGTCGTCCTGGTACTTCGAGGACCAGCGGGTGTTGCGGTCGCCGTCGTTGACGCGCGTGGCGACGAAGTCGGCGCGGTCGAGTTCGACGCTCGACGCGGTGGCGGTGCCGGTGCGGGCCAGGTTCACCGGCGCGGCCATGGCTGCGCTGCCGGACGTGAGCGGCGCGAGCAGCGACGCGGCGATCACCAGGGCGAGCTTCGCCGCGGCCAAGCGGCGTCTGGATCCGGTGGTGTGGGGGGAGCGCGGAATCGACATGGGACTCCTCTGTCCGTCGCCCGGTTCGCCGGGGGACTGGTTGCTCGGGTACGCCGCAGTCTGCTGACGCCGTCCAATTTAGTCAATGCCCCGGACATAAACCGGCGGCCCGGTCCGGTCGTGGCCGGGCGTTGTCAGGCGGCCCGGCCACCCCTAGGCTGCCGGCCAGACATCGGACATCTTATGAACTGCCGCACCGCTCCCAGCTCGGGCTTTTTAGTCCGAAGGGTTGACATGAATAGTGCCGTCGCCAAAGATTCGCTTACCTTCAGCGCCGCCGACCGGAGAGGAGCCCCATGTCCGAGCTGGGCTACGGAGCACCACCGTGGCGATAGACGTGCACCAGTCCCCACCCCGAGGTCCGGAAACCACCCCTGCGACGTCGCCGCCGCGCCGCGCCGTGCCGCTGCTGGTGTGGAACGTGCTCGCCGTCGCACTGGGCGTCGGCATCTGGACCGTGCTGGCCCGGATCGGGGTCTCGGGCCTTCCCGGGCCGCAGGAGGTCGCCGTCCGCGCCGGTGAGCTGACCATGGACGGCACCCTGCTCGACGACAGCCTGGCCAGCCTGCGCCGGGTGCTCATCGGCTTCGCGCTCGGCAGCGCACTCGCCATCCCGGTCGGCTTCCTCATGGGCTGGTACCGGACCGCGCGCGGGCTGATCGAGCCCTACGTGCAGTTCTTTCGCACCATCCCGCCGCTGGCCGTCATCCCGCTGGCCATCCTGCTCATGGGCATCGGGGAGACCCCGAAGATCTTCGTCATCTTCCTCGCCGCGTTCCTGTCCTGCGTCGTGTCGACGTTCCAGGGAGTGGTGAGCGTCGACAGCACCATGATCAACGCCGCCCGGGTGCTCGGCGCCAACGACGCCGTGGTGTTCCGCCGGGTCGTCGTCCCCGCGTCCACCCCGTTCATCCTGGTCGGCATGCGCGTCGGCCTCGGCGCGGCGTGGGCGACACTGGTCGCCGCCGAGTTGATCGCCGCCCAGGAAGGCCTCGGCTACCGGATGCAGCAGGCGCAGATCTACTACGACCTGCCGAGCATCTTCGTCGGCCTGATCACCATCGGCGTGCTCGGCCTGCTCATGGATCGGCTCCTGCTCGCCGCCGAGAAGCGCCTCACCGGATGGCAGGAACGCCGATGACCGAGAAGATCTCCTTCCGCGCCACCACCCGCACGTTCGAGGTGGGCGGCAAACCGTTCCACGCGCTGCGCGAGGTCGACCTGGACATCGCCGACCGCGAGTTCGTCACAGTGGTCGGCCCGTCCGGCTGCGGCAAGTCGACACTGATGAACATCGCCGCCGGCCTGGTCGAACCCACCAGCGGTGAGGTGCTCGTCGACTCACGACCGGTGCGGGGGCCCAGCCCGGAACGCGGCGTCATCTTCCAGCAGTACGCGCTGTTCCCCTGGCTGACGGTCCGCGAGAATGTCGAGTTCGGTCTCCGGATCGCCAAGGTCGGGCGGGCACAACGGCGAGCGCGGGCGCAGCACTTCATCGACCTGGTGGGTCTCAGCGACTTCGCCGACGCGCTGCCCCGGATGCTCTCCGGTGGCATGCGGCAGCGGTGCGCCATCGCCCGCGCGTACGCCGTCGACCCCGGCGTCCTGCTCATGGACGAACCCTTCGGCGCCCTCGACGCCCTCACCCGGGTGCAGATGCAGGACCAACTGCTGGACACCTGGGGCACCGAGCGCCGAACGGTCATGTTCATCACCCACGACGTCGACGAGGCCGTCTACCTCGCCAACCGGGTCGTCGTCATGGCCGCCCGTCCGGGTCGGGTGCACGAGGTCATCGACGTCGACCTGCCGTACCCGCGAACCGAAGCGGTCCGTCTCTCCCCGGAATTCTCCCGGATCCGCAATCGGGTCTGGCGCGCCGTCTACCACCAGACCCCTCAGGAAGGTGCATCCCGATGAGCCCTCTCTCCCGTCGCGCCGTGCTGGCCGGCATCGCCGGTCTCGGCGCCACCACGGCCCTCGCCGCCTGCGGCGACGACCAGTCCGGATCCGGCGGCTCCGCCAGCGAACCGGTGAAGCTCGGCTACATCGCCGACTTCACCGGCGCGAGCCTCATGGCGATCGCCGACGACAAGAAGCTGTGGGACAAGCACGGGCTCAAGCCGGACCTGAAGGTCTTCACCAACGGTCCCCTTCAGGTGCAGGCGCTCGGCGCCGGAGACCTCGACTTCGGCTACCTGGGCCCGGGTGCGATGTGGCTGCCGGCCTCCGGCAAGGCCCGGGTCATCGCCATCAACTCGCTCGGCTTCGCCGACCGGGTCATCGCCAAGCCGGGCATCACCTCCGTCGCCGCTCTCAAGGGCAAGAAGGTCGGCGTGCCGGAGGGCACCTCCGGCGACATGATCGTCCGGTTGGCCCTGCGGCGCGCCGGGCTCTCCATCGACGACGTGGAGAAGGTCACGATGGACGCCAGCACGGTGGTCACCGCGTTCGGGTCCGGCCAGATCGACGCGGCCGGCATCTGGTACCCCTTGATCGGCACCATCAAGAAGCGGGTGCCGGACCTGATCGAGCTGGCCAAGAACGAGGACTTCTACCCCGACATCAGCTTTCCGTCCGCCTACGTCGGGCGCAACGACGTGGTGACCGGCAAGCCGGAGCTGGTCAAGAAGGTGCTCGCGGTGCTGCGCGCCGCCAACGACGAGCGGGCTGCCGACGTGGACCGTGCCGTCGAGGTGACCGCGAAGTTCCTCAAGTCGGCACCGGTCGATCAGCTGCGCGCCGAAGCCACCAACGCCCGGTTCCTGCCCTCGGCGGAACTCGCCGCCAAGTCCACCGACGGCACCGTCGCGGGCTGGCTCACCGGCCTCAACGGTCTGTTCAAGGACCTGGGCAAGCTGCCGAACGTGGTCGACCCGAGCGCCTACTACGACGCCGCCGCGTACGCGTCCTGAACCGGTGAGAAAGGACCAACCCGTGCGGCCCAACATCGTCTTCATCATGGCCGACGACCACGCCGCGCACGCGGTGGGCGCCTACGGAAGCAAGATCAACGAGACGCCCCACATCGACCGCATCGCGGCCGGCGGCGCCCTGCTGGAGAACTGCTTCTGCACCAACTCGCTCTGCGCGCCCAGCCGGGCCACCATCCTCACCGGCACCTACAACCACGTCAACGGCGTGCAGACGTTGTCGACCGAGTTCGACAACCGGCAGCTCGTCTTCCCGGAGCTGCTGCGCCGTGCCGGCTACCAGACCGCGCTGGTCGGCAAGTGGCACCTCGGGCACGGCCCGGAGCACGACCCCCGGGGTTTCGACTACTGGGAGGTCGTGCCCGGTCAGGGCCGCTACCGCGACCCCGTGTTCATCGGCATGGACGGCACCGAGCAGGTCCGTCCCGGCTACTGCACGAACATCATCACCGACCTGGCCGTCGACTGGCTCGACCAGCGCGACCAGCAGCGCCCCTTCTGCCTGCTCGTGCACCACAAGGCCCCGCACCGCAACTGGGAGCCCGACGACAAACACCGCGACATGTACGTCGACGACGTGGCCGTACCGGGCTCGTTCGACGACGACCACTCGGGACACGCCGCCGCCGCCCGGGCCGCCCGGATGCGGGTGGACCGGGACCTGACCGCCAACGACATCAAGGAGATGCTGCCGCCACACCTGGACCCGGACGAGGCCGCGCTCTGGACCTACCAGCGGTACATCAAGGACTATCTGCGCTGCGTCGCCAGTGTCGACGACAATGTGGGCCGCCTGCTCGACTACCTCGACGAGCACGGGCTGACCGACGACACCATCGTCGTCTACACCTCCGACCAGGGCTTCTTCCTCGGTGACCACGGCTGGTACGACAAGCGGTTCATGTACGAGGAATCGCTGCGGATGCCGTTTCTGATCCGCTACCCGGCGGAGATCCCGGCCGGCTCCACCACCGGCGCGCTCGCCATGAACGTCGACTTCGCCCAGACGTTCCTCGACTACGCCGGCGTGCCGGCCGACCCGCGCATGCAGGGACGCTCACTGCGACAGCTGCTGCGCGGCGGGGACGTCGACGACTGGCGGCAGTCGGTGTACTACCGCTACTGGGAGCACGACGACGACGAGCACCACGTGTGGGCGCACTACGGCGTACGCACCCACGACCACAAGCTGGTCTACTACTACGCCGACGGGCTGGGGCTGCCCGGCACCTCCGCGACGGCACAGGAGCCGGAGTGGGAGCTGTTCGACCTGCGGGCCGATCCGTGGGAGATGCGCAGCGTTTACGACGACCCCGCGTACGCGCGGATCCGGACGACGCTCACCGAGGAGCTGGCCCGGGTCCAGCGGGAGTGTGGTGACACCCCGTGGCAGCCGTCGGCCCCGGTCACCGGGTGACGGAGGAGCCGACGGGACGAGCCGACCGCCGCTGGCCACGGCACGTCTACGGGGTGGGCACCGAACCGGACCCGCGCTTCACCCTCGCCAACGAGCGCACGTTCCTCGCGTGGCTGCGGACCGCGCTGGGTCTCATGGTGGCCGCCGCGGCGGTCAAGGCCTTCGGTGCGGACGGCTCGCAGTGGGCGGCGGTCGTGCTGGCGGTGCTCGCCGTCGGGGTGACCGCCGAGGCGTTTCCCCGGTGGAGCCGCAACGAACGGGCGCTGCGGCTCCAGTTGCCGTTACCGTCCACCCCCGTCGTCGCCGTGTCGGCGGCGGGGGTGCTCGTGGCCGGCGTGACGATCGTCGTCGTGGTGCTGATCTGATGTCCGGTGCTGGTCCGATGTCCGGTACTGGTCTGACGTCCGGTGCTGATCTGCCGGGGCCGCCGCGTCTCGCCGACCGGGGGGCGCAGGCCGAACGCACCCTGCTCGCGTGGCTGCGCACCGCGCTGGCGACCGCGACCGTGCTGCTGGTCGTCGGCCGGGAGTTGGTGCCCCGTCATCCGATCGCGGCGGGGATCGTGCTGGCCTGCACACCGCTCGCCGCCGCGGTGGCCGTGCTGGCTCGACGCCGGTATCGCACCGTACGGCTGCCCGCGCACCTGGGCCACCCGGAGGGCGCCGCCCTGCTGGCCGTCGGCAACGTGCTGGTGGTGGCGGGGGGCGTGGCGGTCCTCGCCCATGTCCTCGCCAGGTGAGGTGGGATGAGGCCGTCCCGGGGCGGCGATAGGGGCGCCCCGGGACGGCCGGTACCGGTCAGGCCGTCGATCCGTACAGGTTGATCTCGGCGGCGGAGGCGTACCCGGCCCCGTTCGCGGCGCGGGTGGTGCGCAGGCGTACCTGCCGGGCCGTGGTGGGCGCGAAGACCGCTGTCTTCACTGTGCTGCCGCCGCCGAAGGTGCCGGCGGCGACCTGGGTCCAGGTGGTGCCGTCGGTACTGGTCAGGATCTGGTAGTCGGCGATGGTGCCGTTGGTGCCGCCGTCCTGACGGGGCAGGTAGTCGAGTCTGTCGACGCGATGGTTGCCGCCGAGGTCGATGGTGATCTGGTGCGGCATGGCGGCGACCCCGCCGACGTAGCGGGTGTGCCAGATGGTGGCCGGGTTGCCGTCGATGGCGTTGGCGGCGACGCCGTTCTCGCCGACGGTTTCCACGCTGTCCGCCGTCGCGGTCCACCGGGTGCGGGGCAGCAGCGGGCTGTCCCCGCCGCCGATCGGCTCGTCGGTCGGTGTGGCCTGGAAGACGGCGACCTCGAACGGGGCGAGGGTGATGCTCACCGGTGCGGCCGGGCCCGACACGAAGCCGCCGCGCCGCCCGTCGCGCTCGGTGAACCGGTACCGCTGGTGGGTGCCGCCGGGCAGCTCGAAGACCGTCTGCGGGTTGACGGTGAAACTCTGCGCGGACGCCGACGGGTTACGCAGCATCAGCATCCCCTTCGACGCGCCGGCCGAGGAGTTCCAGGCGGCGGTGCCGTAGACCGCCCCGGCGGCCGGGTCGCCGCCGACCCAGTGCACGTCGCTGAGCAGTCCCTGGTTGGCCCGCGCCCACCGGGCGTTGGCCGCCACGGTGTCCCAGAACCAGGCCGCGCCCGGCCGGTTCGCGTCGACGAGCGTGTTGCGGACGTACAGCTCCTGGAGGCTGAGCCCGAGCGCGAAGTAGGCGCGGATGTCCTGCGACACCTCGGCCTGGACACTGGGCTTGGTCAGGTCGTAGTCGGCGGTGAACTGGGGTGTCCGGTCGGAGAAGATGATCCCGTGGTTCATCAGGCTCGGGATCGGGAACAGCGGGTTCTGCCTGGTGTTGTTGCGGAACGTCTCCGAGTCGCGGTAGTTGACGTAGCGCTGCTGTGCGCTGCCCGCACCGACCAGGCCCGCGTCGTGCCCGTCGCGCCAGATCGAGTCGGTGTACCACAACCAGTACGGCGAGCCCCAGGTGCCGACTGTCGCGTTGACGAACACGTCCTTCTGGTGCGCGCGCAGGTCGCCGGTCAACCCGAGCAGGGCCTCGTAGTCGGCGATGTAATTGGCGTTCGGGCCGGACTGGTAGAGCCCGCCGCCGATGCCGTCCAGCTTGAAGCCGCGTACCCCCTGGTTGTCCATCATGTCGAAGGCGACCGACCGGAACCGGTCGTAGTAGCGGGCGCCGCCGAGTTTGAACTGGCCGCCGCTGTGCGTCTCCAACCGCTGCTCGGCGGGTTTGCTCGCGTTGATGGCCTGGCGGGTGGCGGCGCTGGTGCCGTACCCGCCGAAGGGTGACATCCACACCGACATCGAGGCCCCGTACTGTGCGGCGGCGGCCTTCTGCGGTGCGAAGCCGGTGGGGAACTGGGTCGGGTCGAACGACCAGACGTTCAGGTTCGTCTCGTCGACCCGGGGCGTACGCAGATAGTCCCACCCGTCGTCGACCCAGAAACTGTCGATGGTGGCCCCCCGGTTGCGCAGCTGGGTGCCGAACAGGTTGATGGCCCGGGTCAGCTCGGCGCTGTCGATGACCTCGCCGGGCGGTTTGAGGTCCAGCCAGCTCTGGTAGTGCAGGAACGTCCGCCGGTCGTGGGCCCGTTCGCGTTGCAGGTAGTACTGGAACGAGCGGCGTAGCTGCCCGGCCGGGGAGACACCGGTGGAGGCGGTGTAGACCCAGGACGTGCCGGCGGTGAGGTCACCGGCGCGGGGCACCGCGATGTCGACGGCGGACCCGTTCACCGTGGCCTTCGCCATCGGGTTCTCGATGCCGACGAACACCGTCTCGTTGCCGGCCGCGCCGTGCACCACCGGGCTGCCGTCGTCGCTGCCGAGCACCCGGGCGTTGGCCAGGCCCAGTTCCACCAGACGCAGGGAGGTCACGTCGAACGTGCCGGCCACCGAGCGCACGGTGAAGCTGTGCTGCACCGAGTTGGCCCCACCGCGCAGCCGTACCTGCCACTGCACGTCGAGCGTCCGGGTGCCGCCGCCGTACCGGAAGGTGGTGGTGACCGCCTTGCCGGCGAAGCGTTCGGCCAGTCGTGCCGACCCGGCGTTCGCCGCCAGGTCGCTGACCACCGGTCCGGCGGAGACGGTCGTGTTCGCCGTCGTGATGGTGCTGCCGTCGACCAGGGTGAGGGTGAAGAGCCCGCGCAGGCTCATCGGGACTGTGGCGTTCGCCGCCCGGTTGTCGAATCGGGTCAGCGACACCGTGCCGCCCTGCACGCTCCACGTGGTCGACAGCGCCGCGTTGGCCAGCGTGAAGCTGCCGCCGGAGAGCGACGCCGTCGCCGCCCCCGGCTGGACACCGGGGAAGACCAGACCGGCGGCGTCGGTGTAGGTCGGGTCCGCCGGGACCGCCGCGCCGGCCGGGGCCGGATGGCCCCCGACCGTCGCGACGGCACCGGCGATCAGACCCAGAACGATGGTGGGCACGACGCGCCGCCGTGACCGTGTCGTCGATGAGGGTGGGTGCATAGCGTGTCGCATCGTGCCTCCATCGGTGGGTCAGGCGGTGGGGGTGCTCCAACGCTGGTTGGCGCCGTTGGTGCAGGGCCAGAGGATGAGGCGGGTGCCGTTGGCGGTCGCGCCGCCGGAGGCGTCGAGGCACTTGCCGCCGGTGCGGTAGCTGCTGGTGGCGGCGTCGTAGGCCCAGCGCTGGTACGTGGCGGTGGAACAGGTACGGATCACGATCGCGGTACCGTCGGTGAGGCTTCCGTTCGCCGGCTCCAGGCACTTGCCCAGGGCCGTGAGGGTGCCGTCGTTGCGGTGGGTCCACGTCTGGTTGGGCCCGCTGTTGCAGTCCCAGAGATTGACCGCGGTGCCGTCGGTGGTGTTGCTCCCGGGGATGTCGACGCAGCGGCCACTGGCGGTGCCGGTGATGATGCCCTTCTTCGGTCCGTAGACCTCGAACTCCCACAGCGAGTAGCCGAAGGTGGTGGCCCGTTGCGTGCCCTGCATCCGGACGTACCGGGCGGTGGTGTTGAGGGCGTGTTCGTCCACGCCGCCGTCCCCGGCGGTGACGGTCACCGCCGTGGTCCAGGTGGTGCCGTTGCTGGAGGTCTGGATCTGGTACGCCCGCGCGTACGCGGCCTCCCAGCGCAGGGCGACGCGGGACAGCTCCTGGCTGCTGCCGAGGTCGACCTGGATCCAGCTCGGGTCGGTGTAGGCCGACGACCAGCGGGTGCTGATGTCGCCGTCCACCGCCGCCGACGCCGGGAAGCTGGCCGTCTCGGTCGACGACGCGGTCACCGGGCGGTTGGTCGCCAGGTTGCCGGTCGCCACCGCCGGGCCGCCGGGAGCCCGACCGATGCGGTCGATGATCGGGGTGAAGGCGGTGTACGCGGCGACCGGCTTCGGCGACCCCCAGGTCTGCTGGGCGATGACGCGCAGGATGGTCCGGATACCGGCGGCGATCTGGTCCTCGGTCTCCGCGTCCGGGTAGTCACACCAGATGTGCAGGACCGTGCCGAGGTTGCGCGACGGAGCGTTGACGGTGTTGTTGCCCTGGAAGCGCTCCGGGGTCCAGGTCTCGTACGCCCACGTCACGTTCGGCTTGCTGATGGCGGGGACGTAGTAGGTGGGATCCCATGCCTGGTTGGAGATGGTGTGCCCGCGGTCCAGCAGGGCCTGCGGGGTGATGCCGTAGTTGTACCAGACCTCGACGTGGATGTTGGACGCCGGACGGATGGTGCCGTCGGTGCCGATGCCGTCGTTCCACATCCGGGTGGTCTTGCCGCCGGCACGGACGATGTCGTTGGCCCAGTTGATGAAGCCGTAGTAGGCGTCCTTGGCGATGGCGTTCGGCCCGTAGGTCGCCCGGGCGTAGGTCAGCAGTTGCGGGTAGGCGGCGTAGTTGCCGACGTACTCGTCCGCGCCGATGTGCCAGTACCGGCCGGGGAACAGCGGCAGGAACTCGGTGATGAGGTCCCGGGTGAGGGTGTACGCGCCGGGCTTGGACAGGTCGAGGTAGTAGGGGTTGCGGTTGCCGTTGGTGTCGGCGAGTTGCAGGTCCGGGTGGTCGGCCAGGATGGCGTTCATGTGTCCCGGCATGTCGATCTCGGGAATGACCTCGATGTGGTACTGCGCGGCCAGGGCGATGAGGTCGCGGATCTGCTGCTTGGTGTAGTACTGCTCCGACACCACCTCCGGGTGGGTGGTGCTCTCCAGCCGGAACCCGAACGTGTCGGACAGGTGCAGGTGCAGCCGGTTCATCTTCAGGTAGGCGAGTTCCTTGACGTGCCGACGCAGCCAGTCGACGGTGAAGTACTTGCGACCGACGTCGACCATCATGCCGCGTTCGGACTTGGTCGGGGCGTCGGTTGTCGTGCCGGCCGGCACCGTGCTGGACTGCTTGAGCAGTTGCAGCACCGTCCGCGTGCCGTAGAAGGCGCCAGCGTCGGTCGAGCCCTGGATCGCGATGCTCGACCCGACGGTCATCGTGTAACCCTCGGCGGGTTGGCTGCCACCCAGGGTCAGCCGGATGTCACCGGTCGCCGCGGTTCCGGTGGTGACCGCGACGGTGCGGCCGGTCAGGTCCCGCAGGTCGGCCGCGAAGGTGGCCGCGTCGTCGTTGAGCTGGGCGGTGTAGGCGGGGTCGACAACGATGCGGGACGTCGCGCCGAAGGTGTAGCTGCCGGTGCCCACCGTCCACTGCTTCAGCGCCGGGATCACCTGGAGATCACCCGGTACGGCCGAGGCCGGAGCGGCCGTCGTGACCGGCACCGTCAGCAGTGCGGCGGCCAGTGCTCCCACCGCTCCGGTGACGCTGATACGTCGAAGGCGCATGAACCGTTCCTCTCGGGAAAGGGTTGGGAAATCAGCAGGACGCCGGGTTGGCGGTGCTGTCGGTCGCGTACGCGGTGAGCGTCGCGACCTGCGGTACGCCGCGTGCCGCGGTGACCCGCAGCCGCAGCCGGTCACTCGTCACGGCGGTGGACAGCGCAACGATCCGCTTGTAGCCGACCGTTCCGGCGGCGGCGACCTGTTGCCAGCCGCCGTTGACCCAGGCGTCCACGGCGAACGCCTCGACGCGCTGGCCGTTGCCGACCGACTCCTGCACCAGGACCCGGTCGAACGTGCGGGACCGGCAGGCGGTCAGCTCGACCGAGCCGGTGACGGCGCCACCCGAGGGCGACCAGTACGTGCCCAGGGCCGCGTCGGTGAGGGCGGCGTGGGTGCCGGTCGCGCCCGCCTTGGCGAACAGCTCCCGGCCGTACCGGGCGCGTTGCGCGGTGCCGAACCCGTCGAGGGCGTTGACGTCCGGAGCGTCGATCACGCCGGCCCGGTTCGGCGGGACGTTGAGCAGCAGGTTGGCGTTGCGGCCCACCGCGTTCTCGTAGAGCTGCATCAGCGCGGCCGGCTGCTTGACCGAGCCGTTCTGGCCGGAGTGCCAGAACCAGCCGGGCCGGATCGACACGTCCGCCTCGGCCGGGTACCACGACAGGTAGGTGATCGTGCCCAGGTTGCGGCCGATCAGCGCACTGGAACCCAGGTCGCTCGACGCGGCGCCGGTGAGCATGTCGTCGTCGCGGTTCAGCGCGCCGGGATCGGTGCCCCGGAACGGCAGCGCGCTCCACTCGTCAGCCCGGAACGCCCCGGACTCGGAGCCGACCCAGCGCACGTCCGGGCCGTTGATCGCGATCGTGGCGTTCGGTTGCAGGGCCCGGATCAGTCGGTACCAGTCACCGACCTGGTACGGCTGCGGGTACGCGGTGTACGGGTTGGCACCGTCGAACCACACCTCGGCCATCGGACCGTACTCGGTGAGCAGCTCGTAGAGCTGGTTGAGGACGTAGGCGTTGTAGTCGTCGGCCTGGTACGCGTACGTCTGGGTGGGGGTGCGGGTGTCACCGGCGACGAGCGTCGGGATGGTGACGCTCCGTTTGGCGCTGCCGTTGCCGAACCGGTCGCCACCGCGTCGACCTGGGATCTCCGCGCCGTCGGCGGGGGAGAGGTAGAAGCCGACGGCGAGACCGGCCGCGCGGGCGGCGTCGACGGTGGCCCGCAGGATGTCGCTCTGGCTGGTACGACCCCACCAGGGGCTGCTGCGCACCGAGTGGGTGCTGTACCGCGACGGGTAGAGCAGGAACCCGTCATGGTGCTTGACGGTGAGGATGACCTGCTTGAACCCGTTGCGCTTGAGCACGTCCATCCACTGCGCGGGGTTGACGGTCGTCGGGTTGAACTGGGCCGGGTCCTCGTTCCCGCTGCCCCACTCGACGTCGGTGAAGGTGTTCATGCCGTAGTGCAGGAACGCCGTCAGCTCCCGCTGCTGCCAGGCCAGTTGGGCGGCCGACGGGACGACCTGGGCCGCCTTCTGCCGGATCCGGTCGAGGGTGTCGCACCGGTCGACGGTGATGACGGTGGCCGGCGTGACCGGGCCGCTGCTGCCGGGGTTGCCGGCGCAGCCGGGCGGCGGCGGGGTGCCCCCGCAGACCGGCGCGTCGAGCTGGAAGTCGACCGGACCGGCGGCGCCGGTCATCGTCGCGAGGGCGATGGCGTCCACAGTGCCGTGCCAGCCACGGTTACGGGTGCCGGCGTCGTTGCCGAAGGTCAGCAGACCCTGCGACGCGTTGGCCGCGGCGACCGGAGTGGTGACGGTGGTGCCTACCTGGCAGCCGTTCACGTACGCGACGAGCCGGGCCGAGGCGTCGTTCACGTACTCGTAGGCCAACGCCACGTGGGTGTCCTGCGTGTCGGGCAGGTTCGGCCCGCTCTGCCGGGTGTCGTGGTACGGCGCGTCCGGCCCGTACATGCCGAACTCGGTGGTGGTCTGCGAACCGCTGGAGTAGCGGTAGTAGCCCCCACCGGCGAGGCTGAGCACCGTGTCGAAGGTCAGCGTGGCCCCGCTCTGTCGGCGTACCACAGCCTCGGCCAGCAGGCTCCTGTTGACGTACTTCGCGCTGGTCACCGGGATCCGTGGGGAGAACCCGATGCCGGTGCTCCCGCCGGTGAGCGTGACCGACGTACCGCTGATCGTTTCGCTGCCGGCCAACCGGGTGAGCTGCCCGTCGACCAGTTCACCGGTCGACGGCGTGTAGCCGGTGGCGGAGGTGAACGTGCCGCTGAATCCGACGTCGAGAAGCGGTTGGTAGTCGGCGGCGGCGACGCGCCACTGTTGGTTGGTGGCACTGCCGCAGGGCCAGAGGATGGCGGCGGTGTTGTTGGTGGTGCCGCCGCCTCCTGCGTCGAGGCAGGTGCCGGTGGCCTGGTTGCGCAGTGTCTTGGCGGTGGGGTCGTAGGTCCAGCGTTGGTTGGTGGCGGTGCCGCAGGTGGTGATGGTGGCGGCTGCGCCGTTGGTGGTGCTGGCGGGGGCGAGGCACTTGCCACGGTTGCGGATGGTGTTGTCGGCCTCGCGGGTCCAGATCTGGTTGGCCGCTGCGGTGCAGTCCCAGAGGATGAGGGCGGTGCCGTCGGCGGTGGCACCGCCGGGCACGTCGACGCAGCGCCCGCTGGCCACCCCCGTGATCGTGCCGTCCCCCGGTGCCGCGGCGGCCGGTGCCGCCGGTGGGGTGAGCTGGACCAGGCAGGTGGCGAGCACTGCCAGAGCGGTCAGGGCGGCCCCGCTCGCGCGCGAGCGGTGGCGACGCAGGGTACGGGTCATGGGTCGTCCTCTCCGGGAACGGGCAGGGAGGGCGGTGCGGGTGGGTGGCGCGCGGCTGGGCCCGGTGCTACATCAGCCACTGTTGGTTGGTGGCGGTGGTGCAGGGCCAGAGGATGACGGCGGTGTTGTTGGTGGTGCCGCCGCCTCCTGCGTCGAGGCAGGTGCCGGTGGCCTGGTTGCGCAGTGTCTTGGCGGTCAGGTCGTAGGTCCAGCGTTGGTTGATGGCGGTGCCGCAGGTGGTGATGGTGGCGGCTGCGCCGTTGGTGGTGCTGGCGGGGGCGAGGCACTTGCCACGGTTGCGGATGGTGTTGTCGGCCTCGCGGGTCCAGATCTGGTTGGCCGCTGCGGTGCAGTCCCAGAGGATGAGGGCGGTGCCGTCGGCGGTGGCCGCCCCCGGTACGTCGACGCAGCGCCCGCTCGCCACTCCGGCGATCGTGCCGGTCGCGGCCGTGGAGACGGCCTGGTAGCGGTGCCCGGCCTCGGCCGTGAACGTGACCCGGTCACCCGTACGGGTCACCGGCACGACCTGGTTGGTGCTGAGGTCCACCAGGGACGCGGTGGCCAGCATCGGGTTCCGGACGGTGAGGGTGCCGCCGCTGCCGGCGGTGAGCGTGATCCGGCTGGCCAGGCGGTTGCGCCACTCGGCGTCCACAGTTACGTTGCCGCGCGCCTTCAGGCCGCTGACCGAGCCGGTGGGCCACGCCGCCGGCACGGCCGGCAGGACGTCGACGACACCGTTCTGGCTCTGCAACAGCATCTCGGCGACTCCGGCGGTGGCACCGAAGTTGCCGTCGATCTGGAACGGCGGGTGGGTGTCGAACAGGTTGGCGAGCGTACTGCTCTTGAGCTGCTCGCTGAGCATCTTGTGGGCGTGATCCCCGTCGAGCAGCCGAGCCCAGAAATTGATCTTCCAGGCCTTGCTCCAGCCGGTGCCACCGTCGCCGCGTGCCGTGAGGGACACCTTGGCGGCGTTGGCCAGGGCCGGGGTGGTCAGCGGTGAGACCTGCCGGCCCGGGTGCAGGGCGTACAGGTGCGAGACGTGCCGGTGGTCGTTCGTGGGGCTGTCCCAGTCCGCCTTCCATTCCTGCAACTGCCCCCAGGAGCCGACCCGCAGGCCGGGGTCGAGCTTGCTCAGCGTGCTCTGCCACTGGGCGCGCAGGGTGGCGTCGACGCCGAGCGTGGTGCTCGCCTCGATGGTGTTGGTAAGCAGCTCCCACACGATCTGCTCGCTCATCGACGCGCCGGCCGAGAAGTCGCCCTGCTCGGGCGAGTAGCTGGGCGTCACGACCAGCTTGCTGTCGCGCGGATCGACCCGCAGGTTGGCCCGCCAGAACTCGGCGGCCTCCTTCATCGCCGGGTACGCCTGATCGCGCAGGAACGCGGTGTCACGGGTGAAGCGGTAGTGCTCGTAGAGGTGCTGGCACAGCCAGGCGGCGGCCTCCGGGAACCAGAAGGCGGTGGCCCAGTCCTGCACACCGGTGAAGCCGTACGGGTTGGTGCTGAGGTGGGTGACCCAACCGGTCGTACCGTAGATGCTCTGCGCGCTTGTCCTTCCGGGCGCCCGCAGCGCGTCGATGAAGTCGAACAGCGGTGTGGCGGTCTCGGTGAGGTTCGTGGTCTCCGCCGGCCAGTAGTTCATCTGGACGTTGATGTTGGTGTGGTAGTCGGCCTGCCAGGGCGGGTTGTTGGAGTTGTTCCAGACGCCCTGGAGGTTGGCCGGCAGGGAGCCGCCGCGCGACGATGCGATGAGCAGGTACCGGCCGAAGGAGAAGTACAGCGATTCCAACGCGCGGTCCTGGGCCCGTCCGGTGGCACCGGTGTACGCCGACCGCAGCTCGTCGGTGGGAATGTTCGGCATCTGGCCACCCACGGTGAGCCGGACGCGGTCGAAGAGGTTCTTGTAGTCGGCGAGGTGGGCCGCGCGCAGCGCCGCCCAGGTCGAGGCTGCCGCGCCGTCGACCGCCTGGGTGACCTGGGCGTGCGGGTCGGCGCCGCGGTAGGTGGGGTACGTGTCGGCGTACGACGTCGCGGCGGACAACACGATGAACGCCGAGTCGGCGCCGGCGACGGTGATCCGGTCGGTGCCGTCGGTGCGGGTGCCGCCCGTGGTCACCACCCGGTACTGGGTCTCGTGGATCAGTCCGTTGCCGGGCAGCGCGCCCCGGGTGGTGATCCGGCCGTTCGCCACCGTCACGGTGCTGCCGGACTGGGCCGACACGGGACGCAGGACGAAGGAGACCTTCCCGGCCTGGCTGGCCGAGAGCCGGGAGACGATCACGTTGCGCGGGTAGCTGGCGAAGTGCTCCCGCTGGTAGGTCACCCCGCCGTGGGAGTACGCGACGCGGGCGGTGGCCTCGGCGAGGTCCAGCTCACGTCGGTAGCCGCTCACCGTGGCCGGGGTGCCGGTCATGTCGAGGTACATGTCGGCGAGGTTCTGGTAGGAGCCGAACCCGGTCGCTGGCTGCCCGAGGGCGGTGGCGACCGCGCCGGGCGTCATCCGTCCGTCCCTGTCGATCTGGGCCTGAACGCCGGCCAGGGCTCCGGGCCGTGGTGCTGTCCAGTTGCCGTGGTTGTAGCCGGCGGTGCCGGGTCCACCGGTCCACAGGCTCTTCTCGTTGAGTTGGAGGCGTTCGGTCTGGACGCCTCCGAAGACCATCGCGCCGAGCGCGCCGTTGCCCAGCGGCAGCGCGTTGCTCTCCCAGGTGGCGGCGGGTTCGTCGTACCAGAGCGCGAGGGCGGGGTCGCTGACGGCGGCCCCGGCTGGAGCCGCAGTGACGGACCCGGAAGTCAGGCATGCGGCCACGAGAAGGGATGCGGCTGCGGCCCGCAGGATCGTCCGGAAAGTGCCGACCTTGAACATAGGGCCTCCTCTATGAAAGGGGAGTTAACATGGGATGTTTATTTTTGTCAATGGGTCGGATTCATCCGCGTGATGTGTTAACTCGTAAGGAGGCAGCGACCTTGATGGACGGTCCGTCAGGTCATCTGGATCTGTTGCCGGATGACTCAACACCTGCTACACATCAGATGTCGGAGGTCGCAGACCCGGAAACACCCGATGTTTGCGAGGTGGTGTGGTGCAGCTTCGACGAGTTCACCGACGCGGCGTCTGGAGGCAGCGATGGCCCTCACCGACGAGGCGATCGGCAAGATCAAGAATATGATCACCTCGGGCGAGCTCGGTCCCGGCGATCGACTGCCCAAGGAGGCGGACCTGGCCCGCCGGCTCGGCCTGTCCCGCAACTCCCTACGGGAAGCGGTGAAGGCGCTGTCCATCATCCGCGTCCTGGACGTCCGCCAGGGCGACGGCACCTACGTCACCAGCCTTGCTCCACAGTTGCTGCTCGACATGCTCGGCTTCGTCGTGGACTTCCACCGCGACGACACCGTGCTGGAGTTCCTTGAGGTCCGGCGCATCCTCGAGCCCGCCGCCACGGCGTTGGCCGCGCAACGGATGGGTGCCGAGGCGATCGCCAACCTTCAGGCCGTCCTCGACGACGTCGACGACACCAGCGACGTCGAAACGCTGGTCGCCAACGATCTGAAATTTCACCGCCAGATCGCCGTCGGCGCCGGAAACGCCGTGCTGTGTTCGCTGCTCGACGGGCTCTCCGGCTCCACCACCCGGGCCCGCATCTGGCGCGGTGTCACCCAGGAGGGCGCCGTCACCCGGACCCGTGAGCAGCACCAGGCGATCGTCGACGCGATCACGGCCGGGCAGGCCGATCTGGCGCGCTCCTGGGCCACGGTGCACGTCGCCGGTGTCGAGGAGTGGCTCCGGCGGGCGCTGTGACCGATCCCGCTCAGTGCCGCAACATCCCGGCGCTGCGATGACGAGTTCGTCGAACGTTCAGGGCGGCGACAGTCTCCCGTGTACGGACACAGGGGACGGTGCGCCGCCGCTGGATCGCGGATTGACGTCGGGTGCCCGACGTCAGGGTGGTGCGCCGCCGGGGCGGTGATCGTTACCGGACGCACCCCATCGCGCGCCGTCGATCAGGCCGCTCTCCACTCCGACGGCGATGGCGGTGCCTATTTCAGGCCTGTACGACGCGGGCGATGCTGGCCCGGATGGGCGCGTAGTGCTCGGCGATGGCAGCCTGCAGGCGCGCCACGTCCCCGGCGGCGACCGCCTGCACGATCGCCCGGTGTCGCTGGGCGGTGATCAACCGGTCCTCCGGCTCGGTGCGCAGCGTGGGGGCGACGATGGCCTGCACCTGCCAGAACGCCTCGGTCAACTGGAGGATCAGGTCGTTGCCGAGGGGTTCCAGCAGCTTCACGTGGAAGGCCCGGTCGACGTCGAGGAAATCCATGCCCTGGGCGGCAAGGCTCTCCATCTCGTCGGCGAGCGCGGAGAGGGCGGCCTGGTGCTCGCTGTCGAGAACGGCGATGACCTGGGCCGCGAGCCCCTGTTCGAGGGTCTGCCGGACGTCGACGACCTGCCCCAGCACGTGATGGTCCTCCTCGCCGCTGAGCAGGCCGCGGAAGGTCAGGCCCTCCACGAGGGCGGCGAGGGACATGCGGCCGACGAAGGTGCCGTGCCCGTGCCGCACCTCGACGATGTCGAGGGCGGAGAGGATCTTGACGGCCTCGCGGACGCTGGAGCGGCTCGCACCCACCGCCTCGCACAGCTCCGCCTCGGTGGGCAGGATGTCTCCCGGCTTGAGGCGGTTGCGCAGGATGTACTCCTTGATCTTGGCCCCCACCTCCTGCCGGCGGGGACCGGGGCGCTCCGCACCGCGTAGCGGGGTTGCGTCAATGGTCGTCATCTGCCACTTGCCCTTCGTTCACGGATCTGACACGCTCACCCTATCGGCATCAGATGTCTGACGTCAGACCCCATTATCTTCGAATCCCTCAGCGCGAGCAGCAACGCGAGCGCATGAAGAGCCTATGGAGGCAGCTACGTGAGCACCACCATTGAGCCAAAGGAGAGTCGGCGCTGCCCCCCGCGCCGGCTCCGTTCGTTGGCCGTCGCGTCCACCGCGGCGACCCTCGCTCTCGGACTGGTCGCGTGCAGCGGCGGCCCGGCCTCGACCAACGCCGTCGAGGGAAGCGGGGGGAAGAAGTCCATCGAGACCACCCTCGCGTTCACCCTCTCTAGCGGGTTCGACCCGGGGAACGCCTCGTCGGCGGTGGCGACGGCGGTCAACCAGCACATCTTCGAGGGCCTGATCGATCTTGACCCGGTTACCCGGGAACCTTACCGCGCGCTCGCCAAGGAAGACCCGGTGGCCAGCGCGGACGGGCTCACCTACACGGTGGCGGTGCGCGACGGCGCCACGTTCTCCGACGGCACCCCCGTCACCGCCGAGGACGTCGCCTGGTCCTTCACCCGCGTGCTGAAGCCGGCCGACCCCAAGGCCCCGCCGCTGATGCAGGGCTTCGTGTCGTTCATCGACTCGGTGACCGCCAAGGACGCGACGACGGCCGAGTTCAAGCTCAAGTACCCGTTCGCCCTGTTCGCCGAGCGGATCGCCGTCATCAAGGTCGTGCCGAAGGCGAAGACCGCCGACCCGGCCGCGTCGAAGGCATTCGACACGGCGCCGATCGGCTCCGGCCCGTTCAAGCTGGACAGCGCCTCCAAGGAGTCGGGCGTCAAGCTCAGCACGAACCCGAACTACAACGGCCCGCGTCCCGCCAAGGTCGAGACGATGACCTGGAACACCACGTCCGAGGCCTCCGCCCGGGTGTCGGACCTGCAGGGCGGCCGTGTCCAGGCCATCGAGTCGGTGCCGTACCTGAACGTCGACTCGCTCAAGGACAAGTACACCGTCGATGTGAAGCAGGCCTTCAACCAGGTCTTCCTCATGTTCAACTCGTCGGCGGCGCCGTTCAGCGACAAGCGGGTGCGCCAGGCGCTGCACTACGCGATCAACAAGGACGAGGTCATCAAGACCGCGCTCAACGGCTACGGCGCCCCGGCGACGAGCTACCTGGACGAGGGCAACAAGGACTACCAGAAGGCCGCCACCGTCTACGACTACAACCTGGAGAAGGCCAAGAGTCTGCTTCAGGAGGCCGGTGTCACGAACCTGTCGTTCCAGCTCGACACCACCGACAACTCGGTCGTGAAGGACGTCGCGCCGCTGGTCATCGAGCAGTGGAAGAAGATCGGCGTCACCGCCAGCCTCAACACGGTGCCGTCCTCGGCCATCTACGGGGACATCGTTCCGAAGGACACCTTCCGGGTGCTGATGGCCACCGGTGACCCCAGCGTCTTCGGCGTCGACACCGACCTGCTCATGCGCTGGTTCTACTACGGCGAGACCTGGCCGGGGCAGCGTTACCGGTGGAGCGCCGCGGACCGCAAGGCCATGGCCGAGCTGCTCGACAAGGCGGCGCAGACCTCCGACGAGGCGGCCCGCAAGGCGCTGTGGAAGCAGGCCCTGGACAAGGTGGCCGACGAGGTCCCGCTGTACCCGATCCTGCACACCAAGGTCGTCACCGCGTACGACCCGGCGAAGCTCTCCGACTTCTCGGGCGCGGCAACCACCGGTCTGTACTTCCTGGGCTCCAGCCGAAAGGGCTGATCCCTGCCTCGGGGGCGCCCGGACCCCGACCCCTCCGCGTCCCGCCCAGCCCCCTGTCCCTCGGGCTGGGCGGGACGTCCCGGCGGCCCTCGACGAGAGAAAGACACCATGCTGAGCGTTCTGAGCCTGGTCACGCGACGACTCCTGACCCTGATACCGCTGGTGCTGGGCATCACGATCTTCGTATTCGTGATCATGCAGTTCTCCCCGATCGATCCCGCGCTGTCCGTCCTCGGTGATCAGGCGACCCCCGCGCAGGTGGCCGCGTTCAAGGCCGCCAACGGTCTCGACGACCCGCTGCCGCTGCGGTACCTGCACTTCCTGGGTGACCTGCTCCGGGGTGATCTCGGCGTGACGTTCCCGCCGTCCGTCCCGGTCGCCGACAAGATCGCCACCGCGCTGCCGCTGACCATCCAGCTGACGGCCCTCGGGATCGTCGGCGCGCTGGCCATCGCGTTGGCCCTCGGCATCCCCGCCGCGCTGTACCGCGACCGCTGGCCCGACCAGGTCATCCGGTTCGTCTCGATGGCCGGCATCGCCATGCCGTCGTTCTGGCTCGCGCTCCTGCTCATCCAGGAGCTGTCGGTCCGCCGCCCCGTCTTCCCGACGGGCGGGTACGTCAACCCCGGCGACTCGTTCTCCCTGTGGTTGCAGTCCCTCGCCATGCCCGCGCTGGCGCTCGCCGTGCCGGTCGGCTGCTCACTGGCCAGAATCGTGCGCACGTCCATGGTCGAGGAACTCGACAAGGACTACGTGCGGACCGCCATCGGCGCCGGGCTGCCACCCCGCGTGGTGATCGGACGCAACGTGCTGCGCAACGCGCTCGTCAACCCGCTCACCGTGCTGGGCCTGCGGATCGGCTACCTGCTGGGCGGCACCGTCGTGATCGAGGCGATCTTCTCGTTGCCCGGCATGGGCACCCAGATCATGAGCGCGGTGCAGCAGAACGACACAGCCCTCGCGCAGGGAACCGTGCTGACCATCGCCATCTGCTTCGTCCTCGTGAACCTGGTGGTCGACATCCTCTACCTCTTCGCCAACCCTCGACTGCGCGGAGCCCACTGATGCGTCGCACACTCACCGCCCGGCTGTCGACCCCCGGCATCGCCTTCAAACGGCTCAGCGTCACGGCCCGGATCGCACTGAGCTTCGTCCTGCTCATCGTTGTCGTTGGCATCTTCGCGCCGCTGATCCTGCGGCACGACCCCGCGCAGGCCGGGCTCGGTCCCGCGCTCACCGGGCCGAACGGTGACTACTGGTTCGGCCTGGACAAGCTCGGACGCGACGTCTTCTCGCGGCTGGTCGCCGGCACCCGACGTTCGCTGATCGTGGGCTTCGGCAGCGCCGGCATCGCCCTGGTGGTCGGCGCCATCCTGGGCGCGCTGGCCGGAACCAGCCGGCCCGCCGTCGACGAGGTGGTGATGCGCTGCCTCGACGTCGTCATGGCCTTCCCCGCCATCGTGCTCTCCGCCCTCCTGATCATCTCGTTCGGTAAGAACAGCCTCGTGGTCCTCGTGGTCGCGATCGGCTTCGTCTTCGTGCCCTCGATCGCGCGGATCGTGCGCGCCAACGTGCTGTCGCAGTACCGCGAGGACTACGTCGCGGCCGAACGGATCATCGGCGCGCGGCGACCGCACATCCTCTGGCGGCACATCCTGCGCAACTGCGCCGCCCCGATCCTCGTCTTCGTCACCGTCATGGTCGCCGACGCCATCGTGTTCGAGGCGTCGCTCTCCTTCATCGGTGGCGGGCTGGCACCCCAGGAGGCCGCGTCCTCGTGGGGCTCGGTGATCGCCTTCGGCAAGGAGATGGTCCAGATCGGTGGCTGGTGGGCCACGTTCTTCCCCGGCCTGCTGATCCTGCTCACCGTGCTCGCCCTGAACGTGCTCTCCGAGGGGATGTCCGACGCGTGGGCCGCCCCGGCGGCGCGGCGCGCCACCACCACGAAGAACGGCGACGCGCAGGAGGAGGCGCAGCCCGGCTCCGGTGAGGTGGTGCAACTGCCCGGCCTGGCGGAGGCGGCGCAGCGGCTGCGCGAGCGGGCCCGCCCGCTCCCGCAGGGCGAGCCCGTCCTGGAGGTCCGCAACCTGTCGATCGGGTTCGAGGGACGCCACCGCGGCGTCGACATCGTCGACGACCTGACCTTCGACGTGCGCCCCGGCGAGGTCCTCGGCCTGGTGGGGGAGTCCGGCTCCGGCAAGTCGCTGACCTCCCTCGCCGTGATGGGCCTGCTGCCGCAGGGCGCCCGGGTACGCGGTGAGGTCCGCTTCGCGGGCACCGACCTGTTGACGGTGAGCACCAAACGACGCCGTGCCCTGATGGGGCGCGAGATCGCGATGGTCTACCAGGACGCCCTCTCGGCGTTGAACCCGTCACTGCGCATCGGCCCCCAGCTCGCGCAGATGATCAGCCGTGGCGGCACCCGGTCGGCCCAGGAGCTGATGGAACTGGTCGGTCTGGACGCGCAGCGCACCCTGTCCGCGTACCCGCACGAACTCTCCGGTGGGCAGCGGCAGCGTGTCGTGATCGCGATGGCGCTGTCCCGGGACCCGCGGCTCATCATCGCCGACGAGCCGACCACCGCGCTCGACGTCACGGTCCAGGCGCAGGTCATGGAGCTGCTGCTGCGGCTGCGCGGCCAGCTCGGCTTCGCGCTGATCCTGGTCAGCCACGACCTCGCACTGGTCAGCGACGTCGCGGACCGGGTCGTGGTGATGTACGGCGGGCAGATCGTCGAGAGCGGCGTCACCGCCGACGTGGTCGGCGCGCCGGCGCACCACTACGCCCGTGGCCTTCTCGGTTCCGTGCTGTCCCTGGAGGCCGGCGCGGAGCGGCTCACCCAGATCCGCGGTGTGGTGCCGTCGCCGGCCGACTTCCCGGCGGGCTGCCGGTTCGCCGACCGCTGCCCGATGGCCAGCGAGGTCTGCCGGGAACAGACGCCCCGGCTGGAGGGCGACGCCGCCCACCGGTACGCCTGCCACCACCCGGCCGTCACCGTCAGGGAAGAGGAGCTGACCCGATGAGCGCGTCCCACCAGTCGATCGTCGAACTGCGTGACGTGCACGTGGTCCACCGCACCCGAGGGGGTGGCCTGTTCGGCCGCGAGCGGGTGTACGCCCTCACCGGCGCGGACCTGACCGTGCGGGCCGGCGAGACGATCGGCGTCGTCGGCGAGTCCGGCTGCGGCAAGTCCACGATGGCCAAGGTGCTGGTGGGCCTGCAACGGCCGACGAGCGGCACTGTCGCCTTCGCGGGCAAGGACGTGTGGTCGATGAGCGCGGCGGAACGCCGACTGCACATCGGTGCCGGCGTCGGCATGATCTTCCAGGATCCGGCCACGTCGCTGAACCGGCGCATGCCGGTCCGCGACATCCTGCGCGACCCGCTCGACGTGCACCGTCGCGGCACCCGCACCGCCCGCGAGGAGCGGGTCAGGGAACTGATGGCGCTGGTGGGGCTGCCCCGGTCGGTCGCCGACGTGCTGCCCAGCCAGCTCTCCGGCGGTCAACGCCAGCGGGTGTCCATCGCGCGCGCCCTAGCCCTGGAGCCGGGGCTGGTCATCGCCGACGAGCCGACCAGCGCCCTCGACGTGTCGGTCCGGGCGCAGATCCTCAACCTGCTCCTGGACCTCAAGGAGCGGCTGAACCTGGCCATGGTCTTCGTCTCGCACGACATCCAGACGGTCAAGCGGATCAGTGACCGGGTGGTCACCATGTACCTCGGCCGGATCGTGGAGCAGACACCCGCCGCCGGGCTCCCCGAGGTCGCCCAGCACCCGTACACCCGGGCGCTCTTCTCCGCCACGCCGGGGCTGCTCTCGCCGCTCGACCCGATCCCGCTGGTCGGCCCCGTTCCCCTCGCCACCCGCCCGCCCAGCGGTTGCCCGTTCCGTACCCGGTGCTGGAAGGCCACCGACGTGTGCGCCACCGAGATGCCGCCGCCCGAGGCGGACGGCGGCGGCACCCACGAGTTCCGGTGCTACCACCCCGTTCCCGCGGGATCCAGCAACGCCGAACTGGTCGAGCTCGCCAGAGCATCGACCGGTCGCACCACCCCCCTACATGTCGAGGAGTCAGCGTGACCACCCCTGCCCCGCGGTTCGCCGGAGTCGTGCCGCCGGTCGTCACCCCCCTGACCGAGGAGGGTGCTGTCGACGTCGCCTCCCTTGAGCGACTCGTCGAGCGGATGCTCTCCGCCGGCGTCGACGGCATCTTCGCCCTCGGCAGTTCCGGCGAGACGGTGTTCCTCACCGACAGTCAGCGGGACCAGGCTCTGGAAACCGTGGTGAAGACCGTGGGCGGGACCGTACCCGTCATCGCCGGGTGCATCGAGCCGACCACCCGCCGGGTGCTCGACCGGGCCGACGCGTCGACGCGGCTGGGGGTCGACGGCCTGGTGGCCACCGCCCCCTTCTACGCCATCGTCGGCCCGCACGAGGTCGAGCGGCACTTCCGGTCGCTCGCCGCGTCGGTCGACCTGCCGCTGCTGGCGTACGACATTCCGGTCTGCGTGCACACCAAGCTGTCGCCGGGTCTGCTGAGCCGGCTCGCCGTGGAGGGCGTCCTCGCGGGTGTCAAGGATTCCAGTGGCGACGACGTCTCCTTCCGCCAGCTGGTGCTGTCCATCGCGGAACACGCGCCGGACGCCGGCTTCAGCCTGTTGACCGGTCACGAGGTGGTGGTCGACGCGATGATGCTCGCCGGTGCCTCCGGTTCCGTCCCCGGCCTGGGCAACGTGGACCCGCAGGGCTACGTGCGACTGCACCGGGCCTGCCTGGCCGCCGACTGGGACACCGCCCGCGCGGAGCAGGACCGGCTGACCCGGTTGTTCCGGATCGTCGACGCGGCCGACCCGGCGACGGCGGCGGGGGCGACCCGGGGCGTGGGCGCGTTCAAGACCGCCCTGGCCCTGCTCGGCGTCATCGACAGCAACGCCGTGTCGCTTCCGCTGCGACCGCTCGACGCGGACGAGACGGCGCGGGTGCGGGGCCACCTGGAACTGGCGGGACTGCTCTAACCATGTCCGAGGTACACAGGCCCCCGGTTGTCGCCGCGCTCGACATCGGGGGCACCAAAACGGCCGCCGCCCTGGTGACCCGCCACGGCGAGGTCGTCGACCGGATCACCGCCCCCACCCCGGGTCGGGCCGGGGCGACCGCCATCCTGGACACCGCAGCCGACCTCGTCGGTCGGCTGCGGGCGCGGGCGGCGGGAACACGCGTCCACGCCGTCGGAGTGGGTAGTGCCGGGGTCATCGACCACCGGACCGGCCGGGTGCTCTCGGCCACCGACGCCCTGGCCGGTTGGGCCGGCACGGATCTGCGCGGGCGACTGCGCGAACTGCTCGGCCTGCCCGTGGCCGTCGTCAACGACGTGCACGCGCACGCCCTCGGCGAGACGCGCCACGGTGTGGCCGTCGGCCACGAGACGACGCTCTTTATCGCTGTCGGCACCGGTATCGGCGCCTCGTTCGTCATCGACGGCACAGTGCTGGCCGGAGCCCACTCCGCTGCCGGCCACGCGGGTCACCAGCCCTCCCCGTACGCGGTGGGGCTGGCGTGCACGTGCGGCGGCCGGGAGCACCTGGAGGCGCTCGCCTCCGGCCCCGGCCTCACGGAGGAGTACGTCCGGCGTACCGGCCAGCCGGTCGACGACCTGCGCACGGTGGCCGCGCGTGCGGCGGACGGCGACGTCCTTGCCATCGAGGTGGTCCTGCTGGGCGGGGCCGCCGTCGGCTCGGCGGTCGGCGGTCTGGTCAACGTGCTCGACCCCGCTGCCGTCGTCATCGGCGGCGGCGTGACCGGCCTCGGCGAGCGTTGGTGGCAGGCGCTGCGCGACGCCGTACGGCGGGAGACGTTGCCCAGCCTGGTCGGCGTGCCCGTCCTGGCCTCGACCCTCGGAACGGACGCCCCACTTCTCGGCGCCGCCGCACTCGCCTGGGAGGGCACCGCATGAACAAGCTGATCGAACAGCTCCGGCACCGCCTCGTCGTGTCCTGCCAGGCGTACCCCGGTGAGCCGATGCGCAGCCCGGACACGATGCGCCGGGTGGCCCTCGCCGCCGCCAACGGCGGCGCCGCCGGCATCCGCGCCCAGGGCCTGGCGGACATCGCGGCCATCCGAGGGGCGGTCGACCTGCCGCTGATCGGGCTGTGGAAGGACGGGGACGACGACGTCTTCATCACCCCCACGCTGGAGCACGCGCTGTCGGTGGCGCGGGCCGGCGCGCACATCGTGGCTCTCGACGGCACGGCGCGGCCCCGGCCGGACGGCCGCACCCTCGCCGAGACCATCGCCGCCGTCCACCAGCTGACCGGGGCTCTGGTGATGGCCGACTGTTCCACCCTCGCCGAGGGGATCGACGCCGCAGCGGCGGGTGCCGACCTGGTCGGTACCACCCTGTCCGGTTACACCGCGTACACCAGCAAGCAGCCCGGCCCGGACCTGGACCTGGTGGCCCGGCTCGCCACCGCGGTCGACGTGCCGGTGGTCGCGGAGGGCCGGATCCACACACCGGCGCACGCGGCCCAGGCGCTGCGGGCCGGGGCGTGGACGGTGGTGGTGGGTACGGCGATCACCCACCCCAGCACCATCACCGGGTGGTTCGCGGCGGCGATGGCGAACGCCGCACCCACCCCCACGACCATCTGACAATCCTGCTGCCGTGGAGGCCAAGCTGTGGCTTTGAGCGATCTCACCGTCGCCGACTGCTGGGCGTACCGACCCGACCTGACCGTTCCGGAGGACCTGCACGCGTTCTGGGAGCGGACGCTCGGTGCCGCCCAGCCCACCGCGGCGACGTACGAGCCCGTCGACACCGGGCTCACCCAGATCCGTACCTTCTCGGTCACCGTCCCCGGCTTCGGCGGCGAGCCGGTGCACGGCTGGCTGCACCTGCCGGCGACCGCCATCGAGCCGTTGGCGTGCGTGGTCGAGTACCTCGGGTACGGCCGGGGTCGGGGACTGCCGCACGAGAAGCTCTTCTGGGCCTCGGCGGGCTTCGCGCACCTCATCATGGACGCCCGGGGGCAGGGCTGGAGTGCCGCGCCCGGCAGCACCGCCGATCCGCACCGGTACCCGGCGGGCACCGTTCCGGGGTTCCTCACCCGTGGGGTCACCAGCCCGGAGGACTTCTACTACCGCAGGCTGATCACCGACGCGGTCCGGTTCGCCCAGGCCGCCCAGGAGCATCCCGCCGTCGACCCCGACCGGGTCGTCGTCACCGGCATCAGCCAGGGAGGGGGCCTGTCGCTGGCGGTGGCCGCGTTGTTCCCGGGCGTGGCGGCGGTCATGCCCGACGTGCCGTTCCTGTGTGACTTCCCGCGCGCCGTCCGGGTCGCCACCGAGGGCCCCTACGGCGAGGTCGTCGAGTATCTCGCGCTGCACCGCGACCAGAGCAGCGAGGTGTTCCGCACGTTGTCGTACGTCGACGCCGCGGTGCTCGCACCCGGCGCGACAGCGCCCGCGCTGTTCTCCGTCGCGATGATGGACCGGACCTGCCCGCCCTCGACCTGCTTCGCCGCCTACCACCGTTACGGCGGCGACAAGGAGGTGCGCGTGTACGAGTTCAACGACCACGAGGGTGGCGAGGCACACCAGCAGCTCGAACAGCTCGCCTGGCTGCGCAAGCTCTTCGGCCGCTGAGGCGGTGGCCGCCGGCTGGTGTCAGCGCGGCTCCCACGCGTCGGGCAGCGCGGTGAGCTTGCGGACGTGCGCGGGCAGCCGACCGCTGACGATCTCGGCGAGGCTCACCTCGTCGACGACCCGCCGCACCGCCGCCCGGACGGCCACCCACAGGCCGGGAAGGTTCTCCGCCGAGCCTTCGTAGCGGGTCTCCTCGGGGCGCAGCCCGCGTACCCCGGCCAGGGGGCCTTCAACTGCGCGTAGCACCGCGCCGACTGTCACCTCGCGGGGCGGGCGGGCGAGGGTGTAGCCGCCCTCGGCGCCGCGTTGGGCGCGGACGATGCCGGCCCGGCGCAGATCAGCCAGGACCGCCTCCAGGAACTTGCGGGGCATGTCCTGCTCCGCGGCGATGGCCTGGGTGGACAGCAGCGAGGGGTACGCGGTGGCGAGGCTCAACGCCGCCCGTACCGCGTAGTCGCCGCGCGCGGAGATCTGCACCCTGTCATCATGCCCGGCCGGTGACCTCCGGCCCTCCGGCGGGCGGCAGTGGTCTCGTCGGGTGGTCGCTGTTGGCGGAGTCACCGGGGGTGCCGAGGCGGAATCTGGCCCCGTTGGCGGCCGTCGACTCGGCCGGCGGTCGCTGTCGGATCACTCGACCGGCCGCCGGTTGGTCCCGTGCGGCCCGGAACGCGCCGGGGCTGACGCCGACCTCGCGGGTGAAGAAGCGGCCGAAGTTCGTGGGTTCGGAGAAGCCGAGCCGCCGGCCGATCTCGGCGATCGGCTGATCCGTGGTGGCGAGTAACCGGCCGGCCTGCAACGCGACCCGCTCGTCGATGACCTGCTTGGCGCTGCGGCCGGTGACGGCCAGGCAGGCCCGGGTCAGGGTCCGCACGGAGCAGCCCAGCTCGGCCGCGTAGTCCTCGACCCGCCGGGTGTGCGGATAGCCGTGTTCCACCTCGCGGCGGAACCGGTGGAACGTCTCGTCCTCGGGCCGCGTCGACGGCCGGTCGGCGTGCGGGAGGGCCAGCCGTAGCAGCAGCACGGCCAGTTGGTGCCGGAGCAGCACGCGGGCGGTGGGGCCGTCGGGGTGCCGCCGGCAGTCCACCGCCAACTGGCTCACCTCGCTGATCACCGCGTCCTCGTCCTCGCCGGCCAACTGCCGCCAGGTCGCGGTGGTGTTCAGGTCGATGTCGAAGTCGCGCAGCGCCTCGGGCTCCCAGGCGACCACTGTGGCGTCGAACTGGGGGCCGGCGCAGCGCAGCACCTGGCCGGGGTGGACCCGCAGCAGCGTGCCGGGCCGGCACAGCAGCAGGTGAAAGTCGAGTTCCGCGTCGCCGTGCCCACGGGTGGTGAGAATCAACAGCTCCCGCTCGACGACCACCGGCCGACGCCAGCCGGGGTCACCGGCGAGGTCGGCCAGCGCGAACGTGGCTATCTCGTCGGGTCCGCGAGACGCCGTTCCGATCGATGGCGCGGGGGAGGGATCGGTGGAGACCATCGCCTGCGACGGTAGCCCGAACCGCAGGTCACCGCATCCCGGTCGCCGTTCGGAGCGGAATCCGCGGTGTGCCCCGGGCTTGTCCGGGTCCTGGGAGCCGGGCTACGTTACCCGACGGTAGCGCCGCCGGTCCGCGGTTCACCCGGCACTCGCCGGCCACCCCGACCGGCCGGCGGCCCCCGCCGACTCGCGATGGGATGGGCATGACGCAGCTGTTCTCGGTCGAAGGTAAGACGGTCCTGGTCACCGGCGGGTCGCGGGGGATCGGGCTGATGATCGCCCAGGGTTTCGTCCGGGCCGGCGCGCACGTGATCATCTCGTCGCGTAAGGCGGACGTCTGCGAGGCGGTCGCCACCACCCTCTCCGCCGAGGGCCGCTGCGAGGCCATCCCCGCCGACCTCAGCGACGACGCCGGCGCCGAGACGCTCGCCGCCGCCGTACGCGAGCGCTTCGGTCGGCTCGACGTGCTGGTCAACAACGCGGGCGCGACCTGGGGTGCACCGCTGGAGGACTACCCGGAGGCCGCGTTCGACAAGCTCTGGGCGGTCAACGTCAAGGCCGTCTTCCGGCTCACCACCGCGCTGCTGCCGGCGCTGCGCGCCGCCGCCAGCGCCGACGACCCGGCCCGCGTGATCAACATCGGGTCGATCGACGGCATCCGGGTGCCGATGATGGAGGTGTACGCGTACTCGGCCACCAAGGCGGCCGTGCACATGCTCACCCGCAGCCTCGCCCACCAGCTCGCCGGTGAGCAGATCACCGTCAACGCGATAGCGCCCGGCCCGTTCGAGAGCAAGATGATGGCGTTCGCGCTCGACGACCCGGCGAGCCGGGCCGCCATCGAGCAGCAGGTGCCGCTGGGCCGCATCGGACGCCCCGAGGACATGGCCGGCACGGCCATCTACCTCTCGTCACGCGCCGGCGCGTACCTCACCGGAGCCGTCATTCCGGTCGACGGCGGCATCACCACGCACGGCTGAGCACCGGCGGACCCCGGGGCCGCGCTGTCCGCGTACCCGATGGGGTGTGTGCCGGGGCCGCGCGGACTCGGCAGATCCGCGCGGCCCCGGTGTGGCCGGTGTTGCAGTGTTCGGGCGGTCAGCGACCGGCGAGCAGCCGGTTCACCGCCGTGTCGACGTCCAGGTGCTCGGCCTCACGGCCGCGCGGGACGACGACGTAGGTCCGTCGAAGGAAACGCACCAGGACGCTGCGCGGCACCTCGAAGAGGGCGTTGCCGTCCGGTGACGAGAGGGCCAGCGCGACGAAATCGCCGCGCGGTGTGGCCCAGGGCCAGACCCGCACATCCCCGATGCCGGCCGGTTCGTCCAGGCCGGTGACCAGAAGTTCGCGAGCGAACGACCAACTCACCGCCTCGCCCCCGGCCGATTCGGCATGGAACAGGACATGGACCGCATACGGGTCAGCAGGGTCGTAACGCAGACTGGCACGCACCGGCAAGGCGGTGGCGTCAGGTGCGACGAGCCTTAGCGACGTCTCGACCTCTACGGTCGTCGGTCGGATGACACTCATGGACGTTCTCCCCCCGGCACCGCTGCGGAACGCGCGTGTCCCGCTTTTCCCATACTCAGGTGCTACTCCTGGCTACGCTCCGCCATACGCTGACTTCACCCAGTGGTGGGAAGGGGGACGGAAAGGCCGCGTGAATGTGAGCATTCATGTAGGATTTCCGGTTCTGCCCAGTGCGTGATCCCGCCCGGCATCGGGTGGCTCAGTCGTCGACTTACTCCGGTAACGTCCAGTCGGCCGTTGCAGTGACGGGCCCGAGCGACACTGGGGGGTGAAATGGTGACGAAGCAATCCTCAGTGGATGCGGCGGCGGCGCCCGGCCCGCCGAAAGTCGCGGTCCGAGCAGCCGAAAAGCGGGGGTACGGAGTGCCGATGAAGCAGCCCGAACGGGCCGGTCGGCCGGCGTCCGACGCCGGTCGCTCCGGTGGCGATGATGCCGGAGCCGATGCCGGTCGTGGCGGCGGCGCCGGTGCTGATGGTGGTGGCGGAGTCGCCGTGCACGATCGGCCCCGACGCCCCCGCTGGCGCGAGCGGATCTCACTGACCCTCGACCTCATCCGCGCCAACCCCACCGGCCGAATCGCGCTCAAGATCTTCATCTCGATCGCCGGGGCGCTGGTGGTGACCATCGGCATCGCCCTCATCCCGCTGCCCGGGCCGGGCTGGCTGCTGGTGATCGCCGGCCTGGGCATCTGGGCCGTCGAATACCACTGGGCCCGCCGGCTGCTCGGCTTCACCCGCCGCCACGTCCACGGCTGGACGCGCTGGGTGACGAGGCAGTCGCTGGCGGTGCGACTCGTGCTCGGTTCCGCAGGCCTGGTCTTCGTGGCCACCGTGGTCTGGCTGTCCCTCAAGTACAGCCTCGGCATCGACGTGGTGGCCGAAGCGATGCGGTACCTCGCGACGCACTGACCCCGGATTTCCGGTCCGGTTCCACGATCGGGTAGAGTCAGAGGCGCTGAGGGCGATTAGCTCAGTGGGAGAGCGCTTCGTTCACACCGAAGAGGTCGCTGGTTCGATACCAGCATCGCCCACTCTCAGTTCTGGCAGTTCAGAGGCCGCTTCCCGAGTTCGGGAGGTGGCCTTTCTGCTGTCGTACAGCAGCTTTGTACAGCAGCGGTCAGCGGACGGGTGACGACAACGCGATGGGATGTCCGGCTGTGCTGTTACCTTGCCGGCCGTGACTGATCAGCTGACGTGGATCGACCGGATTATCGACGTGACCGGATGGCGCAAGGTGCCTGAGGACGGTGTCGGTTGGGAGCAGGTGGAAGCCCAGCTGGGGGTTACGCTGCCCACGGACTTCAAGGAACTGTGCCGCCGGTTCGTTCCGGGGGCGTTCTACGCCTACCTAGACCTTTTCCGGCCGACCGACGATCACGCGCAACCGCTGTTTCAGGCATGGGCCTATTGTCCGCAGTGGCCAAGCGAGCCTGACTTCGCGCGGTTGTGGGCCCCCTATGAGATGTACGAACCCGACAAGGGGGCGGGGCTGATCCAATGGGGCAGCGATCAGACCGAAGGGGAGTACTACTGGCTGGCGGACCGCTCTGTGGAACCCGACCGGTGGCCTGTGGTCGCGCGGTGGGACGGCATCGAGCCATGGCACCAACTCGACATGTCGACGGCCGAGTTCGTCTACCGGGTGATCGCGGATCCGGAGTTCAAGCCGTTCACGGTGGCCGACCCGCCGCGGCGACCCTTCTACCTCCCGCATTGGGGGCCGTTCCCGATGAGCGCTGAGGACTGGGATGCTCTCACCGACCCGAACCGCAAGGGCTGAGCCACCCCTTCCGGGGCTGCCATTCAGGGACGAGAGTCAGCGGCCGAGGGAGTCGCATGGGGGATTGAAGCCACGTTGGCTGCTCAGGCGGCAGCGGCGACTTAGCGCGAGTGTGCGACAGCAGCGGTGACAGCAACCGGCCGGGACGAGGGCAGCCGCCAGCGGCCGACCAGGGACAGCCGCCCGAGGTCGCAGACCTGGACGAACGCCGTTGGACGACGTGCCCAGAACTTACAAGCGAGGGGTCAAGGGCTCCCGGACCAGCAGCGACCTACGTCGCGGACGTGTTGTAGCGATCAAGTGTCGTCTTAGAAGTCGAGGCGTCGCGGAAGACGAGTTCCCACGGGCCGGTGTTCACGTCCATGTCCTTGCCGAAGCCGATCCACTTTCCGGCCATACGTCGACCTGTCGGCTCGGCGATGAGTTGAATTGCCCCGTGGTATCGGGCGCCCCGGTAGTAGCCGGTGGGGTCGGTCTGCTCCACCCAGGTGCCGGTGACGACGGCACCGTCCACGGTCAGGTCCAGCGAGAGAGACGATGACGCCGAGCCAGGAAGGCTGCGCGCCGTGAGCCGATCGCCGTGCTGGAGCAGCACCACGAAGTGTTGTCCAGCAAAAGAGTCTCCCCGCCCGCTGGAGTAGTACTGGTAGCGGCTGAGCCACACGCCTTCGTAGGACTGGTGGGCCGTGGTGGGCTTGGACGTCGGCGTCGGTGTGGCCAGGCTGGACACGGGCGAGGTCAGATCGTGGCCGCCGTGTTCGTCGTCGGCAACATGCCCGCCTGGCACCGCGTCGAAGCCGAGCAGTGAGATGGGTAGACCGGTGACGACCTCCAAGGCGCGGGCGTAGACGGGGCGGGGCGCGGCGATTGCGCCGGACTCCCATCGCTGGACGAGTCTCTTGTTGGCGTCGTTGGGCTCGCCGACGCGGTGGCCGGCGGCCTGCAGGGCGCGAGCGAAGTCGTCCTGGCTCATGCGCATTCCGGTGCGGACGGCCCGCAGGGCGGTGTTGGGGGCGACCATGACTGCCACCATAGCGCCATGTCGCCTTAATGTCGCCGGCTAAGTGACCTGATTGTCGGCCCTTGTGCCGTCGCAGCAGATGACATTCCGACGTCACTGTTGACCCGCGACGGTCGACGTGCCGCCGCTTCTACTGGCGGAGGTGTGGGGATGCCGCGTAAGGGCGACGAATCGGCGGTGAGTCGGGGCGAGCAGATCCAGGCGGCCGAGCGGGAGGCGGCGAGGCGGCGGCTTCTCGCCGAGGCGGAGGCGGATCGCATCCCGGTAGAGGAGACGACTCGGGCCGTTCCGGATCGGCGGTGGCGTCGTGGGCAGCGTTGAGCTGTTGCCGGTCGGGCGGCGGGTGGCGTACTGGCGGGGTCGACGGAAGCTGTCGCAGCAGGTGTTCGCCGACCGGCTCGGCAAGTCAAAGAGCTGGGTCGACAAGGTCGAGCGCGGAGTTCGGCGGCTGGACAAGCTGTCAACACTTCAGGAGATCGCTCGCGTACTTCGCATCGACACCGCCGCTCTTGTCGACCGGGATGCCGCGCCGGTCCAGGCAACGGGTCGCGATGACGGCGTCGAGCGGATCAGAGCAGCGCTGTCCCGCTACGAGATCCCGTTGGGCAGGCCGGCGGGCAGCCCGATATTGCCGGTGGACCGGATGCTGCAGGATGTGGGGTACGCGTGGTCGACGTTCCAGTACGCCCGCTATCCGCAGGTGGTCAACCTGGCGCCGGACCTGCTCACCGGTGCGCAGCGCGCCCATGCTGAGGTGCCGGTGGCGGGTCGGGTGCCGCTCGTCGAGGCGTACCGGATCATCGCTTCTCTGTTGGTCAAGCTCGGCGACGCCGAGCTGGCCTGGTTGGCCGTGGATCGGGCGATGCTCGCCGCCACCGGTGACCGGGAGTTGGTGGCCGCCGCAGGCGTGCAGCTCGGGCAGGTGTTGCGCGCGCTTGGCCGGGTGCGAGAGGCGACGTCGGTGACGCTCGGTGCCGCGTATCGGATCGCTCCGCCTGTGATCGAGTACGGCACGCCTGCGGAGTTGTCCCTGTGCGGAGCCTTGCTCATCCAAGCCGGCCTGGCGGCGGCGCAAGACGGGAACGAGGCCTCCGCCGGCGAGCTGCTCGACGAGGCCGCCGGTATGGCGGAGCGGGTCGGCGACGGGCACGACCACCACCGCACCGCGTTCGGTCCCACCGCCGTCGACCTGGCCCGCGCCGCCGTCGAAGTCGGCGACACCCAGGAGGCGATCGCCTGGCACGAGAAGGCCACCGCGCGGGGCGGCTGGCGGTGGCTACCTGCCGAACACCGCGCCGCGCACCTGCTCGACGTCGCGCGTGCCTACCTGCAGGCCGGGGATACGGGCAGCGCCGCCCGCGTGCTGACCGAGGTCGAGCGCACCGCACCAGCCGAGATCAGGTGCCGGCCCGCCGCCCGGGACGTCGTCGCCGAGGTTGCCCGTCACCCGCGCGCCCCGGCCACGATCGCCCAGCTCGCCGCCACGCTCGGGGTGGGCTGAGCGGCATTCCATGCGGCAGAGAAGTACAGCAGCGAAGTACAGCAACCGTGCCAGCCGAACCGGCCCGAGAGGCGCGTCAGCGGACCGTCTGACCTCGCATCGAGCCCGACCCGGCCGGCTTGCCGAGAGTTCACACCGAAGAGGTCGCTGGTTCGATACCAGCATCGCCCACTCTCCGTCGGGCTGTCTTCATGCCCGCGCCACGCCCAACGCGAAAGCCAAGTGACGTTGGAATACTGATCCGCGTCGAGGTGCTCGGGCCCACAGGCCGCCTACCGACTTGCTCGACGGGCACCGCCCACCCGCGCCACCACGATCGCCGGCAGCCTGACCTGGTGTCCCACGGGCAACAGGTAGAGCAGCAGCGCCCCACTCATCGCGAAACCGAAGGTGACCAGTTCCAGGACGACCGCGATACCGACGTGGAACACCAGCCCGGCGACCAGGAGCAGGCGGCGCAGCTCGGCGGGCATCAGCCGGGCGAGGGCCAGGGCGAACTCCAGCACGAGCACCGACCAGGTGAACAGCGTCACCCCCACTGCGGAACTAGTGACCGCCTCGATGAGCGGACGCAGGAAGTCGGGTGGCTCGTACCCGGGTGTGCGTAGCCAGTAGAACATCGCCGTACCGTCGGCCCACTCGGTGACGCCGAGCTTCGCGATGCAGGCATGCAGATACACGACGGCGACCTGGAGCCAGACGAGGACCAGAGCGGCGTACGCGACCACCCGGCCGGCGCCGATCGCGGTGCCCGCCGGGGGCGGTTGCCAGTGCCACCGCCGGGGGTCGGTGAGGGCAATCGGAAGCAGCAACAGGCTGAGGGTCGCGGTGATGTGGTCACCGCCGTCCAACGCGGACAGGTTCGCGATCACGCTCCACGAGATGTACCAGTGTGGCAGTGCCGTCCAGCGGGGCCGCCAGCCGCTGGCCACCACTACCAGCACGGCGATCGCCGCCCACGCGGCGAGCTGCCCCTGCCGGGCGGGCAGCACGCACCAGATGCCGGCGGCGGCCGGCCCGGTGCAGCTCTCGGCGCTGTCCATCGACAGCAGGACCGCCGGCGGGTTGACCAGCAGGGTGGCGCAGGTGCCGGTGGCCAGCAGCGTACGGGCCAGCCCGAATCCGCTCGACCAGGGCGCGACGGCCAGGGCGGGTCGGCAGCGCCGGCCGAGCCGGGCCGGCCACCGGTCTAGCAGGTCACCGTGAGGCGGGCCAGCCGGGACGGGAGCACGGTCGGCAGGTCGTTCCAGGCCCATGGCAGTACCTCCTGAAGGACGATCCCGATGTCGCCGCAGAGCGTGCGTACGGTGGCGGTGTTGGTCACCGCCGTGGCCCGGGCGGCGGCCAGGCAGGTGGAGGGTTCCCCGTCACACCGGGTCCACGAGGTTCCGTCGAGTCGGCGGGTGAGCAGCGAGATCTCGGCGCTGCGGGCACGGTCCCGCTTGTCCAGGCCGGCCGGGCCGCGGCTGCTGCTCGAGGCGGGCCGCCACCGGCCGTCCCGGTCCGTCGTGTAGGCCACCGGGCTGGGCCGGCGGGGGTCGCGGGTGAAGAACGCCCAGCCTTCCGGTACGAGTGCGCGGGCCACCGTCCGGCCGGGCGGGGCCGGCATCGCAGCCACCGGCAGCACCGCCCTGGTGAGGTAGCCCACGAGGAGCATGGCGACCACCGCGATCCCGGCGATCCACCGGCCCAACCGGGTGTCGTCCACCGTCGACTACCCGGCTCGCAGGTCGCGGGCGATGGTCGCGATGAACTGGTCCTGCACCAGTTTGGCCCGTGGCGCTGGGTTGCCGGCCATGTCCCAGGACCAGTCGGCGAAGCCACCGGCGAAGACGGCCCGGATGGTGCCGACCTCCAGCGCGGTGCGGTTGTTGTTGTCCATGTCGATGTAGGAGTCTGCCCGGACGACCTCGTACGCGTTCTCCAACAGGGCGTCGTTGACCAGGAGCACGGCGGAGTCCACGGTCTCCTTGCCGAATGTCCGGTTGAACACCTCGCGGGCCAGTGCGACGAGGGTGACGAGCCCGTCGCGCACCACGACCGGGTTGCCGCTCTGCACCCGCTGTCCGATCATCACGTCGGACCAGGTGCCCCGGCGGGTCAGCTCGGCGTTGAGCGCGCTCTGGGCGTACCGCAGCGCCGACGTCCACCGGGTCGGCGGGCGCTGCAGGTACACCAGTCGGAAGGCAGCCGGCCCGTCGTTGAACAGGATCGCGTCGGAGAGTTCCGTGGCCCGGTGTCGCGGCGGTGGGCCCGGCCAGCCGGGGTCGGCCTGGCCGCGCGCCCCGAAGCCGAGGGAGACCGTTGCCAGGACCAGCACGAGCAGGCCGAACCAGATCTTGCGATGCATCATGACTTCCTCCCGCACAGCAGTGACTCTTCCGGAGCACCCTGCGCCCGGCCGTCCCCGATCGATCCCCGGCTCGTCCCCGGCGGCGCCGAAACACCACGGATCAGAGCCATCGACGGTTAGCTGTGCAATAGCTCGTAGCGGTGGGAAAATCCGCGGTGGCGGGGCTCATTCAGCGGTCCCACGCGGTTCACGGAGAACAGCTCGTGCGGCGCGGACGAGGGCGGGAGGTACGTGAGGTTCGAGGCGCTGGGGCCGCTCCGAGTGCGACTCGACGGTGGCCAGATCTCCCTGGGCGCAGCACGGGAGCAACGGATCCTGGCCGCCCTGTTGCTCGACGCGAACCACGTAGTGCCGATGTCGCGGCTGGTCGACGTGATCTGGGACGAGCATCCGCCCACCAGCTCGGTCAAGGTGGTCCGCAACTGTGTGTCGACCTTGCGGAGGCACTTGGCGCGGGCGGGCGAGATCGTCACCGACTCCGGCGGTTACCTGCTTCGCGTCCCGGACGACGAGATCGACCTGCGGGTCTTCGTCGAGCGCGCACGGCAGGGCCGCCGGCTCGCTGCGGCCGGTGACCTGACCGGCGCGGTCGTCCACCTGCGGGAGGCGCTGGCGCTGTGGCGCGGGTCCGCCTTCACCGGAGTGACCGGCCGGCTGGTCGAGGCGGCGGCGGCCCAGCTCAACGACCAACGCCGCAGCCTCCAGGAAGAACGCCTGTCGCTTGAACTCACGCTGGGCGGCGGAGCCGAACTCGTGGACGAGATCGCCGACCTGGTCGCGGCGGAACCACTGCGCGAACGGGCCCACGGACAGCTCATGCTCGCCCTGTACCGGGCAGGCCGCCGGACCGAGGCGCTCCGGACGTATCACCAGGTACGCCGACTCCTGGTGGGTGAACTGGGGATCGAGCCGGGACCGGAACTGACCGAGCTGCACCGGGCAATCCTCAACGCCGACCCGCGACTGGCACCGGTCACGGCGCCCGCGGCAATCTCCCGGCCGGAGCCCAGCCAGCCGGAGGCATCGACAACGACCAAGCCGGTTCCGGCGCAGCTACCCGCGTCGCCGTACGCCTTCACCGGACGCACCGCCGAGCTTGCCGAGTTGTCCGGGCTGCTGGACGCGGGGGCTCGGACCGGCACGGCCGTGGTGGCAGTCCTCTCCGGCATCGCGGGGGTGGGGAAGACGGCCCTGGCGGTCCACTTCGCCCGTCTCGTGGCCGACCGGTTTCCGGACGGTCACCTTCACGTCGATCTGCGTGGCTTCCATCCGACCGGTCCGCCGCTTGATCCCGGTGAGGCGGTTCGTGGTTTCCTGGACGCGTTCGAGGTGCCGGCACAGCACCTGCCCGAGGGGCTCGCCGCCCAGTCGGCGTTGCTGCGCACGCTGCTGGCCGGTCGTCGGGTCCTGCTGGTGCTGGACAACGCCCGCGACAGCGAGCACGTCCGCCCGCTGCTGCCGGGTGGACCCGGCTGCCTCACCCTGGTCACCAGCCGCAGCAGGCTGACCGGCCTGGTGATGACCGAGGGGGCCCATCCGGTCACCGTCGACCCGCTGCCGCTCGGCGACGCGCACAGTATGTTGATCCGCCGCCTCGGAGCGACCCGGCTCACCGCCGAGCCGGCAGCCGTCGCGACGATCGCGGCCCGGTCGGCGGGGCTGCCCCTGGCGCTGGCCATCGTTGCGTCCCGGCTGGTCGACCACCCCCGCTTCTCACTGCGGGCCATCGCCGAGGAACTGGACCTGGCCCACGGAGGTCTGGAGGGGTTCACCGACGCCGAAACCGACGTCCGCTCGGTCTTCTCCTGGTCGTACCGCGCCCTGAGCGGTCCGGCCGCGCGCCTGTTCCGACTGCTCGGCATCCATCCCGGCCCGGATCTGGGTGTGGGCGCCGCGGCCAGCCTCGCCGGTGTTCCACCCGCGCGGGTACGCCCGCTGTTGGCTGAGCTCGCGCACGCGCACATGGTCACCGAGCACACGCCCGGCAGGTACACGATGCACGATCTGCTCCGCGCGTACGCCATGGAACGGACGGACATCGAGGAGGACGGCGCCGAGCGGCTCGCGGTGACCAACCGGATGTTCGACCACTACCTGGCCGGCGCCCACCTCGCCGACCTGCGACTGCATCCGCATCGGGATCCGATCCGGCTACCACCGGCGGTGGCGGGCGTGACCGTGGCGGCCATCGACGACCGCGAGGTCGCCCGGACCTGGTTCAGCCAGGAGTACCCGGTGCTGCTCAATCTTCTGCGACGGGCCGGCGGCGACGGGTACGACGTCCACGCGTGGCAGCTCGGCTGGGCCCTGACCACGTTCCTGGACCGATGTGGCCGTTGGCATGACCAGGCAATCGTTCAACAGCTCGCGTTGGAGGCGGCCCGCCGGGTCGGGGACCGGGACGGGCAGGCCCGCGCACACCGCAACATCTCCATCGCGCATCTGCGTCGGGGTCTGCACGGCGAGGCCCGCGACCACCTGTGGCACGCGGTGCGGCTCTACCGCGGGCTCGGCGACCAGGTCGGGCAGGCCCGCACCCTGCTCAACCTGGGTACGGTCGCCGAGCATCGCGGTCAGCCCCGGCTCGCCCTGCGCTACGCCGAACTGGCGCAGCGGCTGTTCCGGGCGGCCGGGCACCGAGCCGGGCAGGCGAACGCCCTGAACAACGCGGGTTGGTACCACAGTCAGCTCGGTGACCACGAGCGTGCGCTACACCACTGCCAGCGGGCACTGCTGCTGCAACAGGAGGCCGGTGACCGCTACTGGCAGGCTCACACCTGGGACAGCCTCGGGTGCGTGCACCACCATCTGGGCCAGTATCCCGAGGCCACCGAGTGCTACCGACAGGCCCTGTCGCTCTGGCGCGAGACGGGCGAACGCTACTACGAGTCAACCACGCTTACGCACCTCGGCGACACCCATCTCGCTGTGGGCGAACGGTCGGCGGCGCGTGGGGTGTGGCGGGAAGCGCTGGACATCATCGTGGAGTTGGGCCAGGACGCTGACCGCATTCTGGAGAAGATCCGTACGGTGACGACTGGGTGAGGCTGGCCAGGACGCGTTGTCTGCGGCGGTCGTCTGGCCCCCGTTCCCACCCGCGTCTTGACCTTGGCTATGCCGAAGCCGAGCAGGACGGTGACCAGTCCCTCGCGGTGGGGCCGCACGCGGCGGGGCTGGGCCGGCCCGGCGGTGCTCGGCGGGGCCCCGGCCACCGGGTCGCTGCTGGTGGTCGACCCGTCGCGACCTGCCGGGCCCGCGGCGGTGGAGGCCGGTGTCGCTCGGCTGCTGCTGGCCGGCGGCCCGGCGACACTGTAAACCGCCACCGCCACCGCCACCGCCACCGCCACCGCCACCGCCACCGTCACCGACGCGCACACCCTGCGCGAGGCCGCTCCCGAGGTGGACTCTCCAGAATGCCTGATGCCTGTGAGTCATCATGATGACTCACAGGCATCACGCTCTCTGCCGTGTTTTGGGTGGAGGTCGGGCCACGCGAGGCCGTGGGAGAAGCGGGGGAGCTGGGTAGCGGGGACGGGACGGGTCAGCGGTGGAGGCCGAACGCGTTGGTGTGCTCCCGCTGCCGGGCCGGGTCGAGGCGGCGGAGGTCGCGGTTCGTGCGGCGGCCCCGGTGAGCCAGGCTTCGTGGGCAAGTTTTCCCGACCGATGCGTCCGCTCACGCGTTGCTGACCTGCGGCGGTGTCGGTGCCCATGGGCCGTCCGACGTGCCAGCAAGAGTCGACGAGGCGCGCGAGGTGATCTGGGACGCCCGCTGGTCGACAAGTGCAGGGTTCGAGGGGCCCGATCTACGCTTCGGCCGTCAGTCCGAGGTCCGGATCTGCTCCAGGCGCGTCAGAGGCTTCCGGCAGAACTCCAGCAGCTCCCGCAGCGCGTCTTTCTCCGCCGTGGTGATCACGACGTTCTCCTCCGACAGGGCGCCGACGAGCGTCTCGAGCGCCATGGGCCATTCCCCGGCGCCGCCGTCTTGCAGAACCATCGGCCGGTACCTCGGGCTGATTTTAGGTGCGAGTTGGTCGGTGATCTGGCGGCTGAACCAGTGAAAACCGTTGAGGTCCATGGGTCTCCCGTAGGTGCGGTGGCTAGGTCGGCCGGTTGGCCGGCGGGTTGGTGGTGACGCCCTCGCCGCTGAGCGGGTAGCCGCCGGAGATGCTGCCGTCCTTGTCCAGGATAACGACGCAGGTGATGCCGTCGCGGGTGCCGGTGACGCGCCAGCCGTCGCCGTCGAGGCGCGCCTCAGGGCGGCTGTCGGGGTTGGTGGCGATGCTCTTGAACCAGCCCTCGACCTGCTCCTTGGTGGTGCCGGGCGGGAAGAGCGTCTTGTTGGGCTCGGTGGACGAAGGCTTGTGGTTGCCACTGCCCAGGCCGTCGCCGTCCCAGATCTTGTCCATCGCCCCGTCGCCCATCTGACCGAAGCGGTCCATGTCGTACAGGGCGTCGGCGAACTCGGGGTCGTCCCAGGGGTTGGTCCTCTTGGGTACCTCGGGCTCGGATGTGTCGGCGCCCTTCGGGTGGCCCTCCTCGGCGCGCCTGATGCCGTGCTGCTGGGCTGCTCCCACGCGCTTGGGCATCATTGCCGGGTTGAACTTTTTAGGCTTGGGGCCATCGTCGCCACCGCCGTGCGGTGGGGTGGGGCCCGGGGGGCGCTTGTGGAGGCCCGCCACAGCGAACAGGACCACCAGGACGGCGGTGGTCCGCAGAGCCGCCATGAGTTGTCGCATCGTGGGCCGCCTAGACGTCGAGGAGTGCGCGAAGGGCGGAGAGGCTGCTGATCAGGCCCATCAGCCAGCCGAAGATGCGGCCGGTCCAGCGGACGACGGCGACCGCGAGCTGGGAGGCGACCAGCGGTGTGGCGAAGCCGACAGAGAAGACCACCTCGGCCAGCCACACCACGACCTTGGCGATGCAGTCCGCGACGAAGGCGCGCACCACCTCCCGCACCGTCTGCACCAGGACCCCCGCGCCACGGGTCGCGGCACCAATGCCGGCGGCCGTGCCCGCGAAGATCCCGGCGACGTCGATGTTGATGGTGAGGATGTCGCGGTAGGCGTCGGCGGCGGCGCCCTGCCATCCGTCGAGGTCGCCGACCAGCCGCGCCTTGAGGTCCTCGGCGATGGAGAACAGCTCGCTGGCCATGTTGTCCCAGGTCAAGGCGTGCGTCTCGATGGTCTCGGGGTCGCCGGCCAGCCAGTCGAGTGCCTGCTTCAGTGGCTCGACCTGCTCGATGGCCCACTCGATGCCCATCGACAGGAGCGTGCTGAACGGGTCGATGACGATGGACGCCCCGTCGAGAGCGGCGCCCAAGCCCGCGACTGAGCCGTCGATCCAGCTGCCGGAGTCGATGGCGTTCTTGATGCCCATGTAGTCGTCGGCGAGCGGCAGGCCGGTCCAGCCGTCGCGGTGCGCGGCGCTTGTCGAAGCGATGTCGGAGGTCGTGGCGACCAGCGGGTTGCTCATGAGAGGGCGCCGGGCCGGCTCAGGTCGCGGAGTGGAAGGAGTTGAAGCCGTCGGTGTTCGACTCCTCGGCCCGCTCGTAGGCGTCGGCGTTTTTCTTGATTCCCGCGGCGAGCAGCTGGATGTTCTCGGCGAGCATCCCCACGCCCTTGTCCTGGTCCCGGTGGCGTCCCTCCAGGATGGGCGGCAAGAACTGGCAGAGCTGCCCGTAGGCATCGTCGGCCTGGAAGATGGTGCTGCTCGCGGCCTTGACGGCGGCGAAGCGGTCGTGAATGGCCAACATGGCCGTGGCGTGCGCGCGCAGCGCCTCGACGTCGACCTCGAACCCCCCGTGCATCAGTAACGCCCCTCTTCGTCCTCGGTGTCGGCGGTCCGGAATCCGGCCAGCAGGGCCCGGCCGGTCGCCGAGTCGGCGCCGACCGTCTCCCGCACGACCTCGGCGGCAGCCTCGGCGAGCTTGACCCGCGCGTTGCGATAGGCGCCCATGATCGCCTGCTGCGTCTGCTCCAGGCTCACGCGCTGCGCCCGCGCGGAGAGCCGGACGTCGGCCATCGCCCCCGTGGAGTCGACGGTGATCTCGACGATCCCGTGGGCGTCGCTGGCCGTGACCCGCAGCGCGCGCAAGCCGGCAGCGGCGGCCTGCGTGTCGGCGGCCCGGCGCACGGCATTGGCCTGCCATGCCTCCAGGCGTTCCCGCGCATCCTCGGCGTCCAACAGCGGATTAGCCATCGCGCCTCCGTTTCCGTTGCCGAGCAGGGGCATTAGAGGCGTCAGTGTATCCACGACCCGCCATACGAGGTTGCCGAGCGAATGCGCGTGATCTGGTTCGGCGTTGTGCGGAATTGATTGATTGCCGCCACCATCAGCGGCGATCAACTTCTCTGTTCCGTAGAAGTGGACGGCGGGACGGCTCTCAACCAACCTCGTCCCAGAGGAGTGGAAGACATGTTGCTGCGCAAGGCGTTCGGAGCGCTGCTGGCGTTGCTGACCTTCGGTACGGTGCTGGTCGTCACGGCGGCCCCGTCGCAGGCGGCGGTGGCCTGCTCGGGCACGGTCACCTACAGCTACGCGTACCCGCCGAGCAAGCCCGTTGCCGAGCTGGTCATCTACTACAACAGCACCAACGGCGGCACGAACAGCGCCTGCATGTACCACCGCGGCGCGGCGTACGGCTCCTCGGCGCGGACCTCCGTGCAGATCGCCCGGTGCGCGGAGACCTCCGGCAGCGGCTCGTGTACCGCCACCGCGGTCTCCACCAAGGACAACGCCGACTACCTGTACTACGCCGGGCCGCGCGGAGTGACCGGCACGGCGAACAACTGCGTCGACGCGTACGGCGAGATGGACTGGGCCGGCACCACCTACTGGATCCACTCCGGTCGCCAGGGCTGCTGAGTCCGGTGACGCCTGACCGGTGGCCCGGTGGGATCCGTCCCGCCGGGCCACCGGTGGCGGCCGTCCGCGTACGCCCCCGTCAGGGGTAGAGGCAGGCGGTACGGCGGGCCGCGAGCCGCTGGTCGGCGGCGAGCGGCAGGGCCTCGGCGGTGCTGGAGCCGTCGGGGCGGGCCGCCTGCACGTCGAGTACGTCGGTCGGCGCGCCACCACCGAGACAGGCGACCGCGGCCACCGGGATCTCGGCGGTGGATCCGGGTTGCACGGACAGGCGGTCGAGCTTCCAGACGAGGTCGAACGGCGGGGCGGCCATACCGGTCAACCCGATCTGGTGCCATCGGCGCTCCGCCGGCAGCGCGGGGTCGTCCGCGTAGTAGGCGGCAAAGCCAACGATCTCCACGTGCGTGCCGGTCGCGCTCAGCCGCCACCCACCCGGGCCGGTCTCATCGGGGGCGATCGCGAGAGCGATCGCGGCCGGCCCGGGTCGGTCGCCCCGGCAGCGGGACGGTTCCAGGCCCGTGGGCGGGTTGCCGTGCACCACCCCGGAGGCGATCAGCCCACCGTCGGCGAGGGTGAACCAGCGGATGTCGGGGGTCTGGGAGGTGGAGTCGGTGATCCGCTCACCCAGGCAGTAGCCGGTGAGCCCGACCACGCAGCCGGGCGGAATGGTGTAGAGGATGCCCTGGTCGCGGCGGGGCTCGCTCCGGACGTGCACGCCACCGCCGTACGTGACGGCGGTGAAGGCGGCGTCCGTGGTGGTCGCCGGGCAGGCTGTGGTGGTCGTCGTGCCGGCGGCGGCCGTCGCCCCGCTGGCCGGCCACCTCAGCTGGGTCATCGGCACCACAGCGGCCGTACCGGCGAGGCCGGCGACCGCCACCGCCGCCAGCGCCAGTCGCCGTCGGAGTTTCCGGTGCTGCGGAGGGCTCGTGGGCCGGTCATGGGCCGGTCCGGCTGCGCCGCCGGTGCCGGTTGGCTCACTCGTGGCCGGGGCTGATGGAATCACAGCGGATGGTGACCGTGCGAGGGGCGTGGCGAGCGGTTCGGCCGGCGTCGGGTCGGGTGTTTCTGCCCTCGCCGGGTCGGCTGGTGCGCTGGCCGAACTGGAGGGCCGCAGTTCCTCGTCCAGTTCGAGCCACCGCTGCCTCCACTGGGCGGTGTCCCCGCCGCACGCCCCCACGTACGCGAGCAGCACGTCGAGGCTGGGTTGCCGGACTCCGCTGGCAGCGGCGGAGAGGGTCGAGGCGCTGTAGCCGGCGACCTCGGCCAATCGCCGGTAGGTGGGGTTGCCCGCTTCGACACGTAACTTCCGTAGCTCATGGGCGAAGGACGACAACGGTCCAGCCGTCGGATCTACGGGCCGCTCGTGCCGAGCCATGCCGCTCCCTTGTCCCGGTAGCGCCCTGGAGCGAGGTGCCGCAGCACAGGGCTCATGTTTCCTGGTAAGTCATCCAAAGTAGAGAAATTATATTGATTTCCTGGAACGGCAGACGACGGCTACCAGTGTGCGGGGGTGGCGTGGGACCGGCGGTGCGCGCTCCGCCGTTGGACGTCGCCGGGTGCGGCCCGACACGCGGGTCCCGCTCCGACCTGCAACATCCTCCATCGCGGGTGCGTCTTTTGTCCGTGGGCGCCGCGGCAACGTGGTACGACTGCTTCAGCGACTAGCCGACGAAGCGAGCGGGCCGGGTGACGAGCAACAGAGTGGCCAACCTGCTGCGCAGACGTGAGAGTCCGCAGCGGCCGACCTTCCTGGAACTGTTCTTCGATCTCGTCTATGTCTTCGCGCTCACCCGGATCGTGCACGAGTTGGTGTTGGACTACACCAGGGGCCACGTCGCGGAGCGGTTGACCACCTCCCTCGCGGAGAACGGCGAGACTCTGCTGCTGCTTTTGGCCCTCTGGTGGATCTGGACCCAGACGGCCTGGGTGACCAGCAGATTCGATCCGTTCCAGCCGCCGATCCAGTTCGTTGTCGTCGCGACGATGTACGGAAGCCTCCTCATGGCGGTCGCCATTTCGGGGGCTCTCGCCGACACCGGCCTGCTCTTCGCGAGCACCTATGTCGCGATCCAGCTGGGCCGCACCCTCTTCTTCGTGGGCATCGTGCGCGGTCATAATCTGCGCCGCGTCAATATGTTGGCGCTCATCTGGTTCGCCGCGTCGGCCGTACCGTGGCTCGCCGGAGCCTTCGCTCCCGAGGTGACGCGCAATTCGCTGTGGACGGTGGCCCTGGCAATCGACTACCTGGGGGCCAGGCTCGGCTGGCCGGTGCCGGGGCTGGGCCGCTCGCGGGTGTCCCCGTGGGCCGTGGCGGGCGAGCACCTGGCCGAACGCTACTGGCAGCTGGTCATTGTCGCGCTCGGTGAGACGATCCTGACCTCCGGGTCGAGTCTTCTCCGCGGTCCGATCGTGGCCGAACGAATGATGGCCCTCACCTTGTCGTTCCTCACCACGGTGTTGCTGTGGCGGATCTACTTCTACCGAGCCGGCCAGATCCTGGGGGAGGCCATCGCGGCATCCGCCGACCCTGGCCGGCTCGGTCGGTTGGCCGAGTTCGCGCACCTGCTCATGGTGTCCGGCATCCTCGCCAGCTCGGCCGGCTCTGAGCTCGTCCTCATGGATCCATCCGGAGACGCCAAACCCGCCTGGGTCGGAGCCATCCTCGGAGGGCCTGCGCTCTATCTCGCCGGGCGCTCATTATTCGAGTACGTGGCCTTCGCCCGAGTGTCCTGGCCACGGCCGATCGGGATCCTCGTCCTCGCGGCCATGGCACCGATCATGGTCGGCCTACCGCCCCTCGGGGTCGCCGCCGCAGCAGCCGCCGTCCTGCTCGGCGTTGCCGTCTCCGACACGACCCGGGCCCATGGCCGTCCACTGGAGGAGGCCTCGCCGCCACGCTGACGCGTACCCGGCACCCTGCCGAACGACGTCGATCCGCCGGGCAACCTGCGGGACGGCGACCACAGGCCTACACGCCCAGGCCTCCCACCACGGTCACCTCTTGGCTGCTGAACTCGCCCGTCAGCATCGGCATGGCCTTGGCGATCGCCGCCCTGGTCTCGGGGAGCTGCAACGAGGCGGCGTGCTTCTCCTTGCTCTGCCACACCTCACTCACCCAGATCGTGACGTCGTCGGTGTCCGAGACGCTCACGACGTACAGCTCGCATCCGAGCTTGCGCAGGCCATCAACACCGCTGAGCAGGATGTCCACGACGTCATCCCGGTGGCCCGGCTTGGCCTTCATCGATCCGATGTAGCCGTACGACACAGCAACTCCTTGAAGCGGCGGCAAGCTGATCGCGTTCATGCGGCGAGCGAAGAAAACGCCTCGCAACGGAAACGACTTCTGCGGCCTCGAGCATACTGATCTGTCGCTGACAAGGCGTGGTGATCGTGAGCGTGCGCCCCCGGTCGACACGCCGAGATGATGGAGGCGTTCGCGTGGTGAGTCATCGCAGTGCTGTGGTGAGTTCGGCGGCATTGTCGAACGCGGCTGCCGCCCGTTCTGATTCGTCCTCGGTGAGCGTGACGGACTGGGCGCGGGCCAGCAGTTCGGCCGCGGTCTTCGGGTCGTGCAGCACCATCGCCAGTTCGGCGCGGTAGACCAGGACCTCTACCTGCTCGACCGGGTCGTCGTCGGCGTGCGGGCGGGCCAACGCGCTGTCGAGGATCCGGACGGCCTGTCCGACGCTTCCCCTGGAGTCGGCCTGTACGACAGCATTCGCCAGGGCTTTGGCCAGCCGCCCGGTCGGCGCGGCGGCCGGCATGGGGGCGGCGGTGGGGTCCCGGAAGACGCGGATCCAGTTGCCGCCCGGGTCGATGACGCTGAATCCGCCCAACCCGTCGGCGTTCTTCCGCGCCCTGGGCCGGGTCATCCGTGGTGTCCCGGACACCAGTACCTTGCCGTACTCGGCGCGCATGCCGGCGGCGAATGCCCGGTGCAGTCCCTCGATGTCCGGGGTGATCACGAGACAGGAGCCGTAGGACTGCTCCGGGTCGAATCCGGGGATCTCGAAGAACTGAAGGTCAATGTCCTCGCGCCGCACCCCCACGCATGGGTTGGGCTTGCGTTGCTTGTACGTGGTGCGAAAGCCGAGAACGCCGTAGAAGTTTTCGATGTCGTCAATGGATGCGCACGGCAGCAGGGGAACAGTCACCTCGTTGGTCATGCCTCCTTCCTAGGCGTCGCAGGATGCCCGTCGCACATGGAAATAGCCGATCATCGCCGCCGGCCATCCGATCGGCTGATGTCCCGGAACGCAACGACGGTGGCGAGCTGGGACACGGCCGTCAGACCGGGTCGGCGGCGCGGAGCTGTGGCCACCGCTGCTCGGTCCAGGCCCGCAACAGCCACTCCATCGGTCCGTACCGGAACCGAGCCATCCACGCCGCGCTGACGGCGAGCTGAGCAACGTAGATGGCGACCGCGATGACGAGAGCGACCCCAGGTGCGACGGTGCCGGCGAGGCCCAGTCCGACGCCGGTGAAGACCAGCACACAGAGCAGCGACTGACCCAGGTAGTTCGACAGGGACATCCGTCCGGCCGGGGCGAGTACGGCGACCACCCGCTGTCCCCGGGTGGTCTGGAAGAAGCGGAGAAGGGTGGCGGCGTACGCGGCGGCGAGCAGCGGCGCGGTGAGTACGCCCACCGTCAGCCCGGTCAGGTTGGCGGTGCCCCCGCCCGAGGCGAAGATCACCGCACCCGCCAGGCCGATCGGATAGCCCAGTTGCTGCACCCGGCGAAGGAGCTGCCGGTTTCCGGCGATGTCGGTGAGCAGCCGTCGCCGCCCAGCCGCGTAACCGAAGAGGAAGGCCGAGAGGGCGAGCGGCCCCTGCACGAGGAGCGCGCCGAACATCGCCGGCAGTTGCCGTACGTGCTCGGTGATCACCGACCCGATTCCGCCCTGTAGCGCCTCGGTGGATCGCTGCCCCGCCGCCAGTGCCGCCGCCGGATCGGTGACCAACTGGGTCCCGCCGACGGCGGCGAGCGCGAGGACGAAGCCGATCCCGCCGGTCAGCAGGACGGCGGCGCGCAGCGCGGTCCCGACGGCGACCCGTCGCATGGCGAGCAGGACCAGGCCGAGCAGTGCGTAGGTGGTCAGGATGTCGCCCTGGAACAGCAGCACCGCGTGCAGGATGCCGAGCACGAAGAGCCCTGCCAACCGTCGCCGGAACCGGGGGGCGAAGTCGACGCCGCGCCGCGCGGCGGAGTCGAGTTGGAGCGTGAAGCTGTAGCCGAACAGGAAGGAGAACAGCAGGTACGCCTTCATCGTGAAGAGCAACTCGACCAGCCACCGGATCGCCTGGTCGCCCCACGAGTCGTGCGCGGGATCCGGAACCAGATGGAAGGGGTAGCCGGAGGCGAAGAAGGCGATGTTGACAATCAGGATGAGGAGCAGCGCCACGGCGCGCAACCCGTCGACGGCGGCGATCCGGGAGAACGGCCCGGACGGCCCTTCATTCACGACTGGCGGGTCTTTGATGGAGAACCTCACGCTGCTACCCCCGTAACGACCAGTAGATCGAATTCGATGGCTCCCTCCGACCCTATGAAGCGGCAGATCCAGGTGACAGCCGGTGAACGGGAACGTCGGCGGTGGGGCAGGCCCTACTCCTTCACCCCGATGTTGTCGATCGGAGACGCGCCGAGCAGCAGTCGGACGGGCCACACTGTGGTCGTCAGCGCCAGCAGCGTCGTGCCGCCGAGCACCGCCACCCAGCCGAGCGGCGGGACGTACGGGATCGGGCTGCCGGTCAGTCCGTTGACGATCGCGCTCAGGGTCAGCGCCGCGATCGTCGCGCCGATCAGCACCGCGGTGCCGAGCAACCCGGCCTGTTCGGCCTGGACCATCGCGCGAATCTGCCGGCGGGTGACCCCGACCAGTTGCAGCAACGCCAACTCGCGGCGGCGGGCCAGCGCGGCCATCACCATCGTGGTGGCCGCCGCGAGCGCCGCGTACCCCACCATCACGCCGATCAGCAGCCGGTTCAGCCAGGCGCCGAGAGCCAGATCGGCGCTGATCAGGCGGGTACGGGTGGCGGCGTCGAGAACCTCGGTGCCCGGTCTCCCCGCCGACCACGTGGCCAACGCGGTGTCGGCCTCCGGGCCGGCGCTGACCAGGACCTCGTCGGTGGTGTTCCCGGCCGTGTGGCCGGCGACCGTCTCGGCGGCCAACGTGACGTCGCCGAAGCCGAGGCCCCGGCCGTAGATCGCGATGACGTCCAACGTGACCGGGGTGCCGTCGCCCAGCCAGAGGTCCGCCTTGTCGCCCACGTCCCAGCCGGACGAGGACGCCTGCGCAGCCGACACGGCGACGGTGCCCGCGCGCAGGTCGGCCAGGTTGCCCGCGCGCACGGCGAGGTCCATTGTCGACGTGATGCCCACCGGGTCGACCGACTGCGCGCCGACCGGCTCGATGCCGCCCAGCGCCCGCACCACCACCTGGGTATGGCGCACACCGGTGGCCGCCCGTACCCCGGTCAACTCGCGGATCTCCCGCGCCGCGTCCGCCGGTAGCCCGCCCGGGGCGACAATGACCCGTTCGGCGAGGGTTCCCGCGCTGCTCTGCGTGGTGGTCTGCCGTTCCAGGTTGGTCTGCAGGAACCAGACCGAGCCGCCGAACCCCACGGACAGCACCAGGGCGGTCAGGACCGTCGCCATGCCCTGCGCGTTGGCCCGCAGGTTGGCCGCGGCCAGGTAGCCGCTGACCCGCCACACCCGCGGCAGCAGCGGTGTGAGCAGGCGTGCCGCGTACGCGTTGATCCTCGGTGCGAGCAGCGCCACGGCGATGACGAACAGGTACAACATGCCGGCCGCGCCGGCCAGCGCCCCGGTCGACCCGCCCGCACCGAGCGTGAACGCCCCGGAGGTGCCGGCCGCCGCCAGCGTCAGCACACCGGCGATCAGCCGCACCCGGCCGCTACGCCGGGGCTCGACGGCGATCTCTCCCAGCGCCTCGATCGGCTTGATCCCGGTGACCCGGCGGGCGGCGACCAACGCGGCGAGCACCGCCACGAGGACCGCCGTACCGACAGCGGCCGGCACCGCGAAGAGGCCGCCGGCCATCGGGAAGCTGGCCGGCACGAATCCCCGCTCGACCAGCTCGCCGTGCACCCAGCGGGCCGCCAGCAGGCCAGCCGGTCCGCCGACCGCGGAGCCGACCAGGGCGAGCAGCGCCGCCTCGGCGATCAGCATGCGGCGCACCTGCCCCGGCGTGGCCGCGACCGCGCGCAGCAACGCCAGGTCACGTCGACGGTGCCGGACGGACAACCCGATGGTGCCGGCCACCACGAAGACGATCAGCAGGACGACGTACCCGCCGAAAGCCGATCCGGCCGTGACCAGCAACGTCTGAGCGGCCTGGTTGTCCGACTGCTCGACGTTGCCACGGTCGTTCCCGGCGTACGTCGTGGCGCCGGCCGCCGACGCGATCTCGCGCACCGCGCCGACGTCGGCGCCGGGCACCATCCGCACGCCGATCGCGTCCACCCGGCCGGGGTGGGCGGACAACCGGGCGGCCTGCGCGTCGGTGAAGAACACCGCCGCCGTACCGGTCTCGGTGGTTCCGCTCACCAGGTACGACCGCCCGACCCCGCCGACGACCAGGTCGATGCGCTCGCCGGGTGCCACGCCGAACCGGGTGTCGAGCAGCACCTCGTCGTCGGCCCGTGGCGCGGCGCCCGCGGCGATCCGACGACCGGTGAAGGCGTACGTGTCCCAGCCGTGGCCCACGGCGGCGGGGGAGCCGATCACCACCGCGTCGTCGCCGGCGACGGCCGCGACGCCCGGCACCTGGCGGATCCGGTCCACCACCGCCGCGTCCACAGTGCCGCCCTCGGGCAGCGCGACGGTGCTCGTGGTGGTGTCGCCGAACTCCTTGAACGTGTGGCTGACGGTGCGGTTGGCGACGACCACGTCGGCCGCCGCCCAGAGCCGTGGCTCCGCGCGGAAACGCAGCCCGGACTCCACGAGGGTGCCCATCGCCACCAGGATCAGCACGCCGACGGTCAGGGCCAGCACTGTGGCGGCGGCGGGACCGGCGCGGTGCCGCAGCAGGCGGGCGGCGAGCCCGGTCATCGGAGGACCCGCCGATCCAGCGACGCCAGGTGCTCGGCGATACCGGCGGCTCCGAGCTGCGGAAGGTCGGCGACGATCACACCGTCGGCCAACACGAGCACGCGGTCCGCGTACGACGCGGCGATCGGGTCGTGGGTCACCATCACCACGGTCAGCCCGTGTTCGTCCACGACCGCGCGGAGCAGCGTCAGCACCTCCGCCGCGCTGCGGGAGTCGAGAGCGCCGGTCGGCTCATCGCAGAAGATCACCTCGGGGCGGGTGGCCAGCGCGCGGGCGATCGCCACCCGCTGCTGCTGGCCGCCGGAGAGCGCGGCCGGCCGGTGGTGCAGCCGGTCGGTCAGGCCGACCCGCTCGACCACCCGGGTCAGCCAGGCCCGGTCCGGACGGACGCCGGCCAGGCGCAGGGGCAGCACGATGTTCTCCTCGACGGTCAGCGCGCCGATCAGGTTGAACGCCTGGAAGACGAACCCGATCCGGGTACGACGCAGCTCGGTGAGGCGGGTCTCGGACAGCCCGGACAGGTCGGTGCCTCCGATCACCACCCGACCGGAGGTGGGCCGGTCGAGCCCGGCCGCGGTCTGTAACAGCGTGCTCTTGCCGGAGCCCGAGGGCCCCATCACCGCCGTGAAGGTGCCCCTGTCGAAACGGACGTCGAGGCCCGCGAGCGCAACCACCTGATGAGGGCCGGCGTCGTACACGCGGGTGAGGTGTTCGACGCGTACCGCCGCTTCGCTTGTCTGTCCCGGATAGTCCGGCATTCTGGTGGCCTCTCTCCGTGTCATCGGCAAGAACTGCGCGCACCAGAAACGCTATTGACGTGGGAGAACGGCAACCATCCCGCGGGCTGCCAGGTCCGGGTACAGCAGGCGCTACCGCCGATCGCCGTCCAGGTAGCGCAACACGGCGGTGACCCGGCGGTCGGCGCGGTCGTCCGGTGGCAGCTGAAGCTTCGAGAAGATGCTGCGGATGTGCTTGTGCACCGCGCCGTCGGTGACGAACAGCCGCTCGGCGATCGCGCTGTTGCCAAGCCCTTCGGCCATCAGCCCCAGCACCTCACGCTCACGCGGCGACAGCTCGCTCAGCGCCGTGTCCGTCCGGCGGTTGCGGGCGAGCAACTGCGCCACCACCTCCGGGTCGATCACGCTGCCGCCGCCCGCGACGCGGTGCAGCGCGGTGAGGAACTCCTCGACCCGGCCCACCCGCTCCTTCAGCAGGTAACCGAGCCCGACGGCGCCGACCGAGAACAGGTCGGTGGCGAACGCCTGCTCCACGTACGCCGACAGGACCAGCACCGCCAGGCCGGGGCGCCGCCGCCGGGCCTCCACGGCGGCCACGATGCCCTCGTCGGTGTGGGTGGGGGGCATCCGTACGTCGACGATCGCGACGTCCGGCGCGTGTTCGTCCACGGCGACCAGGAACTCGCCCGGAGTGCCGGCCGTGGCGACCACGTCCAGATCCTCGGCCCGCAGCAGCAGCGCCAAACCCTCACGCAGCAGCGGGTCGTCCTCGGCGATCACGATCCGCATGGCAGCTCCACGTCCATCCTTGTCGGCCCTCCCGGTGGGCTCGTCAGCGTCATCCGGCCGTCGTACGCCTCGACCCGCCGCCGGATACCGGTGAGCCCCGAGCCACGTGTCTCGTCCGCGTCGCCGTGCCCGTCGTCCTCGATGCTCACCAGCAGCCGGCCGTGCTCGCGGCGCACGGCCACGTCAACGCGGCTCGCACCGCTGTGCCGGACGACGTTGGTCAGCGCCTCGGCCACCACGAAGTAGGCGGTGGCCTCGACCGAGGCCGCGCACCGCACGGCCACGTCCACCTCCAGTCGGCAGGGCACCGCGCAGCTGCCGGCCAGGCCCGCCAGCGCCCCGGCGAGACCCCGGTCGTCCAGCACCGGCGGCAGGATCCCCCGCACCACCGTACGCAGCTCGCCGAGTGCCTGTTCCGCGGCGTCCTGCGCCTGCCCGAGGATCTCGTCGGCGCGGTCCGGATTGCGGCGCACGGCCCGCCGTGCGGCGCCCAGCAACACGTTGACCGCCACCAACCGGTTCTGGGTGCCGTCGTGCAGCGACCGCTCGATCCGGCGCAGTTCGACAGCGTGGGCGTCCAGCGCCGCAGCGCGGGTGGCGGTCAGCTCGGCCACCCGCAGCGACAGGTCGACACCCGGCGGCGGAGGCAGCAGCCGACGGCCCGGCCAGGCCTGGAGACGGGCCAGGACCGGGCTGAACCAGATCGCGGCGGCCAGGCAACCCAGCCCGAGCACCCCGACCCAGAGCGCGTCGGACAGGCCATCGATGCGCCACCAGACGATCCCCGGCGCAGCGTCGGGGGGGACCAGCCGGTACCACAGCGGGAAGGTGCCGTCCTGCACCGCATAGAGCGGCAACGCGACGCCGACCAGCCCGGTCACCAGGCCGACGAGCGAGTACAGCGCGACCCAGCCCAGCTCCCGGCGCATGAACGGATCGTGCACAGCCGTCCGCAACCCGGTCGGCACCGGCCCCGGCGTGGGGATCGGCTCGCCCCAGCGGGACAGCCGAGCGCGCTCGCGGTCGCTCACCCAGCGCACCGCCCGCAACGCACCGGGCGCCGCCAGCAACCCCACCCCGACCAGGCAGGCCACCGCCACGATCGCCGCCCAGAGCAGCGCGCCCAGCGCCAGCGTTGCGGTGCCCAACCCTCCGACGAGGTGCTCCAAGGCGGCGACCGAGGCGCGAACCCGGCCCCGCACGTACCCCATCGACCCACCTCCCCCGCCAACATAGGCCACCGCAGGCCCCGCCCAGCAACGCTCGGCGCGGAAGGTACAGCCTGCTGTACCCCTGTCGTCGAGCTGGCGGGATCGTCGCCGCCGCGCCGCCTACCTAGCGTTGACGGCGTCGAGGAACATCCGCCGAAGGAGGCAGTCATGACCGATCCGTACCGCATCACCGAGGCCCCGGTCGCCGCACCGAAGAAGTCGGGCGGCCCGCTACGCCCGCTGCTGTGGCTGGTGCTCTTCGTCAGCGCGGCGGCCAACGTGGTGCTGTCAACCGCTGCGGACAACCAGTGGCTCAGCTCCGGGTTCGGGCTGGTGGCGCTGCTCTGCGCGGTCGCGCTGATCGTCCACCACCGCCGTAACCGGGTGCGCGAGTCGTAGGGGCCCGACCCTCACGCCCGATCACCCATGCTCATCAAGGGCTGCGATCTACTTACGGAGGTGCCGGGCATCGTTCGGTGGCAGGACCGTAACGACGACGTCCAAGATCCAGCGCAGCTCGGGAGGGTTCGGACAGCACTGCATCACCCCACAGCCGGCGGTCGGGTCCCACAAGCGATGCCATGGGTGGCGCACAAACCATGACCAGGCCCCCAGCGCATCAGACACCGCCTGATTCCAGAGTCGGGTGCGTTCGAGGTAGGCGATGGCTCTCAAGCTCCGGACCGAGAGCCCAGGGATGACAGAGGTTGACCCGTCAAGCGGTCGCCGGTAGATGGAGTCGGCACGCAGTTGTGCGGGACGCCTACGCGGCATTGCCCTTTCGGAAGGTCGACATGCCGATCATCGTTGCACATCCGCGTTCGGCTCACCTTGGCGTACTACGCCTGTGCTCGTGATCAACAGAACAGAAGGTGTTGGACGCTTACTCCTGCGGCCGGGAGTGAGCCAGGCCAGGGGTTGTCCGCCGAGAGTCGGTCGCTCGCAGTCGCAGTCGGAATGTGAGGTGCCCCGCCCCGAGCGGCCGGGTGCGCCCTGTGGTCAGTACTGCGGGCGGAAGTCCGGGCCGCTGACGGTTGTGACCAATTCCCAGCCGAAGGCTTCCAAGGTGATGTCTGTCCGGGCACCGAAGGTCTTGAACAGTTTGGCGATCGGACCATCCGGAAGGCTGTCGGCGACAGCGGCGAACACCGTGGCCGGGGACGCGCCGAGCTGCTGTGCCACGGTCCACGGCAATGCCAAACCCACCATGAGGTCCCGGACATCGTCGGGTGCCAAACATCCGGAGAGCCCTGTTGCGAGCAATGAACGGCGTAGTAGGTCGGGAGAGTCTTGCCTCAGCGCCAGCGTGGCGAGGCGGACGCCGTATCGCCCCAGGGCGAGTGACGCAGAGGGATCGAGGGAGCTGACGAATCTTTGATCCATGCGTCGCGGCGCGCGAGCCAGAATCGCCTCTGCCAGCCGGTCCTGCTTTCCCGAGATTCTCTCCAGGTTGGGCTTCACGACGTCAGGATGGCAGGACCCGATCAGCTCGACCACCCCGCCGTGGGGTTCGCTCTCAGTGGTGAGTGAGTATCCGGCCTGGTCGAAGTCGCCCCGCCGTTCTCTGGGCCCGAAGCGGTCGCCAAGGAGGGGTGAGGGTGGGCCGGTGCCGATGACGATGTGCCACATGGCTCGTTGTGGTTGTCGGCAGACCGAGCCGAGGCGTTGGCCAGGGCCTTGCTCAGTTGCGCCGTAGAGGTGAGAAAGCAAAGCCACCGCGTGGCGTGTGAGGGGTTATAAGGCGGCAGGCAGGCCGGTAGCGTTGGCTGGCGGCGGCCTGGCTGCCGATGGTCCGTCCTGCGCTACGAGGAGGCCCGTGATGGATTCCTTGCCAGAGTTGACCTTCGGGCAGCGACTGAAGGTCTACCGGGAGCGGTCGGGGAAGACCCGTGCGGTGCTCGGTGGGTTGGTGGGGCGCAGCGCCGAATGGGTCAAGGCAGTGGAGACCGATCGCCTCCTGCCGCCGCGCATTCACATGCTGGATCGCATCGCGCGTGCTCTCAAGGTCGAGGTGTCTGCCCTGGCCGGTGAGTTGGGCGCCCGGTCTGCTGTGGTCAACGGGCCGGAGCATCCGGCGCTGGCGTCGGTCCGGGATGCGGTGAACCGTTTCGCAGTTTCCGATGAGGCTTCTCCGGAGTCGTTGGCGAGCCTGAGAGGTCGGCTGGCGATGGCGTGGCGGGCGCGTCATCAGGCGTCGGATCACCGTACGGTGCTGGGCGGGTTGTTGCCGGGGCTGCTGCGCGACGTGCAGCGCGCCGCGTTGGCGTACCAGGGTGATGAGCGTCGGCAGGCTCAGGCCCTGTTGGCGGAGACGTTCGGGTTGACGCAGATGTTCCTTGCCTACCAACCCGCTGCGGAGTTGTTGTGGCGGGTCGCGGACCGGGCGATGGTGGCGGGGCAGGAGTCCGGCGACCCGGAGGCGCTGGCGTGCGCGGGATGGTTCCTGTGCCAGGTGCATCGGGATGCCGGTGACTGGGACACCGCGATGGCGGTGACCCTGGATCTTCTGTCGGTGCTGGAGCCGCGTACGTCCGATGGGAACACCAACCTGTTGGCGCTCTGGGGCGCGTTGAACTTCGAGGCTGCCTACACCGCTGCCCGCGCCGGTGAGGAGGGGCGGGCCTGGCGGTACTGGGATCGCGCGGACCGGGTGGCGCAGCGACTGCCGCAGGGTTTCTACCAGCCGCAGACGTCGTTCTCGCAGGTCATCATGGGCGCCCACGCGGTGACCGTGGCGGTGGAGTTGCAGAAGTCGGGTGAGGCGGTTCGGCAGGCGCGCCGCCACGATTCGGCGGCGATTCCGTCGAGGCCGCGCCGGGCACGCCATCTCATCGAGGTCGCGCGGGCGCACTACGGCAAGGACGACACCGAAAGGACCGTGGCGACCCTCCGTCAGGCGTACGAGTCGGCCCCGGAGACGATCCGCTTCAACGGGTACGCCCGACAGATCACCCTGGACCTGCTCGACGGTCCGCGGTCCACCCGCGAGGATGCCCGTGACCTCGCGGTGAAGGTTGGCCTGGTCTCGTGATCTAGGGGGTAGGAACCTTACCCATTCCGCACTGCGACGGTACGTAGCGTCGCCCTCACGGGATGCGGCGGGCGGTGCGGCAGTCGCCTGGTCGTCGTGTCCCCCTCAGCGGAGGGCGATGATGCCGCCCTCCTGACCGACGAGGGAGGGCACATGCGGCGCGTCTCGTACGACGAGTACCTCTCGGCCACCGCGTTGACTTTTGCCCGGCGGCATCGGCCGGTGTGGTCGTGGCAGCTCTGGCGGCGTATCTGCCGCTGTGGAGCCGACCTGCCCTGCCGTGGCCGGCACCGGATTCCGATCAGTCGGGGTCACTGGCCGCAGGTGGGCGAGGAGTGAACAGCGGTCAGGAGCAGGCGATCGTCGCGGTGCACGTCCGCGGGTTGGACGGTATGTGTGTCGGTTGCCGGGTGTGGTGGGCTCGGCTCACGCCGTACCCGTGCTGGCAGGTGGACTGGGTGACCAGCCGGCAGGCCCGGGCGATCACGGATCGCTTCCTGGCGGGTGTGCGGTGACCGTGCACGGTCCGGTCATGCCGATCTGGAGCTGCGGTGGCTGCGGCCTGCCCTGGCCCTGCCGGACTCGCAAGCGCGAGCTGCGGGCGGAGTATGCGGATGCCCCCGTGTCGCTGACTCTCTACCTCGGGTCCTACCTCGTTCAGGCGACCGAGGACATGCCGTGGACCCCGGCCGGCGTGCTGCACCGCCGGTTCCTCGGATGGGTCAGGGAGGTCGACGAAACCGTGCCAGCAGAACATCGGTAACGGGCGAGCCGCTGCGAGTTGCCGGTGATCGGTCGGCAGCATGGTGTCGACGCCCCGACGATGTCTATACAATGCACCTCATCTATATCGAGCTGTAACCATGGCTGAGGTGAATCTGCTGCGTATCCAGGTAGCGCTCGTCGGCCTTTTCCGGTTGGCAGGCGGACCGGCCCCAGGTGCGACGGTCCCGACCGTAACTGCTCTCGGTGACCTGGGCGCGTGCCGGTGACTGGCCATGTGACGAACGGTCGGTTGGACGTCTCGATACTGGGCCCCATTCAGCTGCGCCGCGACGGCGTCCCGGTCCCGCTGGGTCCACAGCTCACCACGCTGCTCGCCATCCTGCTGCTGGAGCTCGGCAAGCCGGTGCCGAGTCGACGACTCGCGACACTGCTCACCGGCGACGACGCGTCGGACGCCGCGCGAGCCACCCTCCGCAGCCATGTCGCCCACCTGCGGCGTGCCCTCGAACCCGCTGAGCGGGGGCGGCGTGGCAACTGGCTCATCGCCACGGTCGGCCGCGGAGCCGCATCGGGATACCGGCTGGACCTGGACCCGGCGTGCGTCGACGCTGTCCGGTTCGAGGAGGCGCTCCGGGAGAGCCGTCGACTGCTGGCGTTCGGTGATGCCGAGCACGCCGACCGGGCCGCCGCGATGCTGCGTTCCGCGCTCGATCAGTGGCACGGCGAGCCCTACGCCGACCTCGCGGACAAACCCTTCGCCCTGGCCGAAGTCGCACGACTTCGAGCAGTGCACCGTACGGCACTGCTCCTCTACGCGGAGGCGGTCAACGGGTTGGGGCGGCACGCCGAGGCGATGGGCGACCTGACCGGCGCGGTGGCCGCCGACCCGTACGACGAGGGCCTGCGCTGCATGCTCGCTCTCACCCTCTACCGCGACGGCCGCGCCGACGAGGCGGCGGAGGTGTGCCGGGACGGCTTGGCGTTGCTGGGCCGCCGGGGCATCGACGCACCGGAGCTACACGACCTACAGCGCGACATCCTTCGGCGGGAGGTGCGACAACCGGCCGGCGGTTCGGCCGGTCGGCCCACGGTGCCCCGGATGCTGCCCTCGGACCTGCCGTTCTTCGTCGGTCGTGCGCAGGAGCTGTCCACGGCGGAGGCCCGGCTGATCGACCGCGACGAGCAGCGGCCGGCGATTCTGCTTGTCGTGGGTCCGGCAGGGGTCGGCAAGACCAGTTCGAGTGTGCGCCTGGCGCACCGGCTGGCCCCTCGGTTCCCCGACGGACAGCTCTATGCCAACCTCCGGGGCTTCGACGCCACCGCCGCGGCGCTGGCGCCGACCGAGGTGCTGCGCGCCTTCCTTGAGGCCCTCGGTGTGGCACCGGAGCAGATTCCGACCACCCTCAACGCGCAGGTCGCCAGATACCAGGCCCAACTGCGGGACCGACGGATCCTGATCATGCTCGACAACGCGCACAGCGCCGACCAGGTCCGGCCGCTGCTTCCCGGCTCGGCCACGTGCGTCACAGTGGTGACCAGCCGGAATCGGATGTCATCCCTGATCGCCGTCGACGGTGCCCACCCGCTCACCCTTGGCCTGCTCGATGAGAGGGAGGCGGGCCAGCTTGTCAGCGACCGAATCGGCATCGACCGCGCCGGGCAGGAACCCGAGGCCGTCTTCGAGATCGCCCGGCTCTGTGCGGGCCTCCCGCTGGCACTGTCCATCGCCGCCGCCCGGGCCGCTGCCAACCCCCAGTTCACCCTCCGGTCCCTCGCCGGTGACCTGGCCAGCGCCGGGGTGCTGGACAGGCTCACCGACAGCGACTCTTCGGTGGACGTACGCGCGGTGTTCTCCTGGTCCTACCGGGCCTTGACCCCGGCGGCCGCCCGGCTGTTCCGGTTGCTCGGCCTGCATCCGGGCCCGGATTTCACCGCGGCAGCGGCGGCCAGCCTGGCCGGCCTGAGCCGGCGCGCGGCCAACGCCCTGCTCGTCGAACTGACCGGTGCCCACCTGACGGGGGAGCGGGTCCCCGGCCGGTACGTCCTGCATGATCTGCTCCGCGCCTACGCGGGTGAACTGTGCGAGGACGAGCCCGAACGGCAGGCCGCACGACGCCGGTTGCTGGACCACTACCTGCATTCGGCTGTCGCGGCGGACAAGGTGCTGATGCCGTACCGGCAACCGGTTGCGGTGGTCGCACCGGAGGAGGGTGTGACGCCCGAAGACCCGGCGGAGGTCGACCCCCTCGCCTGGTTCACCGTGGAGCACCAGACGCTCATCGCCGTGGTCGGTTGCGCCGCCCACGCCGGTCTCGACCGGCACGCCGCGCAGCTGGCCTGGGCGATGGCGACCTATCTTGGCCGGGGCAGCTACTGGCACGACGTTCTGACCATCCAGTCCCTGGCCCTGGCGGCGGCGGTCCGCCTCGACGACCGGCCGGCGCAGGCCCAGTGCCGCAGGGAACTCTCCCACGCGCTCGCCGGGCTCGGGCGACTGGAGCAGGCGCGGGACCAGCTGCACCGGGCACTGATCGACCTCTCCGACGCCGCGGATCCCGTCGGTCAGGCGTACAACCACCTGAGCCTGGGTTGGCTGTACGAGTTGCAGGGTGATCAGCGGTCGGCGACACACCACGACCAGGTCGCGCTCGACCTGTTCAGGCGAGGTGGCGACCGCAGCGGGCAGGCCCGGGCACTGAACGCGGTGGGCTGGGACTACGCGCAGGTCGGCAACTACCGGCAGGCCATCGGCTACTGCCGGCAGGCGTTGTCGCTGCACGCCGAACTGGGCGATGACGCCGGGGCCGTGAACACCTGGGACACCCTCGGCTACGCCTACCACCACCTGGGTGAGTACACCATCGCCATCGAGTGCTACGAGCAGGCGCTGTGCCTGAACGTCGGGCATCGCTTCAAGGAAGCCGAGGCCCTGGCACATCTGGGTGACTGCCACCACGCACTGGGCGACATGGCGGCTGCCGCGAACAGTTGGGGACGGGCGTACGCGATCATGACCGAGCTGCGCGCTGGCGACGCCGACGCGGTACGGGCCAAGCTGGAACTCACCCGGGCGAGGGTGCCGGCCGTGGGTCATGGTGAGGGCGAGCGAGGGGCGTTGAGAACCGCGCCCAGTATCCGCTCCCCGGAGAAGTAGCCGATTCGCCGTGAGTCGAAGCTCGACCCCGGATTGTCGCCCAGGAGTACGACCATGCCTGGTGGTACTCGCTCCTCAGCCAACGCCGGCACCCGGTCCCGGGGTACCGGGTCACCAGGCACCGCCGCCACCCTCTTGATCAACCATCGGCGTCGGCCCACCTCGGCGGCCGAGGCGCCGTCGCGCAGTGGCGGCAGCGGCCATTTGCCGTCGACTGACGGATACTCCACGACCACCACATGCCCGGTGGCCGGCACGCGGCCCCGCCGCACCAGCACCCGGTCGCCGTCCCGGTAGGTCGGCTCCATGCTGGCGCCGTCCACCGTCACCGCGACGAGACGACGTGTCAGTAGGCGCCATCCGAGCAGGGCCGCGCCGGTCAGGGCAGCCAACAACCCGAAGATCAGTAACAACTCGTACGGCCTCGACGTCTCCGCGAGCGAGGTCCCGAACGTGGCAGCCCGGATCATCGTGCCTCCGTCGTCAGCGCTCGCTCGGCGTTTTCGCCGTAGCCGGACGCCTGAAGATTGAACAACCGGCGGTAGGTGCCGTCGATCGCGATCAGGGAATCGTGCGTGCCGCGTTCCGTCACCCGACCGTCGGCGATGACGACGATCAGGTCGGCGTCGCGGAGGGTGCCCAGACGGTGGGAGATCAGCACACTGGTCCGGCCCGTGCGGTACCGCAGCAGGCGGTGGTGGATCTCGTCCTCGGCTGCCGCGTCGAGCCCGGCCGACGGCTCGTCGAGGATCAGCAGGTCCGGCCGGTCACGCAGGAAGGCGCGGGCAAGCGCCAGCCGTTGCCACTGACCACCCGAGAGGACCACACCGGTGGTCGGGTCCTGCTTGTCGGACTCCTGGTAGAAGATCCGTGACAACAGGGTGTCGTAACCGTGCGGCAGGGCGGTCAGCACGTCGTGGATCCCGGCCGTACGCGCGGCGGCGGTGATCCGTCCTCGATCCGACAGGGCGGTGAGATCACCCAGAGCGATGTTCTCGGCTGCGGTCAGGTCGTAGTGCATGTAGTCCTGAAAGACAGCGCCGATACGGCGCCGCAGATGGGCCGGGTCGACCTCGCGGATGTCCACCCCGTCCCAGAGCACCTGCCCACGGGTGGGGTCGTGGAACCTGCACAACAACTTCACCAGCGTCGACTTGCCGGCACCGTTGAGCCCGACGACCGCGAGGGTGGCACCGGCCGGGATCCACAGATTCACCCCACGCAGGACCCACGGCGACTCGGCGGAGTACCGGAACCACACGTCCCGCAGCTCGACGCCACGCCTGAGCTGGTCGACCGGTCGTGCGACCGAGGCGATGGGCAGATCCGGGGGACTGGTCGTCACCGCCACGTAATGGTCGAACATCAGCAACGCGTGGTGCGCGCGGGCGATCTCCCCGGCCAGCGTGGCCAACGCGTTCTGCACGCCGGCGACCGCCGCGACGAAGACGGTGACCTCACCTACCGTGATCCGACCGGCCGCCGCGGCGCGGACCGCCCACAGCAGGCCGATGCCGGCGACCACCGCGGACACGAGCGCCAGGCCGACCTGCGCCAACAGCTCGCGGCGGTCGTTGCGGTGCTTGGCCCGGTTGACCGTCCGGCGGTCGGCCAACATCCGGTCCCGCAGATGGCCGCCGGTGCCGAACAGTCTTACCTCCTTCGCCGCCGCGGAGGTGGACAGCAACTGGCTGTAGAAGAACTCGCGGCGCTCCGCCGGCCCGATCCGCCACTGCATTCCAGCCCGGTAGCGGGCCAACAGCATCTCGGTCGCCAGCATCGGCACCGCCGACGCCAGCACCAGGACGGCCAGCATCGGACTGAACAGGTAGAGCGACCCGAGGAAGCCGGTGACGGTGATCGCCGTACGGGCGGTGCCGAGGACGCCGTCCACGACCTGGCTCGGGGTGGTGCCACCGGTCTGCTGGGCGAGTCGGAGTCTGTCCAGGAACTGGGGGTCCTCGAACCGGTCGAGACCGACGAAGCGGTCCACCGCCGTGAACAACCGATCCTGGGCGAGCAGGCCGACCGACCGGTCCAACTCCGCCCGCAGGTACCGGGTGAGCTGCGGCGCCGACCCCGCCACCATGCCGGCGACGGCGAGCGCCACACCGATCTGGGTCAGCGTCTTCGGCGCCGCGTCGCCGGCGATTCCGTCCAGAATCCCCTTGGTCAACCATGCGATCAGTACCGGCAGCGCACCGGTGCCGAGCATGAGCACCACGTACCCGAGCACTGTCACCGGGGCGGCCCGGCCGACGAGCAGGCACGCCGTACGGATGCGGCGCGCCGACCGCGCCGGTGGTGCCGACGCCCTCAACCCGCGGGCGTCATCCGCCGCGATGTCGCCGCGCCGCGTCCGCCACCCGATCATGCCGGAGCCGGCGCCGTTTGCTTGATCCGAACCAGCCGGCCGGCGTCATCCGGACCGACCCACATCATGGTGGGATAGGTGAAGGCGCGGAAAGCGTTGCTGAGCGGACCGCCCTTCGGCTCGACGACCACCCGCGCCACCGGGGCGAGCCGCTCGGCGAACGCGTCGGCGTCGTCGGCACCGGCGGCGACGACAGCGAGTACCTGCTCCCGGCCGCCGGGCACCCGCCGGGCGTGCTCGATGAGTTCGGGCAGTTTCTCCCGGCACGAGTCGCAGGACGTGGAGACGAAGGCCACGAAGGTCTCCGCCCGCAGCAGCTCGCGACGCACCGGTACGCCATCGATGTCGACGGCGGCGAAGTCGCCCACCGGGTCGGCGATGCCCAGTTCGGCGGAGACCCCGGCCTCGTTCGAGAGCAGCGCCGTGTGCTCACGCAGACGCTTCAGGACGCCGAAGGTGAGGAGGAAGTTCACCGTACCGAGCAGGCCCACGACCAGAACGGCCGAAGCAAGAAGGGTCATCTGATGCTCCCGAAAGTAGTCAACGACTGTGGGTGGTAAGTCGCGGATCGTGGTCGACCCCGCGGAACAGGGCCACCAGGTCGTCGGATCTGATGGCCAGGACGCCCAGCAGCAGGCCGACGAAGCCGGCGAGCACCAGCCCCGCCGGCCGGAGCGAGCTGGGTGGTGACGCGGCCGAAGCGACCGCCGCGACGGCTCCACCCGCCGCCAGGCCGGTCAGCAGTACGTTGCGGACGACGTGCCGGCGGCCGAGTCTCTCCGTGTTGGCACCAAAGCAGCGGCAGGTACTCGCGGTCCCCCGTTGTACCGCGATTCCCACGCCGACCGTGAAGACGCCCAGCAGCACTGCCGCACCGACCAGCGCGATGCGGGGGACAGGACCCGTGGGCACCGCCAACGCCGCACACAGCGCGCCCTCCACCAGCACCAGGACGAGCGCGGCCGGACGGACCAGGCGCCTCGGCAGCAGTCCGACTCCGCGCAGGGAGGCGACGAAGGCGGGGAACGCGTCCCGTCCCCACACCTTGCTCACCGAGGACGCCAGGAATACCAGGCCGATCGCGCACCGCACGGTGATGGTCAGATAGTGCATCGGTGTTCCCCTCGCTTCGACTCGTTGACGCCCGCCACCCCGGCCGAGGATCGACCACCCGTTCCCGACGGAATCCCCATCGGAGAATTGGCTTCACGACCTCGGCCGGAGGCGGAAGGCCGCATGGTGACAGCGATCAGTCGCCCGGCAGCCTCAGGTGTCAGCAGCCCTTGCAGAAAATCCACTCACCGGGCTGATCGATCTCCCCGACGGTGCAGGCGTCGCAGGGCAGCGCCCGTCCGCACCGGCTGATGCACTGCCAGCACGAAGGCCAGCTACCACAGCCCGCCGACGCACTGATCTTGGGTACGAACATGGCCAGCAACCGGCCGCCCATGCCCTCGATGATTCCCTTCATCCGAGCCTCCCGAGATACCCGAGGAGCACCGTGCTTCCTCTGTGGAACACCCTGCCGACGCCCGGTGCAAGCCTGGTGCAACTGCCGTGGAAGAGGTGTGGAAGCATCGGCCGGCATGGCTCCCGGCAGCGTCGATCGGCTGCCGCGGCGCGGCCGGTCCGATCCGGCAGCGGCGGAGATCCGGTGATGTGCGATCTGGTCGTGCAGCCAGGAGCGGGTGACCTCTGGGCTCGACGGTTGGCCGTCTCGATCGCGGCCGTGGACCTTCGATCGAACAGCTACTGTCGCCCGACCCAGGTGGCGACGCACGCCTCGTTGCCCTCGGCATCGGCCAACACCCACCACTTCGGTGCCTGCGTCGCAGAGACCAGCTGGCCACCCGCAGCCAATGCGGCGGCGATGCGGGCCTCGGCCTGATCGTGTGGGACGGCGACGTCAAGGTGCATGCGGTTGCGGTGTGGACGCCGGACATCCATTGGTTGCACCCCGAAGCCCGGACCCCGGCGCGCCGGGTCGGCCAGATAGTCATCATCGATCTGGCGGTAACCCAGCAGCGCCCGCCAGAACGGCAGCACGTCCGCGCCGACGAGGGCGTCGAGGGTGACGTTGACGAGCTGCACGGCGGTCGGGTCCGCGGGGATGTCCAGGTCCCTGGCGGCAGCCGAGATCCGCCGGGCCAGCGCGACGTCGCGCGACAACAGGGACACCGTGACGCCGACATGACGCAGATCGACGGTGACGTACTGCTGCTCCGCGCCACCGGCGAGCCGGCCGACCTCATTGACGAACGCTACGCCCTTGGCCATCGAGCCGGTGCGGAAATACGCCGAGACCACGTGGTAGAGGCAGCGCCAGTCATCGACCCCGTCGGCCGCGTGGAACTGCCCGGCCGTGATCTGCACCGTCACGCCGGCGAACCTAGCATCGGCTGCGCGCCGATGCGCACCGCTCTCCGACACGTACGCATGCCCGGCGGGGCGGGTGGGGACAGTGGCCGAGATTGGGCGCACCCCTGCCGACAGGCCGGAGGAGCTGAGACGCCCCGCCGGCCCAGGTCGGCGCAACGCTGCCGTTCGCAGTGCTGAAGCTACTGCTCGGCAGCGACGAGGCTGGGCGAGTCGCCCTCACCGGACACCTTCGCACTCACCAGTGAGGTGAGCACGGACAGCACCGCTGCACCGGAAGCGATGCCACCGGCCGCCGCCCAATCCGCCTGCCACGCGTTGAACACGACGTCAGCGCCCCAGTAGAGCAGCAGACCCTGCGCGGCGCTCTTCACCGCACGCTCGGCGGTGGCCTTCCAAAACTTCGTGGTGAACATCGTGGTACCTCCAGGGGTAGGTTCATCGGACGGTCCATACGTCAAGAATGCCTGGTCAGAGCCGGTTTTTGCCATGCCGCGTTGTCCAGCACGAGACGCTCCCGGCCGACGTCGGGGATCGTGCGACCGGAATCGAGAACCAACACCGCGGGTCGTTCGGACGAACAGCTCACGGCGACCGTCCTGGCAGGGCTGATCCCCGGCTCGGCCGTTGCCGACTCCGACACTCGCGTGCGACCATTCATCGATGAATATCGAGCTCTTGCGACGCGGCAGGTCCCGTCTACTGCTGGCCATGGCAGCGGCTGCCGTGTCGATCGCATCCCTGGGCTTCGCCACGCCGGCGTCCGCCGTGGCCTCAGACGGTCACTACTGTGGGTGGATCTCGCCGGACAGCCCACCAGGCAAGACTGACGCCAAGACCGTCAACTACACCGCAACTGTCCAGTGCGACGGTCCGGTGCGTCGCGTCGACCTCACCGTGGAATTGCTCTACCACGGGCTGGTCGGTGGCCCCGGCCAGACGGTGAACGGCCGTACCGAGGTGTGGCAGAACACCAACGTGACCCTGTTCGGTCTCGGCGTCACCAACCCGGGCACGCTCTGCGAGTCGGGCTACTACTCGGGTCGAGCCACCGCCACCGTCCAGTTCCTTTCGGGAAGTCCGGAATACATCACCAGATCGACAAACTCTCTGACGGTATCGCTGACGTGCCCGCCCCCGGATATTCCGATAACCCCGCCGAGTGGGGCGGTGACGGTCACCAACCCGGGCACCCAGAGCATGCTCAAGCTGGACTCCGTGGCGCTGCAGATGCAGGCCACCGGCGGGAGCGGGTCGTACACCTGGTCGGCGACCGGCCTGCCTCCCGGGTTGGCCATCAACCCCTCGACCGGCCTGATCAGCGGCACGCTCAGCACCATCGGCAGCTACAACGTCACGGTCACGGCCGACGGGGGCGGACAGGGCAGCACCACCTTCACCTGGAGTGTCCGAAAAGACTCCCCCTGCACGCGCTGCTGACCCGGTCAGTAACTCACTTGGTGCGGGTCGGACCGGAGCGGTCCCGCAGCCGCTGTCGGCGGGGCCGGATGCAGGTGATGGCCGTTCGGTGTCGGAATGGTGACGGACGGCCATCACCACCTCTGCGTAGCGGGGTGGTCAGGAGAGCGACGGCGGCCAGCGGTGTTCGCGCCACTCGTCCCATGTCGAGAATCCAGCCGGCGGATCGTCAAGAGGTTCACTGCCGTCGAGTTCCGCTCGGGTGGGGATTTCGATGGTGGCAGCCCACTCGGCGAGTTCGTCGTCGGACATCGGCCACGTCGTGTGTGGCGCTTCGGCTTGACGTCGATCACGTCGTCTTCGCTGCTCGGCTGGGGTAAGTGCGAAGTAGTGCATCTCGACCAGCGCGCCTCGGTCCGCTGCCGCCTGGCGTAGCGCAGAACGCTCGTTCCGACTCCAGAGGCCGTAGTCGATCACGACGTTGTTGCCCAGTTCAAGGGCGCGCAGCCCGATCTGGATGAGCCGGCCCTCGATCACGTCCCCAGCCGCCGGCGGGTTCTCGTGCCCGTAGAGAGCCTTCACCCATTCGTCCTTCGTGAGACGGAGCGCTGTCCGCTCGATCTCGATGCGTCGCGCGGCAGTGGTCTTCCCGGTGCAGGGGAGTCCCACAGTCAGGAACAGTGTTGGTTGCCTCATCACCCGCGTCCGGCCGTCAGCGGAGAATGATCAGGTTGGCCATGTCGACGACCGGTCGGTAGCCGAGCGTCGCGTAGATCTTGTTCGAGGTCGGGTTGGCCTGGTCGGTGAACAGGCAGACCCGCGCACCCTCGGCCTGGATCCGTCGGGAGACCTCGGCGACCGCGTTGCTGGCCCACCCCCGTCCCCGTTGGGCGGGCGGGGTGTACACCGGGCCCACGCGGACCACTCCGAACGACGGCGGGTTGGCACCGGTGAGGTGCACCGGCTCTCCGGCGTCGTCGACCCAGAACCACAGCGTTCCGGCTCGGAGGCGGCGCAACATGTCCGCCCGGTCGGGCATCTCATGGGATCTGGTGCCCCGTGGTCGGCCGGCCTGCTCGTCGGCGTCGTCCATGAACGCGGCGAACCAGTCCGTGACCAGCTCCACATCGTCCTCGGTAGCGACCGTCAAGCCGCCCGGCACCGGTGGCGGCATCGTCAGCTCGCCGAGTTCGTGCAGTCGGGTGTGCTGGGTGATGTCGACTCGACCCCCGCCGAGCCGGGTCAGCTCGGCGGCGCACAGTTCAACGGCGGGCAGGGCCCCGTTGACAGCGAGTACCTCCTCCTCGCGCTCGTGCAACGCGTGAGCCAGCGCAACGGACGCCTCGTCGGGCATGGGCAGCAGAAACAAGGGGTGGGGGGCATACGGTGCCGTACGCATCCCGGCGCCGACCACGACGCCGGAGTCGTCGCTGACCACCAGCCACCAATTGCGGTCGGGCTGCGAGATGCCCTCGGCCCGCTGCGACAGCAGCCGGTGCGCGACGGTCGTCACGACCGTGCTGACGACCGGATCGGCGGTCAAGTAGGCACCCGCCGAGGCCAGGAACTCGCCCGGATCCGTGCAGAACCGCAGACGCGGCCCGGCCGTCGCGACAGCGCTCATCCGCCTACGCTAGCCATCGCCCGATTCTCCGCGCCTCCGAATTACCGTCTGCGGTCGGGGCTGATGAGGGACGGTTCAGCTGCCGTCAACCGTGCCGTCGCTGAGCTGCGGACGCTTGGGTAGCAGGATCGGGACCGTTGACAGGCCTTGGATCGCCATGGAGTAGTACGAGTCGAAGAGGTCGAACACCTCGTTGGCTTGGTCAAGGGTGAGGTCGTCAGCGCCGGTGCCGGCTGGCCAGTCGTGCGATGAGACGTGGTACTCGGAGTCCATGGACATCACCTGAACCGATCCGATCTGCCGGGGCGTACGGGGCTCACCGCAGTGAAGACGTACGCGGTGCCGTTCTGGTTCACAGATGGGTGCGTCAATGCATTGCGATCGCTCGATGTTGTGGGCCGAGTGTAACAGGGCTCCACCCTAGTGAAGGTGCTCTTTGGGGCCACCGAATCCGTCGGTTCTGCCCGATAGATGGATGAATTCCCACGTCCTCGCAAGGTACGCGTAACCGGTGGTGCTCGCGTTCAACAGGGCCAGCAACATCAGCGCGCTCCACGCCATCGACGTGATTCCCAGGATCTGCATTTCGGCCGGGACTTTCCATTGCAGGAGGGGGAGTTCTGCTTTGTAAACCATGAACAGGCCGCTGGCGGCGATCGAACACAGCACAGTGGCCAGCAGGGAGATCCGCGCCGCGAGTGTCCCCTCAAGCAGACGTCGTGGTTGGCTGTCAAAGCCGAGCCAGGCTGCGGCGACGGCGGGAAAGACCAGAAGGAACGCCGGCACGTCGGTTCCCGGGTCGGGGTCGCGCGAGGTGACGAAGCCGATCAGCCAGATGAGGAGTGCCGCCGCTGTCGAAGCGATGAGCGCGCGGAAGACCGAACCCGGTGGCACCTCGTAGAAGCGGAACCGCACATCCGGGATGCGATCACCGTTGGGCAGCTTTTCTCTGGGCTCGGGGAAGAATCGTGTGTAGAAGTGGGCGTAGCGTTGGCCGGCGCGTCGGCGGAAACGGTAGTAGGGCGGGGGCGTGGTCAGTTCCAGCAGCGGCCCCGACCTCTCCTGTGCGAAGCTCTGCTCAAGTCGTGACTGGCGATCGTTCCAGTGGGCGTTCAGGTATCCCTCCAGTTCCTGCGCCTCCTGTACGCCGACGAACACCCCGTCCTGGCAGTCGATGATGAGGTGATAGCTCTGCGTGGTCCACGCGTTGTCCAACGATATGGAGAAGTCGACAGGTCGGGAGCCGAGCAGCAGACGTGCGCGAGCCTTCAACCAGCTCAGGATGCCCTCGGACAGGGGCGCAAGGGCGAGGGTGGGCGTCATCATCCGCTCGTACGAGACGACGAATCGACCATCCACGGGGCAGGGCACGGCCGCCACCACCGCGTAGTGGGATGACAGCTTCTTGATCAGTTGCGCCGCCAGTTTCAGTGCTGCGGGGTTCGCGAGCTTCGCCCGGCCGTTCACGTGTCCTGCCCGGTACAGCGCGTTGCTGCCCTCGCTGTCATCAGGCTCATCAGTCGTGGTCGTGGCCCGGCGCATCACCGCCTGGAGCGCGGTCCGTTCCGCTTCGAGAGCGTCCGGGTGTCTGCCGTTGGAGATGTCCTCGCCGTAGGCGATGTCGAGGAGGGTCCGGAGCACTTTGGCGACGAGTTGCAGGTACTGCCGGTAGGAGAGCACCGGTACCGCGCTGCCGTCGGCGGCCAGGACCCGCAGGTTGTCCACCATTTCGCCCTTGCGGGGCACGAGCACGGGGAAGAGGATGACGGCCGGATGCTGGGTCGCGTCGGCGGCGTCGCTCCGCCCACCCTCGGAGCCCTCGTTGCCTGTTGTTGTCCGCTGGGCCGGAATCCCTGGCCTCTGAAGTGTCGCGGTATCAGCCGAGTTCAGCAGCCGTTGGACGTCCCGTGACGGCAACTGCGCATCGATGGTGACCAGCTGGGTCAGCGTCCGCTGGCCCGGATCGTATCGTTCGGTGAGCCGTTGACGAACGTGTGCGGGATAGATGACGGCAGAGGCGAAGATACGCGCCTGCGCGGGGCCGGCGTTGTCCGAGGTGTTGCTGATCTGGGCTTGGCCGGCGGTTCGCTGCAGGACGTTGACCTGGTATTCGGGTAGCCCCCATACCTTTGTGGATCGGTGTGATGTCCGTTGCGGAAGAACGTAACGGCGTCGGGTGTGTATGACGAGTAGCAGACCGAGTGTCAACGCTGCCAGTGCCCGTAGCGCCCATCTCAGGTCGGCACCCCAGCTGTCCGGAGTGCCGACGATCACGAAGACAAACAACAGCGCCATGAGGATGCAGGTGACGAAAACGGAGAGGGCCGATGGCGGCGATACCACTTTTCGCTCTGCGGTGACACGAGCCGACGACGATTTACCCGTCGGCTCTGCTTCCTGCGCGGCCGGTGCGTGTTTGAGCGAGGAGACCACATCCACCTCCGGGATCGCCGCTAGGACTCAATGAAATTCACGTTGGGCTCTACACCCTTACGGCAGGCCATAGAGGGAAGAAGATGGGTGTCAGCGATGCGACAGCAGGACCGGGCGGGCGGTTACAGTTGCCCACAGCAACGGTTCGATTACCGTGGACGGCCGGGCCGGCTGCTGCTCCCCCGAACCGGTTGATCGGGTCCGGCGACTCCGCCTGCTGGGGAAGCGGGCGGACAGCGGTACGCCGACAATGGGGGGATGAAGCGAGAGGTGAGCCTGATGCGGTTGACCGGGGCGCGGGCGAACGGCGCGGTGGCGACGGGTGCGGCGGCCACCGGCGCGCGGGCTGCGGGGGCTGCGTCGATCGGTGCGCTGGCCGTGGGGGCACTGGCCGTAGGGGCCGTGGCCGTAGGGGCGCTGGCCATCGGGCGGCTGGCTATCCGCAGGGCACTCGTGCGGGAGCTGCGCGTCGGCCGGTTGGAGATCGACGAGCTGGTGGTGCGCAGTCGACCCACCGCCGAGGAGTAGGGCGTAGCCGGGGCGGGCGGCAGCCGCTGGACGCGTCTGCTGGCACCGCGTACGGGAGTCTTGCGGGCATTTTCCCGCTCCGGTCGGAGCTGACGCGGGTCCGTCGGCGGGGCATGCTCCCGCCGACGGACCTCACGCAGGGCGGCCTACGGTTTGCGGGCGAGCAGCCCGACGAAGGTGTGATAGGTGTCGGTCTGCACCGTGGCGGGAGCGTCCGGCTCCGGGCGCCACTCGGCCAACGGCACCAGCCCCGGTTCCAGCACCGTCAGCCCTTCGGCGAACGAGAGGATCTCCTCGTCGGTACGCCAGCGGCCGGTGCCCAGCGACTCGTTGAAGACCCGTTCGACCTCGCGGGCCTTGCGCGAGCCCTCCGGGTCCCGGTCGCCCGGGTCGCGGAAGTGTGAGATCGCCACGTAGCTGCCGGAGGGCAGCGCGTCGATCAGCGCCGCCGCCACCGCCTTCGGGTCCTCGTCGTCACCGATGTGGTGCAGGATCGCGAAGAGCAGCAACCCGATCGGCCGGTCGAAGTCGAGGAACCGGCGTGCGTCGGGGTGGTTGAGGATCTCCTGCGGTTCGCGGATGTCCGCCTGGATCACCGTGGCGGTGCCCTCCGCGGCGAGCAGGGCGCGCCCGTGCGCCAGGACGATGGGGTCGTTGTCCACATAGACCACCTGAGCCTTCGGATTCTGCTCGGTGGCGACCTCGTGCACGTTGCCCTGGGTGGGCAGCCCGGAGCCGATGTCGAGGAACTGGTCGATGCCCGCCTCGGTGACGAGGTAGCGGATCACCCGACGCAGGAAGGCCCGGTTGGCCTGGCCGGCGGCCGGCCCGTCCGGTGTGATCCGCAGGGCGTGCTCGGCGACCTTCCGGTCGGCCTCGAAGTTGTCCTTGCCGCCAAGGAAGAAGTCGTAGACCCGGGCCACGCTGGGAATGGTGGGGTCGATGCCGGCGGGTGCCGCCTTGTCGCGGGTCATAGGCGTCTCCATTCGATCGGGGTTGGCGCAGGCAGAGGTCTGCGGGTGGTGCCGGCGTTGCGGCGAGTCTAGCGATCGGAGGGATTGAATTTTGCCCCGCTGGTATCGCTCCCAGCCCAGCGAGGGGCGTGAATGGTGCCGACCCGGGAGGAAGGGCGCGGCACCCTCGGGTGCGAGCCGGGCCGCCGCCGACCGAGGGGTGAGATAAGTTGGCGATCATCGATGTCTCACTGCATGGTCGAGGTATGACAGGCGTCTCCTGGTCCTCACTGTTCTGCCGTCCGCGGCCGGCCCTGCTGGCCGCCGTCCTGCTGTCGACGGCGGTCCTCGGAACCGCCCTGAGCGCCGCACCGCGGGCCGATGCCGCCACCGCTGCGCCCGCCGCCCATCCGGGAGTCGCCCCGGCAGCCGGTGCGGCCGCGGTGCCGGCCGGAACCGCGCCGCCGGCGCCGGTCAGCACGCCGAGCACCACGCCCGTCCCGCCGAGTCCGCCCACGAACCTGACCGCCAGCGAGGTTCGGACCGGGTCGATCACCCTCACCTGGACGGCTGCCACGTCCAGTTGCTGCGCCATCACCGGCTACGACATCACGTACTACCAGGAGTTTGGCGACGTCATCTTCAGTGCCACCGCCGGCGCGGTCACCACGACCACGATCACCGCCCATGTCGGGCCGGGCATGCAACTCTCGTTCCGGCTGATCGCCCGGGACAGCCTCGGGCAACGTTCCAACTGGTCGGACAGGCTGACCGTGGTCACGCCGGTGACGGACACCGGCCCGGACACCACCCCGCCGAGCGCGCCGCAGAGCCTGACCGTCGGTGAGGTGACCGCCTCGACCGTCGCGTTGTCCTGGTCACCGTCGACGGACAACGTCGGCGTGCTCGGATACAACGTCTACCGGTTCGACGGCTGGTACACCTCCAGGCTGATCGCGACCGTGTCGGGTACGACGTACACGGCGTCGCTACCGACGTCGACGCCGCTGCGCGACATTTACTACGTGCGGGCCCGGGACGCGGTGGGCAACGTCTCGATCGCGTCCAACACGGTCGAGGTGCCCACGACGCCCCCGACGCCGCCACCCTCCACCTGCCGGGTGACCTACCGCAACCAGTCCGAGTGGCCGGGCGGTTTCGTGGCCACCGCGACGGTCCACAACCTCGGGGCAGCGCCGGTCGACGGCTGGACCGTGACGTTCAGCTACCCGGGAGACCAGCAGGTCACCTCGGGGTGGAACGCCACGATCGGCCAGACCGGTGCCACCGTGACCGCCCGTAACGTCGACTGGAACCGGGTCCTCGCGCCGGACGGGTCGGCGACCTTCGGCATCCAGGGCCGGTGGGGTGTCAGCGACGCGTCGCCGACCGGGTTCTCGCTGAACGGCGCCGCCTGCAGCGTGGGCTGAAGGAGTCTCGTGAACACCCATCCCCGTACCAGGGCCCTGGTCGCCGCTGTCACCGCCGGCATCCTCGTCGCCGCCACGCTCGTCGGCGCGCCCACACCGGTCTCCGCCGCGAACACGCTCACCATGAGGGGCGCCGACGTCTCATCCTTGCAACGAAGCCTGGATCTGGGGGCCACGTACCACGACGCCGGAGGCGTCGCCCGCGACCCGCTGGACATCCTGAAATCCGTCGGCGTCAACTACGTCCGGCTGCGGGTCTGGAACAACCCGATCAGCGGCTACAACAACAAGAGCAGGGTGTTGGCCCAGGCGAGGGCGGCCAGGGCGAAGGGCCTCAAGGTGCTCATCGACTTCCACTACTCGGACACCTGGGCCGACCCTGGTAAGCAGTACAAGCCCGCCGCCTGGGCCACCCACAACCTGAGCCAGCTGCGTACCGACGTCTACACCTTCACCTACGACGTCTGCGCCAGCCTCAGCGGCCAGGGCACCCCACCGGACAGTGTCCAGATCGGCAACGAGATCAACGTCGGGATGCTGTGGAACGAGGGCAGGGTCGTCAACAACGACTTCGCGCCGCTCGCCAGCCTGCTGAAGCAGGGCTACCACGCGACGAAGGCGTGCGGCGGCGGCATCCCGGTGATGATCCATACCGCGAACGCCGACAGCAACGCCAACGCCCGATGGTTCTACGACGGCATCCGCGCCCAGGGTGTGCAGTGGGACATCACCGCCCAGTCGTACTACTGCATGTGGCACGGCAGCCTGGCGAACCTCTACAACAACATCGTCGACCTGCGTGGTCGCTACGGCAAGCCGGTGGTGATCGTGGAGACGGCGTACCCCTTCACCCGCGACAACGCGGACAGCGAGCCGAACGCCATCGGCGACGCGACCTGTGACGGCATCAGCGCGACCTGGTCCGGGCAGGCCCAGGAGTTCGACTGGGTTCAGAACACGGCGCGCAACGCGGGGGCCATCGGTGTCTTCTACTGGGAGCCGACCTGGTACGCCGTCCGCGGCAACGGTTGGGACCCGGCCAACATCAACGGCACCGGAAACCAGTGGGACAACATGGCCATCTTCAACTGGTCCGGCCAGGTGAACCCGGGCGTGCGCTGGACACCCTGACCCGGCCGGGTCGGACGCCCGGCGGCGGCTCCCGGCAAGTTCGTTGGATGCCTGGTCAAGCATGTGACGTCGGCCCGGAGTGGGGCGCGGCCTATGCTGCGCACACAGGTGTCCGGCAGGCCCCCGTGAACCGTCAGCGGTTGAGGTAGGCGGCCAGGCCGCCGAGTTCCTCACTGGCGATGAACACCGACCGCACGTTGAGGATCGCCTCCTCGACGTGGGTGGGGCAGCCCCACGCCGCGTCGCCCCACGAATCGGCAATCTTGATCTCGGCCGGCGCGGTGCACCCGGCGGCGCCGCCGAGCTGGCAGTGCTCAGGGTGCGGCGCGGCGGCCTGCGCCGCCGCGGCGGCTCGCATCTGGGTGGCGAGTTCCGCGGCGGCGGCGGCACGCTGCTCAGCCTCGGCGCGGAGTTCCCGCTCCACGCGCACCACCCTGGCCAGCTCGTCATTGGCCGACCTGGCGTGTGCCTCGGCGGCGAGCTTCGCCTGCTCGATGTGGTGGCGTTCGATGGCGAGGGCTGCGGTGCCGGCGAAGAGCCGGGCGAGGGCGAGGTCGGTGTCCTGCGGGACGCGCGGGGTGCGGTGGTACATCGCGAAGGTGCCCAACAGGCCACCGTCGCGGGCCAGGATCGGCGTCGACCAGCAGGCCGCCAGTCCGGCCTGGTCGGCCAGGTCCCGGAAGTCGTCCCAGAACGGGTCGGTGGCGATGTCGGTGACGATGACCGGCCCCCGCCGGTGGGCGGCGGTTCCGCAGGAGCCGACACCTTCGCCGGTCGCGATGCCGTCGATGGCCTTGTTGTAGAAGTCGGGCAGGCTCGGCGCGGCACCGTGACGCAGGTGTCGGGCGTCGGCGTCGGCGAGCAGGACGGAGACGAGCACCCCCGGTGCGAGATTCTCGATGCAGCGGGCCATCCCGTCGAGCACCTCGGTCAGCGGTGCCTGGCGGGCGATCTGCTCCAGCAGTGCCCGGTGTTCGGCCATCAGCCGTTGGGCATGTCTGACCTGTGTGGTCTCCACACCGAGCACCCGGATCCCGGTGACGTTGCCGTGGGCGTCCCGGCGCGGCTCGTAGGTGAAGTCGAAGAACGCCTCCCGCACCTGCGGGCCGCTGCCCAGCATCACCTGGATGTCCCGACCGGTGTAGGGCTCACCCGTGCGGAAGACCTGATCCAGTAGCGCGATGAACCCCTGATCGGCCAGTTCGGGCATCAGTTCGGCGAGCGGGAGCCCGACGCGGGCGCGTTCCTCACCGATGGTGGCGAAGAACGCCGGGTTGGCCGTCTCCAGCAGGTGCTCAGGCCCCGCGAGCGACGCGAAGACGGCGATGGACTGCCCGAACAACCCCCGCAGGTCCTCCTCCGCTGCTCGCTCGGCAGCAGCCGGAGCCGCAGCGGCAGGAGACCGTTGGCCTGGCACTGCGGTCATCGTGTGGTCTCGCCTCTCGTCTGCGGCTGTCGCCGGTCCAGCGTACTCACGGCCCCGGGGCCGAGGTCCTACCCACCAACCGGGCGTCGCAACCTCGCGCCGGGCCTGTTCAAGACCGTCGAGCAAGGGGCGGCCACCCAGGTCTGGGCCGCCACGTCACCCCAGCTCGACGCGAACGGCGGCGACTACTGCGTGGACTGCCACCTCACCGACAGCAACCGGACGGACAGTGGCGAGGCAGCCCGACTCTGGGCGTTGTCAGCCGACCTGACCGGCCTCGATCTCGGCGAGCGAGCCTGAGCCGTGCCGGTCGCGGCAGACCGGACCGTCGGAGCCGTCCTTCAGATCAGGGCCGCGGCCAGGGTGCGGAACGCGTCGGCGGGGAACGTCGTGGCGTCGCCGCCGTTGAGCACCTGGATCGCCACCTCGTCCGCGCCGGCCTGGTAGTGCTGCTCCAGGCCGGCCGCCACCTTCTCGATCGTCCCCCAGGGGATCAGGGCGTCGACGAGCCGGTCGCTGCCGCCGTCGGCGAAGTCCTCATCGGTCCAGCCGAAGCGCCGCAGGTTGTTGGTGTAGTTCGGTAGTGCGAGGTATCCGCTCGTGTACTGCCGGGCGGTGGCGCGCGCGGTGGTGGCGTCCGCGTCGAGGACCACCGCGACCTCGGGGGCGAGCAGCCGGTCGGGCCCGATCGCCGCCCGGGCCTCAGCGGTGTGCTCGGCCGGGGCGAAGTACGGGTGCGCCCCGGCGGAACGGTCGCGGGAGAGTTCCAGCATCCGCGGGCCCAGGGCGGCCAGGATGCGCCGCTCGGGCGGAAGCCCGGCCGCGTCGAGGCCGTCCAGGTAGTCCACCATTCTTGAGTACGGCCTGCGGTAGTCGGTGCCGCCGCTCTCCACCACCACGGCGTGGCTGGCGCCGAGACCGAGCAGGAACCGGCCCGGATGCGCCCGCTCGGCGTCCTGGGCGAACGCCGCCACCTCGGGGGGCGACGAGTGCCAGATGCTCACGATTCCTGACGCGACCCCGATGCGTGTGGTCCCGTCCAGGATCTCCCGGAAGCGCGGGGCGACGTTCTCGCCGAAACCACCGGAGAACCAGATTCGTGAATAGCCGAGATCCTCCAGCTCGGTCGCGGCGTCGATCACCGCGCCCCGACTCTCGCTGGCGAGGAAGAACGGTTGCCATACGCTCACGAGTCGTTGTGCCATACCTGCACCCTACGGCCTGCCGGCCCGGATCACTCATGGTGCGAGGCCGGCCTGGATCGCCAGGATGGCCGCTCGTACCCGGTCCCGGCTGCCGGTCTTGGCCAGCACGTTCGTCACGTGGGTCTTGACGGTGCTCATCGACAGGTAGAGGCGTTCGGCGATCTCGTTGTTGTTGAGCCCGGCACCGATCAGGGCCAGCACGTCGAGCTCCCGGGCGGTCAACTGGTAGGCCGACAGGTCCACCCGGGTGACCGGGCCGGTCGCCCGGACCCGGTCGAGGACGGCACCGGTGACCTCGGCGGAGAGGACCGCCTCGCCGGCCGCGACGGTGCGCACCGCGGCGATCAGGTCGCGGGCGCTGGACCGTTTCAGCAGGAACCCGCGGGCACCGGAGGCGATGGCGTCCAGCACGTAGGCGTCGTCGTCGAACGTGGTGACGACGATGACGGCCGGTGCGTGCGGGATCGTGGCCAGCTCACGGGTGGCCTGCAGACCGTCGAGTACCGGCATGCGGATGTCGACGAGGGCGACGTCGATGCGGGAGTCGCGGCGTACGGCGTCGAGGAACTGCCGGCCGTCGGCCGCCTCGGCCGCGACCTGGATGTCGGGTTGGGATCGCAGGATCAGGCTGAAGCCGTCCCGGACCAACTCCTGGTCGTCGGCGATCGCGACGCGGATCACCGGTTCGCCACCGGCAGGTTGGCCTGCACGACGGTGCCGCCGCCGGGGCGTTGGCTCAGCTCCCAGCTGCCACCGCACGCGGAGACGCGTTCGCCGATGCCGAGCAGCCCCGACCCGCTGGTGGGCGTGCGGGGAGGCCCGACGCCGTCGTCGCTGACCCGCAGGCGGGCATGGTCGCCGACCCGGACCAGTTCGACCCAGGCCGCTGTGGCTTTCGCGTGCCGGGCGATGTTGGTGAGGGCCTCCTGGGCGATGCGGTAGGCGGTCAACACCCCGATCTCGTCCAGGCCCGGCTCGGGGTCCAACTGGACCCGTACCGTCACGCCCTGCTGGCGCAACGGCTGCGCGAGCAGTTCGTCGATGTCGGATAGGCGCGGCGGCGCGCTCACCGCGATCGACGCGTTCGGGTCGCGCAGGTGCACGACGAGAGTGTCGAGTTCGCTCAGTGCGGTGCGGCCGCTGCCCGCTATCGCCCGTAACGCCGCCCCAGGGTCGTCGCTGAGCTGGCCCGCCTCGGCCTGCACCACCATCGCGGTGACGTGGTGGCCGACCACGTCATGCAGCTCGCGGGCCAGGTTGGTGCGCTGTTCGAGCCAGGCGGCCTGGCCGCGCAGGTCGGCCGTCTCCCGGGTGAGGGCGTAGCCGCGCGACCATGAGCGCAACAGGATCGCCAGGAGGTAGCCGGCCGTCACGAGGAAGAACGGCTGCTCGTACAGCCCTCGCTCGTTGAGCAGCGCGATGCCGAGTGCGCCGGTCGCACCGGTCAAGCCACCCACCCAGCCCAGCCACGGGTGTCGGGCCGGGTCCTCGCAGGTCGAGACGAACACCAGGCCGGCGGCCGCGAGGCCCAGCTGCACCGATTCCCCGGTGCTCACGATCGCCACGAACCCCGCGCAGGCCGCGAAGATCAGGGTTCGGTGGCGCGGGTGCAGCGCCGCGGCTCCGAGGCCGACCGGCAGCACCAGCCACGCCCAGCCCGCCGGAACGGACACGCCCCCCTCGACGGTGGTGACCACGGCGACGATGATCAAACCAACCACGCCGTACGCGAGCCGGCGCGCCCGCGCGGGGTCGCGCAACAGTTCGCGGATTCCAGTCATCACCCGCACAGTCTCCGCGACCAGCCGGAACGCCGACCAGTACCCAGGTACCGGATCGGCCGGCACCCCGGTACCGCCCGCGCGTCCAGATCGGCACCACAGCACGTTCCGCGTGAACGCTCAGCGGACGAACCTGCGGGGGTGACTCTCGTCGACTCCCGTGCCGCCCTCACCGTCGGCCCTTTCCGTACGGTTCCCAACTACATCACCGCCGTTCGTACGGTCGCCGCTGTCGCCGTCGGTGTCGTCGCCCTCGTCTCCGGTTCGGTCACATTGATGGCGGTATCGTACGGTATCTACTGGGTCGGCGACGTGCTCGACGGGTGGGCCGCCCGCCGGCTCGGCCAGGAAACGCGAGCCGGGGCCGTCTTCGACATCGTGAGCGACCGCGCCTGCACCGCCGTACTCTGCGGGGGCCTGGTCGCCCTCGTGCCCGAGGTCGCGGTCGTGGCAGTGGTCTTTCTGCTCTCGTTCCTGGTGCTGGACACCATGCTGTCATTGGCGTTCCTGTGCTGGCCGGTGCTCAGCCCCAACTACTTCCACACCGTCGACCGGCGGATATGGGCGTGGAACTGGTCGCCGATGGCCAAGGTCGCCAACACCGCCGGGGTGATCGGCGCCATCGCGTTCGGGCAGTACCGGCTCGCGCTGGGCGTCGCCGTCGCCGTCGTCGCGGTGAAGCTGTGGTCGGTCGCAGCGGTGGTCCGGCTGCTGCACCGGGACGGCCGGGCGTGAACAGCCTCGCCGAGACCGCGGTGGCGCTCGGCTACGGCCTCGCCTCGGCGCTCGTCCCGGTCGTCAACGCCGAGGCGTACGCAGTGGTCGCCGGGCGCCGTGGCGGGCACGCTCTCCTCGCCGTGCTCGCCCTGGCGCTCGGGCAGACCGCCGGCAAGCTGCTCCTGTTCGAATCGGCGCGACGCGGATCGGGGCGGCTGGCCCGGACGCTCGCGCAGCGCGGCGAATCAGGTCGCGCGGCGGCCCGGACGGTACGGTGGACCGCGCCGGTCCGGCGCTGGCTCTCCCGTCGCCGCACCGCCCTGCCGACCGTGCTCGTCTCCGCCACGGTGGGGGTTCCACCGCTGGCCGTCGTCAGCCTCGCCGCCGGCACCGCGGGCCTTCGACGCTGGGAGTTCGCGGTCGTGTGCCTGTCCGGTCGGATGGTCCGGTTCGCGGTCCTCGTGCTGCCGGTGGCGCTGGCCTGACCGCCGGTTCGCGTCAGAGGAGCCGGCCGTCGTGGGCGAGCAGGGCGATCTGGTCATGATGGCGGTGGTCAGCGGGGCCGATGGCTGACCGTTCGACGGCGGAGCGTGCGCGGAGGATGCGACGCGGTGGGGTCGGTCGGTGCTGGTCCGACGGCGCGACCGCGACGCGTGTCCACGGCGAGCAGGGTGAGCGCGGCCAGCGCCAGCAGCCCGCCGACGAGCGCCAGCGGGCGGGCCCCCGAGGTGGGCAGCAGGGCGCCGCCGAGCAGTGACCCGCCGGCGATGCCGGTGTTGAAGGCGATGCTGACCCCGGCCGACGCGATGTCGGTGCTGCCCGGGGCCAGGTGCAGCATCCGGTTCTGCACGGCGGAGCCGAACGCCGCGTACGCGAGGCCGATCCCGGCGAGGAACGCGACCACACCCGGCTTCAGCGCGCCGAGCGCGTACAGCCCCAGTAGCGACACCATGCCGATGCTCAGCGGCGTCAGCAGCGAGGCGATCGGTCGGCTGTCCAGAGTCCGCGCCGCGACCAGGGTGCCGACGACCCCGGCCGCACCCGAGACGAACAGCAGCGGTGCCAGCACCGCGTCGGCGAAGCCGCTGACGTCGAGCAGGAAGGGTGTCACGTAGGTCTGCAGGGTCATGAAGCCGCCGATGCCGAGGGCAGTGGCGATCAACAACACGGCGAAGCGACGCCCGTCCGGCGCGGAGCCCCGGGCGGCGCCGCCAGCGGCCGGAGGATAGGACGGAAGGAGGACCACCACCGCGGCGGCGATCGCCAGACCGACCCCGGCCAGCACCGCGAACGCGGCGCGCCAGCCGGCCTGCTGCCCGAGCCAGGTGCCCAGGGGTACGCCGAGCACCGGGGCGAGCGTCGCCCCGGTCGCGAACATGGCCACCGCCCGGCCACGCACCGCTACCGGAAACGGCCCGATCACTGTCGCCGTGGCGACGGACCAGAACAGCGCCTGGGCGAGGGCGGTCACCAGCCGGGCGCCCGCCAGCACGGTGTACGTCGAGGCGAGCGCGGCGGCGGCGTTGGCGGCGGCGAACAGCAGCATCGTGACGCCGAGCAGCTGCCGCCGGGGGATCCGCTGGGTCAGCCGGGTCAGCGGCACGGACGCCAGCACCACCACCACGGCGTACCCGCTGACCAGCAGTCCCACCTGTGAGCGGGACCGGCCGAGATCGGGTGCGATGTGGGTGAGCAGACCGACCGGCAGCAGCTCGGTCGTGATGAACGCGAACGCGGCGAGGGAGAGCGTGACGAGCACCGCCCTGGCCCTTCGCGGCGACACCTCCGGTGCCATCTCCCACCCCCGTTTCAGGGGTCACCGTAGTGGAGTCCCCGACCTCCGCCCCGCTCACGGTCTCCCGCCGGACGTCGATCACGTCACGGGTGGGCCGGTTGCCGCGGTCGACGGCAGGGGCCTCCGGTCACTGTCGGGTCCGGAACGGCGCGAGGACGGCGCGGATCTGGTCAGCCGCGCCCCAGTCGTCGTCGAACTGGGCCAGCACGGCGAGGTGTTGCCGCAGCTGGATGAGCGGCATGCGGGCCTCCCAGTCGCCGTCGAGCGAGGTCAGCTCGGCGTAGAGCGCGAACATCCGTCGCGCCTCGGGTGGGGGAGAGGTGGACCACACGTGCGCGAGGTCGACCTCGGCCCACATGTACGACACGGCCGGGTCGATCAGCGCGGGCTCCCCGTCGACGGTGGCCAGGATGTTCTGTGCCCACAGGTCGCCGTGCGTCAGACACGCCGGCCGGTCCGGCAGCAGGTCCGGCAGCCGGTCGCAGAGCCGTTCCAGCGCGGCTCGGTCCGCCGCGTCCAGCGCCGCCTCGACGCGGGGCTGATCGAGCCAGCGAAGCAGCCGGTGCTCGGCGAAGAAGGCGAAGCCGTCGTCGTTCCAGGTGTTGATCTGGCGGCGGCGACCCAGCCAGTTGTCGTGGTGCCAGCCGAAGCGAGGATGGGTGGTGTTCAGGTGCAGGCGGGCGAGCAGGTGCGCGAACCGCTCCCAGAAGGCCTCGCTGCGCGGCCTGGCCCGCAGCACCGACAACACCAGCAGGTCCCGATCCGCCAGGATCACCTCGGGGGTCGCCACCCCGCCGAGCTCGCGCAGCGCAGCCAGCCCGTCGGCCTCGGCGGCGAAGACGTCGTCGGCCGGTGGGTCGGCGAAACCCTTGACGAACACCGGCGGAGCGTCCCGGCGGGTGGCGATGCCCGCCAGCGCCGCGAGCCCGCCCGTCACCGGCTGCACCGTCACCACCTCACGCAGGCCGGCCCGGTGCAGTCGCTCCAACAGGGTCATCCGGGATGCTCCTCATGTCCGGCGACGGTCAGCCGATCCTAGGTGGCCGGTCGCGACTCGTCCTGGCGGTGTTGGACACTGCTGGGCATGGGTCACGTGTCGGTGGACCAGCAGCGGCTGGGGCGGGTCGTCCAGGAGTTCGGCGCGCGGTGGACGAGAGACGCCGCCGACATCGGGACCTACCTGGCGGCGCAGGTCGCGGACGTCAGTCACCGGGAGGTCGTCGGCCCGCTGCTCGCCGCCAGTGGGGCCAGCGGTGTGGTCCTGGTCGGCGGCCGCGAGGTCGCTGCCTGGGGCGACCCGGACGTCCCGGAGATGGCTTTCAGCGTCACCAAATCCGTCGTGTCGGTGGTGGCCGGGTTGGCCTTCGACGACGGGCTGTTGGTGCCGGACCAACCGGTGCACGAGGTCGTCGACGTTCCTGAGTTCCACGGGCCGCACAACGAGCAGATCACCTGGCGTCATCTGCTGCAGCAGTCGAGCCAGTGGGAGGGCGAGCTGTGGGGCAAGCCGACCAGCGTCGACGCGCAGAGCTTCCGCGAGCGGACGGAGGTGCACGGTACGCCCCCGGGGCAGGGGTGGGCGTACAACGACGTGCGGATGAACCTGCTGGCGTACGCCTTGACGCTGCGGCTCCGCCGGTCGCTGCCGGAGGTGCTGCGGCAGCGGGTCATGGACCCGCTGGGCGCCTCCGACCGGTGGTCGTGGCACGGGTACCGGACGAGCGTCGTCGACATCGACGGTCGCCCGACGGAGGTGGTCTCCGGCGGCGCGCACTGGGGCGGCGGGCTGATCATCCCCGCCCGGGACCTGGCCCTGATCGGTCAGCTCTTCCTGGACCGGGGGACCCACGGCGGGACCAGGCTGCTGAGCGCCGAGTGGGTTGACCAGTCGTGGTCTCCGTGCCCGGTGAAGCGGGAGTACGGCTATCTGTGGTGGCTCAACGACGATCAGGTGCCGTGGCCGGGGGCCCCGGCCACCGGCCGCAGCGCCCGGGGCAACGGCGGACGACACCTGCTGTGGATCGATCCGGCCCGCGAGCTGGTCCTCGTCTCCCACTGGACCGAGCAACCGCTCGAACTGATCCGCGAGGTCTCCCGCGCCGTCGGCCGGTCAGGGCCGGTTGTGGACGAACCACACGTCACCGGCCGATAGGGCGACGGCGACCTCCCACCGGCGCAGGCCGGCCAGTGAGGTGCCCGCGAACGCCGCTTCGATCCGGGCGAGGTCGTCTCGCCCGTCGACGGGTCTCCCGCTCAGGCGAAGCGGTCGGCCAGCTTCGTCAGCTTGCTGACGTACGCCGGCCAGTCGTAGTCGTCGGGGAGGATGCTGCTGTCCCGCCGAAGGCCGATCGCCGCGTCGTGCTGTTCGCGGATGATGTCGGCGTGCCCGGCGTGACGGGCGAGATCGCAGGTCACGTGGATGATGATCCGGTGCAGCGTCACGTCCTGCGAACCGGGCCGCCACCACGACACGTGCCCCGGCGCGTCGAGCGGTAGCTGGTCGATCGTCTGGTCGGCGAACGCGCCGACCCGGCGATACAGGGCGATCAGCCCGTCCTTCGTCTCGTCCTCCCGGGCGTACCAGTCGGCCTGCGGGTCCTCGTCGAACGCCGCCATCGGGACCAACTCGTCGGGGGTCGGGAACTCGCGGCCGAAGGTGGGCCCGAAGTAGCCGGCTTCGACATTGAGGCAATGCTTGAGAATGCCCAGCAGGTTGTTTCCGGTCGCCGTGCGGGGCAGCCTGGCCTCGCGTTCGCTGAGCCCGTCGAGCTTCCAGATGAGGTCTTCGCGGGTCCCTCGAAGGTAGAGGTGCAGCGCAGCCTTCATGTCGCTCGAATCAGCCATGCCGGCCAGTCTTCCCTATCCGGCTGGCCCTCGCGCACCCTCGGTGGGCCGGTGCCCCCGGCACCGGCCCGCCGAGCGACGTGGTCAGCTTCCGGTGCAACTCGCTGTGGCTCCGCTGCCGGTGCCGGTGCCCTGGAATCCGAAACTGGTGGCCTGTCCTGCGGCCAGTCGCCCGTTGTAACTCTGGTTCGTGACGGTGATGATCCCGCTGGTGCCGCTGCTGACCCCGTTCCACAGCGAGCTGACCGACGCGCCGCTGGGCAGGGTGAGGGTGACCCGCCAGCCGGTCAGCGCGGTGGTTCCCGCGGTGACGCTGACGTTGGCGACGAATCCGCCGTTCCACTGGTCCTGCACGGAGTAGACAGCGGTGCAGCCGGGGGTGCCGGTGGGCGGCGGCGTGGTGGGCGGTGGGGTGGTGGGCGGCGGCGTGGTGGGCGGTGTTCCGTCGTCGAGCGTCAGGTTCTTCTGCTGGACGCTCCACTGACTGCGGCACAGACCGCAGTCGGCGCCGACGAAGTTGCGACCGGCGGTGGTGTCACCCTTCAGCCGCCACTTGAAGTAGAGGGTCGCGACCCGGCCGAACTCGCCGCCGTTGGTCTGGTCGTAGGTGCCGCCGTGCCCGACGTTCAGGTTGCCCATGAAGGCGGGCAGGCCGGCGGGAAGTTTGCCCCAGTCATCCATGGCGTTCGGGTAGGCGATGTCGCTGGGCCCGCCGACGAAGTAGGCGATCGGCTTGGTCAGCCCCCGGAGCTGGTAGTCGTCGGCGTCGTTCAGCAGTCCACTGCTGAAGATGCCGGTCGTGGTGACGCGCGGGTCGCTCGAGACGGCGTACGCCTCCAAGCCTCCGCAGGAGAAGCCGGCGACGGCGACCTTGCTCGTGTCGATCCTGTTGTAGTACTTGCTGCCCTGCCGGGAGTTCTCCGCGACGGCCCAGTCGATGGACTGGGTGAGCATCTGGGAGGTGGTGGAGCCGGATCCGTTCGGGGCGCCGTTGGCGATGGCGAGGAAGCCGTGGGAGGCGATCTCGCGGAGGAAGTTGCCCTGGGAGAGGCCGTTGGCCGAGCAGCCGCCGTTGCCCCACACGACGATGGGCAGGCGCTCGGACGGGAGTGTCTGGGGTCGGAAGATGGTGTGATTGGCAAGGGTGGTCGAGGTTTCGTAGTCGGCCGGGTAGGGGCCGGAGCCGCCGACTGCGGCGGACGCCGGCGTCCCGCTCAGAGCCATGATCACGGAGGTGACCGGGACGATGGCGGCCGCCAGGCCCGCGTAGATCTTCGATCGCCTTCTCATTGAACCCTCCAGGAACAGTCACGGTGGCGCTCCCTGGGGTGGTGGTGTCATCCGTACCCCGACGAAGGTGGTCGGCGCTGGCCACGGGTCTGGTCGACAGGGGCGCGTCGCGGCCTGGGCGGTGGCCGTGCCCTCGGCCACCACTGCCCGCTCGTCCAGCGCCGGCGACCGCCCGGCCGCGGTCCCCACAGGCGATCCGATGGGAGCTGTGTGCAGTTACTATCACGCTCGTAACGAAAAGTGTCAATGTCTGGGCTATTCTGACCGGCCGCTACCGGTCAGCCGACACGTGGTCTGCCGCCGATCGGCTCCGGGCGCGAGGGGTTCCTCGACGCCCGGAAATGGGTGATCCACGACGAGGCCTCCGGCCAGTGCGGCGTCATCACCTCGACCAGACGCGCCTGGGCGAGCGAGCCGAGCATGGTGTGGATGTCCAGGAAGGTCTCCCGGGCCTCGGAACGGGGCCAGGGCTGCGGTAGCAGATGCGCGGGCAGGTCCGGGTCGACGTCGGCGAACTTCCGCCAGGAGTCCATGGCCGAGGTGCGCGCCACCAGCGCCCGGGCCCCGTCCACCTCCCCGTTGCGCGCGGCCTCCCGCAGCCGCGCGTACTGCGCAACGAAGCTCGCGTACGCCGAGGCGAGAGCGGTCAGGTCGTACGCGGCGGCCGGACCGTGTGGCCCGGTCTCCTCGTCGAACCGGGCGTGCAGGACCGACCAGCGGGCGCCCTCCACGTGCTGCAGCAACGCACGCAGCGCCTCCCGTACCGGCGCGGCGTCGGAACCCGGTCGGATCCACACGCTGTCGTACAGGCCCACGAAACCCAGTGCGCTCAACGACCTGCGCAGCGCGTGACGGGACGCCTGGCCGGAACTCGGGAGGGAAAAGGACGCCAGCAGCCACTCGCCGGTCCAGGACGCCGGATGGGAACCGAAGTTCAGGAAGTGTTGCATCCGGGAGCGGTGCTTGGCGATCGCCTGCGGCGTGAGGTGGTAGACCGGCGGCCGGCGCTTCCCCCGCATGGCGATGAGACCACGCTTGACCAGCCGGGACAGCGCGGCACGGGCACTGGATTCGGTGACCCCGAACTCGCCCAGCATCGCGATGACCGCCGTCGACGGCAGGTCGGCCTCCGCGGAGTCGAGGTACTCGCCGAGCAGGGTCGTCAGCAGGTGTTGCGGGCTGGACCCGGCCTGGGCCCGGGGGGTTCGGACGTCGTCGGCGGGCTCGTGGAGGTTCACCTCACCAGATTGCCGCACCAGGACGCGCACGGGCCTCGTCACGAGCAGGGCGGGGTAAGGCGCTACCCGGGGCGGACGAGGGCACTATCGTTCTGGCGTGCACATCCGCTTCGACGTCCCCGCCGATCCTGCCTACCCCGGCCGGGTGGCCGCCGCGCTCGGCGCCGTCCGGTTACGCAGATTCGGCTATATCGGAGCGGTCCTGACGGCGGTCGGGGTCATCGGCCTCGTCGTGTCGCGCGGGTTCGGGTGGGGTGAGCGGAGCGCACCGCTGTGGACCGCGCTGGTCGTCGCCGGCGTGCTGTCGATGCTGTACCGGCCGTGGGTGCTGGCACGCGCCCGACGTCGCTCCGGCCGCTACGCCGTCGCGGGCGCCTACGACATCACCGATGACAACATCATGATGCGCAGCGGCTCCGAGTCCGGTGGCATCGCCTGGGACGGGGTCGACCAGGTGCGCGACGTCGGAGATTTCTGGGTCGTGTACGTCGGCCGGATGCCGGCGACCGTGATCCCGCGCTGGCTGATGTCCGCCGAGGACGCCGAGACGTTGCGCGCCCACCTGACCGAACGAGGGCTGCTGCCCCGTCGCTGAACCAGGCTGCCCAGGCCGCCGGGGGACCGGACTGCCGCGTGCCAGCCGGTCACGAGAGGGCGCCGAGGATCACCTCGTACTGGTAGAGATCATCGTTGGTGCCGGTGTGCCGGAAGCCTGCACGTTCGAGGGTCCGCCGGGAGGCGACGTTGTCGCCGGTGGTCTCGGCGACGACGCGGGACAGTCCGTGTGCGGTCGCGAGGTCGAGCAGGGCGGCGAGTGCCTCCGTCGCGTAGCCGTTTCCCCGGGCTGACGGGGCGAGGCCGTAACCGACCTCGATGCGTCCGTTCTCCGACCGACCCTTGAAACCGATTCCTCCGATGGCCTTTCCGTCGGCGGTGCGGGTGATCCGGTAGTGCCCGAACGGACGTCGGTCGCCGTAGGCGGCGGTGGCGGCGAGAAAGCCCCGCACGCCGAGGACGTCGCCGTCGAAAGGGAAGTCCTCGGCCCAGTCATCCCCGGCCCCGGCGCGTCGCTCGACGATGCGTTCACCCTCTGCGGTGTCGACGGGGTGCAGGCACAGTCGCGGCGTATGAAGGTCGGTCACGGGCAACAGCGAAGCAGCCCTCAGGAAACAGCACAAGCCGATTTACGAGCCCGGCACAGGACGGCTCCACAGAATCGAACCTCCGTGTCGGCGTCCCCGCACCTAATCGTTCGCGGCTACCTATTCTCGACGGGGGATGCACTGATCCGAGTAATGGCCGTCGGCCCGACGGCTTACAGGAGGCCGTCATGAGCACCAAGGATCGACCTGCGGGGATCAGCCCCACTGCGGTGGAGTCAGCGCCGGGGCTGTGGCGGATCGACCTGCAACGGCACGACCTCAGCATTCCCGGGCGGGAGGTCATTCAGACCCGGGTGGAGTTCACGCCGGATTCGCCACCGTTCAAGCACTTCCACCCCGGCGAGGAAATCATCTGCGTTCTGCAGGGAACGCTCGAATATCGGCTGGAGGGGCAGCCACCCGTGGTGTGCAATCCCGGCGACGCGCTCACCGTCCCCTACGGTGTGCACCACCAGGCCCGCAATGTCGGCGACGGTGTCGCTGTCGAACTGGCCACGTACGTCGTCGAAAAGGGGAAACCACTCCTCACCAAGGTGGAGTGAGGGACGGCCGAGCCTGGTGGGGGGCCGGGCGCGTGCCTGGCCCCCACGTTCGGGCTCGGTCAGCCCAGGTACTTCTCCCACGGACCGGTGATGGCCAGGGTGAGGCCCGGGTCCTGCATGTTGACGAAGAGCACCTTGCCGTCGGCGCTGAAGGTCGGCCCGCAGAACTCCGAGTCGTTGAGCTGGTTGCGGGCGATCGGGTACGTCGGGCCGCCCGGGATGGTGCTGAGCACGTGCGAGGCACCGGAGCCGTCCTCGGCGAGCACGAGGCTGCCCCACGGGGTGACCGTCACGTTGTCCGGGCCGTCGAAGGTGAGGTCGGTGTACTTGACCGCCGTGCCCTCCTCGGACTGGGTCTGGTGCGGGAAGTACGTCACCAGTTGGATGGTCTGGTCCTTGAAGTTGTAGAACCACACCATGCCGTCGTGCGGCGCCGCGTCCGCCGGCAGGTCACCCTCGTCCCAGGCGTACGAGTTGACCACGTACACGCCCTCGTCGGTGGCCCACACGCCCTCGAACTTGCGTCCGCGGGTGACCTGGCCGTCGGCGAACTGCTCGCGTACCGACGTGGTGCGCGCGTCGCGGTCCGGCACCTCGATCCAGCGGACCGGGAAGGGGCGGCCCAACTGGGCGGAGGTCAGGTACGCGACGTCCGGCAGCACCGAACCGTCGTCCATGATGATCTGCATGGCGGCGAGGACACCGGCGTTCGGTGCGAGGCGGGTGAGCACACCCGGGCCCAGCTTGACGCCGTGCGGCGCCGTCCACCGGTAGAAGAGGCCGTTGGGCCCGTCGGCGTCCTCGGAGAGGTAGATCCGGGTGCGGTCCTTGTCGATGGCCAGAGCCTCGTGAGAGTAGCGGCCCAGGCACTTGATCGGCTTCGGGTCGGCGCTGCCGTCGGCCCACACCTCGAAGACGTAGCCGTGGTCCTTCTGGTAGACGCCGGAGCGGCTGCCCTCTTCCCACTTGTCGCCGGCCCGGTCCTCGGTCTCCTCGCAGGTGAGCCAGGTGCCCCAGGGGGTCGGCCCGCCGGCGCAGTTGGAGATGGTGCCGGAGAGCGCCACGAACTCACCCAGGTTGCGGCCCGCGAGGTCGGTCTTGATCACGGTGCAACCGCCGGCGTCGACGGCGCCCGCGTCGTAGACGGTCCCCTTGACGTGCGGCACACCGAACTCGGCGCCCGGGTCGATCTCGTGGTTCTGGATCAGGGTGTACCGGCCGCGGCCGGCGTCGTAGACGGCCATACCGTCGTGGTCCGACGGGGTCACGCCCTGGCCGCGGTCGAGCCGGGTGACGCCGGTTCGGGTGATCACCGTGTAGCTGAAGCCCTTGGGCAGGGCCAGGACTCCCTTGGGGTCGTCCACCAGCGGCGGGAAGGGCACGTTGCCGGGCTTCACCGGCGGGTGCGGCCGGGCCGGGCTGGCCTGGGCCAGGGACGGCAGGCCGCCTGCGACGGCAAGGCCGACGCCGGCGGCGGCACCGCTGGCGAGGAAGGTACGACGAGAGGAAGGCACGCGGATCAGCTCCTGGTCAAGGCAAGTGCGACGGCTCGCAGCCAACTCCTGCGGGCGGACGGCGACACGTCACCGATGGGAGCGGGCGGTGACATCGAAGTGAAGAGTCAGGGTCGCGACGGCGTGCGGTCCGTGGTGTCGGCGGCCTGCGGGCTTGACCTTGACGCTGCGTCAACCCTCCATGCTGACGCCATGAGCATCCCGCCACCACCAGCGCAGGCCGAGCAACCAGCGATTCACGTGCACGGCCTGGAGAAGTCGTTCAAGCAGCTGAGGGTGCTGCGCGGCGTCGACATCGACGTGGCGCGCGGCAGCATCTTCGCCCTGCTCGGCTCGAACGGGGCCGGCAAGACCACCGTGGTGCGAATCCTGGCCACGCTCCTGAAGGCCGACGGGGGGACCGCCCGGGTTGCCGGCTTCGACGTGGCGACCCAGGCCGCCGACGTACGGCAGGCGATCAGCCTCACCGGGCAGTTCGCGGCTGTCGACGAGATCCTCACCGGCCGGGAGAACCTGGTCCTGGTCGCCCGGCTGCGGCACCTCAAAGAGCCCGGCGTGATCGCGGACGACCTGCTGCGGCGCTTCTCACTGACCGAGGCGGGCAGCCGCAGGGTGCGGACCTACTCCGGCGGCATGCGTCGTCGTCTGGACATCGCGATGAGCCTGATCGGGAACCCGCCGGTGATCTTCCTCGACGAGCCGACGACCGGGCTTGACCCGGAGGCGCGTATCGAGGTGTGGCAGGCGGTCAGGGAACTCGCCAGTGGCGGCACGACAGTGCTGCTCACGACCCAGTATCTCGACGAGGCGGAGCAACTCGCCGACCGGATCGCGATCCTGCACGAGGGCCGGATCGTCGTGAACGGCACCCTCGACGAACTCAAGCAGCTCCTGCCGCCCGCCGAGATCGAGTACGTGGAAAAACAGCCGACCCTCGAGGACGTCTTCCTCACCCTCGTCGGCACGAAGACGGAGAAGGAACAACGATGAACAAGCACTTCCTCGGCGACACGACGGTCCTGCTGGGACGCTCACTGCGCCACATCGCCCGTAGCCCGGACACCATCATCACGACGGCTGTCATGCCGATCGCCTTCCTGCTGCTGTTCGTCTACGTCTTCGGCGGCGCGATCGAGACCGGCTCCGACTCGTACGTGAACTATCTGCTCCCCGGCATCCTGCTCATCACCATCGCATCGGGCATCTCGTACACCGCCTTCCGGCTGTTCCTGGACATGCAGGGCGGCATCTTCGAACGGTTCCAGTCCATGCCGATCGCCCGATCCTCGGTGCTGTGGGCGCACGTGCTGACCTCGCTGGTGGCCAACCTGATCTCGCTCGCCGTGATCGTCCTGGTGGCCCTGGTGATGGGCTTCCGCACCGGCGCCGGGGTGCTGGGTTGGCTCGCCGTCGCCGGCATCCTGCTGCTGTTCACCCTGGCGTTGACCTGGATCGCCGTGATCCCCGGACTCACCGCGAAGTCGGTGGACGGCGCGAGCGCGTTCTCGTACCCGCTGATCTTCCTGCCGTTCGTCAGCTCGGCCTTCGTGCCCACCGCGTCGATGCCCGGCCCGGTGCGCGCTTTCGCCGAGCATCAGCCGGTGACCGCCATCGTCAACGCGATCCGGGACCTCTTCGCGCAGAAGCCGGTCGGTGCGGGCATCTGGACCGCCCTGGCCTGGTGCGTCGGCATCCTCGTGGTCGCGTACGTGTTCGCCAACCTGACCTACCGCCGCAGGATCTCCTGATTCGGATTCGGGTGGGGCCGGACGACCCGGAAGGCAGGATCAGGGCATGCTCACGATCAGCCAACTGGCGGCGTACGCCGGCGTCACGGTGCGGGCGGTGCGCCACTACCACCAGATCGGGCTGCTGCCGGAACCCGAGCGGGACGCCTCGGGCTACCGGCGGTACGGCGCCACGGCGGCGGTGTCTCTCATCCGGATTCGTATCCTCGCCAACGCCGGGGTGCCGCTGTCCCAGATCGGTCAGATGCTGGAGGCCGACACGCCGACCTTCGCCGCCGCGGTCGCTGACATCGACAGGCAGTTGGGCGAGGAGATCGCCCGACTGGAGGCCAGCCGTCAGCAGATCGCGCAACTCGCCGCCGGGGACCGGCTGGCACTCCCGCCGCAGGTGATCGCCTATCTCGACCGGCTCCGGGAGATCGGGGCCTCGGAGCGGGTGGTGGCGGGCGAGCGGGACGGCTGGATCCTGATGGCGGCTCGTTGGCCCGACCGCGTCGGCGACTGGATGCCCGGCAAGATCGCGCAGCTGGACGACCCGCAGGTCGTGCGGCTGTACCAGATCCTGTCCGGGATCTTCGACAGCGACGCGGGCGACGACGCGCGCCTGGAGGAAGCCGCCGACCTCATCGCCGGACTGGCCGAGCAGGCGTACGCCTCCGGCCAGATCGACCTCGGTGAGGTGGCACAGGACGATCTGCCGTTCGACCTGCTGGACGCGCTCGCCGTCGAGGCCGACCCGCGGTTGCGGCGACTGCTGGATCTCGTCCGGGAGCGGGGCTGGGCTGGGCTGGCCAGGTTGGAGCGGCTACCGACGCCACCCGACTGACCGTCGCCAGCGCTCAGCGTCCGGCTGCCGGGGCCGGTTGAGGTCGGCGATCCGTTGACGCATCGGGGGTGGGCCGCCACCATCGGCGGGACGCCAACGCCGCCAGTCCGGCGCCAGCGGCGTTGAGCAGGACGTCGTCCACCGACGACACCCGGTCGAGTCGGAGGACGTACTGGGCGGTCTCGACCAGGATCGAGGCGCCGGCCGCGAGGGCCAGGATTCGCGGCACCGACGCCAGCGCCCGGAACCGCAGCGGGGCGAAGAACCCCAGTGAAGCGAAGACCAGCAGATTGCCGACGATCTGGACCGTCGCCGTCAGCGGGCCTCCGTCGGAAAAGATCGTGAGCAGGTCGCGCAGCGGCACCAGCGCCAGCCGGCCGGGCACCACACCGGCCTGGTCGCCCGGCAGCATGATCATCCAGACCCACGGCACCGTGCCGTAGACGATGCCGACGTCGGCCAGCGACGTCCGCCACGCCGAGGTGGTGCCGGCGGCGCGTCGGCGGCGCGCCACTGCGCAGACCGTCAGCGCGGCCAACGGCAGGAGGAGCACCGTGATGAGGACGACGCCGTTGATCGTGCCGAGCCAACCGTGCCAACCCGTGACCACGCGACCCCCCCCCGCCTCTCGCCCGGCCCCGAAACCTACCGGGCCGGGCGGCGGGCGTTCGCCCGTTTGTGACACCCGCGCGCCGGGCACACACCAGCGTGACGATGGGACGGGTCGGGCAGATCCTGGTGATTCAGGGAGCCGGTGCCGGCGTGCACGACGAGTGGGACAACCGGCTGGTGGACAGCTTGCGCCGTGAGCTCGGGGACGGGTATGAGGTCCGCTACCCGCGGATGCCCGCGGAGGACGACCCGAGCTACGCCACCTGGAGCGCGGCCATCCGGCGGGAGCTCGGGGCGCTGGCCGACGGGGCGGTCGTGGTGGGCCACTCGGTGGGCGGGACGATCCTCGTCCAGACGCTCGCCGAACAGCCACCGCAGCGGGTGCTCGGCGCGATCGTGCTGATCGCCGCCCCGTTCGTCGGCACCGGGGGCTGGGCCGGCGACGAGTTCGAGTTGCCACCCGACCTCGGCGCGAGGCTGCCGCGTGGGGTGCCGGTGCACGTGTTCCACGGTCTCCGGGACGACACGGTGCCGCCGTCGCACGCCGATCGGTACGCGGCGGTCATCCCCCAGGCGCGTCTGCACCGGCTGCCGGGGCGCGATCACCAGCTGAACGATGACCTGCGCGAGGTGGCTGCGGTGATCCGGCGCGGTCCAGCGACCGCGGCGGACCGTGTTCCGCCGCGGTCGCCGCTCGTCTGACCCAGAAGCTGGTGCTCAGCGCAGCACGGGTTCATCGGGGTCGCAACCGCGCCTCGGGCTGGTGCTGGCGGGCGAGGTGGTTGATGCCGGTAACGGTGGCGGCGATCACCGTGATGAGGATTGCCAGTGCTAGCGGCTGACCATCGAAGTGCCGCATCGCCGTGTTGACGAGAAGCGGGTCGGGGATGAGCCATCCGGCCAGGAAGCCGGTGAGTCCGACGCCGACGATGACGGCGGGCCGATGGCGGCGGACCGCGAAGGCGGCGACGACAGCGGCGGCAGCGGCGGCGAGGATCCCCAGGACCGTCGGCACGGCGTCGAGAACGTGGACGCCGTGGCGTCCCCATGCTCCGGTGCCTTTCCAGGCGAGGATCCCGAGCGGGACGAGGGCCCACCAGAACAGGCGTGGCCGGGGCGCGGTCCACCGCTCGCGGGCGGCGATCACGAGCAGGACGAGGATCGAGACCGGTACGGCGGTGGTGAAGAGCTGTTGGCCGAGGTTGGTGCCCAGGCCGCCGTTGCGGGCATCGACGACGAACCAACCGACGGTGGCCGTCAGGAATATCGCCTGCACGGTGAGGGCGGTCCGGGCCGCGCCGCACAGCCAGGCGATCAGCGGTGCGAGGGGCAGCAGGCCGAGACCGACTATCTGCGGCCAGCTGGCGATGATGGCCGGCATGTCGGTGGGGAGGACGGCGCCGGTGAACAGGTCCAGGGTCTGACCGGCGGGCTGGGTGCCGGCGGCGACGAGCAGGGCACTGAGGGCAGTGGTGAGGGCTGTGGTGGTGACGGGCGTGGTGAGTCTCAGTCGGATCGCCAGGGCGATGATGTGCAGTGTCTCGTGCCGGCTCGGGTGCCGGCGGCCGTGGTCGAGGTCCAGCAGCAGTCCGAGCAGTTCTTCGCCGCGGGCGGTGCGGTGCGCGGCTGGCAGCAGCCGCAGCAGCCGTCGATAGCGTCGCTCCAGACTGCTCATGCCCGGGTTCATCCGGTGGTCCCGAGGCGCGGAGCGTTGCGGGCGGCACGCTTGCTGAGGCGCTCCTCGGCGAGTCGGACCGCCCCGGCCATCCGCTGGCTCTCGGCACGGATGGCGTCGGCCCCCGCGTCGGTCAGTTTGTAGAAACGGCGCAGCCGACCCTTCTCCACCTCGTCGCGGTCGGGGGCGATGAGCCCTTGGGCGACGAGGCGGTCAAGGGCTCCGTAGAGGGTGCCGGCGCGTAACCGGATCCTGCCGTCGGTCATCTGGTCGACCTCCGTCACCACCGCGTAGCCGTGCCGGGGTTGGTCGGCGAGGGCGGAGAGGATCAGGAACGTCTGCTCACTGAGGTCCATGCGCGATATATATCGCACCGCGATATATAAAGCAACGATATCGGTGTAAGGACCTCGCCGGTCGTGCCGCCCCCCGGTCGGGTTGCGGGGGGCGGCACGACCGATCAGTGGGTGGGTGGGTCAGCTGCGGGTGGACCACTGCTGGTTGCTGCCACCGTTGCAGGCCCAGAGGATGAGTTTGGTGCCGTTGGCGGTGGCGGCGCCGTTGGCGTCGAGGCAGAGCCCGGACTGCACGCCGGTGACGGTGCCGTTGGCGTTGAGGTTCCACTGCTGGTTGGTGCCACCGTGGCAGTCCCAGATGATGGCCTGGGTGCCGTTGGTGGTGCCCTGGCCGTTGGCGTCGAGGCACTTGTTGCCGTACACCTGGAGTTGTTTCGCGGCGGTGTAGGTCCAGCGCTGCGCGGTGCTGTTGCTGATGCAGTCCCAGAGCTGGACCTGGGTGCCGTTGGTGGTGGTGCCGTTCGGTACGTCGATGCAGCGCCCGGACTGGCCGCCCACGACCTGGGCGTTCTGTTGCGGGTTGCCGCCTCCGGCCGGCGCGTAGCCGGCGGCGTTGATGTTGGCCTGGACGGCGTTCTCGGTGGCCGCCGTCGGGTAGCCGGAGGTCAGTACGCCCTCGAAGAAGGTGCCCCGGCCGGTGATGCTGTTGTCACCGCCGATGCCGAGCAGGATGGCCCCTTCCTTCTTCATCGGGTGGTACCCGTTGGGGCGTGGCCCGTCGAAGTAGGTCGTCAGGCTGCCCGACTGCGCGTTTCCGCCCCGGATCGCCCAGTGGTTCGGCTCGCCCTTGACCATGGCCGTGACGAAGCGGTGGTTGATGGACGCGATGTTGTTGTAGCCCGCGTTCACCCCGGAGAACAGCCCCCACTCCAGGTCGGCCATGATCCAGGGTCCGGCGCCCGCGCCGTAGCCCCACTGCTTGTTGGCGCCGAAGTAGACGGTCTCCATGATGGCGCGTTCGTCGGCCAGGTTGTTGGTCTGGGCGTTGCCGTAGTCGAAGCAGCACCACTGGTTGTAGTGCGTGCCGTCGACGACCGCGTAGATGCCCTCGGGCTGGTCGCCGGTGGCGACGCCGTTGGTGTTGTTGTTGCGGTAGCCGGTGCCGGGGGCGATGTAGACGCCGTACGCCTTCTGGCCGCCGACGGTGACCGGGGCCGCCTTCGCGTCGGCGAGGTTGTCCCACCCGCCGGGCGCGGGGCCGACGAAGTAGCCGGGCGGTGCCTGGGTGAGCCGGTTGTTGCGGCCGGACTGGTCGTAGATGATCGTGATGACGCAGCTGGTGTTGGCGCAGAACGAGTCCTGGGTGGCGGCGTTGGCGTAGCCCCCCTCGCTGAGTACGCCGACGTCGCGGGTGGTGTTGTCCGACGAGCGTCGGACCTGGTAGAGCGGGCCGTTGTAGGCGCCGTACAGCGCGCGGGTGGTGCTGTGCGCGGCCACGCAGGGTGTGCCACCGGAGGCGTAGATGTCACACGGGCCGGTGCCGGCGGCACGGGCGACGCCCGGGGTGTCCGAGACCACGTAGACGCCGGCGCTGACGACCACTGCCAGCAGGGTCCCGGCGGCGGCCATCAGGCGACCCAGTTTTCTCTTCACATTCATCGGATCCTTTCCGGTGCGGGACGGGGTGCGGTGCGGAGATTGACGTCACACGTCATACCTGTGACATTAATAGTCGTCCATCTATGAGCGCTAGTTGGCACGCGTTGGCAGTCGATCGATGAGCCTGAGGACGGATATGCTGGTCGGCGGTGCAAGGTGCGTCCCCGTGTCGGGGCAAGAATCGATTCGAGGGCGATTGATGAACATCGGGGAGATCGCTCGTCGGGCGGGGGTGTCCCGCAGCACCGTCTCCTACGTGCTGAGCGGGAAACGCAGCGTCTCGGAGGGGACCCGGCAACGCATCCAGTCGGTCATCGACGAGTTGAACTACCGGCCGAACGCCAGCGCCCGCGCGCTGAAGGAGGGGCGTACCCGCACCCTCGGGCTGGTCATCCCGCCGGCCAGCCAACGATTGACAGACATGCAGCTGGGCTTCGTCGCCAGCGTCGTCGAGGCGGCCGCCCGCCATGACCTCGACGTGCTGCTGTCGCCCTCCGGTGGCGACCACGACCGGTCCTTCGAACGGATCGTCACCGGGCGTCGGGTGGACGGCGTGATCCTGATGGAGATCCGGTTGGCCGACGACCGGGTGACCCGGTTGACCACGGCCGGGCTGCCGTTCGTCACGATCGGCCGGACCGCCGAGCCGCACGGGATGAGCTGGATCGACATCGACTACGCCGGCCTGATCGCCCGGTGCGTGCAGCACCTGGCCGATCTGGGTCACCGGCAGGTGGCCCTCGTCAACCGGTCGGCGGAGTTGGTGGCCGCCGGATACGGCCCCAGTCATCGCGCGCTGGCCGGCTTTCGGGCGGCGGCGCTGGAGCGGGGGCTGACCGGCGTGGAGGTCTGCAGCGGCGACGACACGGCCTCCGGCGAGGCGTGCATGGAGCAGCTGCTCGCCACGCACCCGGAGGTCACCGCGGTGGCCACCATCAACGAGGCCGCACTGCCGGGGATGCAGCGCGCGCTGACCGGTGCCGGGCTGTCCGTGCCCCGCGACTTCTCCGTCACCGGCGTCGCCGCACAGCACTGGGCGGAGGATTTCCGCCCGCCGCTGACCGCCGCCGACGTGCCGATGGTCGAGATGGGTGCCGAGGCGGTGGCGCTCCTGCTGGAGATCATCGCGGCTCCCGGCGCCGTGCCACGACACCGCCTCTACAGCCCGCCCATCTCGTTGCGTTCCAGCACCGGGCCGGTCCGGGCCCGCTGATCCGAACCGGCTACCCACCCCTGACCCGACGCTGCTCCGCGGCGGCGGCGAGGATGAGATAGCTGCTCGCGGTCCAGGTGTACGCCCGGTCCCGCAGGCCGGTGCCGGTCTCGGCGTCGAAGTTCTCCGCGAAGCCGGACTTCTCACACAGGGCGAGGAATCGTCGGCTGATGTCGTCGGCGATCCTGGTCTGCCCGGCCCGGCGCAGGCCGTCCTCGACCAGCACCGTGGACGGTGCCCAGATCGGGCCACGCCAGTAGCCGTCGGCCACGTAGTGGGCTGAGTCCGTCGGCTCGGTGGCCAGTCCGTGCGTGGTCAGGTGCGTTTCGACGCCTCGCGCCAACGCGGCGGCGACCGGGGCCGGCAGGTCGGCCCCCAGCGCGACGGGCATCAGGTCGAGCAGGCTGCGGCTGGATCGCCGGTGCCCGGTACGGGGGTCACGGGCGCGGAAACGTTCCCCGTCCCACAGCTCGCGCAGCATGGCAGCGTGGATCCGGTCGGCCTCCCGGGACCAGCGGGTGGCGGGCTCACCCAGCTCGGTGGCGAGGTCGGCGAGGCAGCGCAGCTGCGACACCAGGAACGCCGCGAGGTCGGCCGTCTCGAGGACCCGGTTGTCGTCGAAGGTGGTGGCGTTGTCCCAACCGCTGTCGTTGCCGTGGTGGTAGTGCGGCAGGTCGTGGCCGGGGGCCCGCCGCGCGTCGAGCCAGAACCCGGTCCAGCGCGCCAGCCGGTCGTAGGTTTGCGCCAGCGCCGCCCGGTCCGGCGGCACGGGAAGGCGTCGGCGCAGGTGACGCAGGGCCCAGCCGTGGATGGGGGGCTTGACGTAGTTGTGCAGGACCTCGGAGTGGGTGACCGAGTCGGGCAGGGCGCCGGTCTCGTCCTGGTGGTCGAAGGGCAGCTGGAACTGGTGCCAGGCCAGCTCCGGCTCGCCGGCCGCCAGGGCTATCGCGTTGAAGCAGTGGTCCCAGCTCCACACCTTGTCCATCCAGTGCTTGGACATCAGCACGGCCGGTCGGGTGACGAAACCCGCCGGAGCGACGGTGGCCGACCACAGGACGTACGCGGCCAGCTCGGCGGCCGGGGTCTCCGCACCCCGCCAGGGCGCGATGGCGTCGACGAACGCGGTGAACTCCGCCATCCGGTCACGGCACAACCGCTCGAAGGCGACGGATCCGGCGTACGGGCGGCGTGCCGTGGCGTACTCCTCGATCGCGATCTCCCAGGGCTGGTCGCCTGGCAGGTCCACGGACCGGTCGGCGGTGCCGAGCGCCTGCGCGCCGTCGGTCCGCGACAGAGCGCCGGAGAGCACGGTGACCCGGTAGCGGCGACCGGTCTCGTACGAGGTGAACACGTGTGACCCGTCGACCGGGTCGGCGTACAGGTAGGTGCCGCTGAACGGGGTGAGGGTGTGCGCGGCAGCGGCCACCCGCAGGCCGAGCCGGTGGCCCCGGATCCGCAGGGTGTCCGGCCCGTCGTAGACGGCCTCGATCCGGCCGGTGCCGTGGTGCCAGGTCAGCACCGTGGGTGTGGCGACGACGGTGGTGCCGGCGACGGTGGGGGTGAGCCGCAGGACGGGGTGCAGCCCGGTCTGGTGCGAGACCAGGTGCAGATCGTCGGCGTACGTCTTCTCGGCTACCACCGGGGAGATGTTGAACCAGGATCCTCGGTAGCTGAAGGGGATGTCCTGGATTCCGAACTCCGGACCGGACGGGGCGACGGTCATGGGTGGCGGGTGCCTTTCTGTGGTGCGGGTGGTCGGTCCTCGACCGCCGCGGATGGTCAGTCCTTGACGGCGCCGGCGGTCACGCCCATCGAGACGTAGCGCTGGGCCAGGATCAGCAGGACGGCGGCGGGAACCGAGGCGACGACGGCGGTGGCCATGATGGCGTTCCACTGCTGGTTGTTGTTGCCGATGTAGTGGTAGATGCCGAGGGTGATCGGCTGGTGGTCGCCGCCTCCGGCCAGGGTCGAGGCGAAGATGAAGTCCGACCAGGACCACAGGAACGCGAACAGCGACACCGTGACGATCGAGTTGCGGCTGACCGGCAGCACCACCGACCAGAAGGTCCGCAGTCGACCGGCGCCGTCGACCACGGCGGCCTGGAGCAACTCGTCGGGGATGCCGGACATGAAGGCCGTGAAGATCAGGACGCCGAACGGCACCGCGAGCGTGGTGTCGGCCAGGATCAGGCCGGGCAGCGTGTTCAGGACGCCGAGGGTGAGGAAGATGGCGTAGAAGCCCATCGCCATGATGATTCCCGGGATCATCTGCGCGATCAGCAGCACGAAGCTCAGCGCCGGCCCCCCGGGCGGCCGCAGCTTCGCCAGGGCGTAGCCGGCGGGGGCGGCCAGTGCCACTGTCAGCGCCACAGTGCCGAGGCCGACCAGGAAGCTGGTGCCGAGGTACGGCAGTTGCTGGTCGAGCACCGCCCGGTAGCCGTCCAGGGTGCCGTTGGTGGGGAACAGGTGCGGGGGACTGGCCCGCATGTCCTGGTCCCGGGTGAAGGACACGTTGATCATCCAGTAGACGGGGAAGAGCATCAGCCCGGTCAGCACCAGGCCGACGCCGGTCTTCCACCAGGCCCGGGGCGTCGAGGTGGTCATCGCAGCTGCTGCCTCCGCTCGATCCGGATGTAGACGAGGCCGGCGATCAGCGCCAGCACGATGAGCAGGTTCCCGATGGCCGCGCCCGGACCGAACTCGGGCAGCAGGTTGCCGAAGCCGAGCCGGTACGACCAGGTGGCGAGCGTGGCGGAGGAGCCGGTCGGGCCACCCCTGGTCATGATCCAGATGATGTCGAAGACCTTCAGCGTGTAGATCAACCCGAGCAGCAGCGTGATCGCGGAGACGGGACGCAGCAGCGGGAAGGTGATCCCCCAGAACCGTTGCCACCCGGTCGCGCCGTCGAGCGCGGAGGCCTCGTACATCTCCGCCGGGATCGCCTGCAGGCCGCTGTAGAGCACCACCAGGTTGAACGGGATGCCGATCCAGACGTTCGCGATGATCACCGAGGTGAGCGACCAGCCCGGTGAGGTGAGCCAGTTGACCGGACCGATCCCGACGACGCCGAGCGCCGCGTTGACCAGCCCCGAGTCGCTGTTGAGCAGCCACGACCAGGTCGACGCCGAGACGATCAGCGGCAACAGCCACGGTACGAGGATCAGCGCGCGCAGCGTGCGTGACAGCGGGAAGTGCTGGTGGAAGAAGAGGGCCAGGGCCATCCCGATGGTGAACTGGAAGGCGAGCGAGGCCGCGGTGAAGACCACCGTGTGCGTGAGCGTGGGCCAGAACGCCGGGTCGGTCAGGACCGTCCGATAGTTGTCGAGGCCGGCGAACGGCGCCCCGCCCTGCACGAACGAGCGGACGGTGTACTCCCGCAGGCTCAACTCGACGTTGCGATAGAGCGGGTAGGCGTAGAAGGCCGCCAGGTAGATGGTCACCGGTGCCAGGAAGCCCCAGGCCAACCATCTGTGGGGCCGGCGGGCCCGGGACGGGGGAGGCCCGGGTGGGGCGGTGCTCGCCGCCCCACCCTGGTCCCGTACGGCAGTGGAGGTCTCTGTCGTGGCGCGCATGGTGTCGGTTCGGATCGCTTACCTGGTCGAGGCGGCGGTCTGCGCGGCGGTCAGCGCCTCCTGCGGCGACTTCCCGCCGCTGAGGGCCGCCTGGACCGCCGTCCACAGGGATTCGGAGATCTTCGGGTACTTCGTGCCGAGGTTGTCGCCGGTGCGGCCCTTGGCTGCCCGGACCGCCTCCACCCAGACCTTGAGCTTCGGGTCCGCGGTCGCCTGTCGCTCCTGCACGGCGGCGACAGGTGCGACGTAGGAGAGCGTGGTGTCCGTGGTGAGGAGGTTGTCGGCGTTGGTCAGGCAGGTGACGAGCTTCTGCGACGTCTCGTACCGGCTGGTCTTCTTCTGCACCGGGATGGAGACGAACTCACCACCGGTGGGCGCCGGGGCCGGGCCGCCCGCGCTGGCCGGGACCGGGATGGTGCCGTACGCGAAGGGAAGCTTCTCCGCGTTCGCCAACTGCCAGGTGCCGTTCTCGGCGAACGCGTAGTCGCCGGTGGCGAACTCCTGCCAGCTCGTGGTCTGGGTGTTGTTGATGACGGAGTTGGGGGCGTGGCCCTGCTTGAGCCAGTCGGTCCAGAGCGTCAGCGCGGACACCGCCTGCGGCGAGTCCAGACTGGTCAGTTGGGCCCCCGAGCCCCAGAACCAGGGCAGGAACTGGAAGCTGCCCTCCTCGGTGCCGATCGCGGAGAAGGTGATGCCCTTCTTCCCCTTGGCCTTGACCTTGGTCAGTGCCGCGGTCAGCGACGTCCAGTCCGTGACGGTGGCGGGATCGACGCCGGCGGCGGTGAGCAGGTCCTTGTTGTAGTAGAGGGCGAGGGTGTTGGCCCCGATCGGCACCCCGTAGGTCTTGCCGTCGCTCTGGCCGGCACCGAGCAGGTTCTTCTCCATGGCCGAGACGTCCAGCTTGTTGTCGTCGGTGGTGGTGAGCGCACCGGCCTCGGCCAGCGTCGAGATGACCGGGTTGTCGACGATCAGCACGTCCGGTGAGTTTCCCTGCTGGGCGGCGAGCAGTGCCTTGTTGGTCAGGTCGGTGGTGTCGTAGCCGGTTCGCTCGACGGTCACTCCGGCGGAGGTGCCGCACTTCTTGAGCAGCGCGACCCACTCGGAGTCGTCGGCGAACTGCGGATACGGGTCCCAGACGAGGTAGGCACCCTCGTCGGCGGGGCCGTCGGTGGACGACGAGCAGGCACTGCCCGTCACTGCGGCGAGAGCTATCACGGCGACGGCGGCCAGGCGCCGCCGACGACTGAGTCCGGTCATCTGGTGCCTCACTTCAAATCGATCGTCAGGTGGGGTGGGTGGGTTGATCGCCTCATGGTTGGACCAGTCCAACCATGAGGCGAATCGATTCGACGAATCGGTTCGCCCGAAGATAGGTCTGGCCGTGCCCGGGGGTCAAGAGCCAGTCGCTCGCTCAGGGAGGATCGCTGGGCAACGTGGACGTCACCGCACCGTCATCTCATTGACATGGTTCAGTTCGTGGTCCTACGATCCGTGCGAATCGATTCGCAAGCGCTGCCCTCCGGAGAGCGTCCCCCGCGCCCCACCAAGGAGCCGCCCGTGAAAACCCCGTCCCGCAGCAGGTCAGGACGAGCCCGCGTGTCCGCGGCCCGACTCGTCGTCGGCCTGCTCGCCGCCGCAGCCGCCGTCACCGTCGTCGCGTCCCCCGCCCAGGCCGCCGACGAGTCGATCAGTGTCAACTTCTCCACCACCAGCGGTGCACCGACCTACCGCGCGTCCGGCTGGATCTACGGCATGACCGAGAACGCCAGCGGCCCCGCCGACCACTTCTACCGGGACGTCAAGTTCCAGTACATGCGCGCCGGTGGTGCGCAGCTTCCGGGGAGTGGCTGGGTCGGCGGCACCTACGACCGTCGCTGGAACTCCACCCTCGCCCAGGCGCGCCGGACCACGTCCCTCGGCGGGAAGTTCATCATCCTGCCGCACGACCTGTGGGGCGCCGACGGTGCCGGAATCTCGCGCTTCCCCGGTGACAACGGCAACTGGACCGACTACGACAACTTCCTGACCCGCCTGATCAGCGACGTACGGGCGTCCGGCCTGTCGGTGCAGTGGGACATCTGGAACGAACCCAACATCACCATCTTCTGGAACCGGCCGATCTCCCAGTACCTCGAACTCTGGCGTCGGACCTACCAGCGCATCCGGGCGGAGTTCCCCAGCCAGCTCATCGTCGGGCCGAGCTGCGCCTGCGTGCCGTCGACCACGCACGCCTTCTGGAACCAGTACCTGGACTTCGTCCGCTCGACCAACACGGTGCCGGACATCATCAGCTGGCACTCGCTTCCCGGTGACCCGGTCGCCAACGTCGCCGCCGCCAACGCCACCCTCGACCCGCGTGGCATCGCCCACCCGCGTCCGTACCAGATCAACGAGTACGGCGCGCCCGACGAGCAGAACCCGGCCGACGGCGCCTGGTACATCGCGCGTCTGGAGCGGGCCCGGGCCGACGGCCTGCGGGCGAACTGGGCCAGCGGCGGCAGTCTGCACAACGACCTCGGCAACCTGTTGATCCGCAACTCGGCCGGCCAGCACCAGCCCAAGGGGGAGTGGTGGAACTACCGCTACTACGCCTCCCAGGTCGGGGAGAACGCGGCGGTGACCCCCAGCCAGTCGTACGACGCGTACGCCACGAAGACGGCCGGGTCGGCGAAGGTGCTCATCGGCGGTGGTCGTACCACCGGGAACCTGACCGTCAACCTGCAACGCCTGGACACCACCAGCGGCATCGTGCAGAACAACCAGGTCCGGGTCGTCACCCAACGCATCCCGCACAACGGCGGTGGCGCCGTGCCGGGGCCGGTCACGGTCTCGAACAGCGTGGTCACGGTCTCCAACAACAACGCGACGGTGACAGTGCCGTACACCAACCAGACCGACACCTACACCGTCACGCTGCTGCCTCCCTCGGACGGTGGCTTCCAGTCGGTGGCGGTGGCCCAACACTCCCAGCAGTGTCTGAACAACGCCGGGCTGAGCACCGCCGACGGCAACGTCCAGCAGCAGAACTACTGCGACGGCGGTGACCAGCAGCTCTGGAACTTCCGGCCGGTGGCCGGCGTGGCCAACACCTACACGGTGGTCAACCAGCAGAGCGGCAAGTGTCTCGACGTCAGCGGCGTGTCCACCGCCGACGGCGCGGCCGTGCACCAGTGGACCTGTCTGAACAGCACCAACCAGCAGTTCACGCTGCGCAAGGTGACCTACTCCGGCAACGACTCGCACGACTACCAACTCATCGCCCGGCACAGTGGCAAGTGCGTCGATGTCAACGCGGTCTCCACGGCGGCCGGCGCGCAGGTGCACCAGTGGACCTGCCGGGCGGCCAGCCAGGGCAGCCCGTTGAACCAGACGTGGCGGCTTCTGGGGCGGTAGGCGTCCCGGGAAAGGGTGACGCGCTGGCCGTCGGTCCAACGGCCAGCGCGTCACGCCACATTGCATTCATTGACATAAATTCTTCAAAGGTCATACGATTCGCTGCGAATCGATTCGCCGCCACCACCGACAGGGCGCATCGACAATTCCCCGCGCCTCCACGACATCCGAGGAGCACCCCGTGCGAACCCCGTCCCCCATCGGGCCAGGAAAGGCCCGTGACCTCATCCCGAGACGTCATCGCGCCCGACGGCTGACCGCCGTGGCGGGCGCTCTGGTCGGCGTTCTCGTCGGCATCGGCGCCACCCCGGGCGCCTCGTCGCCGTCCGCCGAGGCAGCCGCCGCGGCCGCCATTCAGCCGGGGCAGAGCACCCCCATCATCGGTACCGCATCCGGCCGCTGCCTCGAGGTGCCCAACTCCACGACCACCAACGGCACCCAGACGCAACTCTGGGACTGCAACGGCAGCGCCGGCCAGAGCTGGACCTGGACGTCGACACAGCAACTCCAGGTGTACGGCAACAAGTGCCTGGACGCCTCCGGCCGGGGCACCACCAACGGCACCCAGGTGATCATCTGGGACTGCAATGGTCAGAATAACCAGCAGTGGAACGTCAACAGCAACGGCACCGTCACCGGCGTGCAGTCCGGGCTCTGCCTCGACGCCAACGGCGCGGCCACCGCCAACGGCACCAAGATCATCCTCTGGGCCTGCAACGGCGGCACCAACCAGCAGTGGGCCTCGCCGACCACCACCCCGCCGCCGACCAACCCGCCCACCGGCGCGCGCCCGTGCGACATCTACGCCTCCGGCGGCACCCCGTGCATCGCCGCGCACAGCACCACGCGAGCGCTCTACGAGGCGTACGCCGGCAACCTGTACCAGGTCCGACGCTCGTCGGACAACACGACCCGCAACATCGGGCTCACGGCAACCGGCGGCACCGCCAACGCGGCGACGCAGGACTCGTTCTGCGCCGGCACGACCTGCGTAATCACTGTGGTCTTCGACCAGTCCGGGCGTGGTAACGATCTCTGGTACCAGGGGTCGAGCGTGGTGCCGGGCTCGCCGCAGAGCAAGCCGGCGATCGCGACCTCGGAGTCGCTGACCGTGGGCGGGGCCAAGGCGTACTCGCTCTACATCAATCCCGGTAACAGCTACTGGCGCGACGGGCACCTGACCGGCGTGCCGACCGGCGCGGCGCCCGAGGGCATGTACATGGTGACCAGCGGGACCCACGTCAACAGCGGCTGCTGCTTCGACTACGGCAACAGCGAGACGACGCGCAAGGCCGACGCCGCCGGCGCGATGGACGCCATCAACTTCAGCAAGCAGTGCTGGTTCGGTGGCTGCTCCGGCAGCGGGCCCTGGGTGCAGGCGGACCTGGAGTGGGGCCTCTTCCCCGGTGGCAGCCAGACCTGGAACCCGAACCAGCGTGCCTTCACCAGCAAGTTCGTGACCGCGACGCTGAAGAACAACGGCACGACCCGCTTCGCCATCAAGGGCAGCGACGCGCAGTCCGGCAGCCTTTACACGCTGTACGACGGCTCGCTCCCGCCCGGGTACAGCCCGATGAAGAAGCAGGGCGCGATCATCCTGGGCAGTGGTGGTGACTGCTGCAAGCCCGACGGCGGCGCGAACCTGAGCGCCGGCACCTTCTACGAGGGGGCCATGGTCGCCGGCTACCCGTCCGACGCGACCGAGAACGCGGTGCAGGCCAGCGTGGTGGGCGCCGGTTACCGCTGACCCGGTGGCGCCGGAACGGGTCGTGCGCCGGTCACCACCTGCGTGGTGACCGGCGCACGGTCTCGTCGACGCCAGCCAGCCTGGTCTCAGGCGATGGTGCAGGACGCGCCGTTGAGGGTGAACGAGGGCGGCCGGGCGTTGTTGCCGTTGTGAGTGGCCTGGAAGCCGATGGTCACCGAGCCGTTGGCGGGGATGCCGCCGTTGTAGGCGACGTTGCGGGCCGTCACCTGCCCGGAGTTGGGTGAGTAGGTGGCGTTCCAGCCCGAGGTGATGGTCTGCCCGCTCGGAAGGGTGAAGACCAGGGACCAGCCGTTGACGGCACCGGTGCCGGTGTTGGTGATGGTGATGTTCTCGGTCAGGCCGTTGTTCCAGGCGTTGACGGCGACGCTCACCCGACACGCGCCGTTGGCCGGCGGTGGCGTGGTGGGCGGTGGCGTGGTGGGCGGTGGCGTGGTCGGGGGTGGCGTCGTCGGCGGCGGGGTGGTCGGCGGCGGCGTCGTGGGGTTGGTCAGGCCGAAGAACTGCAGGGCGGCGGCAGCCATTCCGCCGGAGGGCAGGCTGTGCCCGGCACCCTGGATGCTGTACGCCTCGACCTGGACGGTGCCGCTGGAGTCGGCGTAGCGACGCCGGTTCCAGTTGGCCTGGGGCGTGTCGGTGGAGGTGGGTGTCTGGCTCAGGCCGAACACGTTGGTCCACTGCTCGATCGTCTCCTGCAGCAGCGAGTACGGCACGAGCGTGTCGTTGGTGCCGTGCCAGAGCTGCACGCGCGGGCGGGTCCCGGAGTAGCCGGGGTACGCCTGGCGGACCGCGTCACCCCACTGCTGCGGGGTCCGGTTCATGTTCCCGCCGGTGCACTGGCTGCTGCCGGGCGGGTAGTCCGCCGCGTTGGCGAAGCAGTTGAACGGCACGCCCATGAACGCGGCGCCGGCCTTGAACACGTCGGGGTAGAGCGCCAGCATGTGGTTTGTCATCATGCCGCCGGACGAACTGCCGGTGGCGTAGACCCGGTCCCCGTCGGCCGCGTACTGCTGCTGCACGTACCGGATCATGGAGATGATCGACACCGGGTCGCTGCCGCCGCCACGTCGCTTGGCGGCGTCCGACCAGGTGTCGAAGCAGTTGCCGAACCCGGCCTGCTGGGTGGCGGACGGGTAGATGACGATGTATCCGTAGCGGTCCGCCAGGCTGGCGAATTCGCTCCCGGAGTAGAAGCCGGGGCCGGACCCCCCGCAGCCGTGCATGGCCACCACGACCGCCGGCCGGGCCGGGCGGTTGTCCGGCACGTAGACGTGCATGCGCATCCGCCCCGGGTTGTCCCCGAAGCTGGTCACCTCGGTCAGCGACGCCGCGTACGCGGGTCGGAGCGCGGGGACCAGCAGGCCGGCTGTCAGCAGCGGCACGGCGAGGGCGAGCAGCAGTTTTCTCTTGATTCTCAACGGACGACTCCTTCGATTGCCGGTTCGGCTGGGATTGGTCGCGCGATCCGTCAGCGGGTGCGCCCGGTTCCCGCGTGATCGCGCCTGCCCGCTACCTGTGGCTTGCCCTGCCCGGCTCCGGACGGCATTGCATGGCAATTAGTGTTCCCCTCGGACCGACAAGTGTCAATCGAAGTCTCTCTATTGCGAAGCGGTCCCGGGGCTCGGCGGGGAGCGGCGATCCGTCTACAGTCGTCACACCGTCCCTGAAGAGCACGGAGCGCCTGTGGCAAGCCCGTTCGACATCGACGAGATATATCCGGACGACGGAGATCACGAACTCCGGCTGCCCAGGCGGCAGGTGGGCAACTCCCCCCAGGGGGTCGCCGTGACCCTGTTGGCGGACTACACCCTGCGGACCCGTGTCTCCCTGCCGTCCGCCGCCATCGTGGCGCTGCTCGGAGAGACCGGCGTGACGACGGCCGGGGCGCGCACCGCGATCAGCCGGCTGGCCCGCCGCGGGGTGCTGGAGGGCAGCCGACTGGGACGCCGCAGCTCATACCGCCTCAGCCGTGCGGCGGCGGCCAGCCTCTCCGCAGGCGCTCACTGGATCCTCGCCTCCACCACCTCGACGGTGCGATGGGACGGGTGCTGGACGGTCGTCGCCTTCTCGCTGCCGCAGGAGCTGAGCACGCAGCGACGGGCTCTGCGGGCTCAGCTGCGGTGGCTCGGCTACGCGCCGCTGTACGACGGGCTGTGGATCTCGCCGCGCGAACTGAACGCTCCGGCTCGGGCTCGGCTAGACCAGCTCACCCTCGGTGCCGTGACGGTGTTTCGCGGCCGACAGACCCCGCTCGGCTCGGCGACTCATCGTGCCCCGATCGAGGCCTGGGACATCCAGGCGATCAGTCGGAGCTACGACGCGTTCCTCCGGCGCTGGACGCCGCTGCTGCCCGCTGTGGTGTCCGGGGAGGTCGACGGGGTTGCCGCGGTGCGGGCGCGTACCGAGGTGATGGACACCTTCCGGCGGTTCCCCGTACTCGATCCGCAGTTGCCCCTGGAGCTTCTTCCGCAGGGGTGGCTCCGGAGGCCGGCGCAGGAGTTGTTCGCGGCCGTCTACGACGGCCTCGCCGCGCCCGCCGAGCGGCACGTTCGGGCGGTCGTCGCCCGGTTTGCCGACGGCACGCAGCCCGACATCCGGGCACACACCACCGCCGACATGCTCGCCGGTGTACGCGTCGAGGCGAGCCTGGCCGAGCATGGGCACGGCGGCTCTGCCGGCTGACGAGAGTTACGTGGATCTTGCCGGTGGCGCACCCGGGTCTACGGCCGTGGACGGCTCGGCGGGCTGCCGCTGGGCGTCGGGGCACGTACGATCCGTGCCATCGTCGAGGTGAGCATGCAGGAGTTACCGATGATCATTGATGAGACCCTCGCTCGCATCAATGAAGCGGTGCAGTTGCATCATCAGCAGGGTCGGCGTGAGGCTGCCCGTGACGTGTTCGCGCAGATCTGGGATGAGATCGATGGTGAGCGAGGCGATCCGTTGCATGTCTGCGTTCTGGCGCACTCGATGGCCGACGTTCAGGACGACGTGCGCCAGGAGTTGGTCTGGGACGAGCGGGCGCTGACAGCGGCCGGCCTGCTCACCGATGACCGGGTCGCGCGGGCCGGGGTGCCGATGTCGGTGGCGGCTCTGTATCCGTCGTTGCATCTCAACCTGGGTGAGTGTTACCGAAAGCTCGGCGATATCGACCGGGCCCGCGAGTGCCTTCAGCGTGCGCAGGCAGGGATCGGCGCGCTTGGCGATGACGCCTACGGGCAGCTGATCAGGGACGGTCTGGATCGGCTGGCGCGGGAGCTGCCCCCCACGTAGGCGCGCGCTGCCGACAAGGACCTCTGGTCGCCGGACCGCCTGCCCCGCCGCCGCCCGTCCCGGTCTCGCTCGCTAGCTGTGAGCGATAACAGAGCCACCCTCAGGCGTCTTCCGGTGGCGCCGTGGGGCGGCCGTTCCGGCAGGTCGCGCGGCGAGCGACGCGGATCCTCGCAGGCGGCGGGTGGTGATCGGAGCGAGGCGTTCCGGCGCGTCGGCGTGAACGGCTCATTTCGTCTTGACGAACGACATGTTATCGCTCACTCTCGATATAGAGGACGATCGTTTCGTTGGGTTCACCGGGCGGGCCCTACGCGTCGTTTCTCGGATCTCGGCGTCCCATCCGGGCAGGCGGACGTCACCCCAGGGCTCCCGGCGGTGCCGGCGAACGCCTTCCCCAACCATGTGCGCCGGCACCAGGGGCCGTCCTGACTGAAGTGGCACATCACCACCACCGATGCACCCACTGAGAAGGAACGACATGAAATCACCGAGAACGTTGCTGGCGGCGGCGACCCTCGCCGTCGCCCTCACCACCGGCATGACCGTGGTGTTGACTCCCGCAGCCGGCGCCGGCACGACCCTGAAGGCGGCCGCCGCCGAGAAGGGCCGCTACTTCGGCGCGGCCGTCGCCGTCAACAAGCTGTCGACCAGCGCCTACACGACCATTCTGAACCGTGAGTTCAACAGTGTCGTGGCCGAGAACGAGATGAAGTGGGCCTCCAACGAGCCGCAGCAGGGCGTGTTCAATCACTCCACTGGTGACCGCCTGGTCAGCCACGCGCAGGCCAACGGCATGAGCGTGCGGGGTCACACGCTGTTGTGGCACGCGCAGCAGCCGGGCTGGGCGCAGGGCATGTCCGGCAGCGCGTTGCGCAACGCCGCGATCAACCACGTCACCCAGGTCGCCACGCACTACCGGGGCAAGATTCACTCGTGGGACGTGGTGAACGAGGCGTTCGCCGACGGTGGTTCGGGTGGGCGGCGGGACTCGAACCTGCAGCGCACCGGTAACGACTGGATCGAGGCGGCGTTCCGGGCGGCGCGGGCGGCGGATCCGGGTGCGAAGTTGTGTTACAACGACTACAACACCGACGGGATCAACGCGAAGTCGACGGGGATCTACAACATGGTGCGGGACTTCAAGTCCCGTGGTGTGCCGATCGACTGTGTGGGGTTCCAGTCGCACCTGGGCACCTCGTTGGCCGGTGACTACCAGGCGAACCTGCAGCGTTTCGCCGACCTCGGTGTGGATGTGCAGATCACCGAGCTGGACGTGATGACCGGCGGGAACCAGGCCAACATCTACGCCGCCGTCACCCGCGCCTGCCTGGCCGTCTCGCGCTGCACCGGCATCACCACCTGGGGTGTGCGCGACTGTGACTCGTGGCGTGGCTCCGACAACGCGCTGCTGTTCGACTGCAACGGCAACAAGAAGGCCGCGTACAACGCCGTCCTGGACGCGCTCAACGGCGGCTCCACCCCGCCCACCACGCCGCCGCCGGGCACCGGGGTGGACACCAGCGCCTGGTACGTGCTGCTGAACCGGAACAGCGGCAAGGCACTGGACGTGTACGCCTCGGCCACCAACGACGGCGCGCGGATCAGCCAGTGGACGCGCAACAACGGCACCAACCAGCAGTGGCAGTTCGTGGACTCGGGCGGCGGCTACTACCGGGTGAAGGCGCGCAACTCCAGCAAGGTGCTGGACGTCAGCAACTTCTCCACCGCCGACGGCGGCGCGATCGTGCAGTGGTCCGACCTCAACGGCACGAACCAGCAGTTCCGGCTCGCCAATTCGTCCGATGGCTACGTCCGGCTGATCAACCGCAACAGCAACAAGGCGGTCGAGGTGCAGGGCGCATCGACCGCCGACGGCGGCAACATCGTGCAGTACGCCGACTGGGGCGGCACCAACCAGCAGTGGCAGTTGGTCCGGATCGGCTAACCGCTGACACCGCCTGAGCTGGGGAGAGAGGGCCGCCGGCCGACCGGGATCCGGCCGGCGCCCGCCCCGGCGAGGTGTCCCGACCGGTGGTCCGTCCCCGGGTGGGGGCGGGCCACCGTGACCATCAGGTAGTCGTTTCGGGCCACGATTCGAATCGATGACAGTCATTTGACGTATGACGTCTTTGCCGCTAATTTTCAGCAGCGGGCCACGCGGCAGGACGTCGCGTCGCACGGCTCGATGCGGCCTGCTCCGAAGCCCGGATCGCGGCATCGCCATCGACGTGCGCCGTACGCCGCAGGATGCCCGCACGACACCCCCAAACGTGCTGACGCCACCACCACGACGCCGGCACGCACGCCAGGACACCCGCGGCTCTCCGCTCGTGGGTGACCCCGATCGAAGGAGTGGACATGAAAGCCCTCGATGAGGCTCGTCCCGCCTCTCGACAGAGACGTCGCTGGCGGTCAGGGTTGGCCGCGGCGGCGGCCGCGGTCATGGCAGCCAGCACCCTCGTCGCGGTCGACGCGGCGCCCGCGGCGGCGGCGACAGTGGACACCAACGCCTGGTACACCCTCGTGAACCGGAACAGCGGCAAGGCGTTGGACCTGTACGCCTCGGCCACCAACGACGGCGCGCGGATCAGCCAGTGGACGCGCAACAACGGCACCAACCAGCAGTGGCAGTTCGTGGACTCCGGGGGCGGCTACTACCGGGTCAAGTCCCGGCACTCGGGCAAGGTGCTCGACGTCAGCAACTTCTCCACCGCCGACGGCGGCGCCATCGTGCAGTGGTCCGACCTCAACGGGACCAACCAGCAGTTCCGGCTGGCCGACTCGGACGGTGGCTATGTCCGGCTGATCAACCGCAACAGCAACAAGGTTGTCGAGGTGCAGGGCGCGTCCACCGCCGACGGCGGCAACATCGTGCAGTACGCCGACTGGGGCGGCACCAACCAGCAGTGGCAACTCGTTCCCGTCGGCGGCAGCAACCCACCGCCGACCGGCGGCAGCGGCTGTGGCAACGCGCCGACGCTGTCCAGCGGCACGCACACGATCCAGAGCAACGGCAAGAGCCGAACCTTCATCCTGCGGGTGCCCGCCAACTACAACAACAGCAACCCGTACCGGCTGATCTTCGCCTTCCACTGGCGGGGCGGCACCATGCAGGAGATCTCCTCCGGCGGCACCAGCGGGGCCGCCTGGTCCTACTACGGGCAGCAGGAGCAGTCGAACAACAGCGCGATCCTGGTGGCGCCGCAGGGATTCGGCAACGGCTGGGGCAACTCCGGCGGTGAGGACATCACCTTCGTCGACGACATGATCAGCCGGATCGAGAGCAGTCTCTGCGTCAACCCGAGGCAGCGGTTCGCGCTCGGCTTCAGCTGGGGTGGCGGCATGAGCTACGCCGTCGCCTGCGCACGGGCCACCGTCTTCCGGGCGGTCGCTGTCATCTCCGGCGCGCAGATCAGCGGGTGCAGCGGCGGCACCCAGCCGATCGCGTACTTCGGGCTGCACGGCATCTCGGACAACGTCCTGAACATCTCCCAGGGCAGGGCGTTGCGCGACACCTTCGTCCGCAACAACGGTTGCACCGCCCAGAACCCGCCCGAGCCGGCCGGTGGTAGTCGTACGCACATCACGACCGCCTACTCCGGTTGCCGGGCCGGCTACCCGGTGCAGTGGGCGGCGTACGACAACGGTCACATGCCCGGCCCGGTGGACGGCACCTACGCCGAGAGCGGCGTCACGACCTGGACCAAGGGTGAGATCTGGAGGTTCTTCGCCCAGTTCTCGTGACACACGGTCGGCGCGGCCGGCGGCGTCCGCTCCCGTACCCGGGGGTGGGCGCCGTCCCGGCTGGCGCGGCGGTCAGCGTTCGAGGCGAGCCGGGCTCCCGGAGCCGTTGCGGCGGACCAGCCAGGCCTCGGTGATGTGGGTGAACATCGCCTCGGCGGCGCCGTTGGCGTCGTGGGCGGCGATGCGCTCGTAGATGCGTCGGTGGCCCTGGTTGGACGCCACGCACAGGGCGCGTTCCGTCCGGCCCATGTACCGGGCGGTGTTGATCACCTGGCTCTCCAACGCGCGGACGACGCCACGAGCGATGCGGTTCCCCGACGCCTGCATGATCGTGTCGTGGAAGGCCCGGTCGTGGTCGTGGTAGGTGACGTGGTCGTCGACGAGTTCGTCCATCCGGTCCACCATGGCCCGCAGCCGATCGATGGTCTCGGTGTCGGCGAGGCGGGCGGCGACGTTCGCCATGTCGGACTCCAGCACCCGCCGGGTGACGACCAGGTCGTCGAGGATGGCGAAGCTGTCGTCCACGGCGATGGTCGCGGCGAGGACGAGCTCGTCGAGCATGTCCCAGTGTGCCGGTGGGGTGACCATGGTGCCGGCGCCCTGGCGGACCTGCACCAGGCCCTTCTCCTGCAGGATCTTCACTGCTTCCCGGACGACGGTCCGGCTCACGCCGAAGGTCTCGCAGAGGATCGGCTCGGGAGGTAGGGACGTCCCGGACGGGTGTACGCCGCGGACGATGCGCTCCACCAGTTCGGCGGTGACCGCCCTGGCGAGGTTGGTCGGCCGACGCACCCACGCCGGGGTCGCCGGGCTGTTCAGGGCTGTCTCCCGTGGTGGCGTCATGTCCCCCTCCGAATGGCTCGCCGTGGCACGACGTCCGGATCAGTGTACGGCCGGGTGTTGACGTCACACGTCATACGAGTTACGTTCCCGTCAACATTGGCTCGCGGGGCACCCGCCGGCCACCCCCCATATAGAGGTGACAACTGATGAGACAGCGCGCAATGTGGTCGGCCGTCCTCGTTGTGGGCCTGGCCCTGGCCGGTTGTGGAAGTGCTAGCGATTCGGGCAAGTCAACCAGCTCGGACGGCAAGTTGGTGGTGTGGGACTGGAAGTCCGGCGAGCCGTTCGCCAAATCCTATCTGGACAAGGCCAAGGCCGACTTCAAGAAGAAGCACGCCGACGTCGAGGTCGAGTTCGTCGCGCAGCCCTTCGATCAGTACTACACGCTGCTCGGCGCGGCGATCCAGTCCGGCAAGGGCCCCGACGTCATGATGTTCAACGGCGGTGGCCAGATCCGCGACCGGGTGGACGCGCTGGTGCCCATCACCGACTACGTGGCCGAGGACAAGCAGCGGCTGGCCGGGTGGGAGGCGTTCACCAAGGACAGCAAGGTCTACGGCAGCCCGGTGACGCTGCAGGGTTACCCGATCTACTACAACAAGGACATCTACCAGAAGGCCGGCCTCGACCCGGCCAGCCCGGCCACCACCTGGGACAAGTTCGTCGCGGACTGCGCTGCCGTCGCCAAGGCCGGCTCCAAGTGCTTCGCCCTCGGCAACAAGGAGGGCGTCGGCATCCAGTTCTGGCTCTCCAGCATGGGATCGGTCACCCTCACCGCCGCCGAGTACGACGCCTGGATCACCGGCAAGCGCGACTGGACGTCGCCGAACGTGAAGCGGGTCTTCGAAACGTGGAAGGAGACCGGCGACAAGAAGATGAACACGGACGGGGCCAACTCGACCGCGATGTTCAACGACTCCTTCGCCGCCTTCCAGTCCGGCAAGGCCGCCCACGTCATGGGCCTGATGTCGGACGTCGGGCACTGGAAGGCCTTCAACGAGTTCCTCACCCCGGAGAAGCTCGGCGTCATGAAGCCCCCGGTGGTCACCGCTGGCACCACCCCGAGTCTGCCGTACGACGGTGGCATCGGCTACGCGGTCGCCAAGTGGACGAAGGACCCGAAGGTGGCCGCCGACCTGGTGCGCTCGCTGACCTCGGCCGACGCGTTGAAGGCGTTCTACGCCGATGCCGGCGCGATCGTCGCCGACACCACCATCGACGTGTCGCAGGCCGGCCCGGCCGCGAGCACGATCGTGAGCGAACTGAAGAGCGGTAAGCCCGCTCTGCACGTCGCGCTCTCCTCGAAGACGATCGACCTCATGGGACGCCTCTCCCAGCAGTTGCTCAGCGGTTCGATCACCGTCGACGAGGTGGTGAAGCAGTTGGCCGCTTCCGACCAGGCGGGCTGACCTCGTGCCAATGGGAAACACGCAACCATCGGTCCGTCCGGCTTCGGCCGGACGGGCCGGCGGGGCGGCAGTCACCCCCGCCGTCCCTCGCAGCGGCGCACGACAGCGTCGCGCCCGTGGCGGCCTGGGGGCCGAGCGCTACGCCCCCTACATCCTGGTCGCCCCGGCCGTTCTGATCATCGTGCTGCTGCGGCTCTACCCGCTGGTCCTCGGGGTCAACTTCTCCTTCACCGGCGACGGCGACCAGAACGGAGAAGCGGTCGGGTTCGGCAACTACCAAGAGCTGTTCGGTGACCAGCTGTTCCAGACCGCGCTGCGAAACGTCGGGCTGCTGGTGCTGCTGCTCCCGGTGGCGGTGGCGATCCCCGGTCTGCTCGCCACGTTCATCTACCTCCGGGTGCCCGGCCACCGCTTCTACCGCAGCGTCTACTTCTTCCCGGCGGTGCTCTCGCCGGTCATCGTTGGTGCGATCTTCAACCTGCTGCTCGCCTTCGACGGCCCGCTCAACGCGGTGCTCGGGTCGTTCGGCATCGACGCGGTGGACTGGCTCGGTGACCCCGACATCGCGATGTTCATGGTCGTGGGGGTGCACATCTGGGCCACCTTCGGCATGGCTCTGGTGGTGTTCCTCGCCGGCTTCGCCACGCTGGACGCCGCGCTCCTGGACGCTGCCCGGGTGGACGGGGCGTCGCTGCGCCAGGTCGTCTGGCACGTGATCGTTCCGAGCCTCGCCCGGACCATCCAGTTCGTCTTCGTGACCACGATGATCGGGATGCTGACCTCGATGTTCGGGCTGCTGTTCGTGATGACCAGCGGCGGCCCGGAGGGCTCGACGTACCTGCCGGAGTACTACATCTGGATCCAGCAGGGTCAGATGAACCGCCCGGCTCTCGCGTCGGCAGCGTCGACCATCCTCTTCGTGATCATGCTCGTGGTGGGGCTGCTGCAGATCAAGCTGCTCGACCGGTCCGGGAAGGAGGACTGATGCGCCGGGCTCGTCTGGGATGGTGGTTGCTCGCCATCCCCATGTCACTGCTCGCGCTGGCGACGATCTACCCCCTGCTGTTCACCGCCAACGTCGCGCTGAAGACCCGCCGGGAGTACATCCTCGACCGGTTCTCCCTGACCGACTCTCTGAACTGGGAGAACATCAGCACGGCCTGGACCAGCGCCGGGATGGGCCGTTACTTCCTCAACTCACTCGTCGTGGTGACGCTGTCGGTCCTGCTGCTGCTGCTGCTCGGGTCGATGGCCGGCTTCGCCCTGAGCCAGCTGCGGTTCCGTGGTTCGTCGGCGTTGTTCCTGGGTTGCCTCGCCGGGCTCTTCATCCCGTTCCAGGTGGTCATGGTCCCGCTCGCCCGGATCATGGCCGACACCGCGCTGATCGACACGTACCCGGGCCTGATCCTGGTCTATGTGGCCCAGTTCCTGCCCTTCACGGTCTTCCTCATGACGAGCTACTACAAGGGCATCCCGCCGGAGATCGTGGACGCCGCGCGGATCGACGGCAACACGGTGTACGGCGTGTACCGCAGGATCATGTTGCCACTCGGCACCCCGGCGTTGCTGTCGGTCGGCATCCTCAACACCCTGTTCTGCTGGAACGACGTCCTCATGGCGTTGGTGATGATGCCGTCGGCCGAACACCGGACGCTCATGATCGGGGTGACCTCGCTGCGCGGGCAGTACTCCGACAACATCCCCACCTTCGCCTCGGGTGTGCTGATCGCCGCGATACCCGTCCTGTTGGTCTACCTGTTCCTCCAGCGCCAAATTGCCGACGGCGTCGCCGCCGGTTCCACGAAGGGTTGACATGCGGATCACGGGATATCGGACGCTCACGACGGTCCAGGAATGGGGGCGACCCGTCGGCGACGCCAACGGGGTGTTCGCCGACGGGGTGGTCCCCGTCTCGATCGTCATCGTCGACACCGACGAGGGAATCTCGGGGATCGGCCTCGGGCCGCACGTCGAGATAGAGCGGATCTTCGCAGCCGTCGAGGGCGAAGACCCCCGTGCCGTGACGTCCCTGTACGACCGCATGTTGCGGCACACCTTCAAGGCGGGCCACGCAGGGCCGGTGTTCGGCACCATCGGCGCGCTGGACACCGCGCTCTGGGACATCAAGGCGCAGGCCGCCGGCGAACCGCTGTGGCGGCTGCTGGGCGGACGCGACCGGCGGGTCACCGCCTACGCGTCCGGCCTGGACATCGGGCTCACCGACGACGAACTCGTCGCGGAGTACGAGGTCTACGCGAGCCACGGCCTCCGAGCGGCCAAGCTCAAGGGCGGGCTCGACATCGACCACGACAGGCGCCGCCTGGGGCTGGTCAAGGAGGTCCTGACCGAGGCCGGGAACGGGCAGCGGCCAGGCCTCATGCTCGACGTCAACGAGGCGTGGACGCGGAAGCAGGCCGTCCGGCACGTCTGCGAACTGGAACGTACCCTGGACCTCATCTGGATCGAGGAGCCGGTCCGGCGCTGGGACGCCGAGGGTCTCGCCGCGGTGAGCCGGGGCGTGTCCGCGTCGGTAGCCACCGGTGAGAACCTCACCGGGCTCGAACAGTACCGTCCGCTGATCGCCGCCGGCGCTGTCGACATCGTCCAGATGGCGGCCGTCTGGGGGGTCACCCACTTCCTGCGGGCGTCCGCCCTGGCCCACGCCCACGACCTGCCGGTCAGCCCGATCGGCAACAGCCCGATCGGGCTGCTGCACGCCGCGACCTCGGTGCCGAACCACCTGACGAGCGAGTTGCAGGACCTGCACCCGCCGGTCGGTGTCTCCATCGACCTGCACGTCGAGGATGGCGCCTTCATCCTCGGCGACACACCCGGGCTGGGCATCCGGTTGGACGAGGAGCAGATCCGGGCGACCAACCGGCGCCCGCGGGCGCAGACGGCCGACAGCCCCAACGTCCGGCCGGAGCGGGCCGGCCGGCGGCTGCTGGCCGGCGTCGACGGGGTGATCCCCACCCGTCAGGTGCCGGTCACGTCGCTGCACTCCCACAACGACGTGTCACCGACCGCACGGCACTGAGCTGACCGCCAGAACAGGGAGGCGTGGGTGCATCGCGACGGCGGTGCACCCACGACCATGCCCGGTCGGCACGACCGACGTACCGACCGTCGAGACGGAGGAACGATGAAGGCAGTCGTCTACCGGGGGGCGCGAAACCTCGGGATCGAGCACCGCGACCCGGAGCCACCGGGTCCGGGTCAGGTACGGATCGAGGTGGCGTACACCGGCATCTGCGGTACGGACCTGCACATCTACCACGGCGACATGGACGCCCGGGTTGGTGACTCCGCCGTCATCGGGCACGAGATGTCCGGCCGCATCGCGGCCCTCGGTGAGGGCGTGACCGGCTGGGATGTCGGTCAGCCGGTCACCGTGATGCCGACCCGACCGTGCGGACGCTGCGCCGCCTGCCAGCGGGGCAACTCCCACGTCTGCCACGCCATGAACTTCCTCGGCATCGACTCACCGGGTGCCATGCAGTCGTCCTGGACGGTGCCGGTGGAGCTGGTCCTGCCACTTCCGCAGGAGTTGCCCCTCGACCACGCGGCGCTCGTCGAGCCGGTGGCGGTCGCCGTGCACGACGTACGTCGGGGGAACGTGACCGCCGACGACCAGGTGGTCGTTGTCGGTGGTGGACCGGTGGGTGTCCTCATCGCCACCGTCGCGCGCAGCCGTGGCGCCCAAGTTCTCCTCGTCGAGCCGGACCCGTTCCGCCGCGAGGTGGCCGAAGGGATCGGGGTCGAGGCCATCGACCCGCTGTCGACCGATGTCGTGGCGCTGGTCAACGACCGTACCGACGGCGCGGGCGCCGACATCGCCTTCGAGGTGTCGGGCTCCGCCGCCGGTGTCACCACGGCGGTCGACGTCCTCACCACCCGTGGGCGGCTGGTCATGGTGGCGATCCACCCCCAGCCCCGGGAGGTCAACCTGCACCGGTTCTTCTGGCGTGAGCTGGAGCTGCTCGGTGCCCGGCTGTATCAGCGAGACGACATGGAGGAGGCGATCCGACTGGTCGCCTCGGGTGCGATCCCGGCACAGCGGCTCATCTCCCGGATCGAGCCGGTCGAGTCGGCCAGCGGGGCCTTCGCGGCCCTGGAGGGTGGCGGCGTGATGAAGGTGCTGCTCGACGTGCGGGAGGGCAACCAGTGACGGCCCTGTTCGACCTGTCCGGACGGACCGCCGTGGTGACCGGGGCGCGGCGCGGTATCGGTCTCGCCATGGCCGAGGCGCTGGCCCTGGCCGGTGCCGACATCGTGGGCGTCTCCGCGCAGCTCGAAGCCGAGGGCAGCGAGGTCGAGCGCCGGGTGCGCGCCGCCGGCCGCCGGTTCACCGCGTTGCGGGCGGACCTCGGCGACCGGGAGGCCGTGCACCGGTTGGCCCGCGACATCATCGCGCTCGGGCCGGTCGACATCCTCGTGAACAACGGCGGCACGATCGCCCGGACCCCGGCCGCGGAGCACCCGGACGAGATGTGGGACCAGGTGATCGAGGTGAACCTCAGCAGCCAGTTCGTCCTCAGCCGGGAGATCGGCCGGACGATGGTCGAGCGCGGCCGAGGGAAGATCGTTTTCACCGCGTCGCTGTTGAGTTTCCAGGGCGGCATCACCGTCCCCGGTTACGCCGCGTCGAAGTCCGGCGTGGCCGGCCTCACCAAGGCGCTGGCGAACGAGTGGGCGGCCCACGGGGTGAACGTCAACGCCATCGCGCCCGGCTACATCGCCACCGACAACACCCAGGCGCTGCGTGACGACCCCGATCGCAACCAGGCGATCCTCGGCCGCATCCCGGCCGGGCGGTGGGGCCGGGCCGACGATCTCGGCGGTGCCACGGTGTTCCTGGCGTCGTCCGCGTCGGACTACGTCAACGGCGTGGTGCTGCCCGTCGACGGCGGCTGGTTGGGCCGATGACGGGCGCACCGGGGCCCGGCCGCGCCGGGATCGTCGACGCACACCATCACCTCTGGGTCCGGGCCCGGCACCCGCAGCCGTGGATCGACCCGATGACCATGGCGGCCATCGACGCCGACTTCGAACCCGCCGATCTCGCGCCGCTGGCACGGGCGGCCGGGGTCACCGCGACCGTGGTGGTGCAGTCCATCGCCTCGGTGGCGGAGACGGTGGACCTGCTGGGCATCGCGGCCGAGGACACCCTGATCCGTGGGGTCGTCGGCTGGGTGGACCTGACCGCCGACGACGTCGCGGAGCGCCTCGACCGGCTACGGTCCGCGCGGGGCGGGGAGCGTCTCGTCGGCATCCGCCACCTCGTGCAGTCCGAGACCGACCCGGCGTACCTGGACCGCCCGGACGTCCGCCGGGGGATCGCCGCGGTGGGCGCCGCCGGCCTCGTCTTCGACCTGTTGGTACGCCAGCACCAACTCCCCATGGCCGTACGCCTCACGCGCGACCTGCCCGAGGTGAGCTTCGTCCTCGACCACCTCGGCAAGCCCGCGCTCGGCAGCCCGGAGATGGCGCAGTGGAGCCGCGACCTGCGGTCGTTGGCGGCCTCGCCGAACACCACGGCGAAGCTCTCCGGGCTGGTGACGGAGGTGCCGGGTTCGCCCTGGACGCCGGAGGACCTGCGACCCGCCGTCGAGGACGCGCTGGACGCGTTCGGGCCGGACCGGCTGATGTTCGGCTCGGACTGGCCGGTCTGCCTGCTCGCCAGCTCGTACCAGCGGTGGGTGGACACCCTGGCGGAGCTGCTGGACAGCCAGGACGGGGCCGACAAGGCGTCGGTCTGGGGCGCAACGGCACGCCGCGCCTACGGGCTGGAGGCGTCGTGATGACGCGTGCGCTGCCGCGCCGGCCGGGGACCCGGCTCACCGAGCTGGGCTTCGGCGCGGCCCAGGGAGGCAACCTCTACCGGGCGACGACGGACGAGGAGTTCGCCTCGGCGGTCGACGCCGCGTGGGAGGCGGGCGTCCGGTACTTCGACACCGCGCCGCACTACGGTCTCGGGCTGTCCGAGCGTCGCCTCGGCGCCGCGCTGCGCCAACGGCAGCGCGACGAGTACGTGGTGTCGACGAAGGTCGGGCGGCTCCTGGTGCCATCGCCCGAGGACGCGCACCTGCGGGACTCCGAAGGGTTCGACGTGCCTGCGACCCATCGGCGGGTGTGGGACTTCAGCCGCGACGGCGTCCTGCGCTCCATCGAGGCCAGTCTGGACCGGACCGGGCTGGACCGGATCGACATCGTCTACCTGCACGACCCGGACGACCACTGGGAGCAGGCCGCGCACGAGGCCGTACCCACCCTGGTCGACCTCCGGGACCAGGGTGTCGTGGGTGCCATCGGCGCGGGCATGAACCAGTCGGCGATGCTGGCGCGGTTCGTGCGGGAGACCGACGTCGACGTGATGATGTGCGCCGGGCGGTACACCCTGCTCGAACAGGGCGCTGCCGGTGACCTGTTGCCGGCCGCCGAGAGCAGGGGGGTGGGCGTGGTCATCGCGGGGGTCTACAACTCGGGGCTGCTGTCGCGGGACCGGCCGCCGGCCGACGCCGTCTACAACTACGAGCAGGCGCCGCCGGCGGTGATCGAGCGGGCGCGGCGGATTGCCACGGTCTGCGAGACGCACGGCGTGACCCTGCCGCAGGCGGCACTGGCCTTCGTTCGTCGGCACCCGGCGGTGGTGTCGACGGTGGTCGGCGTCCGCAACGAGGCGCAGGTGGCGGAGACGGTGCGACGGTCCGGGGTGGTCGTGCCGGAGGAGTTGTGGGACGACCTGGCGGCGGCCGGGCTGCTCGCCGCGCCGCCCGGTCGGCGCTCCCCGGCCCCGTCCGACTGACGGCTGCGTTCGCCTCTGCCGCGTACCCGTGGGTGCGACGGTGACGACGACGTCCCGGCCGGGACCGGCTCCGATCATCGGATACCGGTCCCGACCGGGACGTCATCTCTTACCGCGACAGCCGCAAATCAGAGGGCGGTGAACCGCCACTGCTGGTTCGTCGCGTTGGTGCAGTTCCACTGCAACACCCGGGCGCCGTCGGCCGTGGAAGCGCCGTTGACGTCCATGCAGAGCCCGCTCAGCGCACTCTTCACCGTGTACACGCCGGAGGTTCCCGTCGCGGTGGCGGTGAACTTCTGCTGGTTGCCGTTGTTGCAGGTGGCCTGCTGGAGGAAGGCACCCGCTGCGGTCGAGCTACCGATCACCTCGACGCACTTGCCGCTGTGCACGGCCTTGAGGTAGAGCGCGCCGTTACCGGCGTCGACCGCCTGCCACCTCTGGTTGTTGCCACCGGTGGACGCCCACTGGGTGATCTGGGCGCCGTCGGCGGTGGAGACACCGCTGACGTCCAACAGCTTGTTGCTGTGCTGTGCGGTGACCGTGTAGGTCTTACCGGCCAGGCCGGTGCCGGTTCCGGTGCCGGGTGTCCCGACGCCGTTGCCGCCGAAGGTGTGCGAGTCAACATCGAACGAGTTGTTGGCGTTCTTGAACACCATGTAGAGCGTGTGCGTCCCGCCGAGGGCGGCGACGCTCACCGGTGTCGTGGACTGGTAGTTGTCCCAGCCACCCGTGCTGGGCACCGTGGTGGTGGCCAACAGGGTGCCGGTCGGCGAGTCGGCCCGCAGCTCGATCGAACCGCCACCGGAGGGCGACGACAGCCGGTAGCTAACCGTCGAGATACCCGACAGGTTCATCGGGCTGAACGCGATCCAGTCGTTGCTGGAGATGTCACCGATGCGCTTGGTGCTCTCCGCGGCGGCCTGGTCGACGACCCGGATGCCGGACTGGTTGCTGAAGTACTCGGACTGCTTGTGCTTCGGTTGCAGGATCGCCTGGGCGGTGCCGGTGAGCGGGGCCGCCCCGCCCGCGCCGCCGCTGTCGGTGTACCGCGCGTTCAGCACGTAGAACAGGTTGGCGCCGTCGGGGTGCCCGCCGAGCAGGTCGGTGGAGATGGTCCCCGAGCAGCCCGGGTACTCGGTGGTCTCGTGCGCGTGGTCGTCGTGACCCAGTGCCGGGTTGAGGAACACCTTCGAGCAGTCGACGGTGCCGCCGTCCGGGTCGGTCACGGTGATCTGGTACGGCACCTTGTCACCGAAGGTGAGCATGCCCCCGTTCGGTGGAGTGGTGATGGTGAGCACCGGGGCGCTGTTGCCGACGGTGATCTGGACGTTGGCGAAGCCGGTCTTGCCGGTGTTGTCGGTGACCTTCAACTGTGCGGTGTAGTTGCCGTTGGCGGTGTAGACCTTCGACGGGTTGGCAGCGGTCGAGGTGGTGCCGTCGCCGAACGTCCACTGGTAGCTCAGCGTGTTGCCCGGGTCCGGGTCGGCCGTGCCGGCGCTGCTGAACTGGACGGTGAGTGGTGCGCTACCACTGGTGGGTGTGCCGGTGGCCTTGGCGATCGGTGACCGGCCGCCCTGGATGTAGTCGATCCGGTAGAGCCCGGAGTCGCTGTTGCCACCACCGAAGTTGGTGCCCCACTCCAGAAGGTACAGCGAGCCGTCCTTGCCGAATTCCATGTCCATCGGCTTGTTGAAGCGGGTGTTGGGCAGGAACGGGTTGGTGCGGGTCACCGCCGAGGAGGAGTCGAAGTGCACCTCCTTGATGTAGTTGCGGGCCCACTCGTAGAAGAAGTGCACGCCGTCGTAGTAGGGCGGGAACTTCGTCTGGGACGGGTTCGACGCGTCGTACCGGTAGATCGGCCCGCCCATCGGCGCCGAGCCACCGGAGCCCAGCTCCGGGAAGGTCGGCGAGGTGCCGTAGCCGTACCAGATGTTGGGCGCGACGACCGGCTTCAGGCTGGTCAGACCGGTGTTGTTGGGCGAGTTGTTGACCGGCGCGTTGCAGTTGAACTTCGCGCCGACCACGCCGGTGTCCGGGTTGAACGGCGCGTACGGCTGGTTGTCACCGTGGCAGAACGGCCAGCCGTAGTTGCCGGCCTGCTTGATCACGTTGAGCTCGACCAGGCCCTCGGGCCCCCGGTTGGTGGTGGGCGGGTTGCGGTCCGGTCCGTAGTCGGCGAGGTAGACCCAGCCGTTGGCCGGGTCGATCGAGAAGCGGAACGGGTTGCGGAAGCCCATCGCGTAGATTTCCGGCTTGGTCTGCGCGGTGCCCTGCGGGTAGAGGTTGCCCGACGGGATGGTGTAGCCACCGCTGGTCGAGGGTCGGATGCGCAGCAGCTTGCCCCGCAGGTCGTTGGTGTTGCCGGCGCTGCGCGCGGCGTCCAGGTTGGACTTGCCCGAGCGCCAGTCCAGTGGGGCGTAGCCCTGCCAGTTGGGGTCGAGGTTCGGGGGCGTGTCGTCGCCGGTGCCGATGTAGAGGTTGCCGTCCGGGCCGAACTTGATGTACCCGCCGGTGTGGCCGGGTTCGGGGAAGGTCCGGTCCCGGTACGCCGGGATGTCGATGATCGTCACACCGCTGGACGTGTTCAGCGTGTCACCGCTGACCGTGTAACGGGAGACCCGGTTGACGTCGGTGCTGCTGCTGGCCGGCGAGTGGTAGAGGTAGATGTACCCGTTGCTGGCGAAGTTGGGGTCCAGCGCCATGCCGGTGAGGCCGTCCTCGCCGCCGGTGTAGACGCTGAGCGTGCCGGCGGTCACGGTGCTGTTGGTGGAGGGCTTGAAGATCTTCACCTGGCCGCCGCGCTGGACGTAGAAGACCCGGCCGTCCGGTGCCACACCCATCGCCATCGGGTCGACGGTGTTGTCGTCGAGAGTGCGCTTCTCGAAGTTGCCCCAGACGGTGCCGCCGCAGTCACCGGCGAGGTTGCCGGCCGCCCACTTGACACCACCGAGGACGTGGTTCTGGAAATTCGTCTCGCTGTAGGAGCCGATCGCGTGGCCCATCGCGGTGGCCCACACCCGCCCGCCGGCGGCGTTACGACACCAGGAGATCGGGTGGTCCGGCCCCATCGCCCGTGATCCCGGGTTGTAGGTGCGCTCGTCGGCGGTCACCAGCACGTGCACGTTGCCGCGCGGGTTGGCGTCGAAGTTGTACCACTCCTCGCTGCGGGTCCACCGATCCGGCAGGCTGGACGTCGACGGGTGCTTCTTGTCGGCGACGATGGCGGTGCCCTGCAGTACGCCGGGGGAGTGTTCGGGCATGTGGGCGCCGCCGTTGATGGTCTGGTCCCACCACGGGTACTCGGACTCGATGCCCATGTCGGTGGCGTTGTGGATGCCGACGATGCCCTTGCCGCTGGCGAGGTAACCCTCCACCGCCTGGCGCTGGGCCGCCGAGGTCCAGACCATGCCGGAGGTCTGGAACATGATGATGACGTCGAAGGTCGCCAGGTTGCTGGCGGTGAAGACGCTCGAGTCCTCGGTCTGCACCAGCTCGAAGTTGTTCGCCGCGGCCTGCTGTTGAAACATGCTGATGCCGGCCGGGATCGAGTCGTGCCGGTAGCCGACGGTCTTGGTGAACAGCAGGGCCCGGAAGGCCGGGGCCGCCGACGCGGGTGGGGCGAGTCCGAGTGCCAGTAACAAACCGGCGATCACTGATATGAGCAGTGTGTTGCGACGCATGGCGTCTCCTAGGTTGGACGGGCAACTCCGGTAGCGACCACGGGCCCTGCAGCACGTCAGGTTGTGCCTGGACGCGTGCGACGGCACGAGGGTGGTGGTCGGTCCTCGTGCCGCTCGCCGAAGACGGCAGTCAGACCCGTGGGACGTCACCCAGCGTGATGGTGGCTGTGGGCTTCGTCCGGTGATCCACGGGGTCAGGATGAGCTAGAAATAGATGACTGTCAATCAAAGAGGTAAACGTCCGACGTCGCGCCCGGATGACGACGGCCGTGGTCGACTTCCTCGCTGCGGCGTCGCTGCCACTCAAGCTGCGGCCCTGGCAATCAGCCCCGGTCGAGGATTGCGGACCTCAATCCAAACATCTATCTTCATACGTGTGATGTTTCCTCGATGTCAAGGGAATGTTCGCACCATAAGAACGTAAGCATCCGTCGATGGCTACGAAAGTTCGATGCCCAGTGCCTCGAAGTCGCCGTAGAGTTTCATCGAACCTTGTTGATGACTACTGTCTGTGAGGGCTTTCGGGATGTCAGATCCGCCGCCGACGCCACTTCTCACCCTTCGGGGCATCGGCAAGTCCTTCCTCGGCGTACGTGTTCTCGACGGCATCGACCTCGACGTCGCCCCGGGCGAGGTCCACGCCGTCGTCGGTGAGAACGGCGCCGGGAAGTCGACTCTCATGAAAATCGTCTCCGGCGGCTACAGCCCGGACGAGGGCACCGTCGAGTTCGCCGGTGCCACCCGTAGCTTCCGCGGCCCGCGCGACGCGCAGCGGGCCGGCGTCGGCATCATCCACCAGGAGTTCAACCTCCTGCCGGAGCGCACCGTCGCGGAGAACGTCTACCTGGGGCACGAGCCGGTCCGCCGCGGGCTGGTCGACCGTCGGGGCATGCTGGAGCGCACCCGGCAGCTGCTCGCCTCGATCGGCGAGACCACGTTGCCGGCCGACGCCCGGGTGGGGCAGCTCGGTGTCGCTCAGCAGCAGGTCGTCGAGATCGCCAAGGCGCTCGCCCTGGACGCGCAGCTGCTGATCATGGACGAGCCCACCGCGGCGCTGGCCGACCACGAGGTCGAGCTGCTCTACGGGCTGGTGCGCCGACTCCAGGAGCGGGGCATCGGCCTGCTGTACGTCTCGCACCGGCTCGCCGAGGTCTTCGACCTGTCCGGTCGGATCACCGTTCTCAAGGACGGCCGCCGGGTCACGACGGTGGCCACCGCCGACACCACCGCCGACGAGCTGGTGCGGCACATGGTCGGCCGGGAACTGTCCAGCTACTACCCGGACCGGGCGGCCCCCGAGGACCGGGGCCCGGTGCGGCTCAACCTTCGCGACGCGGGAAACCGGAAGCTGCGCGACGTCAATCTTCAGCTGCGCGCCGGCGAGGTGCTCGGCATCGGCGGCCTGCAAGGCTCCGGGCGGTCCGCGCTGGCCCGCGCGATCTTCGGGGTGTCGCCGTTCACGACAGGCGACGTCACGCTCGACGACCGGCCGGTCCGGCTGCGCTCGCCCCGCACCGCGATGCGGGCCGGCATCGCCTACGTCACCGAGGACCGCAAGGGCGAGGGGATCGTTCCCCGGCAGTCGGTGCTCGACAACGCGCTGCTCGCCAGCCGGGCCGTCTTCGCCGCTCGCTCCGGCCGGGCGGCACGGACGCTGCGGGTACGCGAGCTGCTGGCCGCCGTCGAGGTGCGCGGCGCCGGCGACGACCAGGAGATCCGCTTCCTGTCCGGGGGCAACCAGCAGAAGGTCGTGCTGGCCCGGTGGCTCGCGCTCAATCCGCGGATCCTGCTCTTCGACGAGCCGACCCGGGGCATCGACGTGGGCGCGAAGTCAGCCATCCACGATCTCGTCCGCCGCCTCGCCCGCGACGGCGCGGCGGTGCTGATGATCTCGTCCGATCTACCGGAGCTGCTGGGAATGAGTGACCGGATCGTCGTCATGCGGGACGGCCACGTCGCGGGCGAGCTGCCGGCCGGCGCGACCGAGGAGGAGGTCGTCGCGTTGGCGGTCGGCACCACCACCACACGGGAGTTTGTCCAGTGAGCGCGAGGAGTGAGCCGGGTTTGCGAGCCCCGCAGTCGCGAACCGAGGGGGTCCAGTGAGCGCGAGGAGTGAGCCGGGTTTGCGAGCCCCGCAGTCGCGAACCGAGGGGGTCCAGTGAGCGCGAGGAGTGAGCCGGGTTTGCGAGCCCCGCAGTCGCGAACAGAGGTGGCCCAGTGAGCGCTTTGTCGCTGCTGCCGGCCCGGCGTCCCGTACCGGGTGTCTTCGTGGCCCTGACCCTGACCCTGGCGATCGGATGGCTGGTCGTTCTGCTCGACGGCGGTCAGCTCTTCAACCAGTCCACGACGGTGAGCCTGCTGCATGTCGCCGCCGGCCTGGGGCTGGTCGCGGTGGGGCAGACCCTGGTCATCCTGGGGGGTTCGCTCGACCTCTCGGTGGCGTACGTGATCAGCCTCAGCACCCTCGTCGCGGCCGAGACGATGAACGGCAGCGACGGTGCGGTGCTGCCGGCGATCGGCCTGGTGCTCGTCGTCAGCGCCGGCGTCGGGCTGCTCAACGGGATCCTCGTCACCAGGTTCCGGGTCAACGCGTTCATCGCGACGCTCGGCGTCGGGTTGCTGCTCAAGGGCTACCTGGACAACGGCTACGACGGTCCGGCCGGTACGACCGCACCCGCACTCGTGCAGGCGCTCGGTTACCAGCGTGTCGGGCCGGTCCCGGTGTCGTTCCTGCTGTTGGTAGCCGTCACCGCGGCGGCCTGGTTCGCGCTGTCGCGGACCCGCTTCGGCCACCACCTGGTCGCTGTCGGCGGGGATCCGGAGGTGGCCCGGCTCTCCGGTGTCCGCAACGACCGGATCCTCGTCACCGCCCACGTCCTGTGTTCGATGTGCGCGGGGCTCGCCGGCATCTATCTCGCCAGTCGGCTCGGCTCGGGCGCCCCCCGTGTCGGCACCGAGGGTCTCTACGACCTGGAGTCGATCGCCGCGGTGGTGATCGGCGGGACCGCTCTCGCCGGCGGGCGCGGCGGCGTCGTCGGCACCGTCGGCGGCGTGCTGCTGCTGGCCAGCATCGACGCCATCTTCAACCAGCTTGAGGTCGACGCCTTCTTCAAGCAGGTGATCCGGGGCGTCATCATCATCGCCGCGGTCGCTGTCTACGCCCGCAGGGCCATGCGAAAGGCGGCCTAGTCATGCAGACCGTCCAACCCCGTTCCCTGCCCCTGCGGTTGCCGCGGGTGCGTCCCGGTGGTGTCCTGCCGATCCTCGCGATTCTCGCGGTGTTGGTGGTGCTGGTCGGCATCCGGCAGCCCGACTTCCTGGCCCCGCCGTCGCTGATGTCGTTCCTGGGGCGGTCGGCGCCGATCATCCTGCTCGCCGCCGGTCAGTACTTCGTGATCGTCTCCGGTGAGTTCGATCTCTCGGTCGGGTCTCTGGTCACCGCGCAGGTGGTGGTCGCCGCCCGACTCATCGACAGCGACCCGGCGCGTACCTGGCCGGTGGTGCTGCTCCTGCTCGCCTTCGGAGCACTTGTCGGGTTGGTGAACGGCCTGGTGACGACCCGGCTGCGGGTGCCGTCGTTCATCACCACGCTCGGCATGTTCCTGATCCTCGTGGGCGCTGTCTATCTGTGGTCCGACGGCGCTCCGAAGGGTGGGCTCTCGGAGGAGTTCCGGCGGTTCGGCCGGCGGGCCTTCGAGGACGTTCCGGTGCTGGGCCGGGTGCCGTACGCGCTGGTGGTCCTGGTGGTCCTGGCGGTGGCGGCGGTGCTGCTGATGCGGTCGGACTTCGGTCGGACGCTGGTCGCCGTCGGCGACAACCCGCGCACCGCCGAGCTGAGCGGGGTACGGGTGTGGCGTACCCGGACCTTCGCCTTCATCCTCAGCGGTCTGGCCGCGGCGGTGGCGGCGATCCTCCTGGGTGGCTACAGCGGCGTGTCGTTCCAGGCCGGCAACGGCCTGGAGTTCGGTGCGATCACCGCGGTCGTCCTCGGTGGGGTGGCGCTCGGCGGGGGTCGCGGCGCTGTCGTCGGGGCGATGCTCGGCGCGCTGACCCTCGAACTGCTGTTCGCTCTCATGAATTTCTACGGCGTCTCCGGCGCCCTCAGGTCGACCGTCCAGGGCGCGATCATCCTGCTCGCCGTGGCGGTCTCGGCAACGCGTTCTTCGTCCAGATAAGGGGAAACCATAGTGCGACGTTCCATGGCGGCACTGGCCGCTGTCACGCTGCTGTCTCTTGCCGCATGTGCCACCGACGAGCCGGCCGCGAGCCCTTCGGGGAGCGCGTCCGCCGCCACTGGTTCCGGGACCGGGGACCAGTCGAAGTTCTTCGTGCAGGCCGACTACGACGCCGAGCTCGCGCTGCTCGACGCGGCACCGACGGGCCCGGCCGACAAGCCGTGGGAGCAGGTGCTCAACCCGACGATGGTCGACACGGCCAAGTTCAAGAAGAACGGCCCGCACAAGATCTGCTTCTCGAACGCGGCCCTGAACAACCCGTGGCGGCAGGTCGGCTTCAAGACGATGCAGGCCGAGGTCGAGGCGCAGAAGAGCCGCATCAAGGAGTTCGTGCACGTCGACGCCGAGGGCAAGGACCAGAAGCAGATCGCGGACATCAACGACCTGCTCGGCAAGGGCTGCGACGCGCTCATCGTCTCGCCGAACACCACCGCCACGCTCACCCCGGCCGTCGAGGCGGCCTGCAAGGCGGGGCTGCCGGTCGTCGTCTTCGACCGTGGGGTCAACACGAAGTGCCCGGTGACGTTCATCAACCCCATCGGCGGGTACGGGTTCGGCCACGTCGGCGCCGAGTTCGTCAGCCAGAAGATGAAGCCCGGCGGCAAGGTCCTCGCCCTGCGGATCCTGCCCGGCGTCGACGTCCTGGAGACCCGCTGGTCGGCGGCGAAGGTGGCGTTCGACAAGGCGAAGGTCGACGTCGTCGGCGTCGAGTTCACCGACGGTGACCCGGCCAAGACCAAGAAGATCGTCGACGACTACATCCAGCGCTACGGCACGATCGACGGGGTCTGGATGGACGCCGGAGCGGTGGCCGTCGCGGCGGTCGAGGCGTTCCAGGACGCGGGCAAGCCGGTTCCGCCGATGAACGGTGAGGACCAGCTCGACTTCCTGAAGATCTGGAAGGACAAGAAGCTCACCGCTATCGCGCCCACCTACCCGACCTACCAGTGGCGTACGCCGATCATCGCGGCGCTGCGGATCCTCGACGGCCAGCAGGTGTCCAACCCGTGGAAGCTGCCGCAGCCGACCGTCACCCAGGACAACCTGGACCAGTACCTCGACGCGGGCATGCCGCCGTTGCACTACGCGATGTGCGGCTGCACCGACCTGCCCGGCTACCCGCAGCGCTGGAAGTAGGTCCTGATGTACGCCGTCGGCGTCAACCCCTGGGTCTGGGCCTCGCCGGTCGACGACAAGGCCCTGGCCGAGCTGATTCCGCGGATCGCCGGGTTCGGCTTCGACGCTGTCGAGTTGCCGATCGAGCAGCCCGGTGACTGGGATCCGATCCGTACCCGGGACCTGTTGGCGGCGCACGGACTCGTGGCCGCCGGTGTCTGCGCGGTCACCCCGCCGGGGCGGGAGTTGGTCGACGCCGCGCCGGCGGTCGTCGAGTCGACGGTGGCGTACCTCATGGGCTGCGTGGCGAGCGCGGCGGCCGTCGGCGCCAAATGCGTCGGCGGCCCCGCGTACGCCTCGGTCGGCCGCACCTGGCGGATGTCGCCGGCGGCCCGCGCGGCCTGCTACGCGGACTTCCGGCGCAACCTGGCGCCGGTGGCCGATCGGGCCGGCGAGTTGGGCGTGAGCATCGGTGTCGAGGCGTTGAACCGGTACGAGACGAGCGTCGTCAACACCGTCGAGCAGACCGTCGAGATGATCGACGGGTTGCCGTCGAACGTCGGCATCATGATCGACACGTACCACATGAACATCGAGGAGGCCGACCCCTACGCGGCCCTCGCCGTCGCCGGCCCGCACATCAAGCACGTCCAGGTCAGCGGCACCAACCGGGGCGCGCCCGGTGCTGACCACTTCGACTGGCCCCGCTTCTTCACCGTCCTGCGGGACACCGGCTACCAGGGCGCTGTCTGCATCGAGTCGTTCACGGCGGAGAACGAGACCATCGCCACCGCCGCGGCGATCTGGCGGCCGTTGGCTCCCTCGCAGGACCGTCTCGCCACGGACGGCCTGCGCTATCTCCGGGAGATCCTCGGATAACCGTCTCGGCCCGTCACCCGCGCGCTCGTCGAGGCCGTCCGCCCACCCCCACCCCCTTCTCACGTCAGGAGCACCGTCCCGTGTCCTCGTCCCTTCCGCCGCTGCGCAGACTTCTGGCCGGCGCCGCCGCGACAGCGCTGACCGCCCTGGTCGCGGTGACCGTCTCGGCGTCCCCGGCCGTGGCGGCCACCACCACCCTCTACGCGTCGCCCTCCGGTTCCGGCAGCACCTGTTCCGCCAGCCAGCCGTGTTCGCTGACCGGTGCCCAGACCGCAGTCCGGGCGATCAACAGCGCGATGTCCGGTGACATCGTGGTGGAGCTGGCCAACGGCACGTACCGGCTCTCGTCGCCGCTGCGGTTCACCGCGGCCGACTCGGGCAACAACGGCTACCAGGTGATCTGGCGGGCAGCCAACGGCGCACGTCCGACCATCACCGGCGCTCGCGCGGTCACCGGCTGGTCGCTCGTCGACTCCGGGAAGAACATCTGGCGGGCCAGTGTTCCCGCCGGGCTCGACTCCCGTCAGCTCTACGTCAGCGGGGCCGTCGCCACGCGGGCGCGTACCGCGGTGAACCGCTCGGACTTCACCTTCACCACGTCCGGAATGCGGTTCACCAACAGCGCGCTCAGCTACCTCAACAACCTGGGCAACCAGAACCGCGTCGAGGTGGAGAGCGTCGGTTCGTTCACCGACCGGTACTCGCCGGTGCAGAGCATCAGCGGGAACTTCCTGACGATGCAGCAGCCCGCGTGGAACAACAACACCTTCGGGTTCGACACCCTCTCCAGCCCGCACCGCGCCGGTCCGTTCTACCTGACCAACGCGTACGAGTTCCTGGACTCGGCGGGGGAGTGGTATCTCAACCCGAGCAACGGCCAGCTCAACTACATCCCGCTCGCCGGGCAGAACATGAGCTCGGTCAGCGTCGAGCTGCCGCAGTTGCAGTCGCTGGTCAACGTCGGGGGCAGTTACGACGCACCGGCGCACCACATCTCGTTCAGCGGCATCACCTTCACCGGCACCAGCTGGCTCGGCCCCAGTAGCAGCAACGGCTTCGCCGACCAGCAGACCGGCGCCCACATCACCGGCACCTGGTCCCGCCCGTCCGACGCGCTGACCTCCTGTCAGGCCGGCTGCCCTCAGTTCGAGGCCACCCGACCGAACTGGAACCAGATGCCCGCCGCCGTGCAGGTCTCCGCTGCCAACACCATCACCTTCAGCGACTCCCAGTTCGTCAACCTCGGGCAGACGGCGATCGGCATCGGCAACGACGCCAACGCCCACGCCAGCGGGGTCGGCCTGGGGGCCAGCAACATCACCGTCACCCGCTCCGAGATCGCCCGCAACTCCGCCGGTGGCATCGTGGTCGGCGGTGTGCGGGCCGACGCCCACCACCCGAGCGACCAGCGGATGGTCAACCGCAACATCACCATCAGCAACAACCGGGTGCACGACCTCGGCCTGGAGTACCGGGGTGTGGTGTCGATCCTGACCACCTACGTGAACACGGCACTGGTCTCGCACAACGAGGTCTACAACATGCCGTACACCGGTCTGTCGGTCGGCTACGGCTGGGGCGCCAACGACGCCGGCGGCAGCCAGCACTACGCGAACCGGGGGCTGTACAACTACCAGCCCCGCTACACGACGGCGACCACCGCGGCCAACAACCAGGTGATCGGCAACTACGTGCACGACGTGATGCAGCAGATGACCGACGGCGGGTGTATCTACACGCTGTCGGCGAACCCGGGCGGGACCATCAACGAGAACTACTGCCTGCGGACCAACGGCTGGTTCGGGCTCTACTTCGACGAGGGTTCCCGCTACTACACCGCCCGTAACAACGTGTTCTCCTCCACCGGTACCTGGGCCACCGCCAACTACTGGTACGCGGAGAACATGGGCAACTTCACCGTCACCAACAACTGGTCGACGAACAACAGCACGAACGTGACCAACGGCGACCGCGGCAACGTCGTCAACGGCAACGTCACGGTCAGCAACGGCAGTTGGCCGTCGGGTGCGCAGACGGTGATCAACGCGGCCGGCGTGCAGAGCGGCGGCAACACCAACCCGCAGAACGTGCAGATCGTGGGCGTCCAGTCGGGCCGGTGCGCGGAGATCGGTGGATCGAGCACCACGAACGGCACGCAGGCCCAGCTCTGGGACTGCATCAGCGGGGCCACCAACCAGCGGTGGACCCACACGGCCAGCCGGCAGCTCATGGTGTACGGCACCAAGTGCCTGGACGCCTCCGGCCAGGGCACCAGTAACGGCACCATCGTGGTGATCTGGGACTGCAACGGTCAGGCCAACCAGCAGTGGAACGTCAACGCCAACGGCACGATCACCGGCGTGCAGTCGGGTCTCTGCCTGGACGCCAACGGCGCCGGGACGGCGAACGGCACGAAACTGATTCTCTGGTCCTGCAACGGCGGCACCAACCAGCAGTGGCAGCTGCGCAGTTGACCTGGTAGCCGCGCGCCGACGGGTCCGGGCCGGGGCGACACGCCTCGGCCCGGACCTGTCCGGTCTACTGCCCGGCCGTCGCCCTCGCCGTGTCCACTGTCAGCCCGGTCGCGGCCCGGTAGCGGACGGGGATCGGGTCGGTGATCTCCCCGACGAAGGTGTCGTCGACGTGGTCGAGGAAGCCGATGAGGGACCAGTCGTCGGCGGGTCCGTGGACCAGTCGGGGCGCGTACAGGTGCGGGTGGGTGAACGGCCGGGCGGACGCGATGTCCCACGGCCCGACGGTGCTCTCGCCCGTCGCCACCCAGATCCGGTGGCCGTCGCGCCGGGCGCTGCCGGTGGCGTCGGTGGAGAACAGCAGCAGCGGTTGCCCGTCGAGGACCGCGACCTGGGGCACTTCGAGGTGACCGAAGCCGGCGGGGGTAGACAAAGGCGGCCTCACCGTCCAGTGCAGCAGGTCGGTGGAGGTGGCGTGGCCGACGACGCCACGGGTGTTCGCCGGCCCGGTGTTGGCGCGGGCGGTGATGAGCATGTGCCAGCCCTGGCCGTGGGGGTCGGGGAACACCCACGGGTCACGCCAGGCCTGCTCGTACCACAGGTCCGTGTCCAGCAGCTCGTACCAGGTGGGGTCGGCCTGGACGATCGGTTCGCTGCCGTGCCGGTGCCAGGTCATCAGGTCGTCGGAGACGGCCAGCCCGATGCGTTGGACGAGCCCGTCCTCGGCGCGACCGACACCGGTGTAGAACAGGTACCACAGTCCGTCCGGCCCGCGAACCGTGCAGCCCGTCCAGGTCGCCAGGTCGTCCCAGCCGGGCGGGTCGGCGGGGACCACGGCGTCGGCGACCAGACGCCATGAGCGCAGGTCCGTCGAGACGGCGTGGCCGATCGTGGCCCGGCGGTGGCGGCGGTGCGGGTCGTGCAGGGCACGGGACGCGCGCAGGAAGAACACGTGCCAGAGGCCGTTGTCGTCCCGCGCGTACCAGCTGTCCCACACCCAGTGGTCGGGTAGACGAAGCATGGTCGGAAACCTAGCACTAAACCGTTTTAGCGTCGGCCCAGGCCGCCCCGGCGGTGCGCTCGTGAGCCCTTGGTCAGCCGGCCGGAGGCGCGAGGGACCGGCGTCGGCGCAGCGGCATCGGAACGAGCGCGGGCTCGGCGACGCCACCGTCCAGGAGCAGTTCGACAGCACGCCGCCCCATCTGCTCGTGCGGCAACGCCGTGGTGGCCAGACTGGGCCGCAACCAGGCGGCGATCGGGTCATCGTCGAACGAGATGACCGAGATGTCCTCCGGGACGGTCAGCCCCGCCTCGCCGAGCGCCTGGTAGGCGCCGAAGGCCAACCGGTCGTTCATGCAGATGACCGCGCTGGGGCGCTTCGGCCTGCTCAGCAGGCCGCGCATGGCGGCGTACCCGTGCTCGGGCAACCACTCGGTGCAGAAGCACTCGGCCAGCAGGCTGACGTCCGCCTCGTTCAGGGTCTGCCGGATGCCGTGCAGGCGGGCGCGGGCGGCGAGCGAGACCTCCGGGTCGTCCTCCTTGAGCCGGTTGCGGCCGATGAGCGCGATCGCGTCGCGGTGGCCGAGCTCCAGCAGGGCGGCGGCGACGGAGCTGCCGGCACCCTCGTCGTCGGGAACCACGCTGGGTAGACCGTCGGGGCTGGTGGCGTTGAGCAGCACCACCGGTCCGCCGAGGATGGCCGCGGGCACCGACAGTCGTCTGGTCGCCATCGCCGCGTAGATCACCCCGTCGACCTGCCGGTCCAGGACGGCCTCGATGGCGTACTGCTCGAAGGTGGCGTCGCCCTGCGTCTCGGTGATGAGCAGGACGTGGTCGCGTTCGCGGGCCGCGTCGAGAGCGCCACGGATGAGGTCACCGGCGAACCGGGTGGTGGCCACGATGTCGGAGACGAACGCGATGGTGGCGGTCTTGCGGGTGCGGAGGCTGCGCGCGGCGAGGTTGGGCCGGTAGCCGAGTTCCTCGGCGGCGGCGAACACCCGCTGGTGCGCCTCGGCCGAGAGTCGGGTGCCCTCCCTGCCGTTGAGCACCATCGACGCGGCGGTCTTGGACAGCCCGGCTCTGCGCGCGACGTCGGCGAGTGTTGCTCTGTTGCGGCCCATCAGTCCTCCGAATCAGGCGCGGTGCCGCAGGCACCGCTCCCGCCCATCATGATGCGTCGCCGCCCAGGACCCAGCGCCGGTCATGTCGGTGCGGTGTGAACCCGACGTTTCCGCACCGTTGCCAAGTTGTCCTTGACAGCGTCCCGTGCCACGCGCATGCTCTGCTAAATCAGTTTAGCGACCACTTCTGGTGCATCCAGAGGCGCCTTCGGTGGCCGTGCCGGCTTCCTTTTCGCTGACGGTACGGGTGCTGCGCCCGGGCGGCAGGTCACGGCGTACGTGTCGTGGCCGCACCCGGTCGCGCTGGTCCCGGTGGAGCCGTCGCGCGGCCATGGGTCGCGGGACGCGTGGAGATGTCAAGGAGTCATGAAATGGCAGAATTGCTGACAAAGTTTCCGCGACGGAGAACGGTGCTCCTCGCGTCGCTGCTGGCGGTCGGGATGACCGCGACGGCCTGCAGCGCCCCGGGCGAGGACCGGTCGTCGACCCAGAAGTCCGATGCCGCCGTCTCGACGGAGCTGGGAACCGACCCGATCACCCTGGAGATGTACGCCGAGACCGGCTTCCCGCTGGCCAAGGCGTTGGCCGAGGAGTTCTCCAAGCAGCACTCGAACGTCAAGTTCAACATCCGTGAGGACCAGTTCACGGTGATCGTGGAGAACGCGCCCCGGGTGATGGCCTCGGACAACTCGCCCGACATCATCCGGCTCCCCACCATGGTCGACCTGGTCAAGGACGACCTGCTCAAGAACCTCGACCCGTACTTCACCGCGTACGGCTGGGACAAGTTCCCCGCCTCGCAGCTCGTGCAGCTGCGCGTCGGTGAGAACACCCGGGGCACCGGCTCGTTGTTCGGGATGGGTCTCGGCTACAGCGTCACCGGCGTGTTCTACAACAAGAAGCTGGCCACCCAGATCGGCATGACCCAGCCGCCGGCCACTGTGGCCGACTTCGAGCAGCTGTTGGCCAAGGCGAAGGCCGGTGGGGTCCAGCCGATCATGCAGTTCAACAAGAACACCGCCGGCATCAACTTCCCGCACCAGGCGTTGCAGAACCAGTTCGGTGACCCGGCCCAGGTCGCGGACTGGATCTTCCAGAAGCCGGGGGCCACGTTCGACACCCCGGCCGCCCTGAAGGCCACCCAGACCATCCAGAAGTGGGCGCAGGCCGGCTACTTCCCGAAGGACGCCAACGCCATCGACTACGCGGGCATGGTGGGGGAGTTCCAGAAGGGCAACGGCCTGTTCATGTTCAACGGTGACTGGGAGTCGGCGAACCTCGACAAGTCGATGCCCGGCAACGTCGGCTTCTTCCTCTTCCCCACCGAGTCCCCCGGTGGGAAGCACGTGGCGATGTCCGCCCCCAACACCTTCGGCGTCTCGGCCAAGGCGAAGAACCCCGACGCCGCCGCGTACTTCCTGAACTGGGTGCACACCAACGCCAAGGCCCGGGAGATCTCGGTGACCGTCGGCGGCTCGAGCCCCGGCGGCCCGAGCGACCTGCCGGTGCCGGCCGCCGCCCCGAACACCGTGCTCGCCGAGACCCTCAAGGCGTCGCAGCAGCTCGGCGCGGAGAACGGCGCGGTGGACTTCACCGCCAACGCGACCGGCGGCATCTTCGCCGCCGCGATCACCCCGGAGATGCAGAAGCTGATCGCCGGCCAGCAGACGCCCGAGGGGTACGTGAAGGCGGTCCAGGCCGAGTACCAGAAGGAACTGTCCCGATGACGTCTGCCCTCGGCAGCGCACCAACCGGGCGCGACGATCGTCGTGCCCGTCCGACCCCCACGCGGGCCCACCGTTCTCGGTGGGCCCGCGCGGCCGGGACCGGCTGGTTGTACGTCCTGCCCGCCCTGGTGATGTACGCGGTGTTCGTCCTGCGCCCGCTCGTCCTGACGTTGCAGTACTCGCTCTACGACTGGAACGGGATCGGGGTGGCCCGCTGGGTGGGCCTGGACAACTACCTCACCGTCTTCACCGACGGCGACCTGCTGAAGATCATCGGCAACGCGATCGTCCTGATCGTCTTCTTCAGCTTCATCCCGGTCACGCTCGGGCTGTTGGTGGCGAGCATGGTTCGCCGGATCACCACCGGCCCGTTCGGCACCGTCGTCCGGACCATCCTGTTCCTGCCGCAGGTCATCCCCCTGGTGGCGGCGGGCATCGCGTGGAGCTGGCTGCTCTCGTCGAACGGTCTGGTCAACCAGGTGCTGCGCGCGGTCGGGCTGGGTGGCGTCGCCCGCGCCTGGCTCGGCGACTTCGACACGGCACTGCCCGCCGTCGGTGTCATCGGGGCCTGGGTCCTGCTCGGCCTCTGCACGATCCTGCTGGTGACCGGCATGAGCAAGATTGATCCGGCGCTGTACGAGGCCGCCCGCCTGGACGGTGCCGGTCCGGTCCGCGAGTTCTTCGCCGTGACCCTGCCCAGCCTGCGCCAGGAGATCGGCGTCTGCCTCACCGTGACGATCATCGCGGCGTTGGCGAGCTTCGACATCGTCTACATCTCCACCAGCGGCGGGCCCGGCCTCCAGACCACGGTGCCGGGTCTGGAGATCTACCGGCTGGCCTTCTCGCAGCGGCAGGTCGGCCTCGCCTCGGCGCTGGCTGTCGTGCTGATGCTGCTGGTGCTGGCGTGTGTGCTGCCGATCCAGCGGCTGAGCCGAGGGGAGAAGTCGTGAACCTGACCCGACGCGAACAGCTGACCGGGCGCGTCTTCCTGATCGCCCTGATCGTCGTGACCCTGCTGCCATTCGTGAGCATGTTGTCGGCGGCGTTGCAGCCGCGTGGCACCGTGCCCAGCGGGCTCGACTGGCCGTCCGACCCGCAGTGGGGGAACTTCGCCGACGCCTTCACCGCCGCGAACATGGGCGCTCTGCTCCGGTCCAGCCTGCTCATCGTGGCCGGTGTCGTACCGGTGTCGGTGCTCATCGCGACCATGGCCGGCTTCGGCCTCGGTCAGTTGCGGGTGCCCGGTGGCCGGCTCGTCTTCGGCCTCTTCCTGCTGGGCCTGACCCTGCCGTTCGAGGCCGTGGTGACGCCGCTCTACTACCAGATGCAGGATCTCGGCCTGCTCAACACGCGCTGGGCCATCATCCTGCCGCTGATCGGCCTGTACATGCCGTTCGCGGTGTTCTGGATGCGGGCGCACTTCACCAACGTGCCGGTCGAGTTGACCGAGGCGGCCCGGGTGGACGGCAGCAGCACATGGCAGTTGTTCTGGCGGGTCCAGGTGCCGCTGGCCCGGCCGGCGATCGCCTCGCTGACCATCCTGATGTTCCTCTGGACGTGGAACCAGTTCCTGCTCGCCATCGTCCTGGTCGACGACGCCACCAAACGCACCATGGCCGGAGCGCTCGGTGCGTTCCAGGGCCAGTGGGGCACCGACCTGGTGCTGCTGTGTGCCGGGTCGTTGCTGATCCTGACCCCGACCCTCATCGTCTTCCTGATCTTCCAGCGACAGTTCATCAAGGCCCTGATCCAAGGGTCAGTGAAGGGGTAGGCAGTGGTCACACAGCCACAGATCCACGGCGAGGTCGCCGATCGCTACGGGCGCGTCGCCGACGTCTTCCGGGACAACTTCACCTCCCGGGGAGAGGTCGGCGCCGCCGTCACCGTCTACGTGCGGGGCCGCAAGGTCGTCGACCTGTACGGCGGGGTCGCCGACACCCGTACCGGCCGGCCCTGGGGCAGGGACACGCCGGTCGTCGTCTTCTCCTGCACCAAGGGAATGCTGGCGATCTGCGCGTACCTGCTGGTCCAACAGGGCCGGCTCGACCTCGATGCTCCGGTGACGCGCTACTGGCCGGAGTTCGGACAGCACGGCAAGGCGCACATCCCGGTGCGCTGGCTGCTCACGCACCAGGCCGGTCTGCCCGCGTTGGACCGACCCCTGACCCTCGACGAGGTCCTGGCGTGGGACCCCGTGATCAAGGCGATCGAGGCGCAGGCCCCGTTGTGGGAGCCGGGCACGGCACACGGCTACCACCCGATGACCTACGGCTGGCTGGTCGGAGAGGTGATCCACCGCATCACCGGCCAACTACCCGGCGCGTTCTTCGCCGACACTCTCGCGGACCCGCTCGGTTTGCGCACCTGGCTCGGGCTTCCGGCCGCCGAGAGTGACACCGTTGCCTGGGGGTTGGCGCCGCCACCGGACCCGGACCCGTTCGAGGACCCGGTCGCCGAACGCGGCATCACCATGGGGGGCGCTTTCGCCTTCCCCGCCGACGCCGACGGCCTGGTGAGCTTCAACGACGACGCCATCCGGGCCGCCGGTGTTCCGGGCGCGGGCGCGGTGAGCACCGCGGACGGCCTCGCCCGCCTCTACGCCGCCTGCGTCTCCGGTCTCCCGGGTCAGGCTGGACCGCTGCTCACGTCCGCGTCGGTGGACGACGCGGTGGTGGTTCGCTCGCGTGGTCAGCAGCGGCACGGCCCGCCGGACACCGGGCAGCGCTGGGGCACCGGTTTCCTGCTGCACTCGGCACCGGCCCGGCCGCTGCTGGGTGAGCGCAGCTTCGGCCACGACGGCGCGGGCGGGAACCTGGCCTTCGCCGACGCTGAGCATCAGGTGGGATTCGGCTACGTGGTCAACCAGATGCGTGGGATGGGCGACGAGCGGGCCAACCGGCTCACCGCCGCCGTCCGCGCCTGCCTCGAAGCCTGAACCGCCCCGCCCCACCCCTGCCTCGCTGATCATGAAGTTATTGCGCTGACACGCCGTGTCCGGTGGCAATAACTTCATGATCACCGGGGCGGGGCAGAGGATTGACCGTCCACTGTGGAGGGCGGGGGGTGTTACGGGGATACTTCGGGCACGTTTCATCGATAGTCTTGACAGGGGTTGTTAGCGATAACACGATGGCCTTCACGCCGCTCTCGCGTTTGGAGCTCGTCTTGGTCGTGTCGATCGGATCGCGTGTCCTGACCTCCTCCCGCACCACTCCTGCGAACAGCCTGAACGCCCTCGCACACCACACCCGGCACGCGCTGACCCGACTGGTGTCCACAGTGCTGCCGCGTCCACTGCGCCCACTGTGCGCGTTCGCATCGGCGGCCACCCTGGTCGCCGCGAGCCTGGTGGTCACCCCGGCCGCCGCGCACGCCGCCGACGGCTGGTCGCCCCGGTCGTCGTACACCTCGACCGACACCGGCGCCGGCACCTACTCGGTGCCGCTGCTCAACGCCGACGTGCCGGACATCAGCGTCGAGCGCGTACCGGCCGCCGAGAACGACGAGGGCCGCGACCTCTACTACATGATCAGCACGACGATGCACCTGAGCCCGGGTGCGCCGATCATGAAGTCGTACGACCTGGTCAACTGGGAGATCGTCAACTACGTCTTCGACCGGGCGAGCATCGGCGACTCCTTCTCGCTGCGCAACGGCCAGAACTCGTACGGCCAGGGCCAGTGGGCGTCGTCGCTGCGCTACCACGACGGCACGTTCTACGCCGTCTTCAACACCAACAACCTCAGCGGGGCGTACCTCTACCGCACCGACGACATCGAGAACGGCCCGTGGCAGCGCACCGCCCTCGGCCGGGGCCTGCACGACCCGTCGCTCTTCTTCGACGTCGACGGCACGCCGTACATCTTCTACGGCTCCGGCGGCACCAGCGCCGTCCGCCTCAACGCCGACCTGACCGCCATCGCGCAGGACTACCCGAACATCTTCACCGCCAACAACTACGCCGGGCAGCCGTTCATCGGCGGCCTGTTCGAGGGCGCGCAGGTCTACCACATCGACGGCTGGTACTACGCCGTCATCATCACCTGGCCGTCCGGGCAGGGACGCCAGGTCGTCATGTTCCGGTCGAGGGACCTGCTCGGGCGCTACACCTCGGCCGGTGGCGTCAACACCTACGAGGCGCGCGGCGTGCTCAACTCCAACGGCTTCGCCCAGGGCAGCCTGGTCCCGATCAGCCGCGCGGACGGCCGGACCGACTGGCACGGCATGTTCTTCCGGGACACCTTCCCGATCGGTCGGATCCCGGCGCTCATCCCCGCCACGTGGCAGGACGGGTGGCCGACCTTCGGCACAGGCGGGGTCGTGCCGGTCAACGGCCTGTTCGACAAGCCGATCCGGCTCAGCCCGGCGGAGGAGACGTTCGAGCGGCAGAAGAGCCTCGTCGCCTCGGACGACTTCGCCAACGACGCGCCGCACCGGGCGTACCAGGACGAGCAGTGGACGGTCCCCGCGCCGCTCGACCCGGCGGAGATCGCCCCCAACGGGTCGCGGCTCGACCTGGCGTGGGAGTGGAACCACGCCCCGGACAACCGGTACTGGTCGCTCACCGACCGCGACGGCTGGCTGCGGTTGACGGCCGGCAGCGTCGTCACCGGCCAGTACGTCTACACGAAGCTGTCCAACCGGGCCGAGCTGGCGTGGTTCGAGGAGGCTCGCAACACGCTCTCCCAGCGGACGTTCGGGCCACGGCAGTCGGTCCAGACCCGGATGGACATCAGCGGGATGCGCAACGGCGACGTCGCGGGCCTGGCGGCCTACAACCGCGGATTCTCGTACGTGGCGGTGAAGCGCGTCGACGGCGTCAACACCCTTGGTGTGGTGAACCGGTCGCAGCCGTTCGCCGTCGATCTCGACCAGTCGACGCTGGAGAACTTCGTGGCGGGCACGACGGTGCCGCTGGGCGACGCCACCGACGTGCACGTGAAGGCCGACCTCGACTTCGCCTCGCCGGTGGGCCAACTGTGGACGACGTTCTACTACAGCCTGGACGGGGTCCAGTGGACCCGGCTGGGCAACCGCGTCGGCCCGCAGGCGCTCGACGGCAGCCTCGCGCACTTCATGGGCCACCGGGTCGGCCTGTTCACCTACGCGACCCAGGAGGCCGGTGGCCACGTCGACTTCGACGACTACCTGCTCAGCGACGTGCTGACCGCGCAGGGCCGGCCGCTGGACACCACCGCGCTCGACGCGGCCATCGCCCACGCGCAGACGCTCGACGCACGCCACTACCCGGCCGACGCCTGGGCCACGACGCAGGCCGCGCTCGCCGCGGCGAACGCGGCACGTGCCGGTCACCTCGGCACCCAGAACGAGATCGACGCGCCGGAGCGGGCGCTGAGTTACCACCTGGCCCGACTCGCGGTGCTGGCCGCACTGCCCGCCACGGCCACCGCCCAGGTGCGCTGCCTGGGCGGGAAGACGTACGTGGCGGTGCAGGCGCGCAACGACTCGACCGAGCCGGTCGAGATCAGCGTGCAGACCCCGTACGGGAACCGGTCGTTCGCGGCCGTCGCGCCGGGAGCGAACGTCTACCAGTCGTTCAACACGCGTGCGGCGTCCGTGCCGGCCGGCACGGCGACGGTCCGGGTCACCGGCACCGTCGCCGGTCACGACGTGAGCACCGTCCACTCCACGCCGCACCCCGCCAACGCCTGCGGCGGCTGACCCCACCACGAGCCCTCGGCTCATCGACCAGCACCACCGGCGACCGGCCGGGCGGCGCGGAACAGCGGACCTGTCCCGCGCCGCCGGCCACGGTCAGCCGGTGGTGACGGCCGACCCCAGATGTCCGGACCACCCACCGATCCCCCGTACACCGATGACCGCACGTCAGAGATGAAGGAGGATGTCTCGTGGAACAACGACTGCGACGGGCGACCCGAGGACGGGTCGCAGCGCTCGCGACAGTCGGCCTGCTGTTGGCCGCGACGTTCGGGACCGGGTCGGTCCCCGCCCAGGCCGCCGACACGAACCTCGTCGTCAACGGCGGGTTCGAGGACGGCCTGGCCAACTGGTTCGTCAACAACGGAAACGCCTCCGACGGCGCCCAGTTGTCGGCCACGTCCGATGCCTACTCCGGCGCGACCGCCGCGCTCGTCACCAACCGGGCGACCACCGGATCCGGCCCGATGCAGGACCTCAGCGGCAAGGTGCAGGCCGGTCAGGCGTACACCCTGACGGCCCGCATCAAGTACGCGAACGAGAGCGGACCGGCCACGAAGCAGTTCTTCGCCACCATGCACTACGGCGGTGGCACCTACACCAACCTGGTCAGCGTGACGGCGACGAAGGGTCAGTGGGCACAGTTCAGCGGAACGTTCACGATCCCGGCGACGCAGAGCGTGTCGACGGCACGCCTGTTCTTCGAGACCCCGTGGACGAGCACCCCGTCCACGGACCCGGCACTGCACCTCATGGACTTCACGCTCGACGACGTGTCGGTGGTCGGCGCCGCGCCGCCCGCCCCGGCGTCGAAGACCATCGAGGTCGTCGGCAAGCTGCCCGGGGAGCACAACCCGTTGATCGGGCACAAGTTCGGCGCCGACGGCTTCGGTCTCGTGCACGACGGTCGGGTCTACATGTACATGACCAACGACACCCAGGGCTACGCCCCGAACCCGACCACCGGTGTCTCGCCGGGGATCAACTACGGCGACATCAACCAGATCACGGTGATCTCCTCCGAGGACCTCGTGAACTGGACCGACCACGGTGAGATCCAGGTCGCCGGCCCGAACGGGGTGGCCCCGTTCACCGCCAACTCGTGGGCACCGGGCATCACCAAGAAGGTGGTGAACGGGGTGGAGAAGTTCTTCCTCTACTACGCCAACGGCGGTGGTTCCAGCAATGTGATCACGGGCGCGTCGCCGCTCGGCCCGTGGACCAGCGAGCGCACCAGCACGCTGATCGACGGCCGTACCCCCGGTGCCGAGGCCGTCGCGTGGAAGTTCGACCCGGCGCCGTTCGTCGACGACGACGGCCAGCCGTACCTCTACTTCGGTGGCGGCCCCGCGTCGACGAGCATGCCGCCGGCCGAACGCTTCAACAACCCGAAGAACATCCGGTCGATCGAGCTCGGCGACGACATGGTGTCGACCGAGGGGACGGCCGCGGTGGTCGACGCCCCGGTCGCCTTCGAGGCCGGGCACGTCTTCAAGCGTCAGGGCAAGTACTACTTCTCGTACTCCTCGCACTTCGGCGGGAACGACTTCGGTGGTAGCCAGCAGCCCCTTCCCGGTTACCCGGGCGGTGGGCAGATCGGCTACATGATCTCCGACGGCCCGATGTCGTGGCCGAAGGAGGCGTACGCCGGTGTGCTCTTCCCGAACCAGTCGCAGTTCTTCGGTGCCGGCACCGGCGGCAACAACCACCAGTCGGTGTTCGAGTTCGGTGGCAGGTACTACTTCACCTACCACGCCCCGACTCTGAACAAGCGCATCAACGGCAACACCACCCAGGGGTACCGCAGCCCGCACATCCAGGAGTTGACCTTCAACCCGGACGGCACGATCCAGCAGGTCGTCGGCACCTACGCCGGCGTGGACCAGGTCCGGGACTTCGACCCGTACCGCGTCTTCGAGGCCGAGACCTTCGGCTGGAGCAAGGGCGTCGCGACCACGAAGGTCGACGGCGGCTCCGCCCAGTTCGGTGGTGCGGCACCGAACCTGGTGGTCCGCGACATCGACAACGGGGACTGGACGGCGCTGTCCTCGGTGAACTTCGGGGACGGCGGCGCGCGCAGCCTGACGGCGCGGGTGCGTGCGCTGGCCGCCGGCGGGCAGGTCCAGGTCCGGCTGGACGACGTCAACGGTCCCGTCGTCGGCACTGTCGCGGTGGACACGCCGGTCGGACAGTGGGCCGAGGTGAGCGCCGAGCTCACCGGCGTCAGCGGTGTGCACGACGTCTACTTGACCTACACCGGCCCGGCCGGCGCGGACCTCTTCGAGATCGACACCTGGGCCTTCCAGTCGGCCGCCGTCGACCTGCCCGCGACGGTCACCGCGTCGACGCGGTGCGTCGGTGGCACGGCGTACGTGGCGGTGCAGGCGCGCAACGACCATGACGCGCCGGTGGGCGTGAGCATGGAGACGCCGTACGGCAAGCGGTCCTTCGCGGCGGTCGCGCCAGGCGCGAACGCCTACCAGTCCTTCACCACCCGGGCCGGGTCGGTGCCGGCGGGTTCGGCGACGGTCCGGGTGACCGGGGCGATCGGCGGGCAGGACGTGACGACCGTCCGCACCGTGCAACACCCCGCCGGCACCTGCGGCGGATAACCCCTCATGGCAGAGAACGGAGATCACATGAACACATACAAACGGCGGCAGCTGCTGGCGGCCTGCTCGGTCGGCGCCGTGCTGACCGGGGCGGCGGTGCTGCCGTCGCCCGCGCTGGCCGAGCCCGGTGACGACGCCAGCGTGCGGGTCACCGTCGACATCGACGAGATCAGGGAACCGGGCGTGCTCGCCCTGTCGATCGCCGGCGACGCCGTCGCGCTCTCCGAGGACGGCTCGACCCTGCTGGTACGCCAGTTCGTCGGCACGCTGCCGACGGTGACGGTCACCGACACCCGGGTCGCCGACGAGGTGCCCGACGGTGCCAGCTGGGCGGTGCTCGGCAGCGCGACCGACTTCACGGGCGCCGCCGGTCAGGCGCCGATCACCGCCGACCACTTCGGTTGGAAGCCGCGCCTGCTCGACGGCGGCGAGACCGGCCTGGTCACCGAGGGCGAAGAGGTGGTGACCAGCCTGGACGAGCCGACCCAGCCGGGCAACAATGTCGGCCTTGTCGATCAGGAGCTGTTGGTCTCGGCCTTCGACTCCACTGCCGTCGCCAGCGACTCGTACTCGGTCAACGCCGACCTGTACCTGCGGACCCCCGCTGAGGTCGCCGCCGGCGAGTACAGCTCCACCCTCACACTCTCACTGTTCGAGTAGTGGCCTGGGCGGGGGCCCGGACCGGGTCCCCGCCCAGCCCCGTGCCGAAGGGCCGCCTGAATGACCGTCACCCCCCTGCGCCGGGCGCTCGTCGTCCTCACCGTCGCGTTCCTCACGGTTGCGGCCACGCCGGTCGCGGCGGCGGCGGAGCCGGACCCCAAGGCCCTGACCTGGACGGTCCAGCCGGCCACCGCGAGTGGCCCGGACCAACGCCGGTGGATCACCGCCAGTCTCGACCCGGGGCAGGCCGTGACCGAGCACCTGGCGGTCCGCAACTTCAGCCGCACCGCCGTCACGTTCGCCCTGAAGGCCGCCGACGGGTACCTCACCGACAAGGGCCGCTTCAACATGCTGTCGTCCGACCGGCCCTCGGTCGACGGCGGCACCTGGATCGACGTGCAGGAGAAGGTCACCGTCGGCCCGAACGAGACGCGGGTCGTGCCGTTCACCATCACGGTGCCCGGGAGCGCCACACCGGGCGACCACCCGGCCGGCATCGCCGCGACCGTCAGCAGCGCCGGAGGCACTGTCACCGTCGAGAGTCGGGTCGGGTTCCGGGTCATGCTGCGGGTCAACGGCTCCGCGCGGGCGGCCCTGGCCGTCCGGGGCCTCGACGCGACGTACTCCCCGTCGTGGAATCCCTTCGCCGGTGGCACGGTGCGGGTCCGCTACACCGTCGAGAACGACGGCAACGTCTGGGTCAGCGGAACCGGTCGGGTGGCGATGTCCGACCTGCTCGGCCGCAGCAGCCACGACGCCACCAGCGCCGTCGACGAGTTGCTGCCCGGCGGCAGCCGGACGGTGCGGACCCGGGCCGACGGCGTGTGGGCCCTGGGCCGCCTCCGCACGACCGTCACCACGTCGCCGGCGCTGCTGGGCGACGGCCAGGCCGGGGCCGACCTCCGCCCGGCCTCCGCCACCGTCACCACCTGGGTCGTACCGTGGGCGCAGCTCGCACTGCTCGCTCTGCTCGTCGGCCTGCTCCTGGGGCTGCGGGCGGCGGCCCGGCACCGGCGGCGTCGACTGGCCGGCCTGCTGGCCCGCGCCCGGCAGGAGGGCCGGCGGGAGGCTCAGGAGTCCGTGCTCGTCGGGGGCGCGGCCACCGCTGGCGAGCCCGACCCGGGCGACGCCCACCGGTGACCCGTCGACGCGAACGGATCGCGCCGTCGGGTCGCGGCGTGGCGTCGCCCGGCCCGCGCCCCTACGGCTTGGCCTGGTCGAGCAGCCAGCGCAGGATGCCGGCGTCCTCGTAGGTCGGCCCGAACGCCGCGTGGTAGTCCGGCACCGAGAACGCGGCGTCGGCGTACTCGGTGTAGCGCACCAGGTCGGCGGCCTGCTCGGGCGTCTTACCCCGGGCGGCGTACGCCTGGCGCAGCACCGCCGTGGAGTTGCGCGCGCCGGAGACGTTGAGCAGGTGGTCGTGCTCGCCGTGCGTGATCCACACCGGCACCTCGGCCGCCGCGATGGCGCTCGCCTGGGTGGCGTTGACCGGGAAACCACCGGTCACCAACCCGCCGGCGAACAGGTCCGGACGCTTGGCGAACGCCTCCCAGAGCAGCTGCGAGCCGTACGACACGGTGGTCGCGTACACCCGACGGGTGTCCACCGCGAACTGGTCGGCGAACTGATCGAGCAGTTTGACCAGCAGATCCGCCTCGGCGGCCCCACCGACCCGCTGGTGCTGCGGCGCCAGGACGATGACGTCCTCGGAGGTGCCGGTCCATTGCGGTTGGAGCCACGCGGTCGCCGGGATGTCGGCGGCGAGCTGGACACCGAGATTGTCGCCGTCCCAGCCCATTCCGTGACCGGGCAGGACGACCATCAGCGGGTACGTGCGGCCCGGCTGGTAGTTCTTCGGCAGGTGGTAGTGGTACGGCAGCACCATTCCGCCGCTGAGGAACGAGCCGTAGGTGAACTCGTCGACCAGGTGGTTGACCGGCTTCGCGGTGACCGGTCGGGACTCGCGCGGGGTGGCGCGGGCGAGCACCGGCCCCTTGCCGGCCCCTCGACCGGGCTGGGCGTGCACGTCCTCGCGTTGCACGACCCGGGTGGGCAGCTCGGGGTTGACCTTCACGGTGCAGAGGAACGTCGGGCACTTGGAGACGATGACCGTCGAGCCGCCGGTGTCCGCGGGGTCGAGTTCGACGATGACGTACCTGCCCGGCGTCGACCGGTGGTCGTCGCGGGTGTCCGGTGCCGAGTTGGTGTAGGTGCGGGTGACGGTCCGCTCGGCGAGCTTCGGCAGGTCCTCGATGGGGTTGAAGCGGAAGTTGTAGATGGTGTCGCTCACCGAGAACGTGTCGGTGTCGAGGGTGCGGGGGTTGACTGTGGCCCCGTACTCGATCGCCACCGCGGAGACCTTCTGGCCGTACGTGTGGACGGTGGTGATCGGGGTGATGCTGCGGATTCCGTCCGGGGCGCCGGGGTTACCGCTCGCGCTGCCGTACGCCGTGCCGGAGGCGGTGGCCAGGACGACGGCGGTGGCGAGCGGGATCAGTCCTTTTCGCAGTCTCATGCGGGTCCTTTCTCGGGGGTGGTGCGCTCAGTCGACGGGCCTGCCCGGGAACGGGAGGGGACGGGTCGAAGCGAGTCGGTCGCTAAACTGATTTAGCAGAGCATCGGTGGCGGGTCCGGCGCTGTCAATACCGCGCGTGCGCCAACCCGCGGACCGGGGCCGGCGAGCCCCCGGCCCGCTCGTCCGACCGGCCCGGCGGCACTGCAACAAACCTGCAAGCGTCAGCTATTGCCTTCAGGGAAACCGCTTTCCTACGATTGCGTTACATCGATGTTTCGATTAACGGTCGGGCGAGTGGCGCCACCCGGAGCGCCCCGCTCACCCGACTCATCAGTGCTTTCACCTGGGCGTGAAAGATCTCGACGAGATTCTGACGATTGACTGCCGTCAATTCCTGAATGGCGTCCGTCGGCAGGTGTGATCGCGGTGTCCGTCGAGTCGGAACCTGGTACGAGACGAATGCGAAGGTGAGGCGACATGAGACGACGAGTCGTGTTGCGGCGTCGGGCGGTGCTTGCCGCCGCGGCCGTGCTGGTCGCGGTCGGGGTGACAGTGCCGACCCCGCAGGCCTCGGCGGCGGTCGGCAGCGCCACCGGCTACGCCACCCAGAACGGCGGGACCACCGGCGGCGCGGGCGGGCAGACGGTGCGGGCCACCACCGGCACGGCGATCCACGCGGCGCTGTGCGGTCGGCCCAGCAGCAGCACCCCGATCACCATCGAGGTCAGCGGGACCATCAACCACGGCAACACCAGCAAGGTGTCGGGGTCGAGCTGCAACACCGCGGCGGGCGTGATCGAGCTCAAGCAGATCAGCAACGTCACCATCATCGGGGTCGGCAGCGCCGTCTTCGACCAGCTCGGCATCCACATCCGGGACTCCAGCAACATCATCATCCAGAACGTGACGGTGCGGAACGTCAAGAAGTCGGGCTCGCCCACCTCGAACGGTGGGGACGCGATCGGCATGGAGAGCACGGTTCGCAACGTCTGGGTCGACCACGTCACCCTGGAAGCCTCGGGTGGGGAGTCCGAAGGGTACGACGGCCTCTTCGACATGAAGGACAACACCCAGTACGTGACGCTGTCCTACAGCATCCTGCGCAACTCCGGTCGCGGCGGCCTCGTCGGGTCCAGTGAGAGCGACCTGTCGAACGGCTACATCACGTACCACCACAACCTCTACGAGAACATCGACTCCCGGACGCCGCTGCTGCGCGGCGGTGTGGCCCACATCTACAACAACCACTACGTGAGCCTGCGCGAGTCCGGCATCAACTCCCGGGCCGGTGCCAGGGCCAAGGTGGAGAACAACTACTTCCGCGACTCCAAGGACGTCCTGGGCACCTTCTACACCAACGAGCGTGGCTACTGGCAGGTCGGCGGCAACATCTTCGACAACGTGACCTGGTCCAGCGCGGGCAGCGAGAACTACCCCGCCGGCCCCAACCCGACCTCCACCACCACGGTCGGCATCCCGTACCCGTACAGCCTCGACGGGGCGAGCTGCGTGCCGGAGATCGTCCGCCAGACGGTCGGCGCCAACACGGGCCTGAAGGTGTCGAACGGCAGTTGCTCGCCGCAGACCCCGCCGCCCACCACCCCGCCACCGACCACGCCCCCGCCCACCACCCCGCCGCCCTCCGGTGGGACCAACCTCAGCCTCGGCGCCGGCGCCGACGGCTCCAGCAAGGCCAGCGGGACCAGCTACGGCAACGTCCGCGACGGCGATCTGAGCACCTACTGGTCGCCGGCCGGGTCGACCGGCACGATCTCGATCAAGTGGGGCTCGGCGACCCGGGTGTCCCGGGTGGTGATCCGCGAGCCGTCCGGCACCCAGGGCTCCATCGGGTCCTGGCAGCTGATCAACAACGACAACGGAGCGGTCCTGGCCGCTGGCAGCGGGGCCGGAACGATCACCTTCTCCGCGACCTCGTTGAGCAAGATCAACTTCAAGATCAACAGCTCCGGCGGTACGCCACGAGTCGGTGAGTTCGAGACGTACGCCAGCTAGCGTGCGTCGTCGCGGGCGGGGGCGGCAGAGCACGCCGCTCCCGCCCGCGGGCGTCCGTCACGAATCAGTCGACGGCAGGGTGTCCATGAAGGAGCTGACCGAGAAGACCGCTCGCCCCGGCCCGGCGGGGCCGTACCCGGGCGGGCTGGAAAGACCGTGCGCCTCCATCGTCGCCCGGTAGACCTCCAGCAGGCGGACGTGGTATTCGAGCGGCGCGCCCTGCGGGTTCGTCCGGCCGAGCGGGGTGGTGGGCTCCGGGCACCAGGTGGTGAACCGGGGCGTGATCCCCCGGGACATGAAGTAGTTCAGCCCCTCGGCCGTGGAGGCGATCGCCTCGTCGACGCTGGTGAAGCCGTGCGGGGCGGCCATCTCGACGCCCGCCACGAAGTTCGGGATCACGTTGCGCGGGCCGAACACCTCGGCGGAGTCGAGGATGCGCCGGTGCCACTCCTCCCGACCGACGTAGCGCTCCTTGCCCGGGCAGTACAGCTCGAACAACCGCTTGTCCCACACCTCGTAGTTGGGGTGGTAGATGCGGATCCCGTAGTCGTGGAACCGCTGCACATCGGCTCGGGGCAGCGCCTGGGCCACCACCTTGCCGATCCAGCGGCCCGGAAAGCGCTCCTCGATCGCCTGCGCGTACCGGCCGTAGAAGTCGGCCTCGGCCAGCCCGTTGACCTGCGAGGTGATGCTGCCGCCGGTCAGCGTGTACGCCTGCGACGCGCGGTCGGTGTCGTGCCGGTTGATGATCTCCAGGGCTTCAAGGACCTCGTCGACGGGCTTGACCCCGGTGTAGGGCCGGCCCGCCTGCTTGTGCTGCCGCCAGTTGTGGTTGATGTCGCAGTACTGGCACTCCTCCTTGGCGCCGAAGTACTGGCAGACCCGGAACGCGGTGAGGTAGATGAGATAGCCCCACTGGATCGTCGGGGCGACCTCCATCACCGACTTGCCGTTGGCGAGGGTGTGGCGGTAGTACGCCGGCATCGGGGGCAGCCCGACATCGGCGATCGGCCGCCCATCCAGGAACAGGCGCAGCCGACCATCGCCGTCGGTGCCGACCCGGTACGGCGAACTGGGGTTGGTGCGGACCGAGACGACGGTCCGCCGCAGCTCGTACGGACCCCCGGTGAGCACGATCTCCTCCGGCGGTCGGCGCAGCGCGGCCGTCCCCAACTCCGGCAGCGTCCGGTGGTCGAAGGAGAAGATGAAGTACGACTTCGGCTTGACGTCGCCGTGCTCGTTGTCGGTCAGTGCCGTGTCGTCGAAGGCGAGCCCGCCCCGCAGCAGGTCCTCCTTGAGGACCGCCTCCCGCGGCACGTGTGGGAAACGGCTCATCAACTCTTCGACGAGGTCGGTGCGCGACGTCATGCGGTTCCTCCCGAACGTGGTACCCCGAACCGGGTGGCCTGCGCCACCCGGTACCGGCTGCTCAGCTCTGCTTGGTCTCCCAGAAGATCTTCGAGATCTCCTCGATCTTGCCGAGGAGCCGCTCGGCGACCGCCGGGTCCGCGGCGCCCTTCGCGCCGCCGGCACCCGCCAGCTTCGTCGCCTCGTTGAACAGGCCGTGCAGCTGGGGGTACTTCTCGAAGTGCGGCGCCTTGAAGTAGTCGGTCCAGAGGACCCAGAGGTGGTGCTTGACCAGCTCGGCTCGCTGCTCCTTGATGAGCAGCGAGCGGGTGCGAAACTCCGGGTCGTCGCTGGCCTGGTACTTCTCGGAGATCGCCTTGATCGACTCGGCCTCGATGCGGGCCTGGGCCGGGTCGTAGACGCCGCACGGCAGGTCGCAGTGGGCGCTCGCGACGGTACGCGGGCGGAACGGGCGGGGCAGGTGCATCAGATTCCCTCCGACGACAGGTTGAGGTGCCGGACGGGAGGTTAAGACCTCAACCGCACTTCATGTCAAGGTCGCGCCGTCGTCTGGCGTTGCTTCCGGACGAGGGTCAGCAGGGCGGCGTGTGTCCGCTGGTCGGCGGCGACCACGAGACCATTCCCACCGGCGTGCAGCGGTTCGCCGTCGAGCGCGGTGACCACGCAGCCGGCCGCCTGGCAGAGCGCGACTCCGGCCGCGAAGTGCACGCTGCGGCTCAGGTCGTGACGGTCCGTCAGGTAGGCGGCGCGGCGACCGGCGGCGACCCACGCCACGGCCAGGCTGGTGGAGACCACCCGGGGGTGGAACCGCTCGATGAAGTCCTCGTCGGCGAGCATCCGGGCGGCCAGGAAGACGTCCCGGCTGGGGAACGGTGGGTCGAGGTTGACGTCGACCAGCCTCGACTCGGCCGACGGGACAAGACGCTCGTCGGTGCCGGCGAGGCGGACGTACGCGGCACCGCCGTCGGTCCAGAACACCTCACCGCTGAACGGGTCCGCCGACGCGGCCACGGCGCAACCCGTCCCGGTGAGCAGCGCGACGTTGACCGCGACCAGCGTGGTGCGGGCGGCATAGTTCAACGTGCCGCAGAGCGGGTCGACAAGCCAGGTGCGTCCGTTGTCACCAGTGCCCGTGCGCCCGCTCTCCTCGCCCACCACGACGTCGTTCGGACGAGCCTCGCGCAGGACGCCGAGGATGGCCTCCTCCGCCTCGATGTCGACGGTGGTGGCGAAGTCGTTTCCGATCTTCATGAAGCGGGTCAGCGGCGACCCGTATCGCGCGCGGACGACAGCCGCGCCGGCCTCCGCCGCCGCGATGGCCACCGCGTGGTCGGTGATCGGCACGCGTTACTCCGGCAGTTCGATGATCGCGGACTCACTGACCACCGCGATCATGATCATCGGGGCGTCACCGTCGCACTGGTTGACCGAGACCGCCACCCAGCGGCCGTCGGCCGCGATCGGACCCCAGACCGTCAGGTCGCCGTAGCAGTCCATGTCGCTCAGAGACTGGAACAACGCCGGCATCGGCGTGCCGGCCTGCTTGCGGAACAGCGGTACGTGCATGGACACCCTGCGGTGCGGGCCCCAACGGCGGTCCAGCTCACCGACGACGAGAGCCAGTTTCGCCGTGGCGGCTTCCTCGGCGTCGGTCCAGTCGGTGCCGTACACACCCGTGAGGTCGTCGCCCTCCCAGATCGGAATGATCCGGAAGCCCGCCCCGCGGGTGCCGGTCCACTCCCCGGTTGCCGGGTCTCCCTCGCTGACCGGCTCGCCGTCCGTGGGCAACTCTGCGGCGAGCAGCGACTCGACGTCTGACACGGCCCGACCGGTGTCGAACGCCTGACCTGCCTTGGCCGTCACCGGGCTGCTCGTGTCGCCGCTGGTCGCCTGCGCCACATCGTCCGCACGGTGCCTCCCTCTCCTCGCAGGCCCCGATCATCGCTCACCTCGGGTCGGTCGGGCCACTGCGGTCGCCCCGATCCAGGCGGTTGCCGGGACGATCAGGAAACCGCTGCCCGCACCAGCTCGGTGATCTTCTTCTCCACGGCGGGGCTCCACTTCTGCAGCGCGTACGACGCCGGCCACATGTCGCCGTCGTCGAGGTTGGCGGTGTCCTGGAAGCCCAGCGTCGAGTACCGGTAGTTGAACTTCCCGGAGTCCTGGAAGAAGACCACGATCTTGCCGTCCGCGTTCGCGTAGGCGGGCATCCCGTACCAGGTCTTGGGCGCCAGGTCCGGGGCGGCGGCGGTCACCGTCACGTGGACGCGCTCGGCGAGCGCCCGATCCTCCGGCTCCATCTGCGCGATCCGGTCGAGGACCGCCTGGAGCCCGTCGGCCTTCTTGGCGCCCTTCCTGCCCTCGGCGCGCAACTCGGCGGCGCGCTCCTTCATCGCGGCGCGCTCCTCGGCGGTGAAGCCGTCGGACTCGGTGGTGGTCTTCGTGGACATGTGTGGTCTCCTTCTCGTCGTCCGGTTCGGCGTGCCGCCGGCCGTTCTGGGAAAAGGCTAGGCCGGACGCCGGCCTCGGGGCTTCTCGATTCCTGATCGGTACGGAGCACCGCCGACTGCCCGAATCGTCACGTTTGCTGGTCTAACGGATTGCTGGCTAGGTTGACGGACTCGTCAGGACAGTTCCATGGGGGGACCAGGCATGAGCACCACCGCCGACCGGTTGGCGAGGGCGTACTCCGACGCCATCGGGACACTCTGCCGGGTGACACCGAAGGGCTGGTACGCCGAACGCGGCACCGCTCGCGCGGGGGTCACCCGCACCGGCGTCGCGTCGCTCAACGGGGTCTTCGATCTGACCACGGACCCGGACCTCGGCTCGCTCGACGAGTTGGCGACCGAGGTCGCCAGGCAGGTTCCGTACTGGTCGATCATCGTCCGGGGTGAGCCCAGCGCCGGGATCACCGACCTCGGGGCCCGGCACGGGCTCACCGAACGCAGCGCCCTCCCGCTGATGGCCTGCGCCACCGACGCCATCGAGTTCCGGACCGGCTCGACCCAGCAGACCCTGGTACGCCGGGTCGGCGCCGCCGAGAGCGACACGTACACCGATGCCTTCGCCGAGAGCTTCGAGGCGCCCGTCGGTGCCTTCGGCTCGCTGATGGGCGGCGCGGTGCTCGACACCGACGGCGTGACCGGCTATCTGGCCGAGGAATCCGGCCGTCCGGTCGGCACCGCCCTCGGCATGCGGGCCCCCGGCGTGATCGGTGTGTTCAACATCGGCGTCGTACCGTCCGCCCGGGGTCGTGGCCTCGGCCGGGCGCTCACCGAAGCGGTGCTGCGTGACGGCATCGCGGCCGGCGCGGACATCGCCTACCTGCACAGCAGCCCGATGGGCCGGCCGCTCTACGAGTCGATGGGCTTCACGCTCGTGCAGAACTGGACCATGTTGACGGCACGACCGAGCGACGCGTGACGGGGGAGAAGGCCATGAGCTTCAGTGAGAACGTGCGTTCGGCCTTCCGACGGGGCGAGACCGACGCCGTGGTGCGGATGAGCGAGGCCGAGATCGAGCGGGCGCGGGCGGCCGGCGACCCGGCAGGTGAGGTGGAGGCCCGCTACAGCCTCGCCCGGGTCGCCATCCGCGGCGGCGATCTGGCGGGCGGGGAGGCCCGGGCGCGGGAGGCCCTGGCGGTGGCGCTGCGCTCCGGCGACCGCGCCCTCGAGGAACGGCCGAGGCACGTGCTGGCCGGCGTCGCGCGGATGTCCGGCGACCTGGTTCGGGCGCGGGAGCTGTACCGGGAGAGCATCGCGCTCAACGAGACGCTCGGCCAACCCAAGACTGTCAACTCCGAGTATCACAACCTGGCGTTCTGCGAGCTGGGGCTGGGCAACCTCGACGTGGCGCGGACACTGTTCGCCGAGAACCGCGAGCGGGTGTTCGACAACGGCTGGGCCGACTTCGTGCCGTACGTCTGCGTCGCGGGCGCCGCGCTCGCGACCGCCGAGGGAGATCACCTGCGGGCGGCGCGGATGATCGGCGTCGCGGATGCCGCGTTCGCGGCGCTCGGTCAGGTGCCGGACCCGGACGACGCGGCGGACCTCGCCCGGATGCGCGCCGCCGCGATCGGAGCGCTCGGCCCGGCCGCGTTCGACAAGGAGTACGCCGAGGGCCAGCGCCTCGACCCGCGAACAGCCTTCGGGTACGACAACCGCTGATCGCACGCGCCGCGCGCCCTCGCGCTCTGCGCCCCCGCGCTCCGCACCCCGCGCCCAAGATCCGCGCAACTTCCCGGATAGTGCTGCCTCCGGAGCGCGTGAGCCAGCAACATCCCTGATGTTGCGCGGATCTTGTGTCGCGCGGATCGTGGCGACGCCCGCCGGGAACGCTCGCAGGACGACTAGGACGGCTCTCGGGCAGCGGTGACGACCCGTCCCCGCTCCGACTCCGGGAAGCGGTCGAGCATCGCGCGGACCTCGTCGGCGCTCACGTTGGCGCCGAACAACTCGCTGCCCGGTTCGAGTCGTACCCCCTCGGCCAGCGGGCCGGCGACGACCGGATCGAAGCCGAGCGCGTCCACCAGTGTCGACACCTCGGTGAGGTCGGCGCTGTCGTCGCCTGCGATCGCGATGGCCTTGCGCCCGGCCGCCCCCGCCGGTCGGGCCTCGTCCTCCAGGTCGTGATAGCCCATGTGGTTGAACGCCTTCACCACCCGGGAGCCGGACAGGAACGCCTGGACGATCTCGCTCGACGAGGTACGCGGGTCGGTGAGGTCGTCGCGGATGCCGTCGATCTCCCACCAGTAGTTCATGGCGTCGACGACGAGCTTGCCGCGCAACGCCTCGGCGGGGATGCTGCGGTGCTTGCCCAGGGGTAGGGCGAGTACGACGATGTCGGCGTCGGTCGCCGCGTCCAGCGCGGTGGTGGCCTCGGCCCCCGGGGCGAGCACCTCGACGGTGAGGGCGATCTTCGCCGGGTCGCCGGAGCCGGCTACCCGTACCCGGTAGCCGGCGGCGACGGCGAGCCGGGCGAGGACGGTGCCCACCTTGCCGGCGCCGAGGATGCCGAGGGTGGTGGGCCGGCTTCGATCGTTGTCGGTCATGTCGTCCTCTCGCGGGGAAGTGGCGGTCAGGCGAGCAGTTCGCGGACCATGGGGATCACCTTCGAGCCGTACAGTTCCACGGCGCGCATGCGGGCGCTCGCCGGCTGCGCTCCGGCCGAGTAGATGAGGTCGAACCGGCCGACGCCGAGGCTGCGGATCGCCCGGGCCATCCGGCGGGCCACCGTCTCCGGTGAACCGATGTAGAGCGAGCCGTTCTCCACCTCGGAGTCGAACTCCTGGCGGCGGATCGGCGGCCAACCCCGCAGTTTGCCGATCCGGTCCCGCATGATCCGGTAGTGCGGCCAGTAGATCTCCTTGGCCTCTGCGTCGGTGTCGGCGATGAAGCCGGGCGAGTGCATCCCGACCGGGTGCGCGGTCGTGCCGAGTTGCTCGGCGGCCCGGCGGTAGAGGTCGATGTAGGGCGCGAAGCGGTCGGGGGCGCCACCGATGATGGCGAGCATGAGCGGAAGCCCGTACTGGGCGGTGCGGACGACCGACTGCGGCGAGCCACCCACGCCGACCCAGGTGTCCAGGCGACCCGACTCGGTCTTCGGGAAGACGTCGGCGTTCTCCAGCGGGGCACGCAGGGTGCCGCTCCAGGTGACCGGTTTCTCGTCCAGCAACTTCACGAACAGGTCGATCTTCTCCTCGAACAGCGTGTCGTAGTCGCGCAGGTCGTAACCGAACAGCGGGAACGACTCGGTGAACGAGCCGCGGCCGAGGATGACCTCGGCCCGGCCGTTCGACAGCGCGTCCACGGTGGCGAAGCGCTGGAACACCCGCACCGGGTCGTCCGAGCTCAGCACTGTCACGCCGGAGGCCAACCGGATCCGTGAGGTGCGGGTGGCGATGCCGGCCAGCACCGTCTCCGGTGTGGAGACGGAGTACTCCGGCCGGTGGTGCTCGCCCAGGGCGATGACGTCGACCCCGAGCTGGTCGGCGAGCACCGCCTCGTCGACGACCTGCCGGATCGCCGCCGCGTGGGAGACGAGCCTGCCGGCGTCGTCCTGCGGTACGTCGCCGAACGTGTCAAGGCCGAACAAGAGATCAGACATGGTTGGGCTCCTTCGCCAGCAGCTCCCGGACCCGTGGCGCGACCTCTCTGCCCAGCAGGTGGATGGTGCGCGCACGGGCCTCGCGGGGCAGGTGCATGATGTCGTACTTCAGGTCGAAGCGGCTCAGCCGCAGGTCGCGAGCGACAGTGGCGATCTTCTGCGCCACCGTCTCGGGTGAGCCGACGAACAGCGCCCCGTGGTCGATTTCCGCCTCGTAGCGCGCGCGGTCCGGTTTGTAGAATCCCCGTTCGGCTGCCAGGGCTGCCACGACCGGCTGCCAGTACCGCCACCACGTCTCCACCGCCTCCTCGTCGGTGTCCGCGACCAGGCCGAGGGAGTGCTGCCCGATTGGCGGCAGGGTATGCCCGAACTGTTCGAGCGCCCTGGTGTAGAGGTCGACGTGGCCGGCGAAGCGCTGCGGACGCCCGCCGATGATCGCGAGCATGAGCGGAAGTCCGTGCCGGGCGGCGCGGATGACCGAGTTCGGGCTTCCCCCGACGCCGATCCAGGTCGGGATGCCGCCGGAGCGCATCCGTGGGTGCAGCCGCTGCGCGGTGAGCGGGCTTCGTACCGTGCCGGACCAGGTGACCGGTTCGTCCTGTTGCAGCCGGAGGAAGAGGTCCAGCTTCTCCTCGAACAACCGCTCGTAGTCGGCCAGGTCGTAACCGAACAACGGGAACGACTCGGTTGCCGAGGCGCGGCCGAGGACCACCTGGGCGCGGCCGTTGGAGACGGCGTCGAGGGTGGAGAACTCGTGGTAGAGCCGTACCGGATCGTTGGTGCTGAGCACGGTGACCGAGGTGCCGAGACGAATTCGCTCGGTCGCCGTCGCGGCCGCCGCCAGCAGCACGGGTGTCGCCGAGTCGTTGTGGCCCTCGCGGTAGTGCTCACCGACGCTGAACACGTCGATTCCGGCCGACTCGGCGAGCCGTGCCTCGTCGACGAGTAGCCGTACGGTCTCGGCGTCGCTCAGGGTTCGGTCGCCGTCGGTGGCGACCTCCCCGAACGAGTTCAGCCCCAGCTCGAAGTCTGCAGCTGCCATCGTCTCCTCCTCGGTGCTCAGCCGGCGAGCTGCGGAAGCAGACCTACCGGTTGACGTGTCAATGATGCTAACTTTGCGATTGACACGTCAATTCCCAGGAGAGTGAGATGACGGACGCCACACCGGCCCGGCGGGGACGCCAACTCCCCACCGCCGACGAGCTGCGGATCTGGCGGGACTTCATCGAGACGACGACGGCGCTCGGCTCCCGGCTCGAGTCCCGGTTGCAGAGCGACTCCTCGCTCTCGACGGGCGACTACGCGGTGCTCCTCGCCCTCAGTGAGGCGCAGGGTCAGTCGATGCGGTCGTCCGAACTCGCCGCGCACATCGGGTGGGAGCGGAGCCGCCTCTCGCACCATCTCGGGCGGATGGAACGGCGTGGCCTGATCCGCCGCCAGGAGTGCGCGACGGTGCCCCGTGGCGCCGAGGTGCTGCTCACGACGGCCGGCGCGGAGGCGTTCAGGGGCGCCACCGTTCCGCACCTGCGCGCCATCCGCGAACTCTTCGTCGACGCCCTCACCCCGGACCAGATCGTCGCGGCGGGCGAGATCGCCACCGCACTGCGAGCGCGCCTCGACGTCCTGCGCGCGCGATGACACGCCTGGCTGCCGGGCCGGCAATGTCGCATCCATAACTGCGAGTGTTCGAGAGATTGCCGACAGCTACGCCAGGGTGGTCCAATCCTCCAGAAAGCCGCCACCCCGCCCATCCGCGGGGAACGGCGTCGGCCGCGCCGCCCGGGAGGTACGTCCATGAGCGAGACCGCCACCGCAGAAGCCCACCGGGTCAGGCCAGCGCGGTCCCGCCCGGGACGCACCGAGTCGGTGCTGCCGGAACTGCGGGAGATGTGGTGGGAGACGGGGGTGCGGGCGCGCGCCGAGGCCGGCGTCTTCGCCGTCTTCGCGGAACTACCCAGGCTCGTCTGGACCGCCCTCGGCATCAGTTGGCGCGCGGACCGGCTCCGTACCGGTGTGGTGGCCGTGGCCACCGTCGGCGCGGGGGTGATGGCGGCCTTCGGGCTGCTGGCCACGCAGCGGGTGCTGGTGGAGTTGTTCGCCGGCGGGCCGACACCGGACAAGGTACGGGCGGCGCTGCCCGCGCTGGCCGTGCTGGCCGCGACGGTCGCGCTCCGCGCCGGGATGGGCATCGCCACCGGGTACGCGCAGAACGGGCTGACGCCCCGGGTGAGCCGGGAGGTGGAGCGGGGCCTGTTCGAGGTGTCCACCGCGGTCCGGTTGGAGGCGTTCGACGCCGACGCGTTCGCCGACGACATGGAACGCGCCTCCCGGGGCACCGAGTCGACGATCGGGCTGGTGCAGGCGTCGATGAACCTGCTCGCCGGGCTGGCCGGCCTGCTCGCCGTGGCGGCTGCCGTCATCATCATCCATCCGCTGTTGCTGCTGGCACTGCTGGTCGCCACGGTGCCCACGGCGTGGGCGTCGTTGCGGGCCGGGCATCTGCGCTACCAGACGTACACCGCCGGATCGGTGCGCCGACGTCGACTGTGGCTGCTGCACAAGTTGATGGCCGAACGTGCCTCGGCACCGGAGCTGCGCTCTTACGGTCTGCGCCGGTTCCTGCTCGACCAGTACGACCGGGTGATGCGGGTGGAGACCGACATCCAGCTCGCCCTGGCCCGGCGCGTCACCACGACCACCACCGTCGGGGCGATCATCGGTGGCCTCGCCACCGGCACCGTCTACGCCCTGCTCGGGTTGCTGCTCCTGGACGGGCAGATCCCGCTCGCCGCGGCGGCGACCTGCGTCATCGCGGTGCAGTCCGCGCAACGGTCCCTCGCCATCGCGACCTTCCAGGTCGACCACGTCTACACCGAGGGGCAGCACTTCGGCGACTACACCGGCTTCATGACCCGCGCCGACGCCTACCTGCCGGGCAACGCCGACGCCGAAGCCGGGGACGCCCCGGACCGGCTGCGGGAGTTGACGGTCAACGACGTGAGCCTGCGCTATCCCGACCGGGACACCCCGGCCGTCGACGGCGTCACGTTGACGATCACCGCCGGGCAGACGGTCGCGTTCGTCGGAGAGAACGGCTCGGGCAAGACCACCCTCGCCGCGATGATCGCCGGCCTGCGCGTGCCCACCGCCGGCCGTATCGAGTGGAACGGCCGCCCGTTGTCGGAGCTCGACGTCGACGGGCTGCGGGCCCGGATCGCGGTCGTGACGCAGGAATACCACAAGTGGCCGTTCACCGCGGCCACGAACATCGCCATCGGCGACGTCGACAGCGAGGCCCGGCAGGATCGCATCGAGGCCGCCGCCGGCCGCGCGGTCGCCCACGACATGATCAACGACCTTCCGCACGGGTACGAGACACTGCTCGACCGGACCTTCGCGCGCGGGCAGGACCTCTCCGGTGGGCAGTGGCAACGCATCACCGCGGCCCGCGGCTTCCTGCGCGACGCCGAACTGCTGATCATGGATGAGCCGTCCTCCGCGCTCGACCCCCGCGCCGAGGACGCCCTGTTCCAGGCCATTCGGGACCGCAGAGGTCGCGCCACCACGATCCTCATCACGCACCGGCTCGCCAACGTCCGGCACGCCGACCGGATCTTCGTCCTGCACCACGGCCGACTGGTCGAGGCCGGCTCACACGCCGACCTCGTCGCCACCGGAGGCCGGTACGCCGAACTGTTCGCCCTCCAGGCCGCCGGCTACGACGCGAACCTGACCGACGGCAACCGGCCCGCCCCGACCTCCCACTGAGGACCGTCACCGCCGGTCCGCAGGTCAGGCCTTCTCCCGTTCCCCATCGAAGGGCTAGGCTTCCGCGCATGTCGGGGTGGCGCGTCCGGACGGCGAACACGGCCCTGGTGCTCGTGGTCGGCCTGATCGCCCTCGTGGGCCTGGTGGTGCAGTCGCGCGGCATCGACACCACCGCCGAATGGGCGGCCCTGCCGGCGGTGCTGCTCTCGTCCGCCGCGCTGTCCGTCCGCCGGCGTCACCCGGTGCCGGTGGGCGTCGTGGCGCTGGCCGCCGTCGGCGCGTACGGGGCGCTGTTGCACCGACCCGGTCCGATCATGCTGGTGTTCGTCGTGGCGCTCTACACCGTCGTCGACGAGGGGCACCTCGCGGTGGCCATCGGGCTGGGTCTCGCCTCGGTGGTCGCCTTCGCCGTGGCGGACAGCTACAACCGGTCCCCGAACAGCATGAACGGGGCGACACTGCTGCACGCGGGATGGCTCGTCGCGGTCATCGTCGGGGTGACCCGCAACCGTCGCGCCTACCTCGCCGAGGCGCAGGCCCGAGCGGCCGCCGCCGAGCAGCGGATGGAGGAGGAGGCCCGGCGGCGGGCCACCGAGGAGCGGCTGCGCATCGCCCGGGAACTGCACGATGTGCTCGGCCATCACCTGTCACTGATCAACGTGCAGGCCAGCGCCGCGTTGCACCGGCCCGACCCGGTCCGGTCCGAGCAGGCCCTCACCGCGATCAAACAGACCAGCAAGGAGACGTTGAGCGAGTTGCGCGCGACGCTGGGCGTCCTGCGGCAGGACGCCGCGGAGGCGCCCGCGCCCGGTCTGTCCCGCCTCGGCGACCTGGTCAGGACAGCCGGTCGGCCGGAGTTGGAGATCCGCACCGAGGTGGCGGAGACCCGGTCGCTGCCGCCGGAGGTCGACCTGGCGGTGTACCGGATCGTCCAGGAGGCGCTCACCAACGTGGCACGGCACGCGGGTGCCACCACCGCCGTGATCCGGGTCCGGCCCGACCACGACGACGTGCTCGTGGAGGTCGAGGACGACGGCACCAGCCAACCGGGTACGCCGGGCAGCGGGATCGTCGGGATGCGTGAGCGGGCGCGGGCACTGGGCGGTTCGTTGAGCGCGGGATCGCAGCCGGACGGCGGCTTCCGGGTCCGTGCCCGACTGCCGGTCCGGCCCGCCCCGGCGGGGGACCGGGCATGATCCGGCTGCTGCTCGTCGACGACCAGACCCTGGTCCGCGCCGGTTTCCGGTCCATCCTGGAGGGCGAGGACGGCATCGAGGTGGTCGGCGAGGCTGCCGACGGCGCGGAGGCGGTGCGGCTCGCCCGGCACCTGCGGCCGGATGTCGTGCTCATGGACATCCGGATGCCCGGACTGGACGGCCTGGCCGCGACCGGGGAGATCGTCGGGAACTCCGACGCCCGGGTCATCATCCTGACCACATTCGACCTGGACGAATACGTCTACGGGGCGCTGCGGGCCGGCGCCAGCGGCTTTCTGGTCAAGGACACCGAACCGGCCGAGCTGATCCACGGCGTGCGGGTGGTGGCCCGGGGCGACGCGCTGATCGCGCCGTCGATCACCCGTCGGTTGATCGCCGAGTTCGCGGCCCGGGCCGGGCATCCCGACCCGGGGCCGCGTCTGAGCGTGCTCACCGAGCGGGAGCGGGAGGTGCTGGCGCTGGTCGCGGCCGGCCTGTCCAACGACGAGATCGCCGCGCGACTGGTGCTGAGCCCGGCCACCGCCAAGACACATGTCAGCCGGATCATGACCAAGGCGGCTGCCCGGGACCGGGCCCAGTTGGTGATCCTCGCCTACGAGTCCGGTCTGACCGTGCCCGGTTGGCTCACCCGCCAGTGACCACCGCCTCCGGGCTGGCCGGCAGAGCCACCCGGCCCGCGTCCGGACCGGTCAGGCGGTCAGCCGGTCGGTGCGGCGGGCGCGGGCCAGCGCCAGCCCGCCGAGGACCGCGCTGATCACCCCGACCACCACTGCCACGTAGGCCCCACCTCGCCCGTTGCCGGTGCCGACACCACCGTCGGAGGTGGCCACCACCAGCCCGCCGAGCGCCAGGCCGATCAGGCCCGCCGCCAGCGCCAGGACGGCTCCGAGGCGGCCCGAGGCGACGCCGACGCGGCTGGCGGGGCGGGCCAGAGCCAGCCCTCCGACGACGGCACCGGCCAATCCCAGCAGAGCGCCCACACTGGCGCCGAGACGCCCGGAACTCATGGAGACGGCAGCGGCGGCCGACTCTGCCGAGACGTGCGCGGCCGCCGGTGCGGTGAGCGTGATCCCGCCGAGCGGGGCGGCTACGGCGGTGACGAACAGGTGGCTGACGGACATCGTGGTTCCCCTCGGTCGGCTGACGACTACATGCGGCAGCGTAGGAACCGGACCGCCCGCGAGTCGTCATGCCGGAGTTGCCAACGGGCCTACCACCCGGGATGTATCCGCCCCGGACGTCGTACTTCGGCGGTTGTCTCGGGCCGGGCAGCGCGTCAGGGCGTTGCGGAGTCACCCGCCGACCGGGGTTCCAGCACCACCACGGTGGTTTCCGACGATCGCCGCGCCGCGTGGGCCTCGAAGTTCTTGTCGGCCCCGCGCCAGCGTGGCCACAGTCGCGCCCGCTCGTCGGCGGTGGCGGCCCGGCCGCGGACCAGCCGCCGCCCGTCGGCCAGGTCCACTGACGCGTCCGGGTGGGCCTGCAGGTTGAGCCACCAGGCGGGGGCGCCCTCGCCCCACCCGTTCATCGCCACCCCGACCAGGTTCGGGCCGTCCTCGAAGTACGCGAGGATGACGCTGCGCTGCTGGCCGGTGCGGCGACCGGTGGTGGTCAGTCGCAACGTGCCCCAGCGGTGCTCGCGCGGCCGCCACAGCCCGACCCGGCTGCCGGTGACCCGGTACAGACCCCGGTGCACCGACCAGGCCAGCCGGATGAACCACCGCGGCGGAAGCCACGGTGCCTTCGTCTCCTGAGCATCGGACATGACGACCTCCTCCACCGACCACTGCTGATGGCCCGGCAGGCTGCCGTATCCGTCAACCCCACTGTGGACCGAGAGCCCAAGGTCTCCCGGCGTGAGCACAGCTTGCGTCCTGTTGTCCATGATCCGACCGAGGATCGGACCGATCGGTGGAAGCCCCGCCTCGGCGGCAGCCGGATGAGCTACCGCTGCCAGGCGTCGATGACGCGGACGCCGTCGCGAACGACCCGGTCCAGGATGGCCGGGTTGCCGCTGGTGCCCTCCCACCCCTGGTCGTTGAAGACCGTCACCGTGCTGTCGACGCGGGCCACGGCGATCTGGCTGGACGCGGTGCCGCCGGTGCGTTCGCCGTTCAGGCTCGTCTCGGGCCAGGTCCGGGTCAGCAGCAACCCCTCGCCACCGACCCCGGTCAGCACCTCGCTCTTGACGGTGACCCGGTTTCCGGCCTGCTCGTACGAGGGGCACGCCTGCACGGCGGTGCGGAGCCGGTCCAGGTAGGCCGAGGCTCCGGCGCCGTCGAAGGTGAAGATGGTCTGATGGATCATCCCCTGCGGCACGTTGCTGGCGGGCTCGCCGGCCGTCTGGTAGGTGACGGTCATCGCGGCGCTCGCGGTGACCTGCCGGCCGCCGGTGCCGAACTCGTTGCCACACAACGTCGGCAGCGCCTCCTCGACGGGTGTCGTCCGTCGCGGAGACTTCCGCAGCTCGGCGGGCAACTCGACGAAGGCCGAGGTCGGGATGGTCACCCGAGGACTGCTCGCGCTCGGAGACGGTGCGTCCGTCGGGGGCGCTGACGCCGCCGTGCTGGACGGCGCGGTGGTCGCCGGGGCCGAGTCGGGCGGTTCCTCAGTGGTGGTGCAGGCGGCGGCCAGCGCGATGGTGCCGAGCAGCGGGAGCAGCGCGAGCGCACGCCGGGTACGCGCCGGTGGCAGTGGTACGGATCGGCTCATCATCACCCCTTGTCTGTGCCAGGAAGGTGCCCAGCGCCGCGCCGACCGAAACGATCACCAGGCGGCGCGGGGATCGACCGGGCCACCGGAATTGAGGTGTCGTCACATCGACCGGGCCGCTAGGCTGCCCCGCATGACCAGCGTAAACGCTCACTGCACCACCGGACTGTCGGGTGACGTCCAGGTTGGTGTGGAGCGACGCCGGCGATCCGTCGCCCGCCCGCGCTGACCTGTTTCCTGCGACCGGCGGATCGAGCCGCCGGTCGTTCACTGGTCGTCCTCGGTCCGCCCGCATCTCCCCGTCAACGGCTCGCGTGACAGCGCGGGTCCGAGCGAGATCGGCGTACCCATGGATCTTGAAAAGTTGTTGTCCGACCGGCTGGAACCGGCGTTCGCGGCGGTGGCCGGCGGCCCGGTCGACCCGCTGGTGCGGCGGTCGGGGCGCGCGGACTTCCAGTCCGACGCGGCGCTGGCGCTGGCCCGGCGGCTCGCCCGCCCGCCGCGGGACATCGCCGACGCGGTGCTGGCCCACGCGGTGTTCGACGACCTCGGCGTGTCGGCCGAGGTCTCCGGGCCGGGTTTCATCAACCTGACCCTCGCCGACCGGGCGCTGGCCGACCTGGTCGCCGGGCTGGCGGGCGACGCCCGGCTCGGCGTGCCGTCGACGGCGACGCCGCAGACCGTGGTGGTCGACTACTCGGCGCCCAACGTGGCGAAGGAGATGCATGTCGGGCATCTCCGCTCGACCGTCATCGGTGACGCGGCGGTGCGGCTGCTGACCTGGCTCGGGCACCGGGTGGTGCGGGTCAACCACCTGGGTGACTGGGGGACACCCTTCGGCATGCTGATCGAGCACCTGATCGACCTCGGTGAGGCCGAGGCCGCGCAGCACCTGTCGATGGGCGACCTGGACACGTTCTATCGGGCGGCCCGCGTCAAGTTCGACGCCGACGAGGCGTTCCAGGAACGGTCCCGGCTGCGGGTGGTCGCGTTGCAGGGCGGCGACGAGCGGACCCGGCGGCTGTGGCGGTTGCTGGTGACGCAGTCCGAGCGGTACTTCCTGACCGTGTACGACCTGCTCGACGTGGGGTTGTCCGGCGACGACTTCCGGGGCGAGAGCGCCTACAACCAGCTGCTCGCTGGCGTCGTCGACGACCTGGACCGGCTGGGGCTGCTGCGGCCCAGCGGTGGGGCCGAGTGCGTCTTCCCGCCCGGGTTCACCGGCCGGGACGGCGCGCCGTTGCCGCTGATCGTGCGCAAGAGCGACGGTGGGTACGGCTATCCCGCCACCGACCTGGCCGCGCTGCGGCAGCGCGTCGGCGAGCTGGGCGCGACCCGGCTGCTGTACGTCGTCGGCCTGCCGCAGCGGCAGCACTTCGCGATGGTGTTCGCCGTCGCCGAGGCGGCCGGTTGGCTCCACCCACCGGTCCGGGCCGAGCATCTGGGCTTCGGGTCCATCCTCGGCGCCGACGGTCGGATGCTGCGCAGCCGGGCCGGTGAGTCGGTGAAGCTGGTCGGCCTGCTGGAGGAGGCGGTCGCCCGCGCCACCGACCTGGCCCGCAGCAGGAACCCGGACCTGGACGCCGAAGCCGCCGCCGAGATCGGCCGCGCGGTGGGCATCGGCGCGATCAAGTACGCGGACCTGTCCGTCGACCGGACCAAGGACTACGTCCTGGACTGGGAGCGGATGCTGGCGCTGGACGGCAACACCGCGCCCTACCTCCAGTACGCGTACGCCCGGATCCGGTCGGTGCTGCGGCGCGCCGGGACCGCCGCCCGGCCGGACGCGCCCATCGTCTTCGCGCAGCCGGCGGAGCGGGCGCTCGCGGTCGAGCTGCTCGGCTTCGCCGGGGTGGTCGGCGAGGTGGAGCGGAGCCTCGAACTCCACCAACTCGCCGGGTACCTGCACCGGCTGGCTACCGCGTTCAGCGCGTTCTACGAGCGCTGCCCGGTGCTGCGCGCGTCGGACGAACTGCGGGAGAGCCGGCTGCTGCTGGCCGAGCTGACCGCCCGGACCCTGCGGCAGGGGCTGGACCTGCTCGGCATCCGAACGTTGGCACGGATGTGACGGGCCGGCTCCCCGGCCCGGTCAGCGGGCCCGCTTCGTTGCCCGCTTCCGGGGTGGCGTCAACAGGTCGGCGATCTGCGCGATCGCGGCGGGAACCAGGCGGTAGTACGCCCAGACCCCACGCTTGTCGCGTTCGAGCAGGCCGGCCTCGGTGAGGATCCGAAGGTGATGACTCACCGTCGGCTGAGAGAGATTGAGCGCCGACGTGAGGTCACTCACCGACGCCTCACCCTCCGGCGCGGACTGGATCAGGCTGAGCAACCGGAGTCGCGCCGGATCGGCGAAGGCCTTCAGCACCCCCGCTAGCCGCTCGGCATCGGCCCGCTTGATGGGATCGCCGGTGAGCGGCGAGATCGCAGGCATGGCAGTTTTCGCAGTTCCCACGCCTGCCATAGTGACACCAACACCATCAATAAACCGGCAGAAACCGACACCAGCCCTCCGATGGCGTCCAGATGGCGTAACGACGCCACCGAACGTGAGTCGAACGCCGACGTCCGTGGTGGCACACGGGCCGTGTGGAGCTTCCCGAAGCTCCACACGGCCCGCCCGGCGAGACGCGTGTCAGCGGCGCGGTTTGGGGGCGACGCGGGGCAGGACGTACGGCGGCCCAGCGAAGATCAGGTCGGACTTCAACTCGTGGTAGGCCCGCTTGGGCTGGTAGTTCTCGTCGTAGATGGTGGCCAGGCCCTCCGGCGGGTCGCTGAACCAGCCGGGCACCCACGAGTGGTTGTCACTGAAACCCCAGACCGTGTACGACAGGCAGCTCCGCACCGCGAGGCACGCCTTCATCAGCACGCTGAAGTTGGCGGCCGACGCCTGGAGCCGCGGGTTGATCTCCTCCGAGTTGCCCGCCTGGACGCCCGCCGTCAGTTGACTGCGGACGTCGACCTCGGTGAACGCCGTCGCGACGCCGAGCCCGCTGAACTTCTTCAGCGCCGCTGTCACCTGGAGGGTGTCGAAGTTGCCGTACTGGGTGCCCAGGTGGCCCTGGGCACCGACGCCGTCGATCGGGACACCCTGAGCGCGCAGGCTCTTGGTCATGTCGTACACGAACTGGGTCTTGTCGTCGGCCGGGTTGCCCGAGCCGAACGCCTCGATGTTGTAGTCGTTGTAGAACAGCAGCGCCTTCGGGTCGGCAGCCCGTGCCCAGCGGAACGCGTCGGCGATGTAGCCGGGCCCGAGGTTCTGCGCCCAGAAACCCTTGTAGTGCAGGGTCGACGGGGTGTCCCAGGGGTCGCTGACCGCCTCGTTGACCACGTCCCACTGCCAGATCTTGCCCTTGTAGCGGTTGACGACAGTGGTGATGTGCTTGCGCAGCAGCTCGCGCAACTCCTGCTTGCTGATGGAGCCGTCGGCGACGCCACTGGTCAACCAGGCGGGCAACTGGTTGTGCCAGACCAGCACGTGACCGCGCACGCTCTGCCGGTTGCGCTTGGCGAACTCGACGAACTCGTCGGCCGGGGCCCAGTTGTAGGTGCCACGGGCGGGCTCCAGGCTCTCCCACTTCATCACGTTCTCGGCGGTGACCGAGGCGAACTCGGTGGAGGCCAGCTTGCGGTACTGGGGATCATCGGCGTCGTTGAGGGCGTCCATGTTCACCGCGGTGCCGACGTGCAGACCGTGGCGCAGGCCGAGGGTGGCGAGGCTCTGCGTCGTGGGGTCGTACGGCCGGCTCGCGGTGGCCGGCACCGTGTTCAGCGTCGCGACGGTCGCGACGGCGACCAGGCCGACGGTCGACCACTGCCTGAGCTTCATGTGCCTTCCTTCCAAACGATCAATGGGAATGTGTCGATCAAGGAGGCGAGGGTCCGGTGCTGGCCGGCGGGAACGTGGTCGGGTCAGGTGGCGACACCGGTAGTTCCGGTCGGAAACCGGAAACCCGTTCGAAACGTTAAGCCGATCGATGTCTGGGCGTCAACGGTGAAAACTTCCGGAAATTCATCACATGACCTGCGCCGCTCCAGGCGGTCAGCGGTCGAAACTTCCGGAGACCCTGGCCAGTCCCCGGGCGTGGGGCACGGCGGCCCGAGACCGCCGCAGGGCAGGGCTGCGGCAGGCTGCCGCGGGGGCATGATTGCGGCGCACGCCGCCGGCATCGTCGACGCGGTGGTCGACGATGCCCGGGTGTCGCTGGTTGCGACCGGTCAGCGCAGGCCGGCGAAGAGGTCGTCCTCGGGGGTCGGCGCGCCGGTCCGGTCCCGGACCCGCAGGAAGGTCTCCACGCCCATCAGCTCGGTGAACCGCTCCTGACCGAGTTGCAGGAAGAAGATGTTCTCGGTCTGACTGGCGTGCGTGGCCAGCGCGTTGAACTTCTGCGCGCCGTACTTGCCCGTGTCGACCCAGGTGGTGATCTCGTCGTCGGGGAGGCCGAGCTGCGGCTGCGACGCGTCCGGCTCGGCCCACTCGACGCCGAGCTCCTTCATGATCCGACCGAACTCCGCGAACGCCGTACGCGGCACCGTGGTCCAGTAGACCTTCGCCGGGACGTCCGTCTGCTCGACGGCGGCCATGGTGATCCGGTGGGCCTGGATGTGGTCCGGGTGGCCGTAGAAACCGTTCTCGTCGTACGTGACGATCACGTCCGGCTGGTACTGCCGGATCAGCTCTGCGAGCCGGGCCGCCGCCTCCGCCACCGGGGTCGTCCAGAACGCGCCGGGCTGGTCGTTGGTCGCCCAGCCCATCATTCCGGAGTCGGCGTAGCCGAGGGTCTCCAGGTGGGTGACGTTCAGCGCCGCGCAGCTGGCCTCCAGTTCGGCCTGACGCATCGCCACCACGGCGGCCGGGTCGTGCCCCTCCTCGCCCGGCTTGACCCCACCCGGGCCGTCCCCACATCGCCCGTCGGTGCAGGTCACCAGCACGGTCGTGACCCCCTCGGCGGCATAGCGGGCGAGGACGCCCCCGGTGCTCGTCGCCTCGTCGTCGGGGTGGGCGTGCACCGCCATCAGGGTCAGAGGTCGCTCAGCCATGCCACCACCCTACGGTTCTGCGGCTACCACCCCACGACCTCCACCCGCAACGACTGCGGGAAGCGGGCATCCTAGCCAGTTCGGGGTCGGCGCAGCGGTCCTTGCGCGAATGGTGATCACGCCCGGGGAGGGTCGCTAGATTCGGCCGTGATCACCCCATCCGAGCAGGTCCGGACGTTTGGAGAGAGCCGATGGCAAGGGCCGCTGGCGGGTTCACCGACCTGCGACAGGTCGAGGCCGGACTCCTGAACGTGGGGTACGTGGACGCCGGGCCGCCCGACGGGGACGCGGTGATCCTCCTGCACGGGTGGCCGTACGACATCCACAGCTTCGTCGACGTCGTACCGCTGCTCGCCGCTGCCGGTCGCCGGGTCGTCGTCCCGTACCTGCGGGGTTACGGCACGACCCGGTTCCTCTCCGACGACACCATGCGCAACGGCGAACCGGCGGCGATGGGGCTCGACCTCATCGCCCTGATGGACGCCCTGAAGATCGACACCGCGACGTTGGCTGGCTTCGACTGGGGCGCTCGGACCGCCGACGTCGTGGCCGCGCTGTGGCCCGAACGTTGCCGAGGGCTGGTCTCGGTGAGCGGCTACCTGATCGCCAGCCAGGAATCCGGTAAGGCGCCGCTGCCGCCGAAGGCGGAGTTGGCGTGGTGGTACCAGTACTACTTCGCCACCGAGCGCGGGCGGGAAGGTTACGACAAGAACCGGCGCGCCTTCAACAAGCTGATCTGGCACACCGCGTCCCCCCGGTGGACGTTCGACGACGCGACCTACGACCGCAGCGCAGCGTCGTTCGACAACCCCGACCACGTCGACATCGTGATCCACAACTACCGGTGGCGGATGGCCCTCGCCGACGGCGAGGCACAGTACGACGAGATCGAGCAGCGCCTCGCCGGGCAACCGAAGATCAGCGTGCCCAGCATCTCCATGGAAGGCGACGCCAACGGTGCGCCCCACGTCGAACCCACCGTCTACGCCAAGCAGTTCACCGGGCCGTACGAGCACCGGACCGTCGGCGGCGGCGTCGGGCACAACCTGCCGCAGGAGGCGCCGCAGGCCTTCGCGGACGCGGTGCTGGAGGTCTGAGTCGCTAGCGCGTCGGGCGTTCCACCCGCACCGGGTCACCGCGGACCAGCCCGTCGTGGATGCGCCACCGGGCGGTGGTGACGGCCCGCCGGGCCGCCTCGTCGCAGTGCTCGACGCGCTGGCGCAGCAGATCCACTGCGATCCGGCGGTTGAGACTGAACTGCCGCTCCTCGTCCACCACGACCACGATGCCCGAGGGGCGGTGCGTCGCGCGTACCGCGGTGCTGGCCTTGTTCCGGTGCTGACCACCCGGCCCGCCGGTGCGGCAGGCGACGATGTCGACGTCCGCCTCGCGGAACGTCGTGGGTCGGGCGTCGCGTTCGGGCGGCTGGGCGGTGACGTACCAGTTCTTCCGGCCGTTGCCCGACCGGTACGGGCTGGGTGCCTGCCAGCACAGCGTCCCGGTCCACGACGCCGCGAACGCGTCGGCGTCGGCGCCGGAGATCCGGATCAGCACCGACCGGTAGGTGCCGGTGCGGTCACCGGGCACCGCGTGCACCTGCTGGAGCGTCAGGCCTCGGCGGGTGCCCTCGCCCCGCAGGCGGTGCAGCAGCTGACCCAGTGCCCAGGCGCACTCCTGCGGCCCCCGCCCGGCCGACAGCAGCAGGAACACGTTCACGACCGGCCCCGCCTGCCGCGCTGTCCCCGCCGGTCCGCGCGGGCGGCGGGCCCGGGATCGGGCGTCTTGTAGGTGACCACTGGCGTCGTTGAGACCACCGGCGTGGCCAGGCGGTGCTCGACCAGGTCGGCGATCACCTGCTCGATGCGCTTGTACGCCGTGGGCGCCTCCTCGAAGAGCAGCTGCCGGTCACCGCACACCACCAGCGACCCGACCGGGGTACGCCGCAGCTCCTCGACTGTGTGCTTGGCCCGGCCCCGCCGCAGGGCGTCGGCGCGCGACATCTTGCGGCCGGCGCCATGGGCCACGGAATGGTTGGCGTCCGGCCCGGCGTGCGCGGCCACCAGGTAGGACGCCGTGCCCCGGGTGCCGGCGATCAGGACGTCGCGCCCGTCACCCGGTGCCGCGCCCTTGCGGTGCAGGTAGACCCCGTCCCGAACCTCGACCAGGTTGTGGCACTGGTCGACGATCGGCGCGGTGGGCTCGGTCCCCAACGCGTGCGCCACCCGGGCGGCCAGCACCCGGCGGTTGAGCGATCCCCAGCGCACGGCGTCGTCGTGGCGGCGCAGGTAGGCGGCGGGATCGGGAGCCGGCCCGGCGCCGTGGACCTCGGTGTGCGCGCGCAGGATCCGCTCGCCCAGGCCACGGGAACCGCTGTGCACGATGAGCACCAGGTCGCCCGCCTCGAGCCCGAGCCGGCCGGCGTGCCGCCCGTCGAGGATGGCGTCGACCCGGGCCAGCTCCACGAAGTGATTGCCCCGGCCGACCGTCCCGAGGCCGTCCAGGTGACCGGCCGGAACGTCACCGTCGACGGCGGCCCAGGCCGGGTCGTCGGCGTCGCGTACCGGGTTGAACGCCTGGTCGAGGTCGGGGAACCGGGCGGCGAGCCGTTCCGGTACGGCCCGTTTGAGCTTGATCGGAAACACGGCGATGCCGCAGCCGATGTCGGAGCCCACCAGGAACGGGTACAGCACAGTCGACGCCATGGCCGCGCCGATCGGCGCGCCCTTGCCGGGATGCAGGTCCGGCATCGCGGCGACGTGCCGCATGCCGTCCAGGGCGGCGACCTGTCGGCACTGGGCGAGCGCTGCGGACTCGATCCAGCTCGTCGACGAGGCGAACACCGTGACGGTGGCCGGGGCGGACGGGGGCAGGGGCTCCCGAGGGAGATGGTGCTGGGACAAGGAGGCTCACTTCTCGCTGCGAACGTGGGAACGGACGGCGTCACGGCCCCGGGGAGGCGTCACCGGTGGCGCGGAGCAGGGGGTGGTGTCCGTCAGTACGTCATGGCCGTCACTCTGGCCCAGGCGGGTCAGGCCCGACAACTGATTTTCCTTCACGACGTACGCTGCCGCGATGAGCGCACCGCGTCGCGTCCTGGTCTACGGGGTGTACGGCTCCGGCAAGTCCACGCTCGCGGCGCGGCTGGCCGACCACCTCGGACTGCCGTGGTATCCGGTGGACGATCTGCTCTGGCAACCGGGCTGGGTCGAGGTGCCGGTCACCCGGCAGCGCAGCCGGATCGAGGAGATCTGCCGACGGGACCGCTGGATCATCGACGGGGCGTACCACGGGTGGCGGGACGTCCCGCTGGCCCGCGCCGACCTGGTCGTCGGCCTGGACTATCCACGGTGGCGCTCGTTCGGACGGTTGCTCCGCCGCACCGTCCGTCGGGTGGTCACCGGCGAGGTGATCTGCAACGGCAACCGCGAGTCGCTGAGCAGTGTGCTGTCCCGGGACTCGATCCTGCTGTGGCACGTCACCGCGTTCGGCCGGGCCCGCCGGCGGATGCGGGCCTGGCAGGCGGACCCGTCCGCGCCGCGAGTGGTGTTACTGCGCTCCCCGGCGGAGCTGGACGTCTGGCTGGCCGGGCTGCCCCGCCGGTGAGACCGCCCGGCCGAGGACGCAGGGGGAGGACGGGCTGTTGCTGGTGGCCGGGAACCGGAACCGGCGCAGCTGCGCCACCTCGAAGCCGGCCGCTGCGATGGCGGCGACGGTGTCGCGGTTGGTGTGGCAGCCCGCGAACAGCCTCGGCCACACTGTGGCGTCGACGAGACGTTGGGCGCGGCGCAGACCGGTGGCCTGCTCGGCGGCCACGTGCTCGAAGAACCGCACCTGGCCTCCGGGGCGCAGCACCCGGCTGATCTCGGCCAACGCGCTCGACTGGTCGGGCACCGTGCACAACACCAACGCGACCACGGCCGCGTCGAACTCGCCGTCTGCGGCGGGCAGCGCCTGGGCCAGACCGTCGACGACGGTGACCGGAACCGGCGCGTCCGCGGCGGCGCGCTCGGCGGCGGCCCGCAGCCGCCGCTCCGGTTCGACAGCGAGGACCTGGGTCACCCCCGGCGGGTAGTGGGCGAACATCCGCCCGTTGCCCGCACCGATCTCGATCACCCGGCCGGACAGGCCGGCGACCAGCTCCCGCCGGAACGCCGCCGTGCCGGCGCGGTCCATGGCGACGCTGAGTCGCTCGTACACCCGGGCGAACACGGGGTGGGACACCGTGGCCACGTCGACCTCCACTGATGGCGTGATCTCCGTAGAACGCTTTCTCCGGCGATTGTCCTGCATCCGCGCACGCTTTGCGTCTTACTGATGGGCAGCACGACTCAACCCAGTGCAGACAGGATGTGGATCGGCTATGAAGATCGTCGTCATCGGGGGCAGCGGCCTCATCGGTTCCAAGGTCGTGGACCGCCTCGGTGCCCAGGGCCACGAGGCGGTGCCGGCATCGCCGAAGACCGGCGTGAACACCCTGACCGGCGAAGGAGTGGCCGATGCGCTCGCCGGCGCCGAGGTCGTCGTCGACGTGTCGAACTCGCCGTCGTTCGAGGACGCCGCCGTACTGGAGTTCTTCGAGACCTCGACCCGGACGCTCCTCGCCGCCGCGTCGGACGCCGGGGTGAATCACTACGTGGCGCTCTCCATCGTGGGGAGCGACCGGATCCCGGACAGCGGTTACATGCGCGCGAAGGTCGCCCAGGAGAAGCTCATCGTCGCCTCCGGAATCCCGTACTCGGTGGTGCACGCCACCCAGTTCTTCGAGTTCCTCCAGGGCATCATCGACGCCGCCACGGACGGCGACACCGTGCACCTCGCACCGGTCCTCATCCAGCCGATGGCCGCTGACGACGTCGCGGCCGCGGTGACCGAGGTCGCGCTCGGCGCGCCGACGAACTCCGTGGTCGAGGTCGCTGGTCCGGAGCAGTTCCGGCTCGACGAGTTGGGCCGTTCGCTCCTCGCCGACCAGCAGGATCGCCGCACGGTGGTGGCCGACCCCGACGCCCGGTACTTTGGCGCCAAGCTGAACGAACGCTCGCTCGTTCCGGCCGACGGCGCCCGCATCCCCGGCACCGGCCTGGACGACTGGCGTACGGCGGCCGGCCGGGGACGCTGAGCCGGCCCCGCTACCTCGGCGTCGTGGGCGGGCCAGCCCGCCCACCGAGGCGCTGCACCAACTCCTGAACGGCCTCGGTGAACGGCTCGTCGGACTCGTCCGGCCAGTGCCCGTGGATGGGTGGGGCGACGCTGTCCCCAGGGGGTGCCACCAGGCCGCGCGGATCACGCTGCCGGCGATCCACCCCGCCGGCCGGGTCGTCGGCGATGGTGGGCGCGCGTGACGGGTGCGGGGAGAAGATCCAGCCGCCGATGGGGTCGGTGTCGCGCCACAGGTTCACCCAGCGCCAACCCACCCGACGGCCGATCTCGTGCAGTGCCGTGTCGTCGACGTAGGCGGGGAAGAGTCGGGCGTAGAGGCGGCGCAGTGGTGACCCGTGGGTGAGCACTGCGACTCGGTCGCCGATGTGCGGCGGCAGTTGGAGCACCGTGGCGGCGAGCAGCACCGAGCCGTGGCTGTGCCCGGTGAGCAGCACCGCGTCGCCGCGTTCGACGAGGTAGGTGATCCGGCGGCCGAGTTCCGGCACGGCCCGCTCGGAGTAGCAGGGGGGTGCGAACGGGTGGGCGGCCCGGGGCCAGAAGGTGCCGAGGTCCCAGAGGACCCCGATGTGCCGGCGGTACGGCTCGGTCCGGTACGCGAAGATACCGCCGACGATCAGGGCGAGAATGATCGCCGCGATGACCCAGCTACCGAACGCGATGGCGAACGTGATCGCGTCCGCCGGCAGTCCGATGCCGCGTTCGATGACGTCGCTCGGGGCCTGCCCGAGCAGGCCGATGGTGGTGGTGGCCGTGCCGACTCCGGCGAGACAGCCGTAGAGCACGGCCAGCGGCACCAGTTTCTCGGTGAAGCGAGCCCGGGCTATCGCGTCGCGGATCTGCCGCAGTCGGCGGTCTGCCCCGACGGGCGGGTTCGGAAAGTCGCGCGCGACGATCGCTGCCGCGGCCCGGCGTCGGCTCCGCCGGGAGAGCAGGACGACGAGGCCGGCGACGATCGCGGTGAACAGCACCGCGCGGAAGAAGCCGAAGATCGCCCAGGTGTAGGCGCGGGGCGGGCCGGAGGCGATGCCCGCTCCGGTCGAGGCGTCGCGGTCCAGGAAGTCCGCCACCCGGTAGACCAGCTCGGCGGAGTACGCCACCGCCATGCTGATCCCGGTGGCCGCGACGACGAGGGCGCCCAGCCCGAACAGCGGGGTGGCGGCGCTCTCCCGGCGTCGGCGCCAGAGCAGCACCACGGCCAGGGCGGCCAACAGCGTCGTCTGTGCCACGAACAGACCGGCCAGTGTCGTGTCGTAGCCGGGCAGCCCGTGCTCCGCCGGCCACGACTGCGTGCTCGTCGGCACGTACGCCACCACGACCACGGTCAGGACGATGGCGGCGGTCCGGAGGGTGCGGGTGACCCGGTCGAGCCGCTCGTCGTCGGCGGACCGGTCCATCAGCGGCGGTGTGCAGAGCAGCCCCACACAGCCGGCCAGGATCACCATCGTGATCGCCGCCAGCGCGATGGAGGCCGCCGAGGCGTCACTCGCGCCGCGGGCCAGGAGCAGGACGAGGTCCAGCGTCGCGAAGGCCGCGGCGACGTGGATGGCCCGCAACCGACCCACGAGCGGCTCGGCGTCCCACTGGCCGACGGTGCCGAGCCGAGACGCGGAGATGCCCTGATCGGGCGCGCGGAACGCCTCGAACGTCCGCCCCGGGCGGCAGCTGACCCGCCAGATCAGGCCGATCGCGGCGGCCGGGACGAGCGCGAGCACCGCCAGCCGCAGCCCGACCGGCCGCCCGCCCAACCAGGACAACCAACTGCGTCCGGCCAGGCAGTCCGGTGAGGCCAGGCACTTCCAACCGAGGAGGTCCAGGGCAACGCCGGCGATGGCGAGCACGTACAGCACGGTGAGCGTCAGTGCCAGCAGCCGGCACAGGGACTTGACCATCGCCTCGGATCCGGGGTTGGCCGGGCGCATCCAGATCGCGACGTTGACAAGCATGAAGGGGAGCAGGAAGACCACCGCCAGGGTGCGGGCCACCGTACCGGAGGGCAGGTCACCCCAGCGGTACGCCTCCAGCGTCACCCCCGGCACGCCGGCACTGTCCGAGCACCGGGGGCGCGGCCGGTAGAACCCGCCACTGCGGTCACCGGCGACCTGTCCGGTCTGCTGCAGACCCAGCACCTGTGCGGGACTCGCGCCGGAGACTCCGTGCACCCGTAGCTCCACGACGCCACCGGAGCTGTCCGGCCCGCTCAACCGCGCTGATCCATCCGACGTCCCCCCGAGGCGTCCCGCAATTCGTGGCCCACGACCGAGCCCCGACGTCACGCGTCGGCGCCGCCGACCGTTGTGACAGCGGAGCGGGGTCTACCCGAACCGGACGCCCTCAATCCCGGCGGCCGGCCTTCGCGATCTCGGCGCGGTAGGCGCGCGGCGAGAGGCCGGTGGTGCGCTTGAAGGCCACGCTCAGTGCGCTCTCCGAGCCGTAACCGACGGACTGGGCGATGGTGGCGACAGTGTCGGAGCTGCGCCGGATGCGGTCCGCCGCGAGCTCGATCCGCCACCCGGTCAGGTACTCCAGTGGGCCCACCCCGACGACCTTCTTGAAGCGGGCGGCCAGTGTCGACCGGGAGACGGTGGCTGCCCGGGCCACCTCGTCCACCGTCCACGGGTGTGCGGGTCGCGCGTGCATCGCGCGTAGCGCCGGAGCTACCACCGGGTCGGTCAAGCCGGCCAGCCACCCCGAGGTGGGCTGGTCGTCGCGGGCCAGGTGCAGCCGCAGCACCCGGATCAGCAGGACCAGCGCCAGATGCTCGGCGACGAGGTGGGAGCCGAGCCGCGTCGATCGCAGTTCAGCGTCGATCTCGCCGAGGGCCCACTGGACGGTATCGGCCTCCGGGGTGTCGGCGGGCACGTGGATGACCGGCGGGAGGTTGTCCAGCAGCAGGCCGCGCGCCCGTCCCCCCAGGGCGAAGGCGCCACCGATCAGGAACACGTCGTCACCGTGGCCGACGTGCGCGACGCCGTCGACGGCGGCGGCGAAGATCGGGTACGCGGGCTCGACCGGCGCCTCGGGGTCACTGAAGAGCGTGTAGGCCGCCGGGCGGGTCAGCAGGAAGCAGTCCCCCGGACCGAGAGCGATCGGGTCGGCGTGGCCCTCGACCCGCAGCGCGCATCGGCCGCGCCGGACGGCGTTGAACTTGGCAGCGGCCGGTGGGTCGAAACCGACGGCCCAGCGCCCGCCCCCGACCAGGCCGGCGGAGACGTGGCTCGTCGCGCCGAGCAGGGCCAGGACGTCCTCCAGCGGATCCATCCCCACCTCCACTGGACTCTCACGAAAGTATGAAGGACTCCAGACTATAGGCAGTCCGAGGCGTACGTTCGTAGCCTGGGTTCCATGACAGCGAACTCACGCCTCACCACACCGTTCAACGCCCGCACCGCCGCCGCCGAGATCCTCGACGGTGTCGACCTCACCGGGCGCCGGATGATCGTCACCGGGGGCGCCTCCGGCATCGGTGTAGAGACGGTACGCGCGCTGGCCGGGGCCGGCGCCGACGTCACCGTCGCGACCCGGAATCCCCGAGCGGCCGACCGGCTCGCCGAGGAGTTCGCCACCGACGCCACCCCGGGCACGGTCCGTTCGGCCGCCCTCGACCTCGCCGACCTGGCGTCGGTCGACGACTTCGTCGCAGCCTGGCAGGGCCCGCTCGACGTGCTGGTCGCCAACGCCGGAATCATGGCGATCCCGACCCGCCAGCTGACGGCCGTGGGCTGGGAACTCCAGCTCGCCACGAACCACCTCGGTCACTTCGCGCTGGCCCGGGGGCTGCACGACAACCTGCGCGCCGCCACGGCGGCCCGGGTCGTGCTGGTGAGCTCCGGGGCGCACCTGGCCGCGCCGTTCGACTTCGACGACCCGCAGTTCGAGCGGCGCCCGTACGACCCGTGGTCGGCCTACGGCCAGTCGAAGACCGCTGAGGTGCTGCTCGCTGTCGGTATCACCCGCCAGTGGGCGGCTGACGGGATCACCGCGAACGCCCTCAACCCCGGGTACATCTTCACCAACCTCCAGCGCCACATCGACGACGACACGATGCGTGCGATGGGCGCGATGGACGAAGCGGGCAACCTCATCGAGGCGGATTACTACAAGACGCCCGCGCAGGGCGCGTCGACGACGGTGCTGCTCGCCGGCTCGCCCCTGCTCGACGGGGTCGGCGGCCGGTACTTCGACGACAACCAGGAGGCCGAGGTCGTCAGCGGTGGCCCCGACGCCACCGGCGGGGTCGCCGCCCACGCGCTGGACCCGGCCGCCGCCGACCGGCTCTGGGCGTACGCCGAGAAGACGCTCGCCGCACGCTGAGAGCGCCGACGCCTGCGGGCGAGGATTGAGCCGGTCGTGGCGGGGTAGGTGCCGCCATGGTCGCTGCCGGTCGGCGCGGAGCGGACGCAGGCCCGTCGACAGCGCGGCGCTGGGACCGCCTGCTGGACGCCTGGCATGACCGGGCCCGTCGGGTACGCGCCATCGGCGGCCTCGCCCTGCAGGCCGGCCTGGCCGCGGGGCTGTCCTGGTTCGTGGCGCACTCGCTGCTGCACGTGTCGCAGCCGGTCTTCGCGCCGATCTCCGCCGTCTCGACGCTCGCCGCGTCCGTCGGCCAGCGGTTGCGTCGCACCATCGAGCTGATCATCGGTGTCACCGTCGGCGTGCTGATCGGCGACCTGCTGCTCCTGGTGATCGGCACCGGGTGGTGGCAGCTCGCCCTGATCGTGGTGCTGGCGATCGTCGTCGCACTCTTCCTCGCCGGCAGCGCGGCGGTGGTGATCCAGGCCGGGGCGACGGCGGTGCTCATCGCCACGCTCAGCCCAACCGTCCGGGACCTGGAGATCCCCCGGTTCGTGGACGCGCTGGTCGGGGGAGGGGTGGCGCTGCTGGTCACCGCCGTATTGCTGCCGTTGAACCCGCTACGGGTTCTCAACCGGGCCGCCCGGCCCGCGCTCGATCTCCTGATGACCCAGCTCGACGCCACCGCCGGGGCGCTGGCCGAGCGGGACGCCGCCCGGGCCCGTACCGCCCGGGGTGAGCTGCGACAGAGCGCGGGCCGGTTGAAGGCGTTCGTCGAAGCGACCCAGGGTGCCCGGGAGGCGAGCACCCTGTCGCCGGTGTACTGGCACCAGCGACACGGACCGGTGGGCCGGTACGCGCAGGCGGCGGAGCCGATCGACCGGGCGGTGCGCAACAGCGGCACCCTGATCCGGCGGTCAGTGACGCTCATCGAGGACGGCGAGCCGGTACCGGAGTCGTTGCCGAGGGCGGTGGGCGAGCTGGCCGAGACCGTCCGCCTGCTCAAGCGGCAGTTCGCCGCCGGCGCTGAGCCGTACCGGGCGCGGGAGCAGGGGTTGCGGGCCGTCGGAACGGCCGGGAACGCCTATCGGGACGGTGTGGGCTTCTCCGGTGCGGTGGTGGTGGCGCAGATCCGGACCACGGTCAGTGACCTGCTGGTCGCCACCGGCCTGACCCAGGAGGACGCGAATCACCTGGTCCGGAGGGCTTTCGGCGATCTCTGACAGCCCGGCGGCACCCCCTGGTGCCAGTCGCTGGCACATATATGAGCCATCACTGTTGCCAACTGAGCCAAAGTGATGCCATCATGGTGCCATGGAGCTGAGGTCATACGTCGAGAACCTGCGTAACGAGTTCGCCGTGGCGGCGGAGGGTGTGGACCCGGAGGCCCGGGTGCTGGCCGAACGGCTCTTCACGCAGTTGGAGGCGGCCACCCGTCTCACGCTGCTCGAAGCGCTCTCCGATGCGGCTGACGAGATCACTCGTGACCTCGCGCCGGGCTCGGTGCACGTTCGGTTGCGCGGGCGCGAGCCCGACTTCGTGGTGACCCCGGCCAGCCCGCCGGTCGAGCTGGCGAGCGAGTCCAGCGGCCCGCCACCGCTGGCGGTGCCGGTGTCCGCGCCCGACGGCGACGAGGGCGGCACCTCGCGGATCAACCTCCGGCTGCCCGACCACCTGAAGGCCAGCGTCGAGGAAGCCGCTGGGCGCGCCGGGCTCTCGGTCAACGCCTGGCTGGTGCGCGCCGTCGCCGGTGCCATCGGGGCGGGCGACCCGGAACGTCGTCCGCCGCGCCGGGTGGAGCCAACCTCCGGCCAGCGCTTCACCGGCTGGGCCCGCTGACTTCCCGTACCCCCTTCCGCCGCGCCGCTGACCAGCGGCAAGCGTCGCCGACCACCTTCCGGGAGACCACCATGCCTGTTTTCGAGACGCCAGAACCGATTTCCGTCCAGATCGAGCTGCCGATCGGCGACGCCTGGATCGCCGCGAGCGACCGCAGCGACACGGTGGTGACCGTGCGCCCCCGCGACCCGTCGAGCAAGGCCGACGTGAGCGCCGCCGATCAGACCACCGTCGAGTTCGCCGCCGGGCAACTGATGATCCGGGTGCCCAGGAGCTGGCGCCGTTACGGGTTCGGCCCCGGGCCGTCGGTCGACGTCCTGGTCGAGGTGCCGACCGGGTCGCGGGTGCACGCCGAGGCGTCGTGGGCGGCGTTCCGCTGCGAGGGCCGGCTCGGCGAGTGCCGGATCAAGACCGGCAGCGGCATCCGGCTCGACGAGACCGGGCCGTTGGAGATCGACAGCAGCCACGGCGAGGTCGCGGTCGAGCGCGTCCTCGGACCCGCCCGGGTGAAGGCCTCGTCCGGCAAGGTACGCATCGGCGCGGTCGACGGCACCGCCGAGATCAAGAATTCGTCCGGCGACTGCTGGATCGGCCGCAGCGGCGGCGACGTCCGGATCAACACGGCCTACGGCGACATCACCGTGGACGCGTCGCTGGCCTCGGTGACGGCCCGTACCGCCTACGGCAACCTTCGGCTGGGTGAGGTCGCCCGCGGCGCGATCGACGTGCAGACCTCGTACGGCGCCATCGAGGTCGGCATCCGTCGCGGGACCGCCGCCTGGCTCGACGTCAGCTCCAAGCATGGCCGCGTGCACAACGCGCTGGAGTCGACCGGCAGCCCGGCGCAGACCGACGAGACGGTCGAGGTCCGGGCGAACACCTCCTACGGCGACATCATGATCCGCCGCGCCTGACCCCCACCGCACCCGATCCCGAATGAGGAGACCATGACCAGCTCCATGAACCCCGCGATCGTCGCCACCGGCCTGCGCAAGTCCTACGGCGACAAGGTCGTCCTGGACGGCGTCGACTTGATGATCACCGAGGGCACGATCTTCGCATTGCTCGGTCCGAACGGGGCCGGCAAGACCACCACCGTGCAGATCCTCTCCACCCTGATCAGGGCCGACGGCGGCGATGCGCGCATCTTCGGCCACGATCTGACCCGGGAGCCCGACGCGGTACGCGCGCTGATCGGCGTCACCGGCCAGTTCTCCGCCGTCGACAACCTGCTCACCGCCCGGGAGAACCTGACCCTGATGGCCGACCTGTGTCACCTGGGCAGGGCCGCCGGACGGCGTCGGATCGCCGACCTGCTCGACCAGTTCGACCTGACCGAGGCGGCCGGCAAGCCGGTGTCGACGTACTCCGGTGGCATGCGCCGGCGGCTCGACCTGGCGATGACCCTGGTGGGCGAGCCCCGCGTCATCTTCCTCGACGAGCCGACCACCGGCCTCGACCCGCGCAGCCGCCGGGCCATGTGGCACATCATCCGGGCGCTCGTCGCCGAGGGCGTCACCATCCTGCTCACCACGCAGTACCTGGAGGAGGCCGACCAGCTCGCCGACCGGGTGGCGTTCCTCGACCACGGCCGTCTGATCGCCGAGGGCACACCACGCGAGCTCAAGCGGCTCATCCCGGGCGGTCACGTCGTGTTGCAGTTCGCCGACCAGGAAGGGCTCGACTCGGCGGCCCGGACGTTGCGGGCGGCCACCCGGGACGACGCGGCGCTCACCCTCCAGGTGCCCAGTGACGGTGGGGTCGGGTCACTGCGATCCCTGCTCGACCAGCTCGACAGCGCCTCGATCAGCGTGGCCGGGCTCTCCGTGCACACCCCCGACCTCGACGACGTCTTCCTCACCCTCACCGGCCAGCCGGACACCCGGGCCGGCCGGACCCATCACGAAAGGGCCTCCGCGCGATGAGCACCCTCTCCCTCGCTGTCCGCGACTCGAGCACCATGCTGCGGCGCAACCTGCTGCACATGCGGCGGTACCCGTCGATGACGTTCCTGCTCATCGGCATCCCGATCATCATCCTGCTGCTCTTCGTCTACGTCTTCGGCGGCACGCTCGGCGCGGGCCTCGGCCCGTCCGGCGACCGCTCCCAGTACGCCAACTACGTCACCCCCGGCATCCTGCTCATCACGGTGGTCAGTGCCGCGCAGGGCACCGCCATCTCTGTCGCGATGGACATGACCGAGGGGATCATCGCCCGGTTCCGGACGATGTCGATCTTCCGACCGTCGGTCCTGACGGGTCACGTGCTGGGCAGCCTCGTCCAGACCATGCTCAGCCTCGCGGCCGTCATCGTCGTGGCGCTGCTGGTCGGGTTCCGGCCCACCGCCAACCCGGTCGAGTGGCTCGCCGCGGTCGGTGTCCTCGCCATGGTCACCTTTGCGCTCACCTGGCTGTCCGTCGCCCTCGGTCTGGTCAGTGACAGCGTCGAGACGGCCAGCAACCTGCCCATGCCGCTGATCCTGCTGCCGTTCCTCGGAAGCGGGTTCGTCCCCACCGACTCCATGCCGGCCGCCGTGCGGTGGTTCGCGGACTACCAGCCCTTCACGCCCGTCATGGAAACCCTTCGCGGCCTGCTCCTGGGCACCGGGATCGGGAACAACGCCACCATCGCCGTCGTCTGGTGCGCCGTCATCACCGTGGCCTGCTTCCTCTGGGCCAAGTCGCTCTACAACCGCAACCGGACGAGCTGACCCGACCGGCGCGCGGTCTCGCCATCAGCACGCGGAACCGGCGGTTCGGCCCAGGGGGGCGGGCCGCCGGTTCGTGGTGTCGCGCGGCCTGCGGGTGCGGCGGCGCGAGCACCTGACCGGGCTGTGGAGCACGTGTCCCGCCGCTGCCCGACCCGGGCGGCGAGAGCACATCAAGACGTTGAATGTTATCGATAACACGGCCGCGTCGCCCGGTTGCGCGCTGGGCGGGGCCACCCGTGCGGAGCGCTCACCCATGAGCCCGCATGGTCATTGACGGCAGCGGCGCGGATCCGGGCGGGGGAACGCTCGGGCTGGATGATGTTATCGCTGCCATTGCCACCGAAAGTTTAGGTGGTCGCTATCGGACGGTCGTCCCGCACTGTCCGGCGCCCCGCACCTGTCGCCCCGCCTGTCGACGGTCGTTTGGTGGGCGTCCGCTCCGCAGCAAGGCCCCGTTCGGCACCTGATCGGCGCACTTGCCGCCGGAATGGTGCGCTTTGCACCGGTCCGCTATCAACCCTCCCGAGTCGGTCCGCCTTCCGCGTTCCGTTACGGAGCTGTTGCGGGTAGATGTCTTGACGAGGCTGGATGTGAGCGTTAACACTATCCCCGTTAACGGTGGAGGTGAACATGAACCGTGTGGACGGAGCTGACGACCGCTATGTCGTCGGTGTCGATTACGGCACCCTGTCCGGGCGAGCTCTGGTGGTCCGTGTCGGCGACGGTGCCGAACTGGGGACCGCGGTGCACGAGTATGGCGATGGCGTGATCAGCACGGCGCTGCCGGGAGGTCGAGCGCTACCCCCGGACTGGGCCCTGCAGAACCCGCAGGACTACCGCGACGTGCTGCGGTACGCCGTGCCGGCGGCGGTGTCCGCCGCAGGGGTGGACCCGACGGCGGTGGTCGGCATCGGCATCGACTTCACCGCCTGCACCGTGCTGCCGACGCTCGCCGACGGCACTCCACTGTGCGAGACGCCCGAGCTACGCGACCGACCGCACGCCTGGGTCAAGCTGTGGAAGCACCATGCCGCGCAGCCGCACGCGGACCGGATCAACGCGCTGGCCCACGAGCGGGCCGAGCCGTGGATCGGCCGGTACGGCGGCAAGATCTCCGCCGAGTGGCAGTACGCCAAGGGCCTGCAGATCCTGGAGGAGGACCCGGAGGTCTACGACCGGGCCGAGCGCTTCATCGAGGCGGCCGACTGGATCGTCTGGCAGCTCTGCGGCACCGAGACCCGCAATGTCTGCACGGCCGGATACAAGGGCATCTTGCAGGACGGTCAGTATCCCGCCAAGGACTTCCTGACCGCCCTGAACCCCAACTTCGGTGACTTCGTGTCCAAGTTGGACGGCCCGTTGCTGCCCCTCGGTGCCCGCGCCGGCGCGCTCACCGCCCAGGCCGCCGCATGGACCGGCCTGCCGGAGGGGATCGCGGTGGCCGTCGGCAACGTCGACGCGCACGTCACCGCGGCGTCCGCGCAGGCGGTGCAGCCCGGTCGACTGGTCGCCATCATGGGCACCTCGACCTGCCACGTGGTCAACGGCGCGGAGGTCGCCGAGGTGGCCGGTATGTGCGGTGTCGTGGACGGCGGCATCAGCCCCGGCGCGTGGGGTTACGAGGCCGGGCAGAGCGGTGTCGGCGACATCTTCGGCTGGTTCGTCGAGCACGCCGCCCCGGCCGGCATCGACTCGCACGAGCGCCTCACCGAGCTGGCCGCGAGTCAGCCCGTCGGCGCGCACGGCCTGATCGCGCTGGACTGGTGGAACGGCAACCGGTCCCTGCTGGTCAACCACGACCTCAGCGGCATGATCGTCGGGATGACCCTGGCCACCCGGCCAGCGGACATCTACCGGGCCCTGCTGGAGTCCACCGCGTACGGCACCCGGATGATCATCGAGGCGTTCGTCGACGCCGGAGTCCCGGTGAACGACCTGGTGATCGCCGGTGGTCTGACCAACAACGCGCTGCTGATGCAGATCTACGCCGACGTGACCAGGCGTCCGCTGAACATCATCGCCTCGTCGCAGGGGCCGGCGTTGGGCTCGGCGATCCACGCCGCGGTTGCCGCCGGTGAGTTCCCCTCGATCCACGAGGCGTCGCAGGCGATGGGTCGGGTGCACGAGGCCGTCTACCGCCCGGACCCCGAGCGGGCCCGCGCCTACGACGCCCTCTACGCCGAGTACCGGGCGCTGCACGACCACTTCGGTCGTGGCGGCAACGACGTCATGCTCCGCCTGCGGGCGATCCGTAACGCGGCGGTCGAGACCGCCGCCACCACACACGAGACACCGCTGGAGGTGGTGGCGTGAACGCCGAGGTGACCCGACAGATCGGCGAGCTGCGCGAGACCGTCGCCCGCCTGCACGCCGAGCTGACCCGGTACAACCTGGTCGCCTGGACGTCCGGCAACGTCTCCGCGCGGGTTCCCGGTCAGGACCTGATGGTGATCAAGCCGAGTGGGGTGAGCTACGACGACCTCACCGCGGCCACGATGGTGGTGTGCGACCTCGACGGCGTTCTCGTCGAGGGCGACTTCGCCCCGTCCAGCGACACCGCCGCCCACGCCTACGTCTACCGGGCCATGCCCGAGGTCGGTGGTGTCGTCCACACGCACAGCTCGTACGCGACCGCCTGGGCGGCGTGCGGCGAGCCGATCCCCTGCCACCTCACGGCGCAGGCCGACGAGTTCGGCGGGGAGATCCCGGTCGGTCCGTTCGCGCTGATCGGCGGCGACGACATCGGCAAGGGCATCGTGGCCACACTCGCCGGGCACCGCTCGCCGGCGGTGCTGATGCGCAACCACGGCGTGTTCACCATCGGCCGCGACGCCCGCGCGGCGGTCAAGGCGGCGGTGATGTGCGAGGACGTGGCCCGGACCGCGCACCTGGCACACACCCTCGGGCGGCCGGTCCCGATGGCACAGGCCGACATCGACTCGCTCTACGACCGCTACCAGAACGTCTACGGCCAACAACCAGTCGCACCGGCGGGTTCCTGACCCTCACCGAACCCCGGACCCGTCGGTCTGCACCACGCGCACCAGCACGCACCACCCGCGTACGCCGCTCTCTCGCACCTCGGCGGTCGGTCGCGGTTACCCACCACATCCACCAAGGAGATTCGATGGGAAAGATGCGAATGCAGTCCGCTCCGTGGCGCGCTGCCGCGGTCCTCGCCAGCGTGCTGCTGGTCGGCGGCGTGGCGGCCTGCGGTAACAGCGACACCGGCGGCGGCGGGTCCAAGGACGACGGCAAGATCACGATGGGCTTCTCCCAGGTCGGGGCGGAGAGCGGGTGGCGTACCGCGAACACCACCTCGATCAAGGAGTCCGCTGCCGCCGCGGGGATCGAGCTGAAGTTCGACGACGCTCAGCAGAAGCAGGAAAACCAGATCAAGGCGATCCGCAACTACATCCAGCAGAAGGTCGACGTGATCGCCTTCTCGCCGGTGGTGGAGTCCGGCTGGGACACCGTGCTCAAGGAGGCCAAGGACGCCGGCATTCCGGTCATCCTGACCGACCGCTCGGTGGACTCGGCGGACAAGTCGCTGTACAAGACCTTCCTCGGCTCGGACTTCGTCAAGGAGGGCCGCCTCGCCGGTGAGTGGCTGGTCGAGCAGAAGAAGAGCGCGTCGGGCCCGGTGAACATCGTCGAACTGCAGGGCAACACCGGTGCGGCGCCGGCGAACGATCGCAAGAAGGGCTTCGGTGAGGCGATCGCCGCCAACCCGAACCTGAAGATCATCGCCTCGCAGCCGGGTGACTTCACCCGGGCCGGCGGCAAGCAGGTCATGGAGCAGTTCCTCAAGGCGTACCCGAAGATCGACGTGCTGTTCGCGCACAACGACGACATGGGTCTGGGCGCGCTCGAGGCGATCACCGCGGCCGGCAAGACGCCCGGCAAGGACATCACCATCATCACCGTCGACGCCGTCAAGGATGGCATGCAGGCTCTCGCCGACGGGAAGTTCAACTTCATCGCGGAGTGCAGCCCGCTGCTCGGCCCGCAGCTGATGGACCTGGCCAAGAAGGTCCACGCGGGCGAGGAGGTGCCGGCTCGGATCGAGACCGAGGAGACCACCTTCACGCAGGAGCAGGCGAAGGAAGCTCTGCCCAACCGTAAGTACTGATCGACGACGGGGTCGCCGCGCTCGCGTGGCGGCCCCGCCGCGTCGCCTCCCTACCCGAAACGGACCGGGCTTGGCCCGCGACGACCTCCGTACCACGCCCGCCCGAGCGACCTCCAGGGGCGACCGGGCGGGCGTCGCGGGGGCGTGGCGGCCCTTCCGTGTCGAGAACCCAGAAGAGGTCTGATGGGATGACGGATAGCCGTCCGGTCCTGACGATGACCGGGATCAGCAAGTCCTTCCCCGGGGTGCGCGCACTCCACGACGTCAACTTCCGGCTCTTCCCCGGCGAGGTGCACGCCCTGATGGGCGAGAACGGCGCCGGCAAGTCGACCCTCATCAAGGTGCTCACCGGTGTCTACGACACCGACGAGGGCGCGATCACCCTCCACGACGAGCCCGTGTCGTTCACCGGGCCGATGCAGGCGACCGCCGCCGGTGTGAGCACCGTTTTCCAGGAAGTCAACCTCTGCACCAATCTCTCGGTGGCGGAGAACATCTTCATCGGCCGTGAGCCTCGCGTTTTCGGCGCGGTCCGCTGGGGCGAGGTTCGCCGCCGCGCCCGAGCCCTGCTGGCCCGCCTCGATCTCGACCTCGACGTCAGCGCGCCGCTCGGCTCGTACTCCCTGGCGATCCAGCAGATGGTCGCCATCGCCCGCGCGATCGACATCAAGGCGCGGGTGCTGATCCTGGACGAGCCGACGTCCAGCCTCGACGCCGACGAGGTGGCGCAGCTGTTCCGGATCATGCGGCAGCTGCGCGACGAGGGCATCGCCATCCTGTTCGTGACCCACTTCCTCGACCAGGTCTACGAGATCGCGGACCGGATCACCGTGCTGCGCAACGGCGGGCTGGTCGGCGAGTACCTCACCACTGAGCTGCCCCAGCTGTCCCTGGTCGAGAAGATGATCGGCAAGGAGCTCGACGTCCTGGAGGGCATTGAGGAGCACTCCCGGCGGGACCTGGCCACCCTAGAGGAGGGCACCCCCCTGGTGGCGGTGTCGAACTTCGGTCGGGCGGGCGCTGTCGAGCCGTTCAGCCTCACCATCCACGCCGGCGAGGTGGTGGGCCTGGCCGGCCTGCTGGGCTCGGGGCGTACCGAGGTCGCGCGGTTGTTGTTCGGGGCCGACCGGAGCGACGGGGGTCAGGTAGCTGTCGACGGCACGGCGAGCAGCCTGCGCACCCCCGCCCAGGCGATCGACCACGGCGTGGGCTTCTGCTCGGAGAACCGCCGCGCGGAGGGGATCGTCGCCGACCTGTCGGTGCGCGAGAACATGATCCTCGCCATGCAGGCGGCGCGCGGCTGGCTGCGGCCCATTCCACGTCGTCGCCAGGACGAGCTGGTCGACAAGTACGTCAAGGCCCTCAACATCCGGCCCGCCGACCCGGAGGTTCCGGTCCGCAACCTCTCCGGCGGCAACCAGCAGAAGGTGCTCCTGGCCCGGTGGCTGATCACCGAGCCACGGCTGCTGATCCTCGACGAACCGACGCGGGGCATCGACATCGGCGCGAAGACCGAGATCCAGAAGCTCGTGACGCAGCTGTCCGACGGGGGCATGGCGGTGCTGTTCATCTCCGCCGAGCTGGAGGAGGTGCTGCGCCTGAGCCACAAGGTGGCCGTGATGCGGGACCGGCAGATGGTCGCGCAGCTCGCCAACGACGAGAGCCTCGACGCCGAGCGCGTCATGCAGACCATCGCCAGCGGATCCCACCGGGAGGAGGCAGACCGATGAACGACACCATGAGCCGCTATCGGGCGATGACCGGACACCGGCTGTTCTGGCCCGCCGCAGTGCTGCTCGTCATGCTCGCCGCGAACACGATCTACCGGCCCGGGTTCCTGTCCATCGAGCTCAAGGACGGGCACCTGTACGGCACGCCGATCGACATCCTGCGGCTGAGCGCACCGCTGATCCTCGTCGCGCTGGGCATGACCCTGGTCATCTCGACCGGCGGCATCGACCTGTCGGTCGGCTCGCTCTGCGCGATCAGCGGCGCGATCGCCTGCATGTACATCAGCAAGCAGCCCGACCAGAGCAGCATTGCCGTGGTGGCGACCGCCCTCGCGCTGGCGATGGGCGTCTCGCTCGTGCTCGGCGCCTGGAACGGGGTGCTGGTGGCCGTGATCGGCATCCAACCGATCATCGCCACCCTGATCCTGATGGTCGCCGGCCGGGGTCTCGCCCAGCTGATCACCGAGGGTCAGATCATCACCATCAACTCCGAGCCGTACCGGGCGATCGGCCTGGGCCACGCGTTGACCCTGCCGCTGGCCATCTTCATCGCTCTCGCCGCGGCGCTGCTCGTCGCCGCGTTCACCCGTCGCACCGCGCTCGGCATGATCATCGAGTCGGTGGGCGGCAACTCGGTGGCCAGTCGGCTGGCCGGCATCCGGTCCGGCCGGGTCATCTTCCTCGCGTACGTGATCAGCGCCGCGTGTGCCGCGGTCGCCGGTTTCATGATGACTGCCAACGTCTCCAGTGCCGACGGCAACGCCGCCGGCCTCTGGGTCGAGCTGGACGCGATCCTGGCTGTCGTCATCGGCGGCACCTCCCTCGCGGGTGGCCGGTTCTTCCTCAGCGGCACCATCATCGGGGCGCTGATCATCCAGACCCTGACCACCACCGTGTACGCGATGGACATCTCGCCGCAGACGTCGCTGCTGTTCAAGGCGGTCGTCGTCATCGCCGTCTGCCTCATCCAGGCGCCGGCCTTCCGGGCCCGGTTCACCCGCCGCAGGCGCAACGCCCCGCCGCCCGCCCCCGTCGCCGACAAGCCGAAGGAGCAGGTGCCGGCATGACCACTGGAACGCTTACCGCCGGTCGTAACCGGTTCCGGCTGCCGAGGAAGCAGATACCGGTCCTGGCGACGCTCGCCCTGCTGCTGGTGATGTACGGCATCGGTGTCTCGCAGTACACGGCGTTCTCCAACGTCCAGGTCATCTTCAACGTGTTCATCGACAACGGCTTCCTGCTCGTCGTCGCGGTGGGCATGACCTTCGTGATCCTGACCGGTGGCATCGATCTGTCGGTCGGTTCGGTCGTCGCCATGACGGCGATGGTGTCGGCCGCGCTGCTTCAGGACGGCATGCCGGCGGCGCTGGTACTCGTCATCGCGCTGCTCATCGGCCCGACGCTCGGTCTGCTGATGGGCTGCGTGATCCACTTCTTCGAGATCCAGCCGTTCATCGTCACGCTCGCCGGGATGTTCTTCGCCCGGGGCATGTGCACGTTCATCTCCGGCGCGTCGATCCCGATCACCGACGGCTTCTGGACGGCGATGTCGCAGGAGCGGATCGGGAACCCGCGCGGCAACTTCGTGTCGATCAGCGTGCTGATCGCCTTCGTGGTGGTCGCGATCGCCGCGTACGTGCTGGCCTACACCCGGCTGGGGCGCAACGTGTACGCCATCGGCGGCAACCCGCAGTCGGCGCTGCTGATGGGCCTGCCGGTGGGGCGGACCCGGATCGCCGTCTACACGATCAGTGGTCTGTGCTCGGCCATCGGCGGGATCCTGCTGTCCTTCTACACCCTCTCCGGCGCGCCGCTGATCGCCGTGGGGATGGAGCTGGACGTCATCGCCGCCGTCGTCATCGGTGGCACGGTGCTCACCGGTGGCGCGGGTTACGTCTTCGGCACGGTGCTCGGCGTGCTGGTCCTGGGCGTGATCCAGACCCTCATCACCTTCGATGGGAGCCTCAACTCCTGGTGGACCAAGATCGTGATTGGCGGCCTGCTCTTCGCGTTCATCCTCCTGCAGCGTCTCATCGGAATCCGTTACAAGTGACCGCCCCTCTCGCGGAAGGCAACCCCATGGCACCACACACCGAACCCGAGATCTGGTTCCTCACCGGCAGCCAAGGCATGTACGGCGAGGAGACGCTCCGCCAGGTGGCTGAGCAGTCCCGCCAGATCGCGGCAGCACTCGACGACTCACCGCAGATTCCCGCCCGCGTGGTCTGGAAGCCCGTCCTGACCAACAGTGGTGAGATCCTGCAGGTCTGCCGGGAGGCCGCCGCTCAGGGTGCCGTCGGGGTGATCGCCTGGATGCACACGTTCTCGCCGGCCAAGATGTGGATCTCCGGTCTGGACGCGTTGCAGACACCGCTGCTGCACCTGCACACCCAGGCGAACGTTCTGCTGCCGTGGAACGACATCGACATGGACTTCATGAACCTGAACCAGGCCGCCCACGGCGACCGCGAGTTCGGGTACATCCAGACGCGCCTCGGTGTGGCGCGTAAGACGGTGGCCGGGCACGTCAGTGACCCGCGGGTGACCACCCGCATCGGGGCGTGGGCGCGGGCCGCGATCGGGTGGTCGGCGATGCGGTCGCTGCGCCTGGCCCGCTTCGGTGACAACATGCGCGACGTCGCCGTGACCGAGGGCGACAAGGTCGAGGCCGAGCTGCGGTTCGGGGTCTCGGTCAACACCTACGGCGTCAACGACCTGGTCGAGGTGGTCGGCGAGGTCACCGACGCGCAGGTGGACGACCTGGTCAAGGAGTACCAGGACACCTACCGCATCGTCGGCGAGCTGCTGCCCGGCGGCGATCAGCACGACGCGTTGCGCTACGCCGCGCGCCTGGAGTTGGGCATGCGCGCCTTCCTGGACGCGGGTGGGTTCCGGGCCTTCACGACGAACTTCGAGGACCTCGGAGGGCTGCGTCAGCTGCCGGGCATCGCCGTGCAGCGGCTGATGGCGGACGGCTACGGCTTCGGCGGCGAGGGCGACTGGAAGACCTCAGTCCTGGTCCACACCCTCAAGGCGATGTCGGTGGGCGTGAGTGGCGGCACCTCGTTCATGGAGGACTACACCTACGACCTCACCCCGGGCAACGAGCTGGTGCTCGGCGCCCACATGCTGGAGGTCTGCCCGACCATCGCGTCGGACGTGCCCAACGTGGAGATCCACCCGCTGAGCATCGGTGGCCGGGAGGACCCGGTCCGGCTGGTGTTCGACGCGGCACCCGGTCCGGCGGTGGTGCTCGGGTTGGCGGACATGGGGGAGCGCTTCCGGCTCGTGGCCAACGAGATCGACGTGGTGTCCCCGCCGCAGCCGCTGCGCCGGTTGCCGGTGGCCCGCGCCGTGTGGCGTCCGCGCCCCGACCTGCCGGTCTCGGCCGAGGCGTGGATCACCGCTGGCGCCCCGCACCACACGGTGCTGTCGCAGGCAGTGGGCGTGGAGGAGCTGCACGACCTGGCGGAGATGAGCCGCACCGAGCTCGTCGTCATCGACGCCGAGACGCAGCCGCGCCGCTTCGCCGACGAGATCCGCTGGAACCAGGCCTACTACCGGCTGGCCCGCGGCTTCTGATTCGCGCGCTCCGATCGCGCTCGACACGGGTGGTCCATCCCTGCCTGCGGCTGGGGTGGACCACCCGTTCGCGTGTGGTCCCGGCGTGCCGCGAGGCGGCCGTGTTACGGCTTGACTAACAGCATGTTATCGCTCACAGTCTATAGCCAAGATGGTCGATGTCTTTGACTGTCCGGCCACGCGCGCGTTCCACCTCTCCCGGTTGCGGCAGCTCATCGCCGCGACTGTCGGGCTGGCGGTGTTAGCGATCACATGGCCGGACGTCGGTCAGCTCGGTGCCCCGCCCGGTGCCACGGACGCCGACCCAGATCGCTCGGTTGACGTCAGCAGAGGAGGATCATGCTTTCCATCGGTCGGGTTCCCCGGGGTGCGCCGCGTCGGCGCGGGTGGCTGTCGAGACTTGCCGTCGCCGCGATGACACTGGTGGTCGGTGGCGCGGCCGCAGCCGTCGCCTCGGCACCCGCGTCAGCGGCGACTGTCGACACCAGTGCCTGGTACGTGTTGGTGAACCGCAACAGCGGCAAGGCCCTGGACGTGTACAACCTGGCGACCAACGACGGCGCGCGGATCACGCAGTGGACCCGCAACAACGGCAACCAGCAGCAGTGGCAGTTCGTCGACTCCGGTGGCGGCTACTACCGGGTGAAGTCGCGGCTGTCCAACAAGGTGCTGGACGTCTCGGGCTTCTCGACCGCCAACGGCGCCAGCATCGTGCAGTGGACCGACAACAACAGCACCAACCAGCAGTTCCGGTTGGCCGACTCCGACGGCGGCTACGTCCGGTTGATCAATCGGAACAGCAACAAGGTGATGGAGGTGCAGAGCGCCTCGACCGCCGACGGCGGAAACATCGTGCAGTACGACGACTGGAACGGCGCGAACCAGCAGTGGCAGTTCGTCCGCGTCGACGGCGGGAGCAACCCCACCACGCCGCCCCCGTCGAACGGCACCTTCTCGAACCCGGCGATCTGGCAGGACTTCGCCGACGTCGACATCATCCGGGTCGACAACGCGTACTACCTCACGTCGTCCACCATGCACTACTCGCCGGGCGCGCCGGTGCTGCGCTCCTACGACCTGGTGAACTGGGAGTTCGCCGGGCACGCCGTGCCCCGACTCGACTTCGGGTCGAAGTACGACATGAGCGGCGGTAACGCGTACGTCGACGGGATCTGGGCGTCGACGCTGAACTACCGGCCGAGCAACAGGCAGTACTACTGGGCCGGGTGCATCGACTTCGCGCAGACGCACATCTACACCGCGTCCGCCGTCGACGGCACGTGGAGCAAGCACACCACCATCCCCAACTGCTACTACGACGCCGGCCTGCTGTTCGACGACAACGACACGCCGTACATCGCGTACGGCAACGGCACCATCAGCGTGGCCCAGCTCTCCGCCGACGGGAAGTCCCAGGTGCGCGCGCAGCAGGTGTACCAGACGCCGTCGAGCATCGGCACGCTGGAAGGTGCCCGGTTCTACAAGCGCAACGGCGCCTACTACATCTGGCTCACCCGCCCGGCCAACGGCCAGTACGTGCTGAAGTCGACGAACGGCCCGTTCGGCCCGTACGAGCAGCGTCAGGTGCTGCTCAACCTGCCCGGTCCGATCTCCGGTGGCGGCGTGCCGCACCAGGGTGGGCTGGTGCAGACCCAGAACGGCGACTGGTACTACATGTCGTTCGTCGACGCGTACCCCGGTGGTCGGATGCCGGCGCTGGCCCCGATCACCTGGACCGGCGACGGCTGGCCCGTGCTGCAGACGGTCAACGGCGCCTGGGGCAGCTCGTACCCGAAGCCGAACCTGCCCGCGCCGCCCCGGGCGGTCAAGCCGCTCACCGGCACCGACACGTTCGCCGGCACCACCCTCGGCCCGCAGTGGGAGTGGAACCACAATCCGGACAACAGCAAGTGGTCGGTCAACAACGGCCTGAACCTGCAGACCGCCACCGTCACCGGCGACCTGTACAAGGCCCGCAACACGCTGACCCACCGCATTCAGGGACCCACCTCGACCGCCACGATCGAGTTGGACTACTCCACCATGCGCGACGGTGACCGCACCGGCTTGGCGGTACTGCGCAACTCCTCGGCCTGGATCGGCGTCCGGCGGGACAACGGCTCCACCCGCCTGGTCATGCAGAACGGCCTGACCATGGACGGCAGTTGGAACACCACCAGCACCGGCAGCGAGGTGGCGAGCACCGCCGTCTCCGGTGGCCGGATCTGGTTGCGTGCCAACGCCGACATCAGACCCGGCTCCGGGCGGCAGGCCCGTTTCTCGTACAGCACCGACGGGGTCAACTTCACCTCGTTCGGCAACGCCCTGACGCTGGCGAACAACTGGCAGTTCTTCATGGGCTACCGGTTCGCCATCTTCAACCACGCGACACAGGCGCTCGGTGGCGCGGTCACCGTGCGGCGATTCGACCTGACGACGCCGTGACACCAGTCACACGACGTCCGGTCTGACCGGTGGCGCCGGCCCCGCACGCCGTACGGCATGTCGAGTCGGCGCCACCGCGTCGGGCCTGCGCCGGCCTGCTCCACGCTCTGTCCAGGAGCGCGGGCAGGCCGGCGTACCACGTCGGGGGCCCTGCGCCGCACCGGCTGGCGCGCACCTCCGGTGGGGGCAGGGTGGTACGGCGTGGGCGGGTTACGCAGACCCGACAGAGCCGTGCCGTGTTCAGGACGGTTGCTGGCGTAGACTGTCGGCGATCCAGCGCTGGTCACCTGGGATTCAGCACCGGCGTGGTGACTGAGCGAGGGGGATCGGGCCGGGCCGCTCCAGTCGACGTCGACGGGCCGCGGGCCGGAGATGTAGCGGGGGGAGTGAAATGGCCGTCCACGGTCCCGCGATGACGGACGTTGCTCGTCTCGCCGGTGTCTCCCATCAGACGGTGTCGCGGGTGCTCAACGGGCATCCCAACGTCCGTGAGCAGACCCGGCTCCGGGTGCGCGCGGCGATCGCCGAACTCGGCTACCGCCCCAACGGCGCGGCGCGCGCCCTGGTGACCGGCCGATCACAGGTCATCGGTGTGGTCGCGCAGAACACGACGCTCTACGGCCCGGCGTCGCTGCTGGCCGCGTTGGAGCAGACCGCCGCGGAAGAGGGTTTCGCGGTCAGTGTCGGCAGCGTGCGCAATCTCGACCACCGGTCCATCTCGGCGGCCGTCGAGCGACACCTGTCGCACCGGGTCGCCGGCATCGTGGTCATCGCCCCGGTCGAGTCGGCCGGTGAGGCGCTGGAGCGCCTACCCAAGGACGTCCCGCTGGTCACTGTCGACGGCGATCCGAGCCGGCCGGTGCCGCTGGTGACCGTCGACCAGGTGGCGGGAGCCCGGGCGGCCACGCAACATCTCCTCGACGCCGGGCACCGCACCGTCTGGCACGTCTCCGGCCCGACCGACTGGTTCGACAGCGTCGGCCGGATCGACGGTTGGCGGCAGGCGCTGCTGGCCGCCGGGCTGGATCCGCCGCCGCCGATGCCGGGGGACTGGTCGGCCGCGTCGGGTTACCGGTGCGGGCAGATGTTGGCGCGGATGCCGGAGGTCACCGCCGTCTTCACCGCCAACGACCATCTCGCGTTGGGCGTGCTGCGGGCACTGCACGAGTTCGGCCGGCGGGTGCCGGACGAGATCAGTGTGGTCGGCTTCGACGACGTGCCGGAGGCGGCGTACTTCATTCCGCCGCTGACCACCGTCCGACCGGACTTCGACGCGGTGGCGCGGGCGAGCCTGCAGATGTTGCTGTCGCAGATCGAGTCGGGTACCGGCGGGGCGCTGCGGCAGACCGTCGCCCCGGCTCTGGTCGCCCGCCAGAGTGTCGCCCCACCGCGCTGACGACAAGCGGTGCCCCAGCGGCGGGAATCGGTCCCGCCGCGGCTGTCCGCTGAGCGGGTGCGGGTGCGGGTGTGGGCCGGCGTCGGTGTCGGTGTCGGCGTGCGGCAGTTTGCGGCTACGTCGCCGATAAGACGTGTCTCGATGCGTCGCGCAGTGTAGTCAATCGACCTCGGGCGATACGACATCGTGAAGGTATTGAACCTCGTGAAATGTCGCCGTAACATGATGGGCGTCTCTGTTAACGCTAACAAAAATTGGCGCACAACTATCGGCGCACCAACCGGAGATCGTAGTCACGGCCGGGCGCCACCGACAAGGAGGCTCGATGAACCGCACTACCCGAGGTCGTCGCTGGGGGAGCGTACTGGCCGCCGGAATACTGATCGCCGGCGCACTGGTCGGCCTTCGCGCCCCGACGGCGCAGGCACTGGACAACGGCGTGGCGCGCACTCCCCCCATGGGGTGGAATTCGTGGAACTCGTTCGGCTGCAACATCAACGAGGCGCTGATCCGGCAGACGGCGGACGCGATCGTCAGCAGCGGTATGCGGGACCTGGGCTACAACTACGTCGTCGTCGACGACTGTTGGTTCAATCCCAACCGGGACTCCTCCGGCAACATCCAGGGCGACCCCGGCCGGTTCCCCAGCGGGATGAAGGCGCTCGGCGACTACCTGCACGCCCGGAACCTGAAGTTCGGCCTCTACCAGGTGCCGGTCGACAAGACCTGCGCGCAGTACTTCGGCTCCTACCCGGGCGCGACCGGCAGCCGTGGTCACGAGGTACAGGACGCGCGCCAGTTCGCCGCCTGGGGCGTCGACTTCCTCAAGTACGACTGGTGCTCGCCGGAGGGCAGCATCAACGACCAGGTGGCCACCTTCGCCAAGATGCGTGACGCGCTGGCCGCCACCGGCCGGCCGATCGTCTACAGCATCAACCCCAACAGCATCCACGCCAAGACCGGCCCGCAGCGCAACTGGGGCGACGTGGCCAACATGTGGCGCACCACCGAGGACATCACCAACGCGTGGGACACCGGCCAGACCAACGGCTACCCGATGGGCATCCAGAACATCATCAACGTGACCGTTCCGCTGGCGTCGTACGCGAGGCCGGGTGGGTTCAACGACCCCGACATGATGGAGGTCGGCCGGGGTGGCATGAATGACACGGAGATGCGCAGCCACTTCGCGATGTGGGCGATCATGGCGTCTCCGCTGATCGCCGGCAACGACGTGCGGAACATGAACGCCGCGACGCAGACCATCCTCAAGAACGCCAACCTGATCGCCATCAACCAGGACTCGCTCGGGTTGCAGGGGACGCAGGTGTCGTTCGACGGCACGCGTCGGGTGCTGGCCAAGCGGCTCGCCAACGGTGACGTCGCCGTCGCCCTGTTCAACCAGGGCGGCTCGACGACGACGATCTCGACCACCGCCGCGGCCATCGGCAAGTCCGGCTCGTCGTTCACGCTGGTGGACGCGTGGACCGGCGGCACCAGCTCCAGCAACGGGACCATCAGCGCCAGCGTCCCGGCGCACGGCACCGTGGTGTACCGGGTCAGCGGTGGCGGCACGACGACGCCGCCGCCGACCACGTCGAGCGCGTATGCCAGCGCGGCCTCCGGGCGCTGCCTCGACGTGCCGAACAGCAACACGACCAACGGCACCCAGCCGGTCATCTGGGACTGCAACGGTGCCGCCAACCAGCGCTGGACCCGCAGCGGTCAGACCCTGCAGGCCCTCGGCAAGTGCCTGGACGCGCCCCTCAACGCCACGGCTGGCGTCAAGGTGCAGATCTGGGACTGCAACGGCGGGGCCAACCAGCAGTGGGCGGTCAACGCCAACGGCACGATCAGCGCCGTGCAGTCGGGGCTCTGCCTGGACGTCAACAACAACGCCACCGCCAACGGCACCACAGTGATCCTCTGGACCTGCACCGGTGCGGCGAACCAGCGGTGGTCGCAGCGGTAGCCGATCGGGTCCGCCGGCCGACAAGGTCGCGGCGACCCACCTGATCCGACGGTAGTGCTGGTGCCCGCGGACGGCAGACGTCGACCGCGGGCACCGGTCTGTCGGTGCCGTGGACGACCACGCTGAGTTGTCGCGTCCTGCCCTTCCGGCTGATCGGTCGTATGGCTAGGCTCGCCTGGATGCTCCGTTACGAGACCGTGACACCGGTATTTCGGATCAGGTGTTGACGCAATGTTTGTGAGCGCTAACACTACCCGAAAGATGACAGTTGGCCCCGGGCAGTCGGCGGGGGAGTCCTGAGAGGAGAAGCCGGTGGGCAGGAAATTCCTGGTCGCTCTCGGCGGCGCGGCACTGGCGCTGAGCTTGGCGGCATGCAGCGGCGGGGGTGCGGGCAGCGGTGAGAAGACCGGCGACGAGAAGCCCAGTGATCTGACCATCGGTGTGTCGATGCCGACCCAGACCTCGGAGCGGTGGATCGCCGACGGCAACGCGGTGAAGTCGAAGCTCGAGGCCAAGGGTTACAAGGTCGACCTCCAGTACGCCGGCGACGACATCCCCACGCAGTCGCAGCAGGTCGACCAGATGATCACCCAGGGCGCGGACGTCCTCATCCTCGCGGCGATCGACGGTACGGCGCTCAGCAGCCAGCTGCAGGCCGCCGCAGCCGCGAAGATCCCGGTCATCTCCTACGACCGGCTGATCCGCGGCAGCAAGGACGTCGACTTCTACGTCAGCTTCGACAACTACAAGGTCGGCGTCGCCCAGGGCACCGCGCTGCTCGTCGGTCTCGGCCTGCTCAACAAGGACGGCTCGAAGGGCACGGCCAAGGGGCCGCTGAACGTCGAGCTCTTCGCCGGGTCGCTGGATGACAACAACACCCAGTACTTCTTCGGCGGCGCGATGGACACCCTGAAGCCGTTCATCGAGGACGGGACGCTGGTCGTCAAGTCCAAGCAGACCACCCCCGAGCAGGTCGCCATCCTGCGCTGGCAGCAGGAGACCGCGCAGAAGCGGATGGAGAACCTGCTCACCTCCAGCTACAACGACGGCTCGAAGGTCGACGGGGTGCTGTCGCCGTACGACGGCATCTCCCGGGGCATCATCACCGCCCTGCAGAACGCCGGCTACGGCAAGGGCGCGAAGAAGCTCCCGGTCGTGACCGGCCAGGACGCGGAGATCGCCTCGATCAAGCTGATCAACGACGGCGTGCAGAGCTCGACGGTCTTCAAGGACACCCGACTGCTGGCCGAGCAGGCCGTGAACGCGGCCGAGGCGTTCCTGCAGAAGAAGCAGCCGCAGGCCAACGACACCGAGACGTACAACAACGGTGTCAAGGTCGTCCCGGCGTACCTGCTCCCGATCGCGACCGTCTACAAGGACGACATCAAGGCGACGCTGATCGACTCCGGCTACTGGACGGCGGAAGAGGTCGCCGCCGGTCAGGCCAAGAAGTAAGCCACTCGTCGGGCCCGGCGGTCATCCGCCGGGCCCGACGCCTGGGCGTGTACCGCGTCCAGACCTGACGGAGGACAGTGACCATGGACGACACCATCCTCGAGATGCGTCGCATCACCAAGACCTTCCCCGGCGTGACCGCGCTGGAGGACGTCACCCTCGCAGTGCGCCGCGGCGAGATCCACGCCATCTGCGGTGAGAACGGCGCCGGCAAGTCCACCCTGATGAAGGTGCTGTCCGGCGTCTACCCGTCCGGCTCGTACGACGGCGAGATTCTCTTCGACGGCAAGCCGATGCAGTTCCGCGGCATCCGCGACAGCGAGGCCAACGGCATCGTCATCATCCACCAGGAGCTCGCCCTGGTGCCGTACCTGTCGATCGCGGAGAACATCTTCCTCGGCAACGAGCGGCGTGGCCGCAGCGGGCTCATCGACTGGAACTTCGCCAACGCCGAAGCGGCGAAGCTGCTGGCATCCGTCGGGCTGCACGAGAACCCGGTCACCCCGGTCATCCAGCTCGGCGTCGGCAAGCAGCAGCTGGTGGAGATCGCCAAGGCGCTGTCGAAGAAGGTGCGCCTGCTCATCCTGGACGAGCCGACGGCCGCGCTCAACGACATCGACTCGGCGCACCTGCTCGACCTGCTGCGGGCCCTCAAGGAGCAGGGCATCACCTGCATCATGATCTCGCACAAGCTCAACGAGATCACCGCCATCGCCGACTCCACCACGGTGATCCGCGACGGGCGCGCGGTGGAGACCCTCGACATGACGTCCGACGACGTGAACCAGCAGCGGATCATCCGGGGCATGGTCGGGCGCGACCTGGACAGCTTCTACCCCGACCGCGAGTCGTCCCCCGGCGAAGAGGTCCTGCGCATCGAGGACTGGACGGTGCGACACCCGGTCCAGGACCGGATGGTCGTCGAGGGCGTCGGCCTGTCCGTACGCGCCGGTGAGGTCGTCGGCATCGCGGGCCTCATGGGAGCCGGTCGCACCGAGCTGGCGATGAGCGTGTTCGGCCGGTCCTACGGGCGCGACATCCGGGGCCGGCTCTTCGTCCACGGGAAGGAGGTGCAGGCCCGTACGGTCGCCGAGGCGATCGACAACGGCATCGCCTACGTCACGGAGGACCGCAAGCGCTACGGGCTCAACCTCATCGACGACGTGCGGCGCAACGTGTCCGCCGCCGCGTTGGACCGGCTGTCCCGCCTGGGCTGGGTGAACGGCAACGAGGAGATCAAGGTTGCCGAGACGAGCCGCAAGGAGATGAACATCCGTACGCCGAGCGTCATGGCGGTGGTCGGCAAGCTCTCCGGCGGCAACCAGCAGAAGGTGGTGCTGTCGAAGTGGCTGTTCACCGACCCGGACGTGTTGATCCTCGACGAACCGACCCGCGGTATCGACGTCGGCGCCAAGTACGAGATCTACACGATCATCAACCGGCTGGTGGCGGCCGGTAAGGCGGTGATCGTCATCTCCTCCGAGCTTCCGGAGCTGCTCGGAATGTGCGACCGCATCTACACCCTCGCCGCCGGCCGGATCACCGGCGAGATGCCGGTGGCCGAGGCGACTCAGGAGAGCCTCATGGAGCTGATGACCAAGGACAAGGAGCTCGTCGGATGACCAGCATCAAGACCCCTTCGACGGAGCGCCCCACGCCCCCGGACAGCACACCCACCGCAGCCCTGCACAGCGGGACGAACGACCTGCGGGCGCTGGTGTTGAACAACCTGCGGCAGAGCGGCATCTACGTCGCCCTGGTCGTCATCGTCGCGCTCTTCGCGGTCCTGACCGACGGGGTGTTGCTGAGCCCCGGCAACATCACCAACATCGTCCTTCAGTACTCGTACATCCTGGTCCTCGCGATCGGCATGGTCATCCTGATCATCGGCGGGCACATCGACCTGTCGGTCGGATCGGTCGTCGCGCTCACCGGAGCGGTCTCCGCCGTCCTGGTGATCCAGCAGGGCCACCCCTGGTGGATCGGCGTCGTGGCGGCGCTCATCGTCGGTGTCGCGGTCGGCGCCTGGCACGGGTTCTGGGTGGCGTACGCCGGCATTCCGGCCTTCATCGTGACCCTGGCCGGCATGCTGCTGTTCCGGGGTCTCACCCTGCGGGTGCTCGACAACATCTCGCTGTCGCCGTTCCCCTCCGAGTACCAGCAGGTCGCGGCGGGCTTCCTCAACGGCCTGCTCGGCGGCGAGGGCTTCGACGCCTTCACGTTGCTGATCGGTGCCATCGCCGTGGCCGGCTACGCCGTCAGCGGCTTCCGCACCCGCGTGGCGCGGATCCGCTACCAGCAGCCGGTCGAGTCGTTCCCGCTGTTCGTCGCCCGGGTCGTGCTGGTCGGCGCGGTCCTCATGTACTTCGCCTGGCAGTTGGCGCACGCCCGAGGGCTGCCGATCGTGCTGATCATCCTGGCGGTCCTGGTGCTGGTCTACGGCCTGCTCACCCGGCGTACGGTCTTCGGCCGCCAGGTCTACGCGATCGGCGGCAACCTGTCGGCGGCGGCGCTGTCCGGGGTGAAGGTCCGCACCGTCAACTTCTGGATGTTCGTCAACATGGGCTTCCTGGCGGCGGTGGCCGGCGTCATCTACTCGTCGCGGTCCAACGGCGCCCAGCCCGCCGCGGGCAACATGTTCGAGCTGGACGCGATCGCCGCGGCCTTCATCGGCGGCGCGGCGGTCACCGGCGGCGTGGGCACCGTGGTGGGCGCGATGGTCGGTGGTTTGATCATGGCGGTGATGAGCAACGGCATGCAGCTCATGGGCATCGACCAGTCGACCCAGTCCGTGGTGAAGGGCCTCGTCCTGCTCGTCGCGGTCGCCTTCGACGTCTACAACAAGCGTCGCGCCGGCACGTCCCGCTGACGCCCGGCCGTACGCCCGTGTGCCCCTGCCCGCGTTCCGGGCGGGGGCACACGTCGTCTGGTCGCGTGCCGTTCGTCGCGTGTCGCCCTGGACGGGGACGTGGCGATTTTCGTAGATCTTGGACAGTTTCCGTTCAGCCGGAACGGAAACTGTCCAAGATCTCGGCGTGGAACCGCGCGGGTCGCCGCGATCGAGCGGGCTCCATCGGCCAGGGGAGCGAGGGCCCCGCTGCGCCGCTGACGGCGCAGCGGGATCGCGCGGTCAGTGGCAGGAGGTGGTGCCGGTGTCGGTGTAGGTCTGGCCGGCCACCGGGACGAACTGCCAGTCGTAGCTGTTGGAGTGCAGGGTGAACTTCAGCAGACCCCACGCCGAGCTGTTGCGCGCCTCGCTGTTGGGCTGGATGGTGCCGAAGCCGTAGTGGCCGGCACCGCCCATCCCGGCGACGAAGCTGCGCAGCCCTCGACTCGAGTCGGCGGCACCGGCCGGGTTCATCGGGGCGAACCGCTCGTACACGTGGTTGTGCCCCCACACCACGACGTCGGCGTTGTAGTCGTAGAGGGCCTGGTACAGCGGACGCGTCGACGTCGACGGCGCGTGATTGGAGCTGGACGTGAACAGCGGGTGGTGCCAGTACGCGAGCGTGCACGGCTTGCCGCTGGCGGCCAGGTCGGCACGCAACCACTGCTCCTGCGCCGAGCCGGCCGACATGCTGATGTTCGAGTTCAGCGACACGATGTGCCAGTTGCCGAGGTCGTACGAGTAGTAGCCGCGACCGCTTGGGCCGGCGGACGTACCGAAGTAGTTGTAGTAGCCGGTCGCGCCCGACGTGTTGTAGTCGTGGTTGCCCGGCGACGGGCGGGTACGGGACTTGTGCCGACCCCAGGTGGGCTCGTAGTAGCTGTTGAACTGCGACGCCGTCCCACTGTCGTAGACGTTGTCGCCGGTGGTGAAGACGGTTCCCGGGATGGTGTCGAGCAGCGCCGCCGTGGCGCTGTCGCCGGAGCCCGAGTCGGCGATGTCGCCGGCGCCGACGAAGACCGGGTCGCCCGACGGGGGCGGCGTGGTGGTCCCGGTGGTGACCACCAGCTGCGGGGCGTCGGCGCCACTCTCGCGGGTGTCGTAGTAGGCGCCGTCGCCGCTGGTCGAGGTGGCGCCGAAACTGTACGTACCGTTGCCGGTGACCGCGGCCGTGACATCGACCTCGTACCAGGTGTTGCCGCTGACCGCGCCGATCGTGCCGAGCGTGGCCCCGTCGATGGCCGGTTGGTTGTTCCAGGTGGTGCCGGTCTCCGACCAGGTGGTGTTGGACATCCGGCGGAACGTGCCGCCGGCGTCGCTGCCGCTGTTGCCGCTGATCGTGCGCAGTCGCAGCTTGGCGGCGGTCACCGTGCCGCTGACACCGCTCACGGTGAAGCGCAGGAACGAGCGCCGCACCGGCGAGTTGTCGACCACGACCTGAGTGGACGTGCCGTAGTTGGTGGTGGCCGTGTCGCTCTGGACGTAGGTGTCGGCGACCGGCGTGAAGGTCACGCTCGCCGCCGACGCCGCGCCGGCGCCGGTCACGACGACGGCGGCGGTCGCGGCGACGATCACCGTGACCAACCCCAGCGTCACCGACGGACGGGGGAATCGAATGTCCATCCAGGACTCCTTACCTCGTGGGAAGAGCGCAAGGAATGTAGGTAGGTCGATGAGCCGGCGGGCGACGGGCGGATGAACACCGCGTCCTGGCAGGCGAACACCTCGCTGTTGGAAAGCCGTTCACCCGGTCCTCGCCCGGATGCCACCGACGGTCCGTTGTGCCCACCGCACCGAGTGCGGACGATGGCTGCCCGTCAGCCGTCGATCCGGGGAGATGCGCGTGTACCTGTCGACCGTCTCCCGACCCGTAGCCGACCCGCCGGAACCGGGGCACCGACGTGGCCGGTTCGCGATGGTGAGCGGCAACGTCATCGCGCTCGGCACGGTCAGCCTGATCACCGACGTGTCGGCCGAGATGGTGGCCGCGGTCCTGCCCCTCTACCTGGTGCTGGGCCTGAACCTCAGCCCGGTGGCCTTCGGCGTGCTGGACGGCGTCCACACCGGCGCCACCGCACTGTTGCGGGTCGTCGGCGGGTTCGCCGCCGACCGGTTCCGGCGGCGCAAACTGATCGCCGGCCTCGGGTACGCGCTCTCGGCGGTGGCGAAACTCGGACTGCTGCTCGCCGGCCGGTCGATCCCGGCGATCGGTGCCGTCATCGCCGTCGACCGGCTCGGCAAGGGGGTGCGCAGCGCGCCACGCGACGCCCTGATCACCCTCTCCACCCCGCCCGAGGCACTGGGTCGGGCATTCGGGGTGCATCGGGCGATGGACAGCTTCGGCGCGTTCCTCGGGCCGCTCGCCGCGTTCGCGGTGCTGCTGGTCGTCGGGCAGTCGTACGACGCGGTCTTCGTCACCAGCTTCTGCGTCGCCGCACTGGCCGTCGTGGTGCTGGTGCTCTTCGTCCGGGAACGGCCCACCGGTCCGACAGCGGACGGCGAAACGGCGGACGGCCCGGCGGCGGAGGGGTCGAACGACCCGAAGGTGTCCGTCCGCGAGGCGTTCGGCCTGCTGCGCGGCGGGCCTGCCCGGCGGTTGGTGCTGGCCGCCGCGATGCTCGGCCTGGCCACCATCGGGGACGGTTTCGTCTACCTGCTGCTGCAACGCCGGATGGACCTCGGTCTGCGCTGGTTTCCGCTGCTCGCGGTGGGGACCAGCCTGGCCTACCTGGTGCTCGCGGCCCCGCTCGGCGCGCTCGCCGACCGGGTCGGTCGCCTGCCCGTGGTGATCGGCGGCTACACCGCCCTCGGTGCGACGTACCTGCTGCTGGCCGGCCCGGTCGACGGCTGGCCACTGATCGCCCTGGCGCTGACGCTGTACGGCGCGTTCTACGCGGCCACCGACGGTGTGCTCATCGCGCTCGCCGGGCCGGTGCTGCCGGCGCGACTGCGCACCACCGGAATCGCGCTGGTGCAGACCGGGCAGGCCCTGGCGTACCTCGTCTCCTCAGTGCTGTTCGGTCTGGCCTGGCAGGCGTGGGGACCGGCGCACGCGATCCGCGCGGCGGCGGTGGCCGTCGCCGGCGTCCTGGTCGGCACGCTGCTCCTGCTGACCTCCCCGTCCCGACCCACCACCCGGAAGGTGCTCCGATGACCGCGATGTCGACCCGAGCGAAACTCGGCGTGGTGGTCGCCTCGGCCGTGCTGCTGGGCACGGTGGCGGCCGGCTACGCCGCCACGGCCGCGCAGGCTCCCCGGACACCGCCGCCCGTCGGCGGTGAGCAGGCGGTCAGCCTGGCACCCGGGCCGCGCCTGCTGGCGATCACCGACCGGCACGTCTCCACCGTCGCCGCGAACGACCCCGCCGCGCCGCGCACGGTCGGCGGTCTGGAATGCCTGCGGGTGTACGCCGCGGCCGGCACCGGGGTCTGCCTGAAGCCGGAGACGGCGTGGTCGTACCAGGTTGTCGTGCTCGACGCGGAGCTGCGCCAGACCCGGGCGGTCGGTGTGCCCGGTCTGCCGAACCGGGCCCGGGTCTCGGCCTCCGGCCGGATGGTCTCCTGGACCACGTTCGTCGGCGGTGACTCGTACACCTCCAGTGGCTTCTCCACGCGCACCGGGATCCTCGACACCGTCACCGGCGCCACTGTGGCGTCGCTCGAAGAGTTCGCGATCACGAAGGACGGCCGCCGCCACCGCAACCCGGACGTCAACTACTGGGGCGTCACCTTCACCGCCGACGACAACCGTTTCTACGCGACCATGTCCACCGGGGGTCGGCGGTACCTCGTCCGTGGTGACGTCGCCGCCCGCACCGTCGAGACGCTCAAGGAGAACGTTGAGTGCCCGTCGCTGTCACCGGACGGCACCCGGCTCGCGTTCAAGGAGGCGGTCGACGCCGACCCGGCGAAGGGCTGGCGGTTGTCGGTTCTCGACCTGTCGAGCATGCGGGTCACCGCGACCGCGGAGACCCGCAGCGTCGACGACCAGGCGGCCTGGCTGGACAGCGGAAAGCTTGCCTACACGCTGCGCCGGGACGACGGCCAGCCCGACGTGTGGAGCGTCCCGGCGGACGGGTCGGGTACGCCGGTGCTGACGATCCCCGGTGCCGAGTCACCGTCGCCGCTCACCTGACGGCGACCGCTGGCGGCACGGCCCGCCGAGCCGACCGGGGCCGTTCAGACGGCCTGGTCAGGTTCACCGCCCACGCTGGTCACCCCGTCGCGACCGGACCGGCGTCGCGCACAGTGCCACGCCCCACCGCATCGCGCAATTCTCGTTCGGGGGTGGTGCGGCGCGCAGCCCTGCCGAGGCCAGCGCGGGCGCGAATCCAGGGATGTAGAAAACCTTCGATCGGTCCGTTGACTTCGATGATTTGCTACATGACAATCGTCGTCAACATTGATGGTTGTCTCTCGATTGTCACCCGGCGGGAGGCACCCGTGGCGGAACCCGACGCCCGCGAACCCATCCGAAAGTGAGGCCACGATGAGACACGGTCGACGACTGGTCGGCGGCACAGCCGCGGCCCTGTTGATGGTCACGAGCCTGATCGGGGCAGCGCCCAGCGCCGCCGCCGCGGCCGTCACCCCGGCGCTCACCGACGCGGTGACCGCCAAGCTGCTCGGTTCCGCCGAACTGTCCGCGGCCGGCGCGCGACCGGAAACCCGGATCACCGTCAGCCGGACCAGCGGCCGGTGGGCGTTCGGCACCGCCGTCGCCCTCGCGCCCCGGCAGGAGGACGCCCACCCGACCGGGTCGATCTTCATCGCCCGGTCCGAGCCCGCCGGGTGGCGGATCGCCTTCGACGGCGAGGCCGCCTTCGGCACCCTGGCCTCCGAGTCGCCACTGACGACCGCACAGGAGAGGGACGTGCTCACCACCACCCCGAGCCCGATGTACGCGGGCGGCGACTACCGGACCGGGATGGCCCTGCCGTTCGGCGTGGGTCAGACGTGGACGCTCACCAGCGGCCCGCACGGCTGGGGTGGAACCGAGTCGCCGTACAGCTCGGTCGACCTGGCCGGCGGCGACCAGGTGGTCCGCGCCGCCCGGGCCGGCGCGGCCTACACGATGTGTACGGGGTGGATCCGGGTGATCCACGACCGGGGCTACTCGACCGACTACTACCACCTGTGGAACAGCATCTCCGTCAACGGCGCCAGCGTCGGCCAGGGCGCCGTCCTGGGTAACACCGGAACCGACGTCACCTGCGGCGGCGCCGCCTACGGCCGGCACGTCCACTTCGGGCTCCGGCAGAACAGCGCGTACGTGCCGATCGCCGGGCACGACATCGGCAAGTGGGTGCTGGCGAACGGGGCCGCCGCCTACCAGGGCGGGGCGCGGCACGGGTCGGCCTTCGCAGGTGCCGGCGGTGGCCTCTACAACTACGGCGCGCTCGGCTTCAACCAGGGAGTCGTCGACGCGAACGGCGGCGGTGCGCTCACCCGCCGGGCCGGGCCGGGGACCGGCTACGGCTCGCTCGGCTCGGTGGCCGACGGCGCCACCGTCACCATCTCCTGCTCCGCCAACGGCACCTCGCACACCGGCCGGTACGGCACCACGGCGCTCTGGAACCGGTTGAGCGACGGCAGTTGGGTGTCCGACGCCTACCTGTCGACAGGCGTGAACGGTCCGGTCAACGGCTGGTGCTGACGAGCCCGCCCCCGAGGTGGGCGGCCCCGCGCCGCCCACCTCCGTCACCGCGAGGAGTGCCGATGTCCGCTCGAACCTCCCACCGAAGCCGCTTCCTGATCGCCCTGACGACTACTCTGACCGGGTTTCGTCGTGGGTGCCACCCCCGCCGCCGCCGACCCCGGCGGGACACCAGCGCCGGCCGCCCCGCTCGCCGTCGCGTTCGACACCGCCGCAGCCCGCTACGACGTTCCGCGCGACCTGCTGGTGGCGCTCGCGTACGCCGAGTCGCGGCTGGACATGCACGGTGGCGCACCGAGCGCGGCCGGCGGGTACGGGCTGACGCACCTGACGAGCAACCCCGAGGTGCACACGCTGGACGAGGCCGCCGCGCTCACCCGGCTCAGTCCGGCCGCGCTGGGGACCGACCCCGTGGCGAACGTCCTCGGAGCCGCAGCCGTGCTGCGCGCGTACGCCGATCAGGCCGGCCGCACCGCCGCGGACCGCGACGACGTGAACGCCTGGCACCCGGTGCTGGCCCGCTACGGCGGCGCGCACGACCCGTCGGTGGCGCGGCGCTACGCGGACAGCGTCTACGACCTGCTGCGGGCCGGGTTCACCGGGCGCGGCGAGACGGTGCCGGGCCGACCGGTCGCGCCGCGCCGGGACGGCCTGGAACGCGCCGGCGGGGTCGGCACGCTCAGCACCGACTACGGGCCGGCCGTCTGGGCACCGGCCAGTACCAGCAACTACACGGTGGCCAGTCGCCCGGGCAGCCACCCGGTCACCCGCATCGTCATCCACACCGCGCAGGGCTCGTACTCCGGCACCGTCGGCTGGTTCCAGAACCCGGCCGCGCAGGCCAGCGCGCACTACACCTTCCGCTCCTCCGACGGGGCCGTCACGCAGTCGGTGCGGGAGAAGGACATCGCCTGGCACGCCGGAAACTGGACCTACAACACCCAGTCGATCGGCATCGAGCACGAGGGGTACGTCGACAATCCCGCCTGGCTCACCGACGCGATGTACCGCGCGTCCGCCGCACTCACCCGCAGCCTCGCCACCAGGTACGGCATCCCGAAGGACCGGGCGCACATCATCGGGCACAACGAGGTGCCCGGCGCGACGCACACCGACCCGGGCCCGAACTGGAACTGGACCTACTACCTGCAGTTGGTCAACGGCATCACCGGCGTCGGTTCCGGCACGGTGAGCACCAGCGCGAGCACCCTGAACGTCCGCTCCGGCCCCGGTGCCAGCTATCCGGTCGTCGGCTCGGTCGCCGACGGCGCCACCGTCGCCGTCTACTGTCAGGCCGTCGGCAGCACTGTCACTGGCCCGTACGGCACGACGGCCGTCTGGAACCGGATCGGCACCAACCGCTACGTCTCCGACGCCTACGTGCTGACCGGCTACGACGGGTACATCCCGAACGTGCCGCGCTGCTGACGGTCCGGTTCGACCGCTGCCGCTCAGGCGGCCGACGACGCGCCGAAGAGCAGGTCCAGCTGGGCGTCCAGCGCGCCCAGCGCCTGCTCGGCGGTGTACTGCCCGCCGAGCAGGTAGACACCCAGCCCTTCCATCAGCGCCAGCAGACCGGCCGCGGCGGCGGCGTCGTGCCGGTCGGGCAGGAGGCCGGCGATGAACTCGGTGAGCTGCCGGGTGCCCTCCCGCAGGCCGGTCGCGGCGGCCGGACGCACCGCCGTGTACGCGAGGAACGCCAGCGCCACCCGACCGTCGTCGCGGGTGTGCTCGTCCAGGGGCAGCAACGCGGCGAGGAGGGTCCGCAGCAGCAGCCGAGGCGGTGGATTCTCACCCAGCCGCGCCACCGCCTCGGTGACCCGGATCTGGCTGCGCTCACGGACCACGCTCAACGCGAACGCCATCATCTCGTCCTTGGTCCGGAAGTAGTGCTGGACCATGCCGGCGGACACGCCGGCCGCGGCGGCCACGTGTCGGAGGCTGACCGCTTCCAGCCCCTGAGCCGCGGCGACCCGCATCAACGCGTCCGCGATGAGGGTCCGTCGCTCCTGGTGGTCGACCTTCTTCGGCATGGCCTCGATCGTTTCACAGTGGTTGACCCGGGCACCCCGCCAGCGGCGGTGGTTACCGGCTGACGGTGCCGCTGGTGGGGGTGCCCCGGGCGCTGCGCAGGAGGCCGTCGGGGTCGTCGGCGTACAGTCGCAGCTCGTTCACCGGCGCGGACCCGCCCCGCGGTAGGTCGAAGGTCAGCGGCCGGCGCAGCAGGACGTCGACGCTCGTCTGGCTGCCGACGGCGATGGACACCACCCGGCGGTCGCCGTCCTGCTCGACCTGCACCGACCTGCTCGACGGCAGCGAGCGGTACCGCTTGCGCAGCGCCTCGACGTCGGTCCACGGGATGAAGATGTCGATGCCCGAGTTGAGCCGCACCCGCAGGCCGCTGTCGCCCACGACGTGGGGGTGGATGGTCATGCCGGCGTACAGCCCGATCATCCAGAGCAGACCCCAGACGCCGAGGCCGAGCACGATCCAGCGGGCGGGCCGCCAGGGCACCACGTGGGTGACGACGACATCGAAGATCGGGATCTCGACGACCGACAACCCGATGAAGATGCCCAGGATCGGCTTGACCACACCGAGGTAGCCGAACGGCTCGTCGCCGGGCCGCAGCGGCAACGCGCGCCGCCGCGCCCACACGTAGAGGCTGCGCCACGTCGCGGCTTCGGCCTCGGCCGCGCGACGCAGCAGCGGGCCCACCCGGGCCCTGGTCGACGCCGTGGTGTCACTCATCGTCGTCCTTCTCGGTAGGGGGTGGACGGTCAGTGCACCGTGACGGTGCCGGCGCCGCCGTCGACAGTGACGAGTTGCCCCGTGGTGATCGTCCGGGTGGCGTCCGGCACGCAGATGACGGCGGGAATGCCGTACTCGCGGGCCACCGTCGGGCCGTGCGCCATGATCGCGCCGGTCTCGGTGACCAGCGCCGCGGCGGTGAGGAACAGCGGGGTCCACCCGGGGTCCGTGGTCGCGGCCACCAGGACGTCGCCGGGCTCGACGTGGGCGGTGCCCGGGTCGTGGACGACCCGCGCGGGGCCGGTCACCCGACCCGCCGACGCCCCCACGCCGGTGAGTGTCCCGTCGCCGGCCGCCGTCGCGGGCAGGGCCGCCTCGACGTCGGTGCCGTCGGAGAGCAGCGCCACCGGCACCGTCCTGCGGCGTAGCTCCCGGCGGTGCACGGCCCGCCGGGAGGTGACTGTCGCTCGCGGGTCGACGCCCTGGTGTATGGCGGCGTGCGCCTCGTCGAGGGTCAGGAACATGATGTCGTCGGGTTGCTCCAGCAACCCGGTGCCGTGCAGGTCGGCGCCGATGAGCAGCAGTTGCCGGCGGGTCTCGCGCAGTGGGTACAACCCGGCGAACTTGCCGGCCTCGCGCAGACCGGCCAACGACCGCGCCCGGCGCAGGAGAAAACCGGCGATGGCGCCGCGTACCGGCCGCCGACGGCGCGCTCGCCCGATCAGCTCCGCCAACGCTGTCTCCGCTGTGGCGGCGGCTCGTCGGAAACGTTCATCGGGGCCCTGCCCTGGATCGGTGACCCGCAGGTAGTTGGCGACAGCGGCGAAGACCGGAGCGGGGTCCTCTTCCCAGCGCGGCACGCCGAGGTCGACTTCGGCGACGCCCCGGTGGCCGTAGGTTTCCAGGAAGGCGGCCATGCCGATGTCGGGCAGGGTTCCGCGCAGGTAGCGCGTGGCCAGCTCGGCAGGCGGGGTGTCGAGGAGGAGTCGGCGGTGCTCGCCCGCGCCCTGGGCCAGCCGCCACAGCGCCAGGTCCATCTCGATGGTGACGTTGTGCGGCATGCCGCCCAGCACTGTGTGGATCTCGTCCGGCCCCGCGAGGCCCTTGAGCAGCGCGGCCGGCAGTGCGGCGGCCAGCATTCCCGCGACGATCGGCCACATGATCGCGTCGGCGCCGTCGTCGGCGTCCTGCGACGCCTGGACGAAGCGCAGCCGGTCGGCGGCGGTCCGCAGGTCGGCGGGGGCTGTCGATCGGGTTCTCAACTGCTCGATCGCCTCGAACATCCGAATCCGTGCGGTGTCGGGGCGGGCCAGCGCCCGCAGGATCCCGACCACCGCACGCCGGGCCGTCCGCAGCGAGGCCGCGCTCGGCGCCCCGCCCCGGCGGGGGCCGCCGTTGGTCGGGGCGAAGCGGGGGTCGTCCAGCACGTGCTGCATCACCGCCTGGGCGCGCGGCCCGAAGTCGACAGCCATGAGCTTGACCAGCCGTTTGCGGGACGACCTGTCCCGGGCCAGGTCGGTCAGGTCGCCGTAGAGCCGCCCACCGATGTCCACGATCTCCACCCGCACCCCGAGCGCGGCCAGCATGGCGGTGATCTGCGTCCGCAGGGTCGCCATGCCCATCGGGGTGACCGGTCGCAGCATGCCCTGGACGTGACCGAACTCCAGGTAGACCCGGGGGAGGGGCTTGTCGGTGGCCGGCGGGGGCGGAAACAGTGTGGTGATCGGCCGGGACTGCAGGAGCCACTGGACGTCGTGCGCGTCGATCGCCCACTCGATGTCCTGCGGGCAACCGAAGTGGGCCTGCAACCGCTCGCCGGTGGCGCGCAGGTCGGCCAGGTGTGCGGAGGTGAGGCAGCCGGTGTCGGCTCGGCTGACGCCGTCGAGGACGTAGTGGTCCACCGTCGCCGCGCCGTCCACCACCGCCGTGCCGAGACCGGGGGCCGCGTCGACAGCCATCTCGTCGCGCCGGCCGGTCAGCGGGTTCGCGGTGAACAGCACCCCGGCCACAGTGGGCGTGATCATGCGTTGCACCACGACGGCCATCCGTACCCGCCGGTTGTCGATCTGCCGGGCGTCGCGGTAGGCGGTCGCCCGGTCGCTGTGCAGCGAGGCCCAGCACTTCTCGATGGCGGCGATCAGCTCGGGGCCGCCGACGACGTCGAGCACGGTGTCCTGCTGCCCGGCGAAGCTCGCGTCGGGGAGGTCTTCAGCGGTGGCGCTGGAGCGTACCGCCACCGGGCCCGCGCCGAGCCGCTGGTACGCGGCGACGACCTCGGCGGCGGGCACCGCGCCGAGTCGGTGTGCGTCGGTGGTGACGCAGAAGCCCTCGGGGACCCGTTCGCCGCGCCGGATCAGCTCGCCCAACCCGGCGGCCTTGCCGCCCACCAGGTCGAGCAGGTCGGTGGTCGCCTCGGACAACGGGATCACGTACATGGGGTCCCACTCTCGTTGCAATACGACTGCATTGAATACGACCGTACCTCTTTCACGATTCGACTGCAATGTCACCGACCCGGCGTCGTGGCGTTGCCGGGATCTGCCATGCTCGGGCCGGTGACGACCGGCCGCCCCGCCAGAGCCCGTACCCACCGCCGCCCGCGACGCCGTGCCATCCGCGTCCTCCTCGCGCTCGTCGCGGTGGCGGCCGTCCTGGGCATCGCGGTGGTGGCGGTGCCGATGCTGCGACCGGCCGGGCCGCGTCCGCTCTTCCAGATGCCGGTGGCCTGCGGAGAGACGTGGCAGCTCAGCACCTATCCCGGCCATGACGACTACGACGTCGACTTCTTCCCCGTCGAGGGCGAGACGTGGGGGCGGCCGGTGCTCGCGTCCTATGCCGGAACTGTCACCGTGGCGGGCATCAACGGGTCGCTGGGTGGTCGCAACCCGGAGAACCCGGACGGCCCGCGGGGGCGCGGCGGCGGCTACTGGGTGAAGATCGACCATGGCGGCAAGTGGGAGACGCAGTACCTGCACCTGCTCGAACCGCCACTGGTCGAGGTGGGTCAGAAGGTCGCCCAGGGCGAACAGATCGGGAAGCTGGGCAGCACCGGCAACTCCGGCGCGCCGCACCTGCACTACGAGCAGCGTCGCGGCTGGGAGAAGGTCGAGACGCACTTCGACGGCGAGCCGTCGGGCATCACCACCGACGAACGCGAACAGATCCTGCGGCGGGTGAGCAACAACTGCCCGGCCGTCTCCTGAGGACGGCGGTTTGCCCGGTGCCTCTCGGGGCACTGATTCGGGGAACAGTTCGGACCCAGTAAGGAGCCGGCCATGGTCAAGGGTGACGTTGAGACGTACCACGAGGACGGGCAGTGGAAGAACAAGCCGGAGGGCAACGAGCGGGCCAGCAGCACGCATGACGTGAAGGCCGACGCGCAGGCCCAGGGCCGCGACATGGCGGCCGACCGGGGCGTCGAACACGTGGTCAAGAAGCAGGACGGCACGATCGGGGAGAAGAACACCTACCCCCGCAGCCGTGACCCCCGCGACATCGAGGGCTGACCGCCCTCGTCCCGAATCCTGCACGGACCGACCCCCTCGGCAGCAGTGCCGGCGGGGGTCGGTCCGTGTCCGCTGGCGGTCGTCGGCCTGCCGCGGTTATCCGAGTATCGAAATTGTGGGTGTTTTGGGGGCTATAGTCCGAATCGGTGCTGAAGTGAAAGCTGGGAGTCGGCATGTCGTTGTGGAACCGGCGTGGTCCGTCGAGCGCCGGGGCGCTGGTCATCGTCGTGCTCGCCGGGGTGCTCGTGGTCGGACCACTTCCGGCGTCGGCGGCCGGTTCCGTCCTGTTCGACCAGCCCTTTCACCAGAACACCGCGAACGGCATCGGCGCGGTGTCGCTGCCAGGCGTGCCCGGCACCGGGTCCACCAACGCCGCCTGCCTGAGCGCGGCCGGCAACTCCACCACCGGCCCGCTGCTGAGTTGCACCACCTCCACCGATCCGCAGGGTACGGGAAAACTGCGCCTCACCCCCGCCACGGTCAACCGGCAGGGTGGGGTGTTCAGCGCGGTGAGCGTGCCCACCTCGCAGGGCCTGCACCTGACCTTCAACACCTACCAGTACGGCGGCAGCAGCCCGGGCGCGGACGGTCTCGCCTTCGCGCTGGCCGCCGTCGACCCGGCCAACCCGAGGTCCCCGTCCACCCTCGGCCCGTCGGGCGGCTCGCTGGGCTACTCGGCGGCCTTCAACGGCGTGTCGGCGGGACTCTCCAACGGCTACCTGGGCATCGGCCTGGACGTCTTCGGCAACTTCAGCAACAGCACGTACCAGGGCACCGGCTGCACGAACCCGCCGTACATCTCGACCACCAACGGGCGGGTCCCCGGCCAGGTGGTGGTCCGCGGACCGGGCCGCAACGGGGTCGGCTACTGCGCGCTGAACAGCACCGCCGGGAGCACCTCGGCTCCTGCGCTGCCGCTGCGGGCCAGCACCCGGGCGGCGTCGGTGGTGCCGGTCGAGGTCGTCGTCAACACCACTTCGTCGTCGTACACCACCGACACCGGCATCACCACTCCCGCCGGCCAGTACCGGGTCAGATTCACCCCGGTCGGCGGGCAGGCGCGAATCCTGGAGGGCGCGCTCCCGGTCGTGTCGCCCAGCCTGTACCCGTCGCCGACCTGGCTGAACGCCAACGGCTACCCTCGGCAGCTCGCCTTCGGCTGGGTGGGCTCGACCGGCTCGGTCACCGACTTCCACGAGGTCGACGACGCCCGGGCGGTCAGCTTCAACCCGGTACCCGACCTGAACGTGGCGCAGACCAGCGCGGTCGGTGCGACCCCGCAGCCCGGTGACCCGGTGACCTACTCGATCACCGCGGGAGTCGACGCCGGAGCCACCGAGACCGCACCGATCTCGGTCACCCAGACACTCCCCGCCGGTGTCGTCCCGCGCGGCGCGTTCGGCTCCGGTTGGGTCTGCGCCGCACCCTCCGGGCAGAGCGTCACCTGCACCAACAGCAACGGCCCGTTCGCCGGCGGAACCTTCCTGCCGCCCATCACGGTCGCCGCGACCGTCACCGGCACCGGCGTGACGCTGGCGCAGATCCAGACCGCGACGGTGGCGACCTCGTCGTCGATCGACGCGAACCCGGGTCTCGCCACCGGCACCACCCCGGTCGCGCCGGCCACCGCACCGAGCGGCGTCACCGTCACCCCCGCGCAGAGCACGGTCTCCGGGGGCATCCCGGTCACCGTCGGCGGCAGCAACCTCACCGGAGCGACAGCGATCACCATCGGTACGGCCGCCGAGCAGCAGGCCGGCACGTCGGTGCTGCTGGTGCCGTGCACCTCCGGCCCGGCCGCCGGCTGCTTCACCGTGAACCCCGACGGCACCCTCGGCATCTCCGCCATGCCCGCCCGGTCCAGCCCGGCGACGGTCACGGTCAGCGTCGTCACCCGAGGCTCCGCCGGATCGGCGAGCTACGTCTACGCGTCCGCGCCCGGCACGCCGACCACGCCGACCGCTGTCGCGGGTGGCGCCAGCGCCACCGTGAGTTGGACCGCGCCGGCGAACAACGGCAGCCCGATCACCAGTTACCTGATCACCCCCATCCGGGACGGCGTCACCCAACCGACAGTCACCTTCGACGCCTCCACCACCAGCCGCACCCTGACCGGGCTGACCGTCGGCGCGTCGTACACCTTCCGGGTGGCGGCGGTGAACGCCTACGGCACCGGTGCGGCCAGCCCACCCTCGGCGGCGGTGGTCCCGTACACGGTGCCCGCGGCCCCGACGAACACCTCGGCCACCGCGGGCACCAACGCTGCCACGGTGAGCTGGACGGCCCCGGCCAACGGGGGGTCGCCGATCACCGGTTACACGGTGACGCCCTACCTCGGTGCCGTGGCGCAGACCTCCCGGGTTTTCACCGGCACCGCCACGACCCAGATCGTCACCGGGCTGACCGCCGGTGCCTCGTACACCTTCCGGGTGGCCGCGACGAATGCCGCCGGAACCGGTCCACAGTCGGCCGCCTCCGGGTCGGTGACCGTCAACGCGCCGCCGACGCTGACCTTCCCGCCGCCCCCACCCGGCAAGGCGTACGACCCGTACCAGTACCAGCTGACCGTCACCGGAGGCACCGGCCCGTTCACCTGGGCGGTCAGCGCCGGGAGCCTGCCGGCCGGGCTGACCCTCGACCCGGTCAGCGGCCTGCTCTCCGGCACGCCCACCGAGGCCGGGACCTTCCCGTTCACCGTGCGGGTGACCGACTCGTTCGACCAGTTCGCGACCCGACCGGTCGACCTGGTCATCACCCCGCTCGGCGGGCTCTCCATCAGCGTCCCGGCGGTCTCCGCACTCGGCACCGTCACCTCGGGCACGACCGGCGTCTCAGGCCAACTCGGTCCGGTGACCGTCACCGACGACCGGGGCCCGTTCTCCGGAAACTGGGTCAGCGTCGTCTCCAGCACGAGTTTCACCACGGGTTCCGGCTCGGGCGGCGAGACCATCCCCACCAGCAACATCACGTACGCCTCCGGGCCCGCCCTGGCCAGCACCGGGATCGGAACCTTCGTGCCGCAGCCCGGGGCGTCGCTGAGCACCCCGCGCACCGCCGCCGGGTGGTCCGGCCAGGCGGGGGGCCCGAACGCCGCCACCTGGAACCCCACCCTGTGGGTGGCCATCCCGTCCGGGGTGGTGGTCGGCGACTACGTGGCGGTCGTGACCCACTCCGTCATCTAGGGCGGGTCGCTCCGCTGGCTGTCCGCCTCCGCCTCGGCGGAACGCCGCTGCCCGGCCGTTCGGAGGGAACGGCCGGGCAGTCTCTGCGGTGCTGCGGGCGTCAGGCCAACCGGGTCCGGTGCCTGCGGACGAGATACCAACCACCAAAGGTGCCCAGCACCAGCAGGGCGATCCCGCCGACCAGGTAGACGAGCCAACTCGGCGCGCTGGAGGCCGAGACCGTCATCGGCGCGGCGACGGGAAGGACGATCTTCCCGGTCGCGGTGCGCTGCACAGTGCCGCTGGCGAGCGTCGCGTGCACGTCCCAGGTCCCCGCGGGAAGCGTCTGGTTGACCTCGATCCGAACCTGACCGCTCTGGCCGGGCAGGATCGTCACCCCGTTGGTCACCTTGAACGGTCCGGCCTGGACCGCGGTCCTGGTCAGCGACAGGGTGCCGGTCATGTCCAGCGCGCGTTCACCGGTGTTGGTGACCTTCGCGGTGACGACCGGGAACTCGCCGGTGCCGGGCTCCGCGGCCAACCCCTCGATCCGGAAGTCCGTTGGCGGCTCACCACCGGGACCGACGTCGAGGTAGACCCGGATGCCCACCCGGTGGATCTGGGTGACGTTGCCGGCAACGTCCGCCGCGCTGGTGACCTGCGCCCAGATCGCGGCGTACCGCTCGCCCTTCGAGGCCTTCTCCGGCACGGTGATCTCGACCTGGACCGGTCGTCGCTCGCCCGGGTCCAGCCGCATCGCGGCGGTCCTCAGCCGGATCCACCCGCTGAGTTCGTTGCCGGTGCGCCCCTCGGGCACGGTGAAGGCGTTGTTCTCGACCGACGCGGCGCCGGCATAGAACTCGATCTTCTGCGTCTCGGTTGAGGTGTTCTGTACCTCGACCCGGCGGTTGATCGTCGCCCCGGGCTTCAGGTGGTCCACGATGTAGACCCGGGCGCGGGGATCCTGCACCCGACTCGCCGGGATGTCCAGCATCCGGATGCTGATCGCGGCCTCCTCGGCCGGATCGTGTCGCTGCTCCCGCACGGCAACGGCCGGTGCCGCCGAAACCCCGAGCGCCACGAGGGCGACCGAGGCCAGCAGCACCAGCCGGCCGAGCGGCTCAGAACACCGAATGTGTCACCGTCCCGGTGTAGACACCCTGGACGGTGCCGACGGGCACGTTGACCACCAGGGTGGGGTTCCAGGTGGCGAAGTTGTTGCCGGTGCCGCCGGTGTGGGTCATCGCCGTCCGGGGCACGTTGATGATCACCGCGTCGGCGGCGGTCGGCTGGCCCGGTGTGAAGGTGCCGCCGCCGGCGGTCGCCGTTGCGTTGCCGGACCAGTACAGGACGTTGATGTTCGGGATCGTCTCGCCGGAGCTGCCGCCGCCGGTGGTGAAGTCGGTGGAGATGACGTTGGCGGTCCAGTTGGGGGTGAGCGACCCGCGTTGGTCCAGCACGGTGACCGGGCCGAGTTGACCGGAGATGGTCGTGCCCTCCACGCCGTTCCCGATGTTCGCCGTCGCCGGCACCGTGATCGACAGACCACCGGCGGCGTCGACGGTGAGGGTGACGACCGTGTTGCCCGTGGTGTCCGCGGCGGCGGGCCCGGCGAGCGCGGCGACGGCGGCAACGCCGGCCAGGCCCGCGAGAATCTTTCTGCGCATCGAGTCTCCTTCGTCCTAGAGAACCTGGGAAGCGCTTCCGAGACTAACTACGCAAAACGCCCATAATGGCCGGAACGGCACGAACGTCACCCGGCCGTCGGTCGATGATCGTGTTCGGTCCCGGCGATGGTGGGCACCCCGCACGACAAGGGCCCGGCGCCCTGCTGGCCGCCGGGCCCCGCGAGCAACCTCAGGCCGGAACCACGTACGGGAACGTGGCGGAACGGGCGGCCTTGGTGACCTCCGAGGTGAGGCCGGAGGTGGTTGCGGTGTTGAGAACCAGGGAGAACATCACCTCGGGCGCGTTGTCGGCCAGGCCTCGGCCGTTGCGGCCCGCGAAGCCGAAGTTCGCTGCCGTGCCGACCGTGTACGACAGCAGGTCGGGGTAGAGCTGCCGGGCGACGCTCCAGCCGTACGCCTGTGGGTCCGGCGCCGTGCCGTTCGCCTTGACGACCCCGGCGACCGCGTTCGCGATCTCCTCGCCGCCTTCGGCGAGGTCGTTGCCGGGGTGCCGGAAGTTGGCGGGGTCGGAGAAGTCGGTGTCGTGGGGCCAGAAGATGGGCCACATCATGGGGTGGCCGGCGCGGTTGATCTGGCGCCATCCGCCGGCGTCGGTGGCCAGCAGGGTGCGACACCACACGCCGATCTCGGTGCCCTCGCGCAGCAGTGGCTCGTCATGGGAGACCTCGAGGACGATCGACTCGACGGTGGTGCCGGCGAAGCTGTTTTTGGCCTGGTCGGCCCGCCACGCGGAACGGTCCACCGGTGATCCGTTCTTGACCGCGCCGTTGATGGTGGCGAGTTCGTCGAGATCGATGAAGAAGGGGTCGGTGATCCTCCCGGCCCAGATCCGCACGTTGCCGCCGGCCGTCACCTCGCCGGTCCGCCCCTCGGCGATGGGGGTGCCCATCGCGGCGTCGTCGCGGGCGTCGGCCCCGGTGAGCTCGTACAACTGGAGGGTCTGCCGGGCGTCGCCGTCCGGTTCGCCAAACGCGAACCGGTAGGTCAGGTCCTCCACCTCGGCGCCGTTGATGTGAATCTTGATCTCGTAGCGCGCCTCGGCGTGGAAGCCGCGCTTGATGTCCGCCTTGGTCACCGAACTGTTGACGTCCATCACGAAGACAGTGGCGCGGTCGCCGTTGAAGACGAACAGGTCGTCGATGTACAGCTGGCCGCCCTGGGCGGCGAGGGGCGTATCGAGGTGGTGCGACATGAGCTCACTCCCGGAACTGCCAGATTGTGGATTAATCCGAACATAGAGGGCGTAAGCCTGGCCGCTACGTTCATCGAGCCAATCGGTCTGCCGAGATACGCGGGCACTCACCGGTGGGCCGCCCGAGCTGCGCTCGGACGGCCCACCGGTGAGTGGGTGGTCAGATGCGAGACCACTTCTGGTTGGTCGCGCCGAGGCAGTCCCACAGGTGCAGCTTGCCGCCGTTGTTGGGGTTGGCCTCCCGTACGTCCACGCACTTGTTGGCGTTCAGGTTGACCAGGTCGCCAGCGGCGTTGAGGGTGAAGCGCTGGGCGCTGTTGCCGTTGCAGCTGACCAGGTTGACCTCGGTGCCGTTGGCGGTGCCGGCCCAGGCCGGGTCCATGCACTTGCCCATCGCGCGGATGGTTCCGTCGGAGGCGAAGGTCCAGCTCTGGGCCGCCGTGGTGTTGCAGTCCCAGATCTGGAGTTTGGCGCCCTCCACCGGGTTGGCGCCGGGGATGTCGATGCAACGACCGCTCTGCGCACCCCGGATCCGGCTGGTGCCGGGAGCCGGGTCGCCCCCGCCCGAGGTGTAGCTGGACACCCGGACGTAGTCGACGAGCATCTGCTGCGGGAACTGGGTCGAGCCGTCCGGGTAGCCGGGCCAGTTACCACCGACCGCCACGTTGAGGATCATGAAGAAGGGGTGGTCGAACACCCAGCGGTTGCCGCCGAGTCGAGCGGGATCGACCCGGTGGTACTGCACGCCGTCGATGTACCACGTGATCACGTTCGGTTCCCAGTCCACCCGGTAGGTGTGGAAGGTGTCGGCGAGCGGCGCGCCGAGGGTGCGGCTGCCCGTGATGCCGCCGCCCCCGGAGTAGCCGGGCCCGTGCACGGTGCCGTAGACGGTGTTCGGCTCCCGGCCGATGTTCTCCATGACGTCGATCTCGCCAGCGTCGGGCCACCCGCCGCCGGTGCCGAGCATCCAGAAGGCCGGCCAGATGCCCTGGCCGCGCGGGATCTTGATCCGGGCCTCGAAGCGCCCGTACGTCTGGGTGAAGGTGGCCGCCGTCAGCAACCGCGCCGAGGTGTACTCGCAGCGCCCGTAGTGGCACTGGTAGTTGGCGGGGTTGTCCCGACGGGCGGTGATGACCAGGTTGCCCTGGCCGTCGTGGACGGCGTTGCTGGTGCTGTTCGTGTAGTACTGCCGCTCGTTGTTGCCCCAGCCGCCGCCGCCGATGTCGAACCGCCACTTGTTCTGGTCGACGGGGGTGCCGGCGGGGGAGTTGAACTCGTCCTGCCAGGTGATGGGGCCGATGGCGGCCTCGGCCCGGTCGGGGTGCGCCGGGAGGACGAGCGCCGTCGTGGTCGCGACGAGGGCGACCGCCAGGAGTACGAGGGGGCGGAAGCGGAGGCTGGGCCGGGCTGTGAACACGGGAGGCTCCTCAGCGTGGGGTGGTGGAGGCGGTTGACCAGGATAGAGAGCGCTCTCTAAAGCGAAGCATGTCGATATCATGGCTTTCTGTCAATAGTGTTTCCAATACCACGACCGTCCGTTACCGCCCGATGCTGACCAGTGAGCGGCAAAGCGCCGGACCGGGGTCGTCGACGGGCGGTCGATCGATGCCTCCGAGATGGACGGCGCTGAACCGTCGACGGAGTTCGGCGGCGGCCGACTGTTACTCGATAGCGGTCGAATCGACCCTTCCTATTGCCGTGGGGCGTCCACCCGCGACAGGATGGCGAGGCGTGCCGGAAACGTTTCCGTAACCTGCGCGCTGCTGGTCTCTGTCACAAGGAAGTGGGAGTCAGTCATGAGCGAGGCGTCGACGGCGCTGGGTGTGCGCCTTTACCCGGACCTGGTCGAGCGGGGTGGCCTGGCCCCCGCGCTCATCGACACCGCTGCCCGGCACGGGCTCGATGTCGGCCGGGTGACCGCGCCGGAGCAGGGGCGGGCCCGGTTCACCTGCGCCGAGCTGCACTCCGACGAGGGCGTGGTCTGCGTGGGCCTGGGATCGCAGGCCCGATACTTCATGATCGACCTTCGGGTCTCGGGAGAGGTCCTCGCGCGCGGTGACGTCATGGACCTCGTGCAGGTCGCCCACGTGGCCGCGGCCTGGCGGGCCGGCCTGACGATCGCCGAGCTGACCGCCCGGTTCCCGTTCATGGAGGAGATCAAGCACCGCCCGGCACCGGTGGCCCAGGTCGGCTGACCGGCCGGCCAGGTCAACAGCGCAGCCGAGGTGGCAGTGGTGACTCGGCACCGGCCTCACGGTTGAGGTAGGTCGACTGGACGAAGGCGACGAAGCGTTCCGCGTCGGTCGCCGTGGACGCCAGTCCGAACGAGACGCGGACCGCGCCGCCCGTCGGCAGCCGCAGCGCCGCGAGGTACTGGTCGATCGTGTCGACCCCCGCCAACAGCCGCTGGCGCGTGGCGGCCCGGCTGATCCCGAACGCGCCCTCGCCCGCGCCAGGATTGCAGAAACAACCGGTACGCAGGGAGAAGCCGGCAGCTGCCGCCTCCCGCGCCACGAGCCGTTCGTCGACCACTGTGCCGTCCGGGTGGCGGAGGTTGAACGTCACAGTGCCACCGCGCCCCGCACCCGTCGTCGGCCCGTACACCTCCACCAGCGGCCCGCCGCTGTCGTGCCGCAGGGTGGCCAGCCGCTCCAGCAGCCAGGCGGTGAGCAGGCCGACCCGGGAGTGGACGAGGTCCACGCCGATCGAGTCGAGCCAGCGCAAGCCGAACTCCACGTCCGGAATGCTCAGGAAGTTGAGCGTGCCGTCCTCGAACGCCGACTCGTCGTCCATCGGCCGGTGCCAGTCACCCTGCACACTCACCGCCCGGATCGTGCCGCCGGCGAACCACGGCCGGCGCAACCGGGCCAGCGCCGAACGGCGGGCCAGCAACGCGCCGACGCCGGTGGGGTAGCCGAAGAGCTTGTACCAGCTCAGGCACACGAAGTCCGGCCGCACCACGCTGAGGTCCAGCCGGTTCGTCGCCGCGAAGGCGGCAGCATCGAGCAGCACGTCGTAGCCCCGCTGGTGGGCCAGCTCCACCCAACCCAGCGGGTGCTGCACGCCGGAGAAGTTGCTCTGCGCCGGATAGGCGAACAGCCCGCGCCGACCGGACCGACGGGCCAGGCGGCCCCGGCCGGCGTCGAGCGCCGCGACCAGGTCCGACTCGGCGACCCGCAGCTCCGGCCCGTCCAGTGGCACGTAACGCACGGACCCTCGGGCCGACCGGGCGTATTCGCGGATGCCGTTGACCGAGTTGTGGTTGTCCCAGGTCAGCACCAGTGGCGCGGCCCGGCCGAAGTCGTACGCCTCGCCGACCAGCCGGCAGGCGCCGCTGGCGTTCGGGGTGAAGACGACCGCGTACTCGGCCGGGTCGGCGCGGAAGAAGTCGAGCACCGCGCGTCGCGCCGACTCCACCAGCGAGCCGGCCGCCGCGCTGGTGGGGTTCTCCGAGTGCGGGTTGCTGTACAGGCCGGCGAGCAGCCGATCGTGGTGGGCGCGCACCTGGGACTGGGCCGTCACCCCGGCTCCGGCGTAGTCGAGGTACACCCGCCCGTCGGCGTCCAGGTGTCGGTACTCGGTGGCGCGCAGCTCGTCGATCCGGCCGGTGGCGGCGTATCCCGGCAGCGCGGTGGGGGAGGTGTGCGGGAACGGCTCACTACGCACGACGGAAGTCCCTCCGGACGAGCACCGCCCAGGCCGCGCCCAGGAAGAGCAGCACGAAGCCGCCGAGCACCAGCCAGTCGACCCACACCGGTCGGGAGAAGCTGTCGCCGTACGTGGCCAGCAGCGGCGGGCCGAGCGGGGAGCCGCCGTCGCGCCAGAGCCGCTCCACCCCGGCGGTGTGCCCCAGGCCCTCGAATGCCCACCGGTTCGACATCGCGTAGCTGAGCCACTGTCCGCCGACGGCCATGGCCGGCACCGGCAGGATCGCGCCGACGAACAGCACCTGCGGGAAGCAGAGCATCGGCAGCATGAGCGTCGCCTGGGCCGCGTCGGACACGGCCGCCGAGCAGAGCAGGCCGAGCGCGAGCGCCGCCGCCGAGGAGAGCAGCAGGGTCGCGTACAGGGCGGCGAAGTCGGCGCCGCCGACCGGCGGGAGCCGGTCCATGCCGCGCAGCACCCCGAGCAGCGCCAGGTCCACCAGGGCCAGCAGCGGTAGCAGCACCGCGACCTTCGCCAACAGGTACGGGGCCAGCCGGACACCGGCCAGCCGCTCCCGGCGCAGGATCGGTAGCTCGGTGCAGATCTGGAGGAGCCCGTAGGTCAGCCCAAAGAAGAAGCCGCCGAACGCGATCCAGAACAGGATCATCACGGTCACCGTCGGGCTCGGTCTGCTCGGCTCGAACGCCCCCGGTCGGAACAGCAGCGCGAACATGCCGAGCACCATCAGCGGCGAGCCGAGCAGGATCGCCAGCGTCAGCCTGTTGCGGGCGACGATCTCCGCGTTGCGCGCGGTGAGGACCGCCCACTGGCGCAGCCGGCCGGCACGCCGGGGCGGCGGCACGGTGACGCCGTCATCCGCGGTGCTCCGGGCCGGCTGTTCCGCGGTGCTCCGGGCCGGCTGTTCGGCGGTGCTTCGGGCCGGCTGTTCGGCGTTGCGCTGACCGGCGAAGCGGTCGGGCCACTCGGCGGGTCGGGTGTCGTCGAGTCGGAGGTGTAGCTCGACGAGGGACCGCAGGCCGAAGAACTCCCGGGCGGCGGCCGGGGTGCCGGTGAAGGCCAGCCGGCCCTGACGGGTCAGTACGACGACCCGGTCGCAGTGGTCCACGTCGGTGACCTGGTGAGTGCTCAGCACGACAGTGGCTCCCGTGTCGGCGAGCGCGCGGAGCACCCGGAGCAGCTCCACGGCGGTCGCCGGGTCCAGTCCGGAGGTGGGTTCGTCCAGGAAGAACACGCCGGGTCGGGTGAGCAACTCGACGGCGATGCTGGCGCGCTTGCGTTCACCGCCGCTGAGCAGGCCGACCGGCGTGCCGGCCCGGTCGGTGAGTCGCAGCTCGGCGAGCACCTGTGCGACCCGGTCACTGATTTCCTCCGGTTCGGCGGCGGAGGGGAGGCGTAGTCGGGCGGCGTACCGCAGGGTGCGGGCCACTGGCAGCTCGCGGTGGATGATGTCGTCCTGCGGCACCACCCCGATGGCGCCGGTCGCGGCGGTGCCGTCGTACGTCACGGTGCCCGCTGCTGGCCGCTGCACCCCGGCGAGGATCTCCAGCAGGGTGGTCTTTCCGGCGCCACTGGCGCCGACGATCGCGACCAGCTCGCCCGGCGCGATGCTCAGGGAGATGTCGGCCAGGATCCGGCGGCCGCCTCGGACGCTCTGGCCCACCCCGTGAGCGGCGATGCCGACACCGGCTCGCGGGGGAGAGGTGGTCTGCTCGGTGGTCATGGCGAGTGCTCGATCCGGTCGGGGAGTGGTCCGCCTAAAAATCGTGACTCGTCGATGCTACTGAGTGGCCGCGCAGTGTGTGCCCGGAGTGGACGGTCAGTGACCGTTGTCCGGTCAGCCGATGGTGGTCCGCGCCTGCGCCGGCACCTGGAGGAGATCCAGGCAGTTGCGCCACAGCGTCTCGAGCTGGGTCGGGTCGTTGAGCAGCTTCGCGAGGAGGACCCGCCCCTCGATCTGCGCGACGATCGATCGGGCCGCCTCCCGGCTGTCGACCGCCGGACCGGCCAGGCCGCGCTGCTGCGCCTCGACGACGACCTGCTCGATGAGGCCGATCTGCTCCTCGAAGATCTCCTGGAGCCGGCCGCGGATCTCCTCGGCCTGGTTGCTGAGCTCGAGGGCGAGGTTGCCGAACAGGCAGCCTGCGACCACGCCGGCTTCCTGCTGCCCGACGCGCTGGACCTCCTCGGTGGCCTCGAACAGGTCCTGGAGTCGCCGCAGCGGGTCGCGGTCACTGCCGAGCAACTGCTCCCACTGGCGGCGCTGGGTGACCCAGTGCTCGTCGATGACGGCCAGGGCGAGCACCTGCTTGGACTCGAAGAAGTAGTAGAAGCTGCCCTTCGGCACGCCGGCTGCCGCGCAGATCTCGGCCACACCGAGCGCGGTGTAGCCACGCTGCTCGATCAGCGCGGCCGCCGCTTTGAGGATCTTGTTCTTCGCGTCACTGGTCCGACCCATGCCTCGACGATACACGACCGGTCGGCTAGCTTTTAGTAGACCAGTCGTCTAGTAGGAATGGTTTCCTCATGAACAGCAGTCAGGGACAAAAGGTCGTGGTGATCACCGGCGCCTCCCAGGGCATCGGCGCCGACCTCGTGGACGCCTACCGCAAGCTCGGGTACGGCGTGGTGGCGACCTCCCGCTCGATCAGCACGTCCGACGACCCGCAGGTCGTCACGGTCCGCGGTGACATCGCCGAGGCCGACACCGCGCAGCGGGTGGTGCGTGCCGCCCTGGAGCACTTCGGGCGGATCGACACACTGGTGAACAACGCCGGTGTCTTCGTCGCCAAGCCGTTCACCGACTACACCGACGAGGAGTTCGACCTGGTCACCGGGGTCAACCTCGCGGGCTTCTTCCACCTCACCCGACGCGTGCTGCCGCACCTGCTGGCCGGCGGCTCCGGGCACATCGTCAGCATCACCACCAGCTTCGTCGACCAGCCCAACTCGAACGTCCCGTCGGCGCTGGCGTCCCTGACCAAGGGCGGCCTCAGCTCGGCCACCAAGTCGCTGGCCATCGAGTACGCGACGCGCGGCGTACGGGTCAACGCTGTCGCGCCCGGCATCATCAAGACCCCGATGCATCCGGTCGAGACGCACCAGACGCTCGCGGGCCTGCACCCGGTCGGCCGGATGGGCGAGACCGGCGATGTGGTCGACGCCGTCCTCTACCTGGAGTCCGCCCCGTTCGTCACCGGCGAGATCCTGCACGTCGACGGCGGCCAGAACGCTGGTCACTGACTCCGACCCCGAGAGGGGATGAACCGACGGCAGATCCGTGGCGGCGGTCGGTGCACCACCGGCCGCCGCCACGCGGGCGGGTGTTGTCAGACCGGCGGGGCCTCGGCGAAGAACTGCCGCAGCGCGTCGGCGACCAGGGTGGGCGCCGTCATCGTCACGAAGTGCGACTGACCTTGCCAGACAAGGTAGCGGGCCGCCGGGATCGTCGCCGCGAGGGTGGCCATCGTGGTGGGCATCGGCTCCCAGGTGTCCGCGCCGGCCAGCAGGAGAGTCGGTACGGCGATCGAGGACCACCGGCTGATGTCCGTGCTGTCCTGCGCGAGAGCCTCCAGGTCGTGCAGCCAGCCGACCGCCGAGCGGCGCGCCTCGACCGGGTCGGGCACCCGGTCGCCCGCGCTGGCGGCGATCGCGGCGACGATCTCGGCCGGAACCCGGGTCACGTCGTTCAGGGCCGCGGCCATTGCGGCGGCGTCGTCGCGTTCGAAGGCGGCACGGTACCGGTCGAGCGGCGGCGCGATCTCCGCCCCGGCCGCGAAGAGCGGCGGCTCGAAGACGGCCAGCGAGCGGACGGGGCGCGGATCGGCCAGGGCGGTGTGCAGCGCCGCTGTCGCTCCGTAGGAGGCCCCGACGAGATGGACCGGTCGGCCCGAGGACTGGCGGGCGGTCTCGATGACGGCGATCAGGTCGGCGGTCTCGTCCCGGAAGGACTTGGTGCCGGCCGGGACGTCACTGGGACCGTAGCCGCGCCGGGCCGGCAGCCACACCTCGTGGTCGTGGGCGAGGTGCTCCGCGACGGCGGCCCAGGAGTGCAGCCCGCCACCCGAGCCGTGCACCAGGACGACGGGGTCCCCGACGCCCAGGCGTCGTACCACCAGGCGGGTCCCGTCGGTCGACTCGATCGACTGGTCGTGGCTGTTCACTGCTGCTCCCGGGTGTTGGTCGGCCAGTTGCTCAATGTGGTGTGCACCGCGTCGAGGATCGACTGCCACGACGCGTCGACGCTGCGGGGATGCCCGAAACCGTCGACCGTTTCGAGGCTGGTGAAGCCGTGGAAGGTGCTGCGGACGAACCGCATCGCGTCGGTCAGTGCCGGTTCGTCGAGCCCGTATCCGCGCAGCATCGCGTAGCTCAGCTCGATCAGGCGCAGGTGCCCCGCCGACCGGGTGCCGACCTCGGGCGGCAGCTGGAGCTGGGTCGCCGCGTACTGCCCGGGGTGCGTCACGGCGAAGGCGCGCCAGGCGTCGGCGAACCCGATGAGGGCCTGGTAGCCGGCCCGCCCCGCCACCGCGAGCGCGAGCGCGTCGGCGAACGTGGCCGCCGCCCGCACTGCGACGTGCTCGATCAGCGCGTCGCGGCTGCGGACGTGGACGTACAGGGCGGCGTCGGAGACCCCGAAATGTCGGGCGACGGCCGCGACGGTCAACCGGGACAGGCCGACCGCGTCCGCCAGCTCGGCAGCGGCGGCCGAGACGCGCGCGCTGGTCAGACCCTGCCGTGGCATACCGAAACCTTTGCCTCGTTAAGCGGAAACTTAATGACCCTAAGATAGCACCAGCGGTGCGCCCCGTGGGGCCGGCCCGGCATGAACGACGCAGCCGGGGGAAGACCGCCGGGCCCAGCGCCGAACAGGAGATCCGTGATGAGAGCCGTCGTGTACGCCGACGTCCGCACGGTCGAGGTGCGCGAGGTGCCCGACGCGACACTGGAGGCGCAGACCGACGCGCTCGTGCGGATCACCTCCACCGCCCTGTGCGGCACCGACCTGCACATGTACGACGGACGGACCAGCGCCGAGCCGGGTCTGGTGCTCGGTCACGAACCGTTGGGCGTCGTGCAGGAGGTGGGCGCGGCGGTGCAGACCGTGCGGCCGGGCACCCGGGTGGTGGTCCCCACGCACCTGTTCTGCGGAACGTGTGTGATGTGTGCCCGTGGGCTCTCGGCGGCGTGTCTGCGGGCCCGGGCCGAGGGGCCGGGCGCGGCGTACGGGTACGCGGGGATGGGTCCGTACCGGGGTGCGCAGGCCGACCTGCTGCGCGTGCCGTGGGCCGACGCCAACTGCGTGCCCCTGCCCGGCGAGCCGGGGGACGCGTACGAGGACGACTTCGTGCTGCTCGCCGACGCGTTCGTCACCGGCTGGCACGCCGCCGCCACCCTCGCCGAGGTCGAGCCGGGTGACACCGTGGCGGTCTTCGGCGCCGGCACCATCGGTCTGCTCGGCGCCTACTCGGCACTGCTGCGCGGCGCCCGGGTGGTGTACTCCGTCGACGGCGTCGACGCCCGCCTCGACAAGGCCGGCGAGGTCGGTGCGGTGCCCATCGACTTCCGCCGGGGCGACCCGGTCGAGCAGATCCGCGCCGACCGGGCCCGGGCCGGGTTGCCGCTCGGCGAGGAGAAGTTGGGTGGGGTCGACAAGGTCATCGACGCGGTCGGGTTCCAGGCCCGCGACCGGGAGCACCCGGACCGGGAGTGTCCGAACCAGGTCATCACCGACGCCGTCCGGCTGGTCAACGCCACCGGCGCGATCGCGGTAGCCGGTGTCTACCCGGACCGGGACCCGCACCCCGCCCCCGGCGCTGACGGCCAGGAGAACCTGGTCGCGCCGTGGGGAGCGCTGTTCGCCAAGGGGGTCGCGGTCCGGTTCGGTCGCACCCACGACCGCCGGTACACCACACTGCTGCGCGACCTGGTCGTCGCCGGTCGAGCGCGGCCCAGCATGATCGTCACCCAGCACGGCACCCTCGCCGACGCCCCGGAGTTGTACCGCCGCTTCGACCGCCGGGAAGACGGGGTGATCAAGGCCGTGCTGCGCCCGTCCTGACGGGCGGGCGTGGCAGCGGTCGAGCGCCCCGATTCGCCCTTAAGGGACGTTGAGGAACAGTCTGCTTCCTGGTCGGGGGCCTGACGAGGCGATCATCGTCGATTCGGCCAGCGCGCAGAGGCGTGGGTCACACCGGTGGCAGGCGCCTGTCGTGTCGCCCTGGGGGCGTCGAAGGTGCCGCGGCTCAATCACGATCATTCAATGCTGGCGCGCGCGTCGCCCGCTGCCCTGTTCGGGCGCGTGGCGGGATCGTGCCTGGTGGCGGGCCTGGGGAGGGTGGCAGGAGTCGATAGCGCCGCCCCGCTCCATTTGACAACGTTGCCACCGGCAGGCGAAGGTGCCCGGAGGGGCTGCTGAGGTGGCTGTGACGGGCGAATACTGTGCTACGTCTATATTGCCGGATTGTTACTTTTTCAACAGGCTCTCGCCTTGCGGATGGCCCGTCGGCCGCAATACGTTGCCGTCAACAACAAAACCAAGTGAAGGTTCAACCTTCCGGAGGCAACCGATGACGTTGGCGAGGTGGTACGAGCGATGAGCGACGTGCCGATCCTCCTTGAGATGCGTTCCATCACCAAGGAGTTCCCCGGAGTCAAGGCCCTCTCCGACGTCAACCTGGTGGTTCGCGCCGGCGAGATCCATGCCATCTGCGGTGAGAACGGTGCGGGCAAGTCCACGCTGATGAAGGTTCTCAGCGGGGTCTACCCCCACGGCACCTACGACGGCCAGATCGTCTACCAGGGTTCGGAGGCCCGCTTCTCCGACATCCGGGCCAGCGAGAGCGCCGGAATCGTGATCATCCACCAGGAGCTCGCGCTCATCCCGGGCATGTCGATCGCCGAGAACATCTTCCTCGGCAACGAACCGCGTAAGCGGGGCGCGATCGACTGGAAGGCCGCGAACCGGATGGCGCTGGACCTGATGGCCCGGGTCGGCCTTGAGGAAGACCCGGACACCCTGGTCAAGGACATCGGTGTCGGCAAGCAGCAGCTCGTGGAGATCGCCAAGGCGTTCGCCAAGGACGTGAAGCTGCTCATCCTGGACGAGCCGACGGCCGCGCTGAACGAGGCCGACTCCCGGCACCTGCTGGACCTGCTGCGCGGCTTCCGCTCGCGTGGCATCACCTCGATCATGATCTCGCACAAGCTCAACGAGATCGAGGCGATCTCCGACCAGATCACCATCCTGCGTGACGGCCGGACCGTGGAGACCCTGGACGTCAAGGCCGACGGGGTCGACGAGGACCGGATTGTGCGCGGCATGGTCGGCCGCGAGCTGAGCAGCCGGTTCCCGGACCACACCCCGAAGATCGGCGACGTCTTCTTCGAGGTCCGCAACTGGAACGTCCGGCACCCGATCTCCGCCGATCGGCAGGTCTGCAAGAACGAGAGCTTCGTGGTGCGCCGCGGCGAGATCGTCGGCTTCGCCGGACTCATGGGCGCGGGCCGCACGGAGCTGGCGATGAGCGTCTTCGGCCGCTCCTACGGCGTGTACGAGTCCGGCACGATCATCAAAGACGGCAAGGAGATCGTGCTGAAGTCGGTCGCGGACGCGATCGACAACGGGCTCGCGTACGTCAGCGAGGACCGCAAGGCGATCGGCCTCAACCTGCTCGACGACATCAAGACGTCGACGGTGGCCGCCAAGCTGGCCAAGATCTCGCACCACGGCGTCCTGAACGAGGTCGAGGAGTACCAGGCGGCCGAGGCGTACCGCAAGGAGTTGCGGACCAAGGCCCCGACTGTCGACGAGAGCGTCTCCAAGCTCTCCGGCGGCAACCAGCAGAAGGTCGTTCTGGCGAAGTGGATGTTCACCGACCCGGACCTGCTGATCCTCGACGAGCCGACCCGCGGCATCGACGTGGGCGCCAAGTACGAGATCTACGGCATCATCCAGCGGCTCGCCGACCAGGGGAAGGGCGTCGTCGTCATCTCCTCGGAGCTGCCTGAGCTGATCGGGCTCTGCGACCGCATCTACACCGTGTTCGAAGGCGCCATCACGGGTGAGATCGCCCGGGCGGACGCCACCCCGGAGACCCTCATGAAGCAGATGACCTCGACGAAGAAGTTGGCCACCCGATGAGCCGCATCAAGGACCTTCAGAAGAACCTGTTCGGAGGTACCACCTCCAACGCCCGTCAGTTCGGGATGATCTTCACCCTGGTGGCGATCGTCGTCCTGTTCCAGATCCTGACCGACGGCCTCACCCTGCGGTCGGACAACCTGATCGCGCTGTTCCAGCAGAACTCGTACATTCTGATCCTGGCCATCGGCATGCTCATGGTGATCGTCGCCGGGCACATCGACCTCTCGGTCGGCTCGGTCGCGGCCTTCGCGGGCATCCTGGTCGCCAAGTCGATGACCGAGTGGGACCTGCCCTGGCCCGCCGCCATCGTGTTCGGCCTCGCCATCGGCGCGGTCATCGGTGCCTGGCAGGGCTTCTGGGTGGCGTACATCGGAGTTCCGGCGTTCATCGTCACTCTGGCCGGGATGCTGCTCTTCCGCGGTGGCAACCAGTACATCGGTAACGCCAACACGATCCCGGTGCCGGAGGGCTTCCGCGAGATCGGCTCCGGCTTCCTGCCCGAGTTCGGGCCGAACACCGGCTACAACAACGCGACGTTGCTGCTGGGCCTGGCCGCGGCGGTAGCCGTGGTGTGGCGGGAACTCCAGGCGCGCAAGACCCGTCGGGCAATGGACGCCGACCCGGCCCCCATGTGGATCTCCATCCTGCGGATGGCCGTCATGGTCGGCGTGATCGCCTTCGCGGCGCTGCGCTTCGCCAGCGGTCGCGTCGGCACCAGCTTCCCGATCTCCGGCATCATCCTGGTGCTGCTGGTCATCGCGTACTCCTTCTACACCCGCAACACGGCCGGTGGCCGGCACATCTACGCGGTGGGCGGCAACTCCCGGGCGGCCGAGCTGTCCGGCGTGAAGCTCAAGCGGGTCAACTTCTTCGTCATGATGAACATGTCCGTCCTGGCCGCCCTGGCCGGCATGATCTTCGTGGCCCGTTCGGCGGCCTCCGGGCCGCAGGACGGCAACGGCTGGGAGCTGGACGCCATCGCGGCGGTCTTCATCGGTGGCGCTGCGGTCTCCGGTGGCATCGGCACCATCAGCGGCTCGATCGTCGGCGGTCTCGTGATGGCCGTGCTCAACAACGGCCTGCAGCTGATGGGCGTCGGCACCGACCGGGTGCAGATCATCAAGGGCCTGGTCCTGCTGCTGGCCGTCGCGATCGACGTCTACAACAAGAGCCAGGGGCGCTTCTCCATCATCGGGAGCCTGATGCGACCGTTCCGTCGCGAGGACTCCGCCCCACCCGCCTCACCGCCGGACGCGGAGCGCGAGCCCGCCAAGGCAGCGGTGTCCGGCTGACGGCCACCGACCTCTCCACCCGTCTCACATCAAGAAAGGCAAGTCCTCACCATGCGTAAATTCTTCGGCACGTCGGTGGTGGCCATCAGCGCCGCGGCCATGCTGGCCCTGGCCGGCTGCGGCTCCGGCCGCGACGGCGACTCCGGCTCCGGCGGCGAGGCCGCCAAGGGCTTCGCGGCCAACTCCCTGATCGGCGTGGCCCTCCCGGCCAAGACCTCGGAGAACTGGGTCCTCGCCGGTGACCTGTTCAGCAACGGTCTCAAGGAGGCCGGTTTCCAGGCTGACGTGCAGTACGCCGGCGCGTCGACCACGGTCGCCGACCAGCAGGCCCAGATCACCGCCATGACCACCAAGGGCGCGAAGGTCATCGTCATCGGCGCGACCGACGCCGCGCAGCTGTCGACCCAGGTCGCCGCCGCGCACGCCGCCGGTGCCAAGGTCATCGCGTACGACCGGCTCATCACCAACACGCCGGACCTCGACTACTACGTCGCGTTCGACAACTTCAAGGTCGGCCAGCTCCAGGGCCAGGCCCTGCTGGACGGCATGAAGGCCAAGAAGCCGAACGGCCCGTACAACATCGAGCTGTTCTCCGGTTCGCCGGACGACAACAACGCCGGTGTCTTCTTCAACGGCGCGATGGACGTGCTCAAGCCGGAGATCGACAAGGGCAACGTCGTTGTCGCCTCGGGTCAGAAGGACGTCAAGCAGACCGCCATCCAGGGCTGGAAGGCCGAGGGTGCGCAGGCCCGCATGGACCAGCTGCTGACCTCGACCTACGGCAACAAGGAGCTGGACGGCGTCCTCTCCCCGAACGACACCCTGGCTCGCGCGATCATCACCTCGGTCAAGGGTGCTGGCAAGCCGGTCCCGGTGGTCACCGGTCAGGACTCCGAGGTCGAGTCGGTCAAGTCGATCGTCAAGGGCGAGCAGTACATGACGATCAACAAGGACACCCGCAACCTGGTGAAGGAGACCATCAACATGGTCAAGGCTCTCCAGGCCGGGAACGCCCCGCAGGTGAACGACACCAAGTCCTACAACAACGGCAGCAAGGTCGTCGACACGTACCTGCTCCCGCCGGTCGCCGTCACCAAGGCGAACGCGGCTGAGGCGTACGCCAACGACCCGAAGCTCGCGCCGCTCACCAAGTAATCACGACAGGTGGTAACGCCGATGGGTCCCGGGTCTCCTGTACCGGGACCCATCGTCGTCCCTGCACCCCGCACCAACCGGCATCGACCCGGAAGGAGGTCTGACCGTGGCGGCACCAGTACGGTCCAGGCCAGCCGGCGTCGGCCGTAACGCTGAATCCCCGCTGCCGTCGCTCCCCGGCGCCAGCCAGGAGGAGATCCGGCGGCAGAACCTCGGCGCTGTGCTGCGCTACGTCCACCTGCACGGACCGACGTCCCGCGCCGAGCTGACCAGCCGGCTCGGGCTCAACCGAAGCACCATCGGTGCCCTCGCGGCCGACCTGGTCACCAGCGGCCTGGTGACCGAGGAGGCGCCGGCCATCACCCGCCGCGCCGGTCGCCCCTCACTGGTGGTCAGTCCCCGCTCCGACCGGGTCTACGCCCACGCGTTGAGCATCGACGCCGACCGGCTGCGTGCCGCCCGGGTCGGCCTCGGCGGGCAGATCCTCGATCGGCGGGAACTCCCTCGACCCAGCGGCATGTCGGCGATCGACGCCGTCGGACCTCTCGCGGACCTGGTCCGGGACATGGAACGCGCCGTGGTGGGCGACGCGCTGCTGGTCGGCGGCGCCGCCGGGGTCACCGACACCACCCGCGACCCGGACGGCAGGATCCGGATCGCCAGCATGGACGAGACGCTCGGCGTCGCGCTGGGGGCGGAGTTCAGCGCCGGCCCCGGTTTCGTGGCCGGCGACCTGGCCGACATCGCCGGCCTGGCCGAGCACGTGCGCGGCGTCGCGGTCGGCGCCGACGACGTCATCTACCTGCACGGCGACCTGGGTATCAGCGCCGGCATCATCATCGGTGGCCGACTGGTGGTCGGGCACCGGGGTCACAGTGGCAAGGTCGGCCACATGGTGGTCAACCCCAACGGCCTGCCCTGCGGCTGCGGTTCACGCGGCTGCTGGGAAACCGAGATCTCCGAAGCCGCGCTGTTGCGCCACGCGGGCCGTGACCCGAGCGACCGCGCCGCGGTGGCCGAGGTGCTGCGGGCGGCGGCGGACGGCGACCCGACCGCCCGCGCGGCGGTCGAGCAGGTGGCGGACTGGCTCGGCTTCGGCGTGGCGAACCTGGTCAACGTGGTCAACCCGGACGTCGTGGTGTTCGGCGGCGCGCTGCGCGACATCTTCACCGCCGGGGCGGACGTGGTCCGGGACCGCCTGGCCGCCATGCCATTGCCGGCCTCCCGTGAGCACCTGCGGTTGCGCGCGGCGGCCCTCGGGCGCGACGCGGTCCTGATCGGTGCCGCCGAGTTGGCGTTCGACAAACTCCTGGCCGACCCGCTGAACGTGGGCGTCGCGGGCCAGGTCGGGACCAACGAGCCCGGCTAGCCGCGAAGTGCCCGCCGGCTCCGGCGGGCTCCCCTCTCACCTCCCTCGCTGTGCTGGTGGGGCTCCGACGATCCACCACTCCCGTACGACCTACCGTATGTTGTACGGTAGTGGTGTTGGCAACGTCGTGAGGGAGCGCTGTGACGACAAGAGGCGACGCGATAGCGGCCCAGGGGCTGCGCAAGCGGTACCGGGACCGGTACGCGCTGGACGGCTTCGACCTGCGGGTGCCGCAGGGAACGGTGTGCGGTCTGCTCGGCCCGAACGGCGCCGGCAAGACCACCTCGGTACGGATCCTGTCCACCCTGCTGCGGCTGGACGAGGGCCGTGCCGAGGTCGCCGGGTTCGACGTGACGAGCCAGCCCGACCAGGTGCGCTACCGCATCGGTCTGGTGGGGCAGCATCCCGCGCTCGACGAGGCGCTCAGCGGTCGGCAGAACCTGGTGCTGTTCGGCCGGCTGTTTCACCTCGGTCGCCGCCGGGCCCGACAGCGTGCGGTCGAGCTGCTGGAACGCTTCGGTCTCGCCGACGCCACCGAGCAGCCGGTCAGCACGTACTCGGGAGGGATGCGCCGACGGCTCGACCTGGCGGCCGGCATGATCCTGGCCCCCGCGGTCCTCTTCCTCGACGAGCCCACCACCGGGCTGGACCCGCGCGGGCGTAACGAGGTGTGGGAGTCGGTCCGGGAGTTGGTGCGAACCGGCACCACAGTGCTGCTCACCACCCAGCACCTGGACGAGGCCGACCAACTCGCCGACCGGATCTCGGTGGTCGAGGCCGGCCGGGTGATCGCCGAGGGTACGCCGGACGACCTGAAGACCCGGCTCGGCGGCGACCGGATCGAGGTGGTCGTCGCGGCGCCGACCGACCTCGCCGTCGCCGTCGCCGAGGTACGCCGGGCGGTCGACGACGAACCGACTGTCGACGTGGACCGGCGGATGGTGAGCGTCCGGGCCGGTCACCGGGCCGGTGTGCTCGTCGACGTGTTGCGGGCGCTCGACGCCGTGAACATCCCGGTGGCGGACGTCGCGCTGCGCCGACCGACTCTGGACGACGTGTTCCTGCACCTCACCGGAGACCGGGCACCGACCGCCGAGGTGGTGGCATGAGCGTGGTGAGCACCCCGGCCCCGGCGGTGGATCTGACGCCCGGCCGTCCCGCACTCCTGGCCGACAGCGGCACCCTGATCTGGCGCAACCTGGCCCGGTGGCGACGCGACCCCGGCACACTGGTCGCCTCGCTCGGCTTCAACATCCTGATCGTGCTGATGTTCGCCTACCTGTTCGGTGGCGCGTTGCAGGTGCCCGGCGGCGGCAGCTACCGGGAGTTCCTGATGCCCGGCATGTTCGTGATGACCATGGTGTTCGGCATCAGCCTCACCACGATGGCCGTCGCCGAGGACCTGGAGCGCGGCGTGACCGACCGGCTCCGATCGATGCCTGTTTCCCCGCTGGCGCCGCTGGCGGCCAGGGCGGCGGCCGACATGCTGTTCGCGCTGGTCACCCTCGCAGTCCTGCTGCTGACCGGTCTGGCAATCGGGTGGCGGGCGCACGGCGGGGCCGCTGCCACGCTGGCGGCGGTGGGACTGATCCTGCTGCTGCGCTTCGCCCTGATCTGGGTCGGCATCTTCCTCGGGCTGGTCACCCGTGGGCAGACCGCCGTGGTGGCCGTGCAGACCCTGGAGTTTCCGCTCGGCTTCCTGTCCAACGCGTTCGTGGCACCGTCCACAATGCCCGCCTGGCTCGGTGCGGTGGCCGCGTGGAACCCGCTGTCGGCGACCGTCGGCGCGACCCGCGAGCTGTTCGGCAACCCCGGTTGGGGCGGTGACTCCTGGGCGGCCCAGCACTACCCGTGGCTGGCGGTGCTCTGGCCGCTCGTCCTGGTGGCCGTCTTCCTGCCGCTCTCGGTCGCCCGGTACCGGCGGCTGGCCGGCTGAGCACGAGCCGCCGAGGCATCCGCGGAGCGGGTGGACCCGGCCGCGCTCGGGCAGGCCTTCAGCGGGCGTACGGTGCTGTTGTCGCCGGCGCGGCACGCTCACCGTGCACGCCATTTACGAGGACGTGCCCGTCACCCCCGAGGTGACCGCCGCCGTGCACGACGAGGTGCGCGACCTCGCGTCCTGGCTGGCGCTGACCGTGGAGCTTCCCCGCTGACGGGTGATCGCCGAGGCCCCCGCCGCCCCGACGAGCACCCGTCAACCGGCTAGGCGATCCGGCGAATCCGGCGGACGGCGAGATAGAGCAGGAGCAGCGCCAGGGCGACGAAGACGCCGGTCTCGATGCCCTGGAACAGCCAGAACCGGTCCGCCGGCTGGTAGAGCTGCCAGTTGTACGCGCCCGGTTCGAGGCCCAACTCGGCCCCGCAGACCCGACCGTTCGGCCCCTTTCCGCCCGGCGGGCACTGGATCTGGGTGTCCTCCGCGATCATCGTCCCGTCGGGGTTCCGGACGCCCTGGGTGAGGATCCAGTCCCCTCGGTTGATCTCCGGTGGCCCTTCCGTCTCGATCGGGAAGGTCTTGGTGCGGGCGGCCTGGTAGTGCGGCCGGGCCAGTATCTCCACCGCCGCCCGTACGCCAATGAACCCGGCGAGCGTGATGCCCATGGCGGGTAGCATCCGCTTCCACACGGTGCCGGCGAAGACGCCGAGCGCGACGGCGAAGAGGGTGTAACCGATCGGGACGATGCCCTGCAGGTCAAAGACGATCATGCCGAGCCGGCCCTCGTCCGCGACCTGGGTGAGCGGGTCGACCCACCATGACATGCCCAGCCCGTAAATCGCCGCGAGGACCAGCACGGCCCCGCCCACCAGCCCGAACTTCACCAGGGCCCAGCGGGTCCGGCCGACGCCCTGGGTCCAGACGAACCGGTGCGTGCCGTGCTCCACCTCGCGGGCGACCAGTGGTGCGCCCCAGAAGAGGCCGACCAGTGCCGGCAGGGTGATCAGCAGCACGGCCACCAGGTTGAGGCCGCTGTACTGGTTTCCGAATCGGCGGAAGCCCGCGTCGCAGGTCTCGCGGGTGGCGGCCGCCACGTTGGCGTCCGCGAGCTGGCGGACGCAGTCCGTCAGCCCGAGGTCGGCGAAGGTGTGTCGCATCGACAGGCCGATCGGCACCAGCAGAGCGGCCAGCGCCGCGAGCCCCAACATTGTGTAGAACGCCTGCTTGCGGTGTTGCCGCCAGGTCAACCAGATCATGCTGCCACCCCCCACTCGCTGTGACTGGTCTGCGTGGTGCCGTCGGCCAGGTAGGCCAACACGACGTCCTCCAGGCTGACCTCGCGGATCGTCCACGCCGGATCGGTGACGGGCCCGTCGGTGCGGACCAGCAGGGTGGACTGCCGGTCGGTGTGGCTGGCCCGGATCACGGCGGTGACGCCCCCGATGACGCCGCCGTCGTGGCGGGGACCGACCAGCTGCCGGTGCTCGGCGACCAGGTCGTCGACCGCGCCGGTGAGCTGCACCTGGGAGGCGTTGAGCACGATCAGGTAGTCGCAGACGCGTTCCAGGTCGGCCAGCAGGTGCGAGGAGAGCAGGACGGTGGTGCCCGACTCCGCGACGCTGCCCATCAGCGACTGGAGGAACTCCCGTCGGGCCAGCGGGTCGAGGCTGGCGACCGGTTCGTCGAGCAGCAGCAGACGCGGCTGCTTGGCCAGTGCCAGGGCGAGCGCGACCTGGGCCCGTTGACCGCCGGAGAGCTTACCGACCGGCTTGTCCGGCGGTATGCCGAGCTGGGCCAGCCGCTTACGGGCCAACCCCGCGTCCCACCGTTTGTTCAGCTTGCCGCCGGCGATGACCAGCTCGGACGCCGTGAAGTCCCGGTACAGCGGGGTGTCCTGGGCGACGAAGCCGATGTCGGCCAGCCCTTCCGTGTCGCCATAGGGAGACCGGCCGAACACCCGGACCGCGCCCTCGGTGGGCTTGAGCAGCCCGACGGCCAGGTGCAACAGCGTGCTCTTGCCCGCGCCGTTGGGCCCGACCAGCGCGGCGATCCGACCGGCCGGCAGATGCAGTGAGCAGTCCCGCAACGCCCAGGTGCTGCCGTACCGCTTGCCGAGCCGGTCTGCTTCCAAGACCATGTCCATCCCTTGTCCTCTCGTTGCGTTCACGCGGGCTCCTTCTGCGGGGCGTCGTCGGCGAGGGTGGCGCGCAGCGTCGTCTCCACCAGGGCGATGACGTCCTCGGCCGTGAGGCCGGCGGCCTGCGCCCGGTGCAGCCAGGCGACCAGGTCGTCGCGCAACTCGGCCTGATTGGGCAGGGACGCCCCGGCCAGCGTGCGTTGGACGAAGGTGCCCACCCCGGGCCGGCCGCCGACCAGACCCTCGATCTCCAACTCCCGGTACGCCTTCAGCACCGTGTTCGGGTTGATCGCCAGGGATTGCGCGACGTCCCGGACCTTCGGCAACTGGTCTCCCGGCGTCAGCAGGCCGACCCGCAGCGCCTGTTTCACCTGCTGCACGAGCTGCATGTAGGTGTTCACCTTCGACCGGCTGTCCAGTACGAACTCGATCACTCGCGATGATCCTTCCTGTTGTCCTACGACAGTAGGACTAATAGACAGCTTCACCGTTGCCCCGTGAGCTGTCAAGCCCGCCCCGGCATGTTCACCCCGCGCGGCACTGTCGGCTCGCGGGTGCCGCGCCGGTCCAGGTGGCACCGGCAGGCCAGCGGTTGGCACCGACGGGCCAGCCCGATGGGAAGGGACCGGCAGCGATCCGCGTGGACGGGGAGGGGTTCGATGGTCACCAACGAACTGACGACGTCGAGGACGACTCCACTACAGGCCGCTCGCGCCCGGGGCCGGGTACGCGGCCGGCTGATCCTGCTCGGCCCGGCGTTCGTCGCCGCCGTCGCCTACGTCGATCCCGGCAACTTCGCCACCAACTCCGCCGCCGGTGCCCGCTACGGCTATCTGCTGGTCTGGGTCGTGGTGGTGGCCAACCTGATGGCGATGCTGGTGCAGACCCTCACCGCGAAGCTGGGTCTGGCCACCGGGCGCAGCCTGCCCGAGCTGTGCCGGGAACGCCTGCCCCGGCCGGTGAACCGGGTGATGTGGGTGCAGGCCGAGCTGGTCGCCATGGCCACCGACCTGGCCGAGGTGATCGGTGGGGCGGTGGCCCTGTACCTGCTCTTCGGCATCCCCCTGCTGCCCGGCGGGATCATCATCGGCGCTGCCGCGTTCGCCGTGCTCGCGCTGCGCTCACGCGGCTACCGCGCCTTTGAGGTCGCCATCGCCGTCCTGCTCGGGGTGATCGTGCTGGCCTTCGCCGCCAACCTGCTCGCCTCCGGCTCCGATCCCGGCTCGGCGATGGCCGGTCTGGTGCCGCGCCTGCAGGGCACGGACAGCGTCCTGCTGGCCGCCGGCATCCTCGGCGCGACAGTGATGCCGCACGTCATCTACGTGCACTCCGCGCTCACCCGTGACCGCATTCCCGCCGCCGACGACGGCGAGCGTCGGATCCTGTTCCGTGGTCAGCGCACCGACGTCCTGCTCGCCCTGAGCGCGGCCGGCGCGGTCAACCTCGCCATGCTGCTGATCGCCGCGGCCAGCTTCCGGGGCGGTGGCCCGGGCGGTGCGGACAGCCTGGAGGGGGTGCACGCCGGACTCGGTCAGAGCATCGGGACCGCCGCCGCGTTCGGCTTCGCCGTCGCCCTGCTGGTCTCGGGGCTCGCCTCCACGAGCGTGGGCACCTACGCCGGAGAAGTGATCATGCAGGGCTTCCTGCGGCGCCGGATCCCGCTGCTGCTGCGTCGGCTGGTCACCCTGCTGCCCGCGCTGGCCGTGCTCTCCATCGGCCTCGACCCGACCCGGGCGCTCGTGCTGTCCCAGGTCATCCTCAGCTTCGGCATCCCGTTCGCGCTGATCCCGGTGGTCGCCTTCACCCGCCGCCGTGACCTGATGGGCAACCTCGTCAATCACCCGCTCACCACCGCCGCCGCGTCACTGGTGGCCGTGCTGGTGGTCGCGCTCAACGCGTTCCTCCTCTGGCAGGTCGTCGCCGGCTGAGCCGGCTGGTAGGCGTCGCCGGCTGAGCCGGCTGGTCAGCGTCGCCGGCTGAGCCCCCAGAGATGGTGCATCGGCCCCTGAGTTCTCTTCGGAACGAGCCTGGGCCCGGACATCCCTACGAGCGTGATGCCTGTGAGCCATATTGATGACTCACAGGCATCACACATTGGAAGTTATGTCGGGCCAGGCCCGCGTGGGTGGTCAGCCCCGTGGTGGCGGTTGCCCGCCTTCGCCGCCGGAGCCGGCCGGGCCGGCGGGAGCGATCGTGGTCAGGTGCGACGCCCCTCGTCGCGGGCCGGAATCTCCTGGCGCTGTTCGAGGGCGTCCGCCGGGTTGGCGTCGGCCGGCAGCGACGTCACCTCCTCGAGCGTGCCCGCCGGAAAGGCGCCCTGCTCGGCCAGGTCGGCCTCGGCCGCCTCCGGGTCCACCTCACCCGACACCCGGTCCGGCGGCCCGACGTCGAACGCGTCCTGTCGTTGCTCAAGGGCGTCCGCCTCCGGAGGAGGGATCGTGCCGTCCTGTTCATCCCGGTACGTGCTCATCGGAGCCTCCCACCCGGCGGGTGTCGACATGCCGCCGGGCCGCTGCCTACCCACCAGCGCCGCACTCAGGCCGCCATGCCGCTCAAGAGTTGGGAACGGGCTGCGGCGTCAGGCCCGTGACCTGTCCGACGGCGGTCAGTCGGCCGTCGCCTCGGCGGTGGTGCCCCCACGGGCGCCGGCGGCCAGCCCCAGCGCCAGCAACACGCACCCCGCGCCGACCAGGAAGAGCAGCGATGCGGTCGGCTGGCCCGGCCGGGCGGCCGAGGCGGTGCAGCAGCCGTCGCCCGAACCGGCCGGCCTGGTATCGCGCACGGTCATGGACATCCTCCGGCTGCAGAATCGGGCGCAGCGACAGTACATCGGCCAGGGGCCGGGCGCGTCCCCCGGATGACCGCCGCCGCTGGCCGGGATCGGCCAGGATGGTCGGGTGGCCGCTCCCGGCCGCGACGAGGAGGGTGGATGATGCGGGTACGCGGACGGTTGACCTGGGGGCGGCGTGCTCGCGCGCTGACCGTGTTGCTCGCCGGCGTGCTGCTGCCGGCGGTGGCGCTGGTGCCAGGCACCGCCTCGGCGGGCGCGGCGGGCACGCCCGTCTGCGAGGTGCGGGACAACCGGCTCCGCGAGATCTCCGGAATGGTCGCCATCGACGACGGGTACGTGGTGATCAACGACGGGGCCGACGACGAGGCGCGCCGCCGGATCTTCTTCCTCGACCAGCGGTGCGCGGTGCGGCGAACCGTCTCCTTCCCGTCCCGGCCCCGGGACACGGAGGACCTGGCCATCGGCCGGGACGGCACCGTCTGGGTCGCCGACATCGGCGACAACGACCGGTCCCGGTCGACGGTCGGGGTGTGGCGACTCGCGCCGGGGGCGGAGCAACCGGTGCTGCACCGGATGACCTACCCGGACCGTCCGCACGACGCCGAGGCGCTGCTGCTCGACGCGTCCGGTCGACCGCTGATCATCACCAAGGGCGGCAGTGGCACCGTCTTCCTGTACGCGCCGACCACCGCGCTGCGGGCGGACGCGGCGACGCCGTTGACCGCGCTGGGCCAGGTGACACTGCCGACCACCACGACCAGCAACCCGTTCTCCTTCCTGGGGCGCGGGGTGGTCACCGGCGCGGCGGCCGCCCCGGACGGACGGCGGGTGGCGCTGCGCAGCTACGCCGACGCCTTCGAGTACGACGTGCCCGACGGCGACGTGGTCCGCGCGTTGACCACCGGCACCGCACGGATCACCCCGCTGCCGGACGAGCCCCAGGGCGAATCGATCACCTACAGTCGCGACGGCCGGTCGTTGCTCACCGTCTCCGAGTCCGCCGGCCAACCCGCCAGCCGTCCGACGATCCTGCGCTATCCGGCCACTGCCACCACGGCCACCGCCACGCCCCCCACTGAGTCCGTCGGCCCGGTGTCGCCCACGGCGGTCCGTCCGGCCGCCGGGGAGGTCGGCGCCGCGGGTGGGCGGACGTGGCCGCTGGTGGCCGGAGCGGGGACGCTGGTGCTCCTGCTCGGGCTGGCCGGCGTGCTGCGCCGCAGGCACACCGCGCGCCAGTGAGCGGCCCGGGCCTGCGGCAGGATGGGAGGATGTCCGTCCTGTCCACGTTGCGCCACCCGATCATCGCCGCCCCGATGGCCGGCGGCCCGTCCACTCCCGCGCTCGTGGCCGCCGTGTCCGCGGCGGGTGGACTGGGCTTCCTCGCCGCCGGAATGATCGACACCGAACGGTTGGTCGCCGACGTCGCCGAGGTCCGCGCCCGCACCGACCGGCCGTTCGGTGTCAACGTCTTCCTGCCCGACCCCGGCGGCGTCGACGAGGCGGCCATCCAGGCGTACGCCGAACGGCTCGCCCCGCAGGCCGGGCAGCGCGGGGTGAGCCTGGGCGAGCCGACGGGAGGCGATGACGCGTACCCGGAAAAGCTGGCCGCGCTGCTCGCGGACCCGGTCCCGGTCGTGTCCTTCGTGTTCGGTCTGCCCGACCGGGCGGCGGTGACCGCCCTGCGCGAGCGGGGCACCGAGGTATGGGCCACTGTCACCCGCCCGGACGCCGCGACCGCCGCCGCCGACCTGGGTGTGGACGCCGTGGTGGTGCAGGGCACCGAAGCCGGCGGGCATCGTGGCGGCCTGCCGGACGACGACGACTACGGGGTGCTGCCGCTGCTCCGGCTGACCGCCGCCAGCTGTGACCGGCCGCTGGTGGCCGCGGGCGGCCTCGTCGACGGCCCCGCGGTGGCCGCCGTGCTGGCCGCCGGCGCCGCCGCCGCGCAACTCGGCACGGCCTTCCTGCGCTGCCCGGAGGCGGGCAGTTCGCCGATGCACCGGGCGGCGGTGGCCGGTGCCACGCCGACCGCGTTGACCCGGTCGTACACCGGTAAGCGGGCCCGTGGGGTGGCCAACGACTTCCTGCGCCAACACGACGCGGTGGCACCGCGCGGTTACCCCCAGGTGCTCCACCTGACGCGCCCACTGCTGGCCGCCGCCCGGCGCGACGGGGACGCGTCGGTAGCCAACCTGTGGGCCGGACAGGCCCACCCACTGGCCCGGGACCTGCCGGCGGCGCAGGTGGTCGCCGAGGTGAGTGCCGACGCCCGGGCGGCGCTGGCCACAGTGGTCGCACGGTCCGCTCGCTGGGGCTGATCAGGACGCCGGCAACCGGCTCGGGCGGGCGGGACAGGCCCGACGGGCAACCGGTTAGAGTCTCGCCGTGATCGAGATCGGTGCGCAGGTCGACCTGTCCCATCCGGCGGAGCGGGTCTGGCTCGCGCTGACCGACCGGCAGTTGCTCGGACGGTGGTTCGCCGAGGCCGAGACGGTCGAGGGCGTGCCGGACCGGCTGCTGCTGCACACCGCCGGCCTGCCCGGCTTCGGCGCCAACGTCGAGGTCGAGGTGACCGAGCGGCAGGAGCCGGACCTCCTCGTGCTGTCCTGCGACGAGGCCGGCCGGCTCAGCGAGCTGACCTGCACGGTCACCGCCACCAAGCAGGGCTGCCGGTTGGAGCTCCGGGAGGTCAGCACGCACGGCGCGTGGTCCGGCGAGCAGCATGGGCCCCGTGAGCAACAGTTGCGGCAGGCGCTCACCGTACGGCTGCCGGCCATCCTCGACTGGCTCGCCTTCCAGCAGGTCGACCTGCGCCGCGCCGATGGTGGGATGACAGCGGAACTGCCGGTGCTCGGTGTACGCGGCAGGGCCGGCCGCAATCCCCGCCGTCGTCGCACGCTGGTCGCCGTTGTGGCCGGGGCGGTGCTGCTGGCGGGGACGGCGGCCTGGGTGACGTTGCCGCCCGACCCGGAGCCGGTCGCCGCGCCCGTACCGGCCCCGAGCGCGTCGCCGACGGTGACCCCCGCCCGGAGCGCCGTCGCACCCTCGGCGACCCCCTCGGCGCGTCCCACGCGGGTCACCGCGTCGCCGACCACCCGACTGAGCCGGACCCCGTCGGCGAAGCCCTCGCGCACTACCGAGTCGGCTGCGCCACCCCCACCACCGACGCCCATGACGGCGCGCTACCAGACCGACTCCAGCCGGCTGTTCGGCTACACCGGCGAGATCGTGGTCGGCAATCCCGGCGCCGCTCCGGTGGCGGACTGGGCGGTGGTGGTCACCCTCGCCGAGGGCACCACAGTCGACGACGTGGACGGCGCGAACTGGCGACAGGACAAGCGGGTGATCACCTTCACCGGAACCGCCGTGGCGGCCGGGGGATCCCAGACGATCAGCTTCGACGTCCGCGACAGCCGGCCGAAGGCCCGGGAGCCGGAGAGCTGCACGATCGGCGGGCAACAGTGCGCGGGCCTCTGACTAGGCTGCCGTCATGGCACTACTGCACAGGGCGACCCTGCACCCCACGAAGCTGGACCTGCTGACGGCCTGGCTGCCTGACCGACAATGGTTCGCCGGACCGAAGGGCGTCGAGGTGGTGAGCCGAGGCGCCTACCGCTTCGACGACCCGGCCGGCGAGGTCGGCATCGAGACGATGCTGGTCGCCGCCGCAGACGGGCCGGTCCACCAGGTCCCCCTGACCTACCGCGCCACCCCTCTCGACGGCGCCGAGCAGTGGCTGGTCGGCACGACCGAGCACTCGGCGCTCGGCCGACGCTGGGTGTACGACGGCTGCGCCGACCCGGTGTACGCCGCGGCGCTCGCCCACGCGATCCTCACCGGTGCCGGCCAGGCGGAGCAGTACTTCGAGGTCGACGGCCGGCGCGAGGTACGCGAGCCGACGATGACGATCGAGGTCAGCGAGACCGGCGGCGACAACCCGTCCCTGGTCGGCGCCCCGCGCCGGGTCGTCGACGGGGACAGCACGGTCATCAGCACCGACACCGTCGAGTTGGTGGTCGTCCGGCGACCGGGTGCCGGGGCCACCGGGGCAACCGGTGCCACGCTGAGCGGCAGCTGGGACGGTCAGCCGACCAGCGTGCCACTGGCGTACGCCCGGGTGCGCTGACCCGCCTTCGTCCCGAATGTGCGGTGGGCGGCCCGGATGCCGGACCGCCCACCGCGTTCACCACCGTGCGGGAGGCGGGGGCGGCGACACGGGTGGCCGGTCGTCGCAGGTGATGGTGTTGGGCAGCAGCCACGGTGCGAGCCACCCGCCGTCGTTACCGCCGAGGTCGGTCACCGTGAACTCCGAGCCGGCCGCGGTGAAGTGGAACGATCCGCAGTTGTTGACGCCGACCGCGCCGACGTTGCGGGCGTCCACGTTGGCGAACGAGGCGGAACCGGCTGTGCGGGCGCTGACCACCGAGGTGCCGGTGCCGTCGACCCGGACGTCCCGGAACCGCACGTCGGAGATCGAGTAGAGGTCCTTCACCGGCCAGTCGCTGACCAGCATGATCGCGTTGTACGTGTTGTCCAGGTACGCGTCGCCGGTCACCTCGATGCGCGCCTCGATGCTGCGGTCCAGGGCGAAGAGCCAGATCGCCCCCAGGCCGATGTTCCAGTTCAGCTCGTACGTGCCGGCGCGGGCGGTGGTGTTGTCGGTGAACCGCAGGTGCCCGGTGAACGGCTCCGCGCCGAAGCGGGACCCGGCGTGCAGGCCGCTGCCCTCACGTACCGGGTCGGCGACGAGGTTGTGCGAGACGGTGGTGTCGGTGCCGCCGTAGATGGCGATGCCGTTGGCCAGGGTCGGTGACTGCACGGTGTTGTGGTCGAACGTGTTCCGCGCGTTGGCCGTCTTCTCCGACCACATCGCCAGGCCGTCGTCGCCGGTGTTGCGGACGAAGTTGTGCGCGACCAGGGAGTCGGTCACCCCGGTGTGGAAGTTGAGAGCGTCGGCGATCTGGTCGACGATGATGGTGTTGGTGACCCGGACGTTGCGCATCGGGCCGTCGAACCAGATGCCCACCTTGGTGTGGTGCAGGTAGAGCCCGTCGATGGTGGAGTCGCTCATCGCCCCGCCGATCGCGTTGACCTGATCGGTGTCGATGCGCTCCCGCACGTCGCCCTCGATGGCGAAGCCCGAGAGGTGCACGTTGCGGCTGCCGCCGTCGGCGGCGTCCCGACCGTAGAACCCGACTCCGGTGTGCACCGAGCCGTCCGGCGCGGGGGCCGGCAGGGCGACCTCGCGGCCCTTGATGATGGTGTGCCAGTTGCCGGCGCCCTCGATGGTCACGTCGTCGACGACGACGTGCCGGTTGACCTGGTAGGTGCCCGGCGGGATGTACACGGTGAGGTGGGCGCGCCGGGCGAAGGCGATGGCCCGGTCCAGTGCGTCGGCGGAGTCCCGCCGGCCGGTCGGGTCGGCGCCGAAGGCGAGCACGTTCGCCGCGAGCAGCCGGACACGCGGCGGAGCGACCAGTTCGGAATCGAGCAGGTCGATGACCGTCCAGGCGGCGGCGCTGCCGGGCGGCGCGGTGAGCCGGATCTTGTCGCCGGCCCGGTACGTACGCCCGAGCAGGAGTCGCTGCTCGTCGTAGAAGTGGGTGGGCCGGAACGGTGTGCTGATGCTCGGGTACGGCGTGGTGGCCGCCGGTACGCACTGGCACTCGGTGATCCACCAGTCCGGGTGCAGCAGACCGGCCTGCGGGTCGTTGGTGAAGGGGTACTGGTTGTAGAGCCACGAGTACTGCGAGGTCAACGTCATGGTGCGCAGGTGCTTGCCGTTCACCGCGACCCGCAGCGGTGCGGTGATCCCACCTCCCTGCGGCGCGTCCGGGATGCTGTACCGCACGGTGATCCCGTTCGCCGCGCTGGGCAGGACGAACTCCACGTACTCCCCGGGGGTGAGCCGGACCGCCCGGCGGCCGGAGGCCTCCGCGGGCAGGGTGTAGGCGGCCCGGTCCGGCCCGATGATCTCGCCGTTGGTGCGGGCGTTCTCCGCTTCCTGCTCCAGGAAGTCGACGTCCGCGCCGCGCCCGGCGACCAGCGCCGGGTCGAGGGCGGCCCGGGTGACCACCGGCCGCGCGCCGGCGGCCCCGGGTGGACTGGCGGCGGCCGAGGTGGGCCCGGCGACCAGCACGGCGAGACCGGCCGCGAGCGCGACGGCGGTGCCGCCGGGCCGGCCGGGGCGTCCCCGCGCCGGCGTGAGGCTGCGAAACATCGGTGACCCTCCTGAGTGGGTGGTGGTGGTGGAGGTCCGCCCGGCGCCCCCGACGCCCGACATTGATCGTCATGATGCAGCACCGACCATGGCGCTGCAAGACATCTATCGAGAAACGAAAATAAGCGACTATCGGGCCGCAAGAAATGGACGGTTGTCGAGTTGAGGTGTTGCGCGTCGCCCGCCCCGACCAGCTCACACCGGGCGTAGGCTGATCCGCGTGGATCAAGAAGACCGGATCGCCCTCTTTCTCGACTACGAGAACCTCGCGTTGGGCGCGCGTGACCATCGCGGCGGCGTGGCCTTCGACTTCCGGCCGATCGCCGACGCGCTGGCCGAACGGGGCCGGGTGGTGGTCCGACGGGCATACGCCGACTGGTCCTACTTCGACGAGGACCGCCGGATGCTCACCCGCTCCCACGTCGAGCTGATCGAGATCCCGCAACGGATGGGCGCGTCCCGTAAGAACGCCGCGGACATCAAGATGGCGGTCGACGCGATCGAGTTGGCGTTCGAACGCGACTACATCTCCACCTTCGTGATCTGTAGCGGTGACAGCGACTTCACCCCGCTGGTGCACAAGCTGCGCGAGCTGAACAAGCGGGTCATCGGCGTCGGGGTCGAGGGGTCCACCTCGGGGTTGCTGCCCCCGGCGTGCGACGAGTTCCTCTACTACGACCGGCTGGAGGGCGTGGACATCCCGCCGACCCGGGGTGGGCGTGCGCGCCCCGCCACCCGGCAGGCCGGCGTGGAGCAGCGCCCGCCCGAGCCGGAGCAGGAGCAGGAGGTGGACCGTCGACCGCAGGAGGCGGAGCCCGACCGGGACGCGGACACGCTCGCCGTGCAGGTCGCCCAGTCGGTCGCCGGCCTACAGGGCAGCGCCAACGGTGAGGTCACCGCGTCCCGGCTCAAGCGCACCCTGCTGCGCAAGGATCCGACCTTCAGCGAGTCCGACTACGGCTTCCGCACCTTCGGTGAGCTGCTGCGCCACCTCGCCGAACGCAACGTGATCGAGTTGGCCGAGGGGCCGGCCAAGGGTGACCCCGAGGTCTCGCTGCCCGAGCACGGCGACCGCGAGGTGGCGTTCGGCCTGCTCCGGGGCGTCGTGGCGGACCTGGGTAGCGGCGGCAACCCGGTGGCGCTGTCCGGACTGAAGAATCAGGTACGCCGGGCCCGCCCGGACTTCAGCGAGAAGAAGCTCGGCTACCGCAGCTTCCTGCAGTTCTGCAAGGCCGCGGCCACCGCCGGCGTGCTGGACCTCCGCTGGAGCCCCGAAGCCGACGACTACCTCCTGACAACCCACCCCTGACCTTCCGCCTCCCACCCCCGCCCTTCCGCGTTGATCAAAAAGCTTGCGTCATCCGGGGCGCGATTCGTGACGCAAAGTTTTTGATCAACAGCGCGGGGTGGTGGGAGTTGCGGGGGTGGGGCAGGGTGGGGTTCTCCTGATGCGCAACTCAGGAGGGGAGCGCCGCCCGTTATGGTTTCGAACCGTCAACGGTTGGGCCGAAATGCGCCCGGATTGTCGCCTTTGCCCCGGTCCGGTCCTACCTGCGCCGTACCCTCGGCGCGGGAATTGCTATACGGTCGGCGAATGAAGGTGGAGGAGCACTGGTGGAACGGAGACACGACCCCGCGCGGGCGCCGGGACGTGTACATCCGTACTGACGGGCAGGGTTGGGAGGTCCGCGCCCAGATCGGTGGGGCGTCGGGTCGTGAGCGGGTGCAGCAGTGCCCCAGCCGGGCCTCGGCGGCCATCCTCGCCGACGCCTGGCGCGGCACCCACCCATCCTGGCGCGAGCTGAAGCAGCGCTGATCCGGCACCGGGCCGGGTCGGCAACGCTCCCGGGTTCCAGCCCGGCGCGCCCGCCGACCGGCCCGGCGCTCGGTACGTTGGTCCAGCCGCAATCGCTGCGCGGTTCACCCGCTGACCACGTCCAGCTCACAGTCACCGCTTCTGAAGCATGACGGAAGCAACGTCTGCGAAAAGCGCCAACGCCCAATCCAGTTGCGAGCAGCTGTCGCGGCCTTGGCACTCGAGGCAGCCGCCAGCTCGTGTCGGCGGCGTGATCCGATGGAAGGTGCCGAACGAAGGAACCTTCACATGCCCATACCTACCGGCGGATACCGCGAGGTGGCTGAGGATCTCGCCGCTCGGATCAAGAGCGGCGAGTACGCGGCAGGGGAGCGTCTGCCCACGTACAGCGAACTATCGGACCTTTACGACGTCAGTGTGACCACGGTCCAGCGCGCGATCATTGTTCTTCAGACACGCGGCCTGGTGGTGGGTCTTCAGGGCCGTGGTCTATGGGTCGCCGAAGACCTCGGATCTCTGTGATCAAGTGATGAGAAGTGGGTCCAGGCAGGCGGATTCAGCTACTTCTCGTCACTTGATTAAGGAATGGCGGTAGGTCTCTGTGTCTCCGCCCGCAGGTCGGGTACTCGGAGGTCTGCCGGTCGCGCCCGATGGAGGTCGCCCATGTCGCAGGGCCCCGACGAGGAGAACCCCAGGCTCGACGAGGAGATCCGGGAGGCCGAGCGCCGGCTCGCCGACCTCACCACCTCGTCGGATGACGCGCTGACCGACGACGACGCCCGGGCACCGGACGACGCCCCCTCGGAGAAGAACGCCGACTAGGGGCCTGCCCGGCATCCTGCCGGACAGGCCCCGAGGCCGGGTCAGCGCTTGAGCGTGAAGGTGAAGTCGCCGGAGTGCCTGCTGCTCAACCGGGCCGCCGAAACCACCTTTCCCTCGGTGATGAGTCGGTCGATCTCGGCCCGCGGCAGACCAGAACCCTCAGCGATCAGTCGTGCCGGGCGGACCGGTATCCGCGCCGCGTTGCGGACCTCGACCTCGATCACGTCCAGGTCCAGGTCCAGATGATCCGATCCGCCGGTGTCGAGACGCCAGGCCCCGGTCCAGTCCAGGGCGAACCGGTTGCGGTGCTGGACGTCCGGATCCTGAAGCAGTTCGGCGGTCAGGCCGGGATCGTTGGCGTGAAGCCGGTCCAGCAGTTCGGATGGGATGGTGCGCACGGTCATCCGTTCCAGGACGGTGAGCTTCGCCGTCTCCCCGCACTCGGTGCAGAGCGCGAGCAGCCAGGTATCGATGAGCTTGTGGTTGGCGTTGACCCGGAACTTGCCGCTCGCCCGAAGGCGTTGGGATGCGCACCCGTGGCAACGGCGGTTGATGATGGGCAGGCAGGTGGGCACGACGGCCCAGCTTTTGAGCACAGAGGTACACCGGTTTCAGTGAGAAGTCCGCAGCAAAAAGGAGCGCGGCGCACAGGCGCGACGCGCGACAGATCAGCTCTCGGGAGGTCTCACAGGGTGTACAACGGCACGTCCTTGCCTAGACGATCTGGTTGCGCAGCACGATAACGGCGCACGGCGGCGCCGCTCCAGCGGTTTTCCGCGTACGCCTCAGCAGCCCAGATGGCGGGACGTGCGGACCGGTCAGACGGTCGGGACCGGCAGCACCACGCCCTCGGCCGCCGACCGGTGCGCCAGCTCGATCAGCTCGACCGTGTGGACCGAGTCCCGAGGGTCCACCGGCATCGGTGTGCCGTCGCGCAGCGCCGCCGCAACCTGTGCGTAAAAGCTCTGGTACGCGCCGGGCGCGGTCGGCACCGGCCGCAGGTCACCGTCGACACCGAGCAGGCCGTAGCGCTCCGGCGGGACCTCGCCCCAGCCCGGCTGGTCCGGTCGGCCGCCGTCGTGCAGCGCCGCCTCCTGCACGTCCAGCCCGTAGCTGGTGTAGCCGGCCCGGTCGCCGAGCACCCGCAGGCGCGGCCCGAGCTGAGCGGTCACCGCGCCCATCCACAGGTGCGAGTGGACCCCGTTGGCGTGGGTCAACGCCACGAAGGCGTCGTCGTCGACGGCTGCGCCCGCGCGGCGACGGTCCACCTCCGCGTAGACGCGGTCGACCCGGCCGAAGAGCTGCACCGCCTGGTCGACGAGGTGCGCACCGAGGTCGAAGAGGGCGCCACCGGCCTCCTCCGGGCCGGCAAGCTCCCGCCAGCCCGGCTTGATCGTCGGACGGAACCGCTCGAACCGGGACTCGAAGCGCAGTACCCGCCCCAACTCTCCCTGCTCGACGAGGCGGCGGACGGTCAGGAAGTCGCCGTCCCAGCGCCGGTTCTGGAAGACCGTCAGCGGCACCCCGCGCTCGGCCGCCTCGTCGATCAGCGCGCGGCCCTCCGCGGCGGTCGGGGAGAGGGGCTTGTCGACGACGACCGGCAGGCCGGCGGCGAGCGCCGCGCGCGCCATCGGCACGTGCTGCCGGTTCGGCGTCGCGACCACGACCAGGTCCAGGGCATCCGGAGTACGCCACAGCTCGTCGGCGTCGTCGACCAGGCGGGCGTCCGGGAAGTGCTGTCGGGCCTGCTCGCGCCGCTGCGGATCACGGGTCACGATGGCGTCGAGCCGCAGCCCCGGGGTCGCGGCGATCAGCGGCGCGTGGAACACCCGGCCCGCCAGCCCGTACCCCAGCAAACCAACCCGCAGCGCCTCCGTCATGCCGTGCCCCCGTCTCCCCGGGCCGTGTCCTGGTGACGGCGACCCCGCTGATCGAATCTACGCCCCGGGCGGTCGTGCCCGGTCGCGGCCCGGCGCTGGTCAGCTCACGGGGTCGGCGCGCAGATAGGTGAGGACCGCGAGCACCCGGCGGTTGGTGTCGTCGCTGGGTGGCAGGTCGAGCTTCAACAGGATGTTGCCGACGTGCTTGCCGACCGCCGCCTCGCTGACGTGCAGGCGGCCGGCGATCGACGCGTTGGAGCGCCCCTCGGCGAGCAGCGCCAACACCTCGCGTTCCCGGGAGGACAGCGCGGCGAGCGGGTCACGGGGGCGGTGCAGAAGTTGCCGGACCACGTCCGGGTCGATGGCGGTGCCGCCGTCGGCGACCCGGCGCAGCGTGTCGACGAACTCGGTGACCTCGGCGACCCGGTCCTTGAGCAGGTAGCCGACCCGTTGGCCGTCGCCGCTGTCCAGCAGCGCCGCCGCGTACCCGGTCTGCACGTACTGGCTGAGCACCACGACCGGCAGGTGGGGTCGGTCGGCGCGCAACGCGACAGCCGCGCGCAGCCCGTCGTCGCGGCGGCCCGGCGGCATCCGGATGTCGGTCAGCACCAGGTCCGGTTGGTGTTCGCGGGCCGCGGCCAGCAGTTCCGGTGCGGAGCCGACGGCGGCGCAGACGGTGAAGTCGAAGCGGGTCAGCAGCGCCACCAGACCCTCGCGCAGCAGCACCTCGTCCTCGGCGAGCACCACCCGGGTCACCGGCGGCATGGCAGCTCCACCCGGACCACTGTAGGCCCGCCGGCCGGGCTGGACAGCAGCAGTCGGCCGCCCACGGCGGCGACCCGGTCGGCGAGCCCGGTCAGGCCGGTGCCCCGGGCCGGGTCGGCGCCGCCGTGGCCGTCGTCGGTCACCTCGACGACGAGGTCACCGCCGGCCCGGGTGAGGCGGACGTCGGCCCGGGTAGCCCGGGCGTGCCGGGCCACGTTGCCCAGCGCCTCGGAGACCACGAAGTAGGCGGTGGTCTCCACGATCTCCGGCAGCTCGTCGTGCAGGTCGGCGCGCACGGCCACCGGGATGGTGGCGGCGTCGGCCAGTTCGCGTACCGCACCGGCCAGGCCGAGGTCGGTGAGGCTCTGCGGGCGGATGCCGTGCACCAACTGCCGCAGCATCACCATCAGGCCCCGGGCCTGGTCGTGTGCCACGGCGAGGGGCCGGGCGGCGGGGGAGTCCTCGGGTACGTCCAGCCGGGCCAGCCCCAGTTGCAGGGTGAGGCTGGTGAGCCGGGGCTGTGCGCCGTCGTGCAGGTCGCGTTCGATACGGCGGCGTTCGGCCTCGTACGCCCCGACCAGTCGAGTGCGGGAGCGGGTGACCTCGCGCAGCGCCGCCGTGTCCACCGGGTTGGCCAGCGACCACCGGGCCACGGCGGCCTGGACGGCGGCGAGCAGACCGACGCCGTACCAGAGCACCGGGATCAGCAGCACGCCCACGATCGCGTACGGGACGGCCTCGCCCGTGCTGTCGATCGGCTGCCAGATCACCACCGGCTCGTTGGCGTCGCCGGCCAGCCAGGGGCTGGAGATCATCCCCAGGTCGAGCAGCACCAGCAGCAGGAACACCCAGTACGCGACCGGCACGAACCCGCCCAGCCAGAACAGGTACGCCACCTCCCGCCAGGTGGCGGCGCTGCGGTAGCGGGCGGCCAGGCCCGGCCACGGCGACGAGGGCAGCGGACGGTTGTCGACGAGCCGGACCCGCCACCGCTCGACGGCGGCGACCGCGAAGCTCAGAATCGGGGCCAGCGCGACCAGGATGACGCTGCCGGTGATCAGGAACAGCATCAGCGCGATGCTCGGCGGTCGGCCCTGCCGCCGGAGCGCGTTGACGGCGGGCAGCAGGGGTCCGCCGATGACGAGCAGGCCGACGCCGAGCACCCCGGCGATCGGCACGGTGGTCACCAGGTAGGCCAGCGCGCGCCAGGGCCACGCGGTGAGCAGCCAGCTGCGGCGGCGCAGCGCCGCGGCCAGGCGCGAGGGGGGGTCCGTGGTCATGCCGCAGACGCTAATCGGCAGCGAACGGGTGCCCCAGCCGTCCAGATCCACTCTTCGAGGTATGCCCAGCACTACCCGGCGAACGGGTGTGCGGGGTTCGGAAAGGGGAAGAACGGGCCGTCACGCGGCCCGCGTGACCTGTGTCGGCGGCGGCTGGAGAGACATGGGTGCCAGAACCTTCGTGGTGGTCGGCGGGACCAGCGGCCTCGGCCTCGCGGTGGCCCGACTGCTCGTCGACGAGCACCGGGTCGTGGTGTTCGGCAACGTGCCGGCCGAGGTCGCCGCCGCGACCGACGAGCTGGGTTGCGACGGGGCGGTCTGCGACATCTCGTCCTACGAGCAGGTCCGCGACTCCTTCGCCGGGGTGGTCGAGCGCTACGGCACCATCGACGGGGTCGCGGCCTGCGCCTCCATGTGGGCGGGCGGCGACCTGGGCGAGCTGTCGGTGGAGCACATCCGGCGGGCCGTGGAGATCAACGTCCTGGGCATCACGTACCTGCTGCGGGAGGCGGTGCGGCACCTGCACCGGCAGGGCCAGGGCAACGTCGTCTACATCGGCGCACTGGCGTTGGCGGCCCCCCGGCCCGGCATCCCCGTCTACCGGGCCACCAAGAGCTACGGCAACAGCCTGGTCGACTCGCTGGCCGAGGCCCAGCACAGCAACCGGGTCAAGGTGATGCAGTTGCACCCCGGGCCGATGCCGACCCGACTGCAGGAAAGGGTGGGCGCCGAGTTCCTCGACGAGGTGTACGCCATGCCCGAACAGGTCGCCACCGAGGTCGTCCGGTTGCTGCTGCTCGAACCCGACGACCTCTACGTCTCCGGTGAGCGCGTGCTGCGCGCGGACGGGCGGTGGTGACGGCCGCAGCCGGACCCGCCGACCGTCCGGCCTCGGCGTGGGCGCCGCTGCGCACGGCGGTCTACCGCAACCTGTGGCTGGCCCTGCTCGCCGCCAACATCGGCACCTGGATGCAGACCGTCGGTGCGCAGTGGCTGCTGATCAACCATTCCAACGCCCCCACCCTGGTCGCGTTGGTGCAGACCGCCAGTCTGCTGCCGGTGCTGCTGCTGGCGTTGCCCGCCGGGGTGCTGGCCGACAGCTTCGACCGCCGGCACCTGCTGATCGCCGTGCAGCTGTTCCTGGTGGCGGTGGCGGTGGCGTTGACGCTGCTCACCCTGACCGACCGGATGCCGCCTGCGCTGCTGCTCACTCTCACCTTCGCGTTCGGGGTCGGGCAGGCGCTGACCCTGCCGGCCTGGGCGGCGGTGATCCCGGAGCTGGTGCCGCAGGACCAGCTGCGGTCGGCGTCCGCCCTCGGTTCGATCAGCGTGAACGTGGCGCGGGCGGTCGGGCCCGCGGTGGCCGGTGTGCTGATCGCCCGTACCGGCGTCGCCCCGGTCTTCGGCATCAACGCGGTCGCCTTCGGCGTCTTCGCGTACGCGCTGTGGCGCTGGCGGCCCGACAACGCCCGCGCGGTCGAGGTGCCCGAGCGGTTCACCGCCGCGTTACGCGCCGGTAGCCGCTACGTCCGCCACTCGCCCACGGTACGCCGGCTGTTGCGCCGCGCGTTGGTCTTCGTGGTCCCGGCCAGCGCGTTGTGGGCGTTGCTGCCGTTGGTCGCGAGTCGCCGGCTGGGGCTGGGCTCCGGCGGGTACGGGGTGCTGCTGGCCGCCCTCGGTGTGGGCGCCATCGCCGGCGGTGTGCTGCTGGCCGTGATCCGCACCCGGCTGTCGGCCAACCAGCTCCTGCTGATCGCCGGGGCCCTGTTCACGGTGGCGCTGACGGTGGTCGGCACCGTGCCGGTGGTGCCACTGGTGCTGCTCGCCCTGCTGCCCGCCGGGATGGCCTGGGTGACAGTGCTGGCAAACGTCAACGCCGAGATGCAGCTCTTCCTGCCCAGCTGGGTACGCGCCCGGGGCCTGGCCGTCTACCAGGTGTGCTTCGCCGGTGGGCAGGCGGTCGGCGCGCTGCTCTGGGGGTTGGTGGCCGACATGGCCGGGCTGTTCATCGCGTACCTGGCGGCGGCGGCGCTGATGCTGCTCGGCACCCTGACGAGCCGGATCTGGCCGTTGCCCGACCTGCGGTCGGTGAACCGTGAACCGGCGGCGTACTGGCCACAGCTGCACCTGGCGCACGAACCGGACCCCGGGGTGGGGCCGGTGCTGGTGACGGTGCAGTACACCGTGCGGCCGGAGCGGGCCCGACAGTTCCTGGCGGCGATGGACCTGGTGCGTGGCGCGCGGCAGCGGACCGGGGCGATGCGCTGGGGGCTGTTCCGCCCGGCCGAGACGGTGGATCGCTTCGTCGAGGTGTATCTGGTGCCGTCCTGGGACGAGCACCTGCGCCAGCACGGCGGCCGGTTGACCGGTGAGGATCGCGCGGCCGAGCAACGGGCCCGGGAGCTGACCGACGGGGAGCCGGAGGTCCGACACCTGGTGCCCGCCGCCGCCGGCCCCACGCTCTCCGACGACCGCGAGGCGCTCTGACCGTTGCGAGCACCGTCAACGCGAGCAACGGTCCACGCCGGACGTCGACCGGTTCGCCCAGCAGCGCCGCGCCCAGCCACTCGGCGAAGGTGGCCGCCGCTCCCGGTACGACGTACGGCACCTGCGGTTAGCATGGCGGGACTATGGCGACTGAGCGTAAGACGACCGCGGACCCGGCCCGCAGCCTGGCCCTTCTCTGGCGCACCCGGGAGCCGACCAGCCGCAGCGCCGGCCCGGCGCTCAGCGTCGACCGGGTGGTCCGGGCCGCGATCGACATCGCCGACACCGAGGGGCTCGACGCGCTGACCATGCGCCGGGTCGCCGAGGCGCTGGGCGTCGGCACGATGTCCGTCTACACCTACGTGCCGGGCAAGGCCGAACTCGTCGCCGTCATGATCGACACCGCGTACGGCGAGATGCCGCGACCCGCCGTCGAGGGCGACTGGCGCACCCGGCTGGAGCGGATCGCCCGCGACAACCTGGCGCTCTACCAGCGCCACCCCTGGATGCTGCGGGCCGAGACGACCCGACCGGTCCTCGGCCCGCACCTGATGGCCAAGTACGACTACGAGCTCGCCGCGATCGTCGACATCGGGCTCACCGACGTCGAGATCGACGCCGTGCTCACCCTCGTGCTCGGTCACGTCAAGAGCGCCGCGCGCGCCGCCTCCGAGGTGGTCGACCTGGAGCGCGAGACCGGCATGACCGACGGCCAGTGGTGGCAGTCGCACGCGCCCTGGCTGGAGCGGTTCATGACGGCCGGCGCCTACCCGATCGCCTCCCGGGTCGGTACCGCCGCCGGCCAGCAGCACGGCGCCGCGTACGGCCCGGAGTACGCGTTCGAGTTCGGTCTGCAACGCGTCCTCGACGGGATCTCGGTGGTGGTCGCCGAGCGGGCGGCCAACCGATAGCCAGGCCGGGTGCGGGTCAGCGCGGCGCGCCCCGGTCCGCCGCCCTGCCGACCCTGCGGGCCAGCCGGGCGAGTGACCGCGCCGACGGGCTGCCCGGCTCGGCGTGGTAGATCACCAGCGACTGGGTGGTGCCGCTGATGGTCAACTTCTCGTAGCGCAGCGCCAACTCGCCAAGCTGTGGGTGTTGGAACACCCGCACCCCACCGCCGGCACGGGCGGTCACGTCGTGTCGGGCCCACAACCGCCGGAACCGCTCGCTGCCGGCCGTCAGCTCCTCGACCAACTCGATGAGGCGGGGGTCGTCCACCTCCGGGCCGACCTGTGCGCGCAGGCCAGCCACCGCGTTGGCCGCGACCGCCGTCAGAGCCGGGTAGAGCGCGGGCACGCTGGGGTCCAGGAAGACCGCGCGCAGCAGGTTCACCCCGGCGGTGAAGATCGGTGCCAGCGCGGTCGCGACGGGATTGGCGAAGAGCACGTCCAGGTGCCGCCCGTGTACGAAGGCGGGCGTCTCGGCCCACGAACCGACCAACTGCCGGATGCCCACCGGCACCCGCTCCGACGGTCGCGCCCTACGGCGGGCCGGCACCGGCCGGGCCAGGCCGTGCAGATGCGCCGCCGCGTCCGCGTCCAGCAGCAGCGCGCGGGCCAGCGCCTCGACCACCTGCGTCGACGGGTGTCGGTCACGCCCCTGCTCCAACCGCAGGTAGTAGTCGGCGCTGATGCCGGCGAGCAGGGCAGCCTCCTCGCGCCGCAGGCCGGGGACCCGTCGACGGCCGTGCGCGGGCAACCCGACGTCACCCGGGCCGATCAGCTCGCGCCGGGCACGCAGGTATTCGCCGAGCGGGCCGGACGTGCTCACCCGCCCATCGTAGGAGCAGCCACCGGCCGCCCAGCCTGGTCCTGTCACTACCAGGAAAAACAGGGAACCGGCTAGCCCCGGCCCCCGGGGTGACAGTGTCGGGGTAAGCGTGATCGAGAGACGGGACAGCAATGACAGAGCGCATCACCACCCCCTTCGGTTTCGCCTCGACCGCCGACGAGGTCCTCGCCGGGGTCGACCTGACCGGCAAGCGGGCCGTCGTCACCGGCGGCGCCGCCGGTATCGGCGTCGAGACGGCGCGTTCGCTCGCCGCCGCCGGCGCCGACGTCGTGCTCGCGGTCCGCCGGGTCGCGGCGGGTGAGCAGGCCGCCGCCGACATCGCGGCCAGCATCGGCGCGCAGCGGGTCACCGTCCGCGCGCTGGACCTGGCAGACCAGGAGTCGGTACGCCAGTTCGTCGCCGACTGGGACCAGCCACTGCACATCCTGGTCAACAATGCGGGGATCATGGCGTTGCCCGAGCTGGAGCGCACCGCCGAAGGCTGGGAGATGCAGTTCGCCACCAACTTCATGGGGCACTTCGCGTTGACCGTCGGCCTGCACGACGCCCTCGCCGCGGCCGGCGGCGCCCGGGTGGTGTCGGTCAGCTCCAGCGGCAACCTCTTCTCCCCGGTGATCTTCGACGACCTGCATTTCGCGTTCCGGCCCTACGACCCGCTGCTGGCCTACGGGCAGTCCAAGAGCGCCGAGGCGCTGCTCGCCGTGGAAGTTACCCGCCGCTGGGCGGGCGAGGGCATCCACGCCAACGCGCTCAACCCGGGTGCCATCGCCACCGGCCTGCAGAAGCACACCGGGGGCCTGCGTACGCCCAAGGAACGGCAGAAGACCCCGCAACAGGGCGCGGCGACCTCGGTGCTGCTCGCAGCCTCCCCGTTGCTGGACGGCGTCGGGGGTCGCTACTTCGAGGACTGTGCCGAGGCCCCGGTCGTCAGCGAGCGGCCGGCCGACTACAGCGGCGTGGCCGGTTACGCCGTCGACCCCGGCAACGCCGAGCGGCTCTGGGCCGTGGCGTCCGACCTGATCGCGCGGCGCGGCGTCGGCACCGGCCGCTGACCACGACGGCCGGGCTCGGCGGAACCAGCCCAGGCCCGGCCGTCCGGGTGGTACGACTGGGGCGGCGGTGGCAGCTGCGGCCGGGGAAGGATGGCGATGGCGGGCAGGCTCCCGGGACGGCTGCTGCTCCGGCGGGAGAACCCGGGCAAGGCGTCATTCCTGGAGCTCTTCTTCGACCTGGCGTTCATCTTCGCGCTGACCCGGTTGTCCCGGGCACTGCTCGACGACCTCAGCTTCACCGGTGGCTTCCAGGTGTTGCTGATGTTGGCGGCGCTCTGGTGGGTGTGGTTCGTGACCGCCTGGTCGGCGGACTGGTTCGACCCCCGGGCCCCGCTGATCGTCATCCTGCTGATCTGGGTGATGTTCGGCGGCCTGCTGATGGCTGCGGCGGTGCCCACCGTGTTCGACGGGGGACACGCCATGGTGTTCGCCGTCGCCTACGTCGCCATTCACCTGGGCCGGGCGGCGATCCTGATCCCCGCCCTGCGTGGGCATCCGCTACAGGTGCGCAGCCTGCGGGTGGCGGTCTGGTTCGCGATCTCCGGCGTGCTCTGGGTGGTCGGGGCGGCCGTGGCCCCGGCCCGGGAGGTGCTCTGGGCACTGGCCATCGTGTTGGAGTACTCCCTGGCCCGCCTGCGCTGGCCGTTCCCGGGGCTGGGACGGAGCACCTGGCCGGAACTGCAGGTGAACGGCAGACACCTGTCCGAGCGGTACCAACAGATCTTCATCATCGCCCTGGGCGAGTTGATCCTGACTTCCGGCGTCACCTACAGCGATTCCGGCCTGGACCGGGACAGCACTGTCGCCTTCGCCCTGGCGTTCGTGACCGCGGTGGCCCTGGCCCGGCTCTACCTGGTGCCCGCCGGCGCGCGGCTCGGTGCCAGGATCGAGGCGGAGGGCCCACCCGGCAGCAGGTTGACCCTGCTGGCCGGCTACCTGCACCTCGTCATGATCGCCGGGGTGCTGGCCACCTCGGTGGCCATGGAGATGACTATCGACGACCCCCGCGCAAGCGACTCGGGGCAGCTGGCCGTGGGCGTCATCGGCCCAGCGCTGGCCCTGACCGCCCGGATCCTGCTCGCGGCGGCGGTCGACGGCAGCAGGCCCTGGGCGCGGCTGGTCGGCGTGCCGGCGATCATCGTGGGCGGGCTGGCCACCGTACGGCTTCCGCAGGTGGCCAGCAGCGCTGTCGTCGCCGGGTTGCTGCTGCTGATCGTCATCATCGACGCGATGCCGGGAATGTGGCGATTCATCCGTCAGGTCCGTGAGCGCGACGCACCCGACCAACGGCTAGCCGGGTAGCCGCCCCGATGCCGGCGAAAGGACCACCCCACGACGACCAGCCGCGACGATCCGACGTGGTGGAGTTGCGGGTGCACGGTGTGTCCGGGGCCGACCCCACTGTCATCCTCGACCGGCCGCAGGTCCGGCAGGTCGCCGGCGACGACAGCGGGGGCTTCCACCGCGACGCCCGATCGGCCGACGCCGAACCGGGCGGGGTGACGCTGGAGGCGTACCGCTGGGGTGACCTGCCAACCGGCACCGTCGGCCGGACCCTCGCTATGGTCTTCCTGCTGCCGTTCATGCTCGGCAACGTGGCGGTGTGGATGCGACCCACGGGCCGCCGCCGCGCAGCCGGGGTCGACGTGCTGTGTCGGCTCCTCGCGCTCAACCTCACCGTGTTGTACGTGGTGTCCGTCGCCGGGGTCGCCCTGGACCTGATCGCCTGGCGGTGTCTCGGCGCGGCCCGCTGTCGCCCGCCCTTCGACACGATGGCCGGGCTCGACGGCCGGGACGTCGGGGAGCGGCTGGCCGTGCTGGCGCTCCTGCCGATCGCGGCGATCGCGCTCCTGTGCCTACTCGGCAACCGACGGCCCGGCCGGACAGAGCATCCACTGTGGGCAATGGAGCCGTTGGTGCGCCGGCTGCGCGCGATCCATGTCGCCGCCGCGCTCGCCGTACTCGATCTCGTGCTGCTCACGGCCCGCCACGTCGGCGGCGCGACGTTCGGGACGACGCTGCTGCTGGCGCTCAACGCGGTGGTGCTGCTGGCCTGCGTCGGCCTGCTCGTCGCTCCGGGGGTGATCGACCGGCCGGCGACCATGCGAACGGCCAGCTGGACCGCCCGCGCGGCGGCCGGCCTGTGCGTGGCGACCCTGGTCGTCGTGGCGGCGGACCCGCGGGGCTGGTCGCCGGCGACCGGACTGCCCGGCTACGGCGGAATCGCGGGCGGGGCACTGCTCGGCCAGATGGCCCTGCTGGTACTGCTCAGCGGGGTGGTGCTGGGGCACCACGGTCGGGTGGGCGGCCGGTCCGCGCTGCCCGGTGGTCTGGGGGCGGCGGTCCTCGCCACCATCGCGGTCGGCCTGGCCGGCGGGCTCTCCGCCGACCTCGTCTACCAGAGCGGGGAGTTGCTCGGCGGCTACCGCGGTGCCGCGGGGCCACCGTTGCCGTACCGCTGGACGCTGCTGGCCTTCTTCCTGCACTTCGTCGCGGCGGCGCTGCTGTGCGCCGCGATGACGGTCGTGTCCCGGCGGCGTCGGCTGCGGGCGGCGGCGGCCATCACCGCCCACGACTTCCCGGTCGTGCCGCCGGAGGCGGTCGGTCGGCTGCGGGTGACGACGAAGACCGTCGCCCGGGCCCGGTTCACCGAGTGGTTGGGTCTGCTGGCCGTCACGTACGCGGCGCTCGGGGTGGTCGGCCTGACCACGAGTCTGGTGGGGGGCACCGGGCGTGATCCGGAGGAGTTGTCGCGACGGTTCCTCGGGCTGCCGGCCGGAGTCGTCGAGATGGGGCTCAACGGGAGCAGCTACCTCATCGCCGCGTTGGCGCTCACACTGCTGGCCGGTGGTGTATTCGCCTATCGGACCGGCTGGTTCCGTCGGCACGTCGGCATCCTGTGGGACCTGGGCACCTTCTGGCCTCGGGCCGCGCATCCGTTCGCGCCGCCGAGCTACGCCGACCGTGCGGTGCCGGAGTTGGCCGACCGGATCAGCCAGCTCGCCGAGCGTCACGTCGGGGTGCTGCTCTGTGGGCACAGCCACGGGTCCGCGCTGCTCGCTCTCGCGGTGCTGCGGCTGCCCCCGCAGGTAGGTCGACGGGTCGCCCTGCTCACCTACGGGTCACCGCTGGACCGCCTGTACGCCCGGCTCTTTCCGGCCTACTTCAACGAGGAGATGCTTCGTGAGGTGGGGGAGCGGGTCGGCTGGCGGTGGCTCAACCTCTGGCGGGACACCGACCCGGTCGGCGGGTGGGTCTTTGCCGCACACCGGCCCGGCGATCCGCCTCCGGACCCGGCCGATCCGGCGAGTCACGTCGACCGGCGGTTGCGGGACCCGACGGACCTGCTGCCGGCACCGGGGGAGCGGTCTGCGCCAGCGCTACGGGGGCATCATCCGGGGGAAAGCGACCCCGACTTCCGGGCGGCGGTGAACGACCTGATCGCACGCCTCCGTGCCGCAGGCTGAGCGGCGCCGGCCGCCGGGCGGCGCCGAGTTGCGCCGAACGCGGGAGTGGTGCTGGACCGCGCCGGGGTCAACGGTCCATCTCGGGGATCCGGTCGGACTCCGCCACCGTCGCGCGGACCTTTCGCAGTGTGGCGTCCGGGGCACGGATGGCGGCCCGCCAGCGGTCCAGCGTCCGGGTGAGCACCCGGACCACGAACTGCAACTGGTTGACCTGCTCGCGGAGCGTGCCCAGCTCGGACCGGGCGCTGAGCGCCTCGCCCTCCAACTGGGTGATCCGGGTCTGCAGCGGTTGCACGAGGGTGAGGGCGGCCTCGGTGAGCGTGTCGGCGGCGTCGGCCTTGAACTTGCCCCGCTGCACCACCACGGCGGCGATCGCGGCCAGGCCGGTGCCGCCGCCGAGGATGCCGAGCACGCTGAGCGCCACCTGCACCCACTGCGGTGCCGCCGGCGGGGATGAGCTGTTCACGTGACACCTGTCCGCAACTGTTCGTAGCTGACGAGTTCGCAGGCGCGGGCCAGACGGCGCAGGTCGATGGCGATCTGTGCGGCCCGCCAGAGCGATCCCACAGTGACGGCCATCACGAACGAGGTCGCGACGAGGGAGTTCCGGCCGGACATGACCAGTACGGCTACCGCGTACATGCCGGTGATCGTGCCGAGCACCAGCACCGACGCGAGTTCGAGGCCGAGCCCGGTGGACAGCCGGCCGGGCCACACGATGCCCAGTAACCCACCCACGCCCACCGCGATCAACCCCAGTTCCCAGGCCACCTGGATGGGTGCCGGCATGGACGTCTGAACTGATGTCGGACGGACGTTGAGGGTCAGCATCAGTACGCCGCAGAGCGACGCCGCGGCCAGGACAGCGATCTCGTACGGCTGGTGGCGGGATCGGATACGAAGGTTTCCCACGGCAACTCCTTGGTCCAGGACCGACGTCCGGCAGTGGCCGGCGGACCAGTGCCGTTGGGTGGGCCGCGCTGTCGGGCGGCGATCCGTGCGGCGAGGCCCCGGTGGTGCGTTGCCCGCTGACGGTCGTTGGGCGAGAAGAGGGAGCGACCAGACGTCGTTGGCTGCCGTTATCTGCCTGTGTAGCACCGATGACCGGTTGCCGTCCACCTGGCGTAACGTCGTATTGCCGCAGGTCAGAGCGCATTCCTGCCGTCTCTGGGCGGCAGGGGCGCGGCAAGCGGCGACCCGGTCGCTCCACGACCTCGCCGACGCTGGGTGTCGGATATCTTGCCGAGGGTGACAGTGGGGTGACCGGGCCGCCGATCGATCAACGCGCGAGCAGGGCGCGCACCGCCCGGAGGACCTCGGCCGGGGCCTCCTCCGCCATGAAGTGTCCGCAGCTGACCGTCTGGTGCTCCAGGTCCGGCGCCCAGGCCCGCCACACCGCCGCCGCGTCGTAGCCCAGCGCCGCGCCCCAGTCCTGCTGGAGCACCGTCACCGGCATCCGCAGCTGGTTGCCGGCCGCCCGGTCCGCGGCGTCGTGCGTCACGTCGATCCCGGCCGACGCCCGGTAGTCCGCGACGATCGAGGGGACCGCCTGGCGGGACGCCCGCAGGTACGCGGCCCGCACGTCCGCCGGAAGGGCCTCCGGGTCACGGGTCCAGATGTCCAGGAAGTGCCCGAAGAACGCGTCCGGGCTGCCGGCGATCAGCTTCTCGGGCAGGCCGGGCGGCTGCGCCATCAGGTACAGGTGGAACGCGACAGCGGCGCTGGTGCCGTGCAGCACGTCCCACATGTCCAGGGTGGGTAGCACGTCGAGCAGGGCCAGCTGACTGATCGCCGCCGGGTGGTCGAGGCCGGCCCGGAACGCGACCAGGGCGCCCCGGTCGTGCCCGGCCAACGCGAACCGGTCGTGACCGAGCGCGCCGGCCAGCGCCACGATGTCGGCGGCCATGGTGCGCTTGGCGTACCCGGTGCCGTCGGTGTCGAGCGGCTTGTCGCTGTCGCCGTAGCCGCGAAGGTCGGGGCAGATGACCGTGTGGTCGGCGGCCAGGTCGGCCGCGACGTGCCGCCACATGAGGTGGGTCTGCGGAAAGCCGTGCAACAGCACGATCGCCGGCCCGGAACCTCCCACGGCGGCGTTGAGCGTCACCCCGTCGGCGACGGTGACGCGTCGGTAGTCGAATCCGTTGATCCTGGGGTCCACGGGGAACCTTCCTGGTGAGCAGTGCCGGCGCGGGCGGTGGCCCGTCGCCGTCGTACCTCGTCGAGCCTGCCCGCCGGTGATCAGCACCCGGTCAGCGTCGGATCAGTGCCGGCCGGGCCGCCCGCCTAGGGTGGTGCCATGACCAGGCAGCTGACGGCGCCCGTCGCGGTGACCTTCGGCGTACTCGGGCCGGTGATCGCCGCGACCCAGCACGGCCCGGTCCCGTTGCGGGGGCACCGGCAGCGCCTGGTGCTGGGCCGGCTGTTGATCGCCCACGGTCGGGTGGTGCCGGTGGAACGTCTCGTCGACGACCTGTGGGAGGTCGCACCGGACGGCGCGGTGGGCGCCATCCGGACCTTCGTCGCCGACCTGCGCCGGGCCCTGGAGCCCGATCGGCCACCCCGGCAGCCGCCCCGGATCCTGGTCACCGAACCACCCGGGTACGTGCTGAAGGTCGCCCCGGACGCGGTGGACGCCGGACGGTTCGAGGCCGCCGTCGGCGAGGCGGCCGACCTGCTGGCGGCCGGCCGTCCCACACCGGCCCTGGCCGCGCTGGACGCGGCGCTCGAACTCTGGCGCGGGCCCGCGTACGCCGACTGCGCCAACGAGTCCTGGGCGGTCGCGGAGATCAACCGACTGAACGAGCTGCGGATGCTCGCCGTCGAACGGCGGGCGGAGGCGCTGCTGGCGGTGGGCCGACCGGACGAGGTCGCCGCCGACCTACCGGCGCACCTGGCCAGCTACCCGCTGCGCGAGGACGCCTGGCGACTGCTCGCCGTGGCCCGCTACCGCGCCGGCCGGCAGGGCGACGCGCTGGCCGCGCTGCGGGAGGCCCGCCACGTCCTGGTGACCGAGCTGGGCGTGGACCCGGGACCGGAGCTGCGACAACTGGAAGCCGACATCCTGGCTCAGGCCCCGCACCTCACCCCACCGGTCGACCGGCCGGCCCTCCCCGGCGTCGGGGAACCGGCTCGACCCGTCGCGGCCGGGCAGCGTCCGTTCGTCGGCCGCGCCGCCGAGCTGGAGCGGTTGCGACGCGCCGCCGAGGCTGCGTCCCGAAGCCACCAGCCCACACTCGCCCTGCTCAGCGGCGACCCGGGCGCTGGCAAGACGGCGCTGGCCGAGGCGGTGACCCGGCAACTCGCCGCCCAGGGCTGGACCACGGCGTGGGGACGCAGCCCGGAGTACGAGGGCGCCCCGCCGGCGTGGCCCTGGACCCAGATCACCGACGCGCTCGCCGGGCCGAACGCCTCCGTCGTCACCGCCGACCCGGAAGACGACCCGGCGGCACCGGCCGACCCCGCCACGGTGCGGTTCCGCCGGCACCGCGCGGTGGCGTCGCTGCTCACGGCGGTCGCCGACCGGGGGCCGGTCCTCCTGGTCCTCGACGATCTGCACCGCGCCGACGGTGACACCCTGGACCTGTTGACCGCGCTGCTCACCGGCCCGCAACCGGCCAGTGGGCCGGTGCTGATCCTCGGCACCTACCGGGCAACCGAGATCAGCCCGGAGTTGACCGCCACCCTGGCCCGCGCCGCCGGGCTGGAGCCGGTCCGGGAGTATCTCGCCGGCCTGCCCGCGTCGGCGACCGGTGAGCTGGCCGGCGCCATCGTCGGGGCGGAACTGGACCAGGCCACCGCCCGGTCGATCCACAGGCGCAGCGGCGGTAACCCCTTCTTCGTCCGCGAACTGGCCCAGTTGTACGCGGCCGCCGGGAAGTCGGGGCTGGCCGCCGTGCCGCCCGGCGTACGCGACGTGATCCGGCACCGGTTGGCGCAGCTGCCCGCCCCGACCCGTACCGTGCTGCGCCAGGCGGCAGTGCTCGGCCGGGACCTCGACCCGGACGTGCTGGGCGTGCTGGCCGGCGACCCGGCGGCAGCGCTGGACGCCGTGGACCGTGCCCTGGCAGCCGGATTCCTCAGCGAGCGGGAGCCCGACGGGCGGCTGCGCTTCACCCACATCCTGGTTCGCGACACGCTCTACGCCGACCTGTCCGCGTCGCGTCGCGCCGCCTGGCACGCGGCCGTCGCCGAGGTGCTGCGCCAGCGGGAACCCGTCGAACCGGCGGCCCTCGCGTACCACCTGCTGCGTGCCGGTGGGCCGGTCGCGGCCGCTGAGGCGTCGAGGTACGCCCGGCTGGCGGCCGAGCGGGCCGAACGGGGCGGCAATCCCCATGAGGCGGCCCGGCTGTGGGGTCAGGCGATCGACGCGTACGACCGCGCCGGTGGGGTCGAGCCGGGCGGGCGGGTGACCGCGCTGCTCGGCCTGGGGCGGGCGCTGGCGGTGACGGGCCGGTTGGCCGAGGCGCGGCGACGGCGCGCCGAGGCGATCGCCGCCGCCGAGTCCACCGGCGACCCCCAGCTGATCCAGGAGGCGCTGGCCGGCTTCGACGTGCCCGCCAGCTGGACGCGCAACGACGACGACGTGCTCTCCGGGCACATCGTCCGGGCCGCCGAACACGCGCTGACAGCGCTCGGCCCGGTCCGCTCGGCGCAGCGCAGCCGGCTGCTGAGCACCCTCGCGCTGGAACTGCGCGGCACCACCACCGATCGTGGCCGCCGTGCCGCCGACGAGGCCGAGGCGATCGCCCGCGGGATCGGCGATCCGGGGCTGGTGGCCTTCGCGCTCAACGCCCGCTTCATGCACTCCTTCCACCGTGTCGGCCTGGCCGACGCGCGGGCCCGGATCGGCGTCGACCTTGTCGACCTGGCCGTCCGGCACCACCTGGTGACCTTCGAGGTGCTCGGTCACCTCGTCCTGGTCCAGGCCAGCTGCGCGTTGGCCGAACGGCCCGGCGCGGACACCCACGCACGCGCCGCCGACGATCTCGCCGAGCGGTACGAGCTGCCGTTGGTCGGCGTCTTCACCAGGTGGTACGCCGCACTGCGGCTGGCGCTCGACGGCGACTCGGCCGCGGCAGCGCGGGCGTACGCCTCGGCAGCCGACCGCACGAGCGCCGACGGCATGCCGGGGCTGACCCGGGGCCTGCTCCCGTTGGCACTGCTCGGCCTGCGGCTGGCCGACACCATCGGCGCCGATTGGCCGGCCACCGGCGCCGGTGCCGACCGGCTGATCACCGGCGCTGACGACCGGGCGGACCTGGACTGGGGTCCGCACGAACCGTGGGTCCGACCATTGCTGCTGCTCGCCGCCGGTGAGCGGGACGCCGCCGCAGCCGCTCTGCGGGCGCTTCCCGAGGGACCGCACGACCTGCTGCGGGAGGTACGGCTCTGCCTCGTCGGTCGGGCGGCGTGCGTCCTCGGCGACCGGGCCACGATGACCCGGGTCCACGCCGAACTGCTGCCGGCCGCCGGCGAGTTGGCAGCGGGCAGCGGGGTGCTCACCGTCGGACCGGTGGCCGGGTACCTCGCCGACCTGGCCGCCGCCCTGGGCCGGGACGAGGAAGCGGCCGAACACCGTCGCACGGCCGGTGCGGTGACCGCCCGCGCCCGTGCCGTGGCCTGATCCACACCCGCGACCACCACAACTTGCCGGTTTCCATCTGACCGCACCGACCGGTGCGGTCAGATGGAGCCACCGGCGCGTCCGCCGTCGGCCGTGGTCCGAGGGGGTAGGCGTGGAGGCGCTCGTCCTGATCGTGGTGCTCGGTGCCACAGTGCTTGTCGGTACCACCCTTGGCGGTCGGTACCGGGTGGCCCCGCCGGTCCTGCTCATCGCGTTGGGCGTGCTGCTCGGGTTCACCCCGCCGCTGTCCGAGGTCACCCTGGAACCGGATCTGGTCCTGCTGATCTTCCTGCCGGCGATCCTGTACCGGGAGAGCCTCACCATCAGCCTGCGCGAGATCCGCGCCAACCTGCCGGTGATCGGGCTGCTCGCCGTGGTGCTGGTGGTGCTCACCATGGTCACGGTGTCGTTCGCCGCGCAGGCGTTCGGGGTGAACCCCGCCGCCGCCTGGGTGCTCGGCGCGGTCCTCGCGCCGACCGACGCCGCCGCGGTCACCGGTCTGGCCAAGCGGTTGCCCCGCAAGCTGCTCACCACCCTGCACGCGGAGAGCCTGGTCAACGACGGCACCGCACTGGTGATCTTCGCGGTGGCAGTGGCGCTGCTCAGCCACAGCGGCGAGCCGGGCGTGCTGGGCATCGGCGAGGAGTTCGTCGGCGCCAGCGTCGGCGGGGTGGTCGCCGGTCTGCTGGTGGGGGCCGCCGTGGTGCTGATCCGCAAGCGGCTCGACGATCCGCTGCGCGAGGGCGCGCTCAGCGTTCTGACGCCGTTCGGCGCCTTCCTGCTCGCCGACTCGGTGCACGCCAGCGGTGTGTTGGCGGTGGTGGTCGCCGGCCTGGTGCTGGCCTACGCCGGCCCGCGGGTGATCCGCGCCCGGTCCCGGGTGCTCGCGTACGCGTTCTGGGACCTGTCCACATTCCTGATCAACGGTGGGTTGTTCGTCCTGCTCGGCACGCAGATTCCCCGCGCCGTGCAGGGCATCACCAGCACGTCGCCGCAGCGGGCGCTGCTGATCGTGCTGGTGGTGACAGTGGTCGTGATCGGCACCCGGCTGCTCTTCGTCTACCTGACCGCGCAGGTCGCGAGGCTGCGGCGGCGTCGCATCATGGACCCGAGCCAGGGGCCGTCGAGTTGGCGGGTGGGGACGGTCGCGGGCTGGTCCGGTTTCCGGGGCGCGGTGTCGCTCGCCGCCGCGCTGGCCGTCCCGACGGTGATGGTCGACGGTCGACCGGTGGTTGAACGCGATCTGATCATCTTCGTCACCGCACTGGTGATCGTGCTGATCATGCTGCTGCAGGGCACCACCCTGCCGTTGGTGGTGCGTTGGGCCGGGCTGAGCGGCGACCCGGAACGCGTCGACGAGACCCGGCACGCCCGGCGTCGGGCCACCGAGGTGGGCCTGGCCGCCCTCCCGCAGGTCGCCGCGGAGATCGGCGCCGAGGGTGAATCGGTGCGTCGGTTGGAGGTCGAGTACCAGCGGCACCTGGAGGACCTCAACGAGAGCGGCGGGACGACCGCCGATGAGCGCCGGTTGGAACGGCGGCTGCGCCTCGGCGTCCTCGCGCACAAGAGGCGGGAGGTCACCCGACTGCGCGACAACCGGGAGATCGACGACCTGGTGCTGCAGGAACTCCAAGCCGCGCTGGACAACGAGGAGATCCGGCTGCTGGGGCGCGGGCCGAACGAGTGACGGTCGGCCACCGTCCGGCCCGGGCGGCTCAGAGCACCTGGTCGAGGAACCGGCGCAGCCGCGGATGTTCGGCCCGCTCGAAGACGGCCTCGGGCGGGCCGGCCTCCAGCACCACACCCCGGTCCATGAAGGCGACGGTGTCGGCGACCTGCCGGGCGAAGCCCATCTCGTGGGTCACCACCACCATGGTCATCCCGGCGGCGGACAGGTCGGCCATCACCCCGAGCACCCCCTTGACCAGCTCCGGGTCGAGCGCCGAGGTCGCCTCGTCGAAGAGCATCACCTCGGGCCGCAACGCCAGCGCACGGGCGATCGCCACCCGTTGCTGCTGACCACCGGAGAGTTGCGCCGGTCGGGAGTTCGCCTTGCCGGCAAGCCCCACCAGCTCCAACTGGGCGCGGGCGACCGCGTCCGCCTCGTCCTCGCCGAGCTTGCGCAGGCGGCGCAGCGCCAGCGTGACGTTGCGCAGCACGCTCATGTGCGGGAAGAGGTTGAACTGCTGGAACACCATGCCCACCCGCTGCCGCAGCGCGTCCGGGTCGTCGCCCAGCACGCTGCGCCCGTCCAGCAGCACGTCGCCCCGGTCCGGTTCGATCAGCCGGTTGATGGTGCGCAGCAGGGTGGACTTGCCCGACCCGGACGGGCCGATGACACAGGCCGTCGCGCCACGCGGCACCGCCAGGTCGACGCCGCGCAGCACCCGGTTCGGTCCGAAGGCGAGGTGCACGTCGCGTACGTCGAGGCTGACCGAGGTCGTGCTGGCGGTGGTCATCGCCGGTCTCCTTCCATCGCGTACGGCGCGGTGTCGTCGTCCTCGTCTGTCGGCGCGGTGGCCGGCCGACCGTTGCGCAGCCGGCGGTCGATCCAGTTCACGACGTGCGTCAACGGAACGGTCAACGCCAGGTAGCACAGCCCTGCCAGCAGCAGCGCCGACTCGTTGCCGGTGGTGGCCGCGTAGTCCTGCCCGATCCGGAACAGCTCCCGCTGGCTGGCCACCAGGCCGAGGAAGTAGACCAGGCTGGAGTCCTTGATCAGCGCGATGAGCTGGTTCACCCAGGCCGGCAGCACCCGCCGGATGCCCTGCGGGACGATCACCAGCCGCATCGCGTCGGCCCAGGAGAAGCCGAGCGCCCGGGCGCCCTCCAACTGGGCGGCCTCCACCGACTGGATGCCCGAGCGGAAGATCTCCCCGATGTACGCGGCAGCGATGAGCGACAGCGCCAGGATGCCCAGCGGGTAGGGGTCCGGCCCCCAGACCTGCATGCCCAGCGGGGCCAACCCGACGCCGATCAGCAGGATCGTGGCGGCGGCCGGAAGCCCTCGGAACACGTCGGTGTAGACCCGCGCCGGCCAGCGCAACCAGCGGCTGCGGGAGATCCCGGCGACGGCCAGCAGCAGGCCCAGCACCGAGCCGAGCAGAGCGGCGGAGACCGCCAGGATCAGCGTGTTGGGCAACCCGACGGTCAGCATCTCGGGCAGCGCCTCGCGCATCGAGTCCCAGTCGAAGAACGTTTCCCACAGGGTGCTCAACGGATCCATGTGTCGCCCCTCCTACCGCCCCGCTCGCTCGTCACCGGTTCAGGACGCGGCTGACGCGGACGCCGACGGCGCCACCGTGACCGCGCCGCTGCCCGGCTTGAAGTCCGCCGGGATCGGCCGGCCCGGGTAGTACTGCGCCTGCAACCGTGTCCAGGTGCCGTCGGCGATGACCTCGTCGAGGCTCTTGTTCAGCGCCTCGCGCAGCTTGTCGTTGCCCTTGGCCACGGCGTACGCGGTCGGTGCCGGGCTGAGCTGCTTGGCCGCCACGGTGATCTTGCCGTTGCTGTCGGCGGCCGACTTCTCACCGATCTCCGCCGGGGCGATCCACGCGTCGGCGGTGCCCGCCTTGAGCTGGTTGATCGCACCGTTGTAGTCCGGCACCCGCACCGGGTTCAGCTGCTTGCCGGTGGCGTAGTCGTCCTGGACCGTGCCCTGCACCACCACTACCCGCTTGCCGGTGAGCTGGTCGAAGCTGGTGATCGGCGAGCCGGCCGGGACGTCCAGGCCGAAGTAGCCGAAGTCGTAGCCGTTGCCGAAGTCGACTGTCTTCTTGCGGGCCTCGGTGATGGTGATCGAGGAGCTGCCGACGTCGAACTTGCGGTTGTTGACCTGGCTGAGCAGCGCGGAGAAGTCGGTGCCGACGAACTCCACGGTGAGGCCGAGCTTGCCGGCCACGGCGGTCAGCAGGTCGTTGTCGAAGCCGGTGAACCTGCCGTCCTTGAGGTACACGTTCGGCGGGGCGTCGGTCAGCGTGCCGGCGCGCAGCACGCCGGGCTGGGCCAGGCCGTACGGGTTGGTGGTGGCGTCGGACGAGCTGTCGTCGCCGCAGGCGGTGAGGGCGGTGGCGGCCAGGATCGTCGCCGCCCCCAGGGCGGCGGCACGGGTCACTGCGGGAAGGAATCGCACTGGTGTCTCCGAAGGGTGGTGTCTCGGCGGGCGCGGGTGTGCGCCACCGACGGTGCGCCCGATGGGCGTACCGGTGGAAAGGGGTTTCGGGAGGGTGGTGCTAGAGCGCGGTGCCGCGACGACAGGCGGCGCTGCACATTCGCATCGTGTCCACGTGCCGTCGCCGGGTCAGTGCGGGCGAGGGGCGACCGGTGCGGAAGTCCGCGATGTCGGTCGGTGGGGTGGTGCTGAGGATGCGCATGGTTCTCCCGGGTCTGTGCTGACCTGGGTGCCAGGCCACGCTTGCACCGACGTCGTGCCGGTGCCTGGTCTTCACCCGGGGCACCCCACCGCGGAGGAGGGTTGCCGGCCAGCGAGCCGGGGCTTCGCGCTGGCGCTCATGACCTGCGCCGAGGTTAGCAGCACCGACGGGTGCCGCGTCCAGTCGGTATGACCACGCTCACCGTGCGCGACGGTCCGTCCGCGCCCAGGTCAGCCGGCGTGCACGTGCGGTCGGCGGTGTGGGTCGGGTTCCTGGCGACGCAGGATCTCCCGGGTCACCGAGGCGATCGCGCCCTGCCCGAACGCCAGGTAGCGCAGGAAGTTGCGAACCGGGCCTCCCTCGGACCACTCGAAGTAGATGTGGGGTCGTCGACGGCTGCGGTCGCGGATCTCCAGCAGCAGGGCGGCCAGCGCGGTGGGCACCGACGAACTGGCCAGGCTGAGCACCGGGAAGCGGCCGTCGACGACGCTGCCACGGACCAGCACCTCGGTCTCGAAGTCGGACGGGTCGGTGACCTCGACCTCGACGAAGATGACGTCGCTGTCGTCGGGGAAGTCGTTGTCCGCCATGGTCTGGGCGAGCTTGGCGCGGTACTCCGCCTCGTCGCGCCGGTCGGGTTCGTGCGCGATGAGGCGGATCCGTCGGCCGGCGCGTTCGTCGATGATCCGGGCCGCGGCCGAATCCAGCTCGACGTGATCGACGCGCAGCTCGTAGGCCCGCATCAGCCGGGACAACACCGACACCAGGATGATCCCGCCGATGAAACAAGCCGCGATCTTGACGCCACTGGGGCGTTCCACCACGTTGGCCAGCGTCGTGTAGACGAAGATCACCGCGATGATGCCGAACGCGATGGTGCGACCGCGCTGACGCTGCCGCAACGCCGCGAGCGTCACCGCCGTCGCGGCCGAGGTGATCAACACCAGCACCCCGGTGGCGTACGCGCCGCCCTGCGCGTCCACGCTGGCCTCGAAGACGATAGTGATCAGAAACGCCACCGAGGTGAAGACCAGTACCAGCGGCCGGACGGCTCGCGCCCAGGTCGGCGCCATGCCGTAGCGGGGCAGGTAGCGCGGTACGAGGTTGAGCAGACCAGCCATCGCCGACGCCCCGGCGAACCAGAGGATCCCGATGGTGGACAGGTCGTAGATGGTGCCGAACACCTCGCCGAGGTGGGCGTGCGCCAGATAGGCCAGCGCCCGGCCGTTCGCCGGCCCGCCCGGCTGAAAGGCGTCCGGCGGGATCAGCACCGTCGTCGTCACGCTGCTGGTGATCAGAAAAGCGCTCATGATCACCGCTGCGGTGGTGAGCAGCCGGCGCGCGCCACGGATCCGGCCCAGCGGCCGGTCCTCCGAGTCCTGCGGGTCACCCCGTACGCTCGGCATGACGGCCACCCCGGTCTCGAAGCCGGACAGGCCCAACGCCAGCTTCGGAAAGACCAGCAGCGACAGCCCGACCACCATCAACGGGTCGCCGTGCCCGGTGGTCAGCGCGGAGGTCCAGTCGTCGACCGCGCTCGGATGCGTCACCACCCGCCACAGCGCGTCGGCCACCACCACGGCGTTCAGCGTCAGGTACACCGCGACCAGGACGACGGCGATCCCGATGGCCTCGTTGAATCCCTTGAGGAACACCGCGCCCAGCAGCGCCAGGAGCAGCAGCGTGAGCAGCACCTCGTGTCCCTTGAGCGCACTCGGCCAGAAAGGGTTCTCGTCGATGTGCGCCGTCGCGTCGGCGGCCGAGAGGGTGATGGTGATGATGAAGTCGGTGGCCGCGAAACCGAGCAGCACCAGCACCAGCAGCTTGCCCGGCCAGTAGCTCAGCAGGCGGACCAGCATCGCGATGGAGCCCTCACCGTGCGGGCTCTCCACCGCCACCCGCCGGTAGACCGGCAGTGCGCCCAGCAGGGTCACCAGCACCAGCACCAGCGTCGCCACCGGGGAGAGCGCCCCGGCGGCCAGCGCCGCGATGCCCGGCTGGTAACCCAGCGTGGAGAAGTAGTCCACACCGGTCAGGCACATCACCTTCCACCACGGGTGGTGCCGGTGCTCCGGCGGACGCCCGTGCGGTCCCGGGTGCTGGACGGCCTGGTCCGAGCCGGCGTCGAGCAGCCACCCCCGCAACCGGCCGGCGCGTCTGTCGAACGTCACCGGCGCGTCCCCCGTCATCCCGCTCACGGTCACCGTGAGTATCCGCCCGTCGGGCCGCCCTCGTCCGCCGGTGCGCGGAACCCAGCCGACATCCCGGCGGGTTTCGGGCCCAGGGCACCGGGGATGCAGCGTCCCGGTCCGGACCGGACGGCACCGGGGGAGGGGACAGGGCATGGTCGGCGGCCGCCGCTTCCGCCCGGGTGGTGGCTTCGGCCGTCAACTCGACGAGTACGAGACGAGGGTCGGCGTGGCGCCGCCCCCGGAGTCGCCCGCAGCGTCCCACGGCCTGGTGGACAGCGCGGTCTACCTCCGAGGGCACCGGTTCGCCTCCCCGTCCGGCCTCGCCGAGACGTACCGTTGCCTGCAGGAGCAGGACGACGCGATGGCCTGGATCGGGTTGTACCGGCCCGACATCGAGCAGATCACCTCGCTGGCCCGTGAGTTCCGGCTGCACGACCTGGCGGTCGAGGACGCGATCAACGCCCACCAGCGGCCCAAGCTGGAGCGCTACGGCCACACCCTGTTCGTGGTGCTGCGCGCCGCCCGCTACGACGACCTGCGGGAGGAGGTCGAGTTCTCCGAGCTGCACCTGTTCATCGGGCCGGGCTTCGTGGTCACCGTCCGCCACGGTGAGGCACCGGACCTGGCCGCGGTGCGGCGGCGGATGGAGACCGAGGCGCAGATGCTCGCCCGGGGCCCGGAGGCGGTCCTGTACGCGATCCTGGACCAGGTCGTCGACGGGTACGCGCCGGTCGTGGCCGGGCTGGAGAACGACATCGACGAGATCGAGACCCAGGTGTTCGGTGGCGACCCGAACGCCAGCCGCCGCATCTACGGCCTCAGCCGCGAGGTCATCCAGTTCCAGCGGGCCGCCCGCCCCCTGCTCAGCGTCCTCGACGCGCTGGCCGTTGGCGCGGGCAGCGCCAGCGCCGACGAGGAGCTGCGCCGCTACCTGCGCGACGTGACCGACCACCTGACCCAGGTGGTGGAGCGGGTGGACGGTTTCCGGCACCTGCTGCAGAACATCCTCACCGTCAACGCGACCCTCGTGTCGCAGCAGCAGAACGAGGAGATGCGCAGTCTCACGGCGGCCAGCTACAGCCAGAACGAGGAGCTGAAGAAGGTTTCCTCCTGGGCGGCGATCCTCTTCGCTCCCACGCTCATCGGCACCGTGTACGGCATGAACTTCGTCCACATGCCGGAGCTGAACTGGCGCTTCGGTTATCTCTTCGCGCTGCTGTTGATGCTGTTGGTCTGCGGCACCCTCTACGTGATCTTCAAGCGGCGCGGCTGGCTCTGAGCCCGTGGCCGCGGCTCACTCGATGCCACGCAGGATGTGCCGCTCGTCCTCGACGTCGTCGTCACCGGCACCGATGCGGCCGAGCAGTACGGCGGCCGCCCAGATCGTCAGGGGGGTGGCCGCCCCGGTCATTCCGCCGCCGGTCCGGTCGTCCCGGGTCTGGCTCCGCTCCGTGCGCGGTGGCCTGCGCTGAGCCTGCATGGGCCCTGCCTCTCCTCGTCGAAGCCGCCGTGGGCGGCGCGGGGTGAATTCGCGCCACCGGCCGGGTGGGACCGCCCGTGAGCAGCCCACCACCGGTACGACAGCCACTCGAACCTTCCCACGCCCGGCCGCTTCCGCACCGCTTGTTTTCGGGTTTCCGACTGGCGCCCGCCAAACCGGACATTACGCAGCGACGGTCGAGTCACGGTCAAGGCAGCGGGTGGGCGATGCCCCGGGCGTGGTCGGTGAGCGCCGCGCCGACCACCGTCGCGGCCAGCGGCAGCACCTCCAGGCAGCGGCGCACCGCGGCGGCCATCAGTGCGTTCGGCACCCGCATGGAGAGCGTGCAGTGTGGCACCCAGCGCCCCGGCTGGTAGTGCTCGGCGAGGGGGATGCCGGCGGCGGCGAGCCGGTCGTGCACCAGCCGGTGGTGCGCCAGCAACTCCGGGGTGGGCGTCGGACCGAGCCAGAGCACCCGACCGACGAACTGGCCGGCGTACTGGAATTCGAGCCGCAACGGGGCGGCCACCACCGTCCCCTGTAACGCCTCGGCGACCTGCTCCGGGTCGAACCGGGGCGCCACCGTGAGCGAGACGTGCGGACGGTGGCGCTGCTCCAGCAGCGAGCGCATGCTCTGCACGCCCTCGGCCTCCAGCGCGTCCCAGAGCACCCGGATCCGGCGGGTGGCGTCCGGGTCCAGGTACAACTCCAGCGCGGCGACCATTTGATCACCGTAGCGGCCGAGGTTTGCCCGCCCACGTCCGGCGGTACCTGATCCGAAACCCACCAGGAAGGCGCAGCACGTGAATGTGAGTGACCTGCTGACCGAGGCGTACGACCGACTGCCCGACCTCGTCCGCGCGGCGGTCGAGGGCCTCAGCCCCGAGCACCTGCTCCACCAGCCCGCCCCGGGCGCCAACTCGATCGGCTGGCTGGTCTGGCACCTCACCCGGGTGCAGGACCATCATGTCGCCGAGGTCCTCGACACCGACCAGATCTGGGTCAGCGGCGACTGGGCGGGACGGTTCGGGCTCGACGCCGACCCCGACAACACCGGCTACGGGCACTCGCCCGCCCAGGTCGCGACGGTGCGGCCGGAGAGCGCGCAGGCGCTCGTCGACTACTACGAGGCGGTCGCCGCGCGTACCGGAGACTTCCTGGCCGGGCTGGCCCCGGCGGACCTGGACCGTGTGGTCGACGAGGCGTGGGATCCGCCGGTCACCCTCGGCGTCCGGTTGGTCAGCGTGGCCGAGGACGACCTGCAACACGTCGGCCAGGCCGCCTACCTGCGTGGCCTGATCGAGGCCGGCTGACGGCCGGGCTCACGGCACGATCACCGCCCGGCCCTCCAGGGTCCCGTCGCGCAGCTGGCGGTACGCGTCCAGGGCGTCGTCCAGGGCGAAGGTGGTGATGCTCGGCCGGACCAGGCCCCGGGCACCCAGGTCGAGCACCTCCACCAGCTCGGGTCGGCTGCCCCAGTAGGTGGTGGCGATACTCACCTCGTACGGCACGGAGAAGAACGACACCCCCAGCGTGCCGCCGCCGATCCCGACGATGGTCAGGTCGCCCACGGTGCGGGCCGCCGCCACGCCGAGCGCCAGGGTGCTGTCCGCGCCGACGAAGTCCAGCACCACGTCGGCGCCCCGCCCTCCGGTGGCGTCCCGGATCTCCTCGGCGGCGGTCGGTCCGGAGGTCACCGTGCGGTCGGCGCCGCACTCCTCGGCCAGTTGCAGCGCCTCGGCCCGGGTGTCCACGGCGATCACCCGCGCGGCGGTGGTGGCCTTGAGGATCTGCACGCCCACGTGCCCCAGCCCGCCGACCCCGATCACCACGGCCGTGCTGCCCGGTGGCAGCTTCGGCCAGGAGCGCCGGACGGCGTGGTACGGGGTGAGTCCCGCGTCGGTCAGCGGTGCGGCCTGCGCCGGTTCCAGACCCTCCGGCAGAGGTACGACGTGCCGCGCGTCCGGGACCAGTTCGAACTCGGCCATTCCGCCGTCCAGTCCGAGCCCACCGCCTCCGCTCGGCACCGGCGCAGCGGACGGGTTCTCGCAGTACGGGTCGATCCCGAGCCGACAGCGGGCGCAGGTGCCACAACCCCACGATCCGAACACCGCGACCGGTTGCCCGACGGACAACCCGGTCACCCCGTCGCCGAGGGCGTGTACCCAGCCGGCGTTCTCGTGACCGAGGGTGAACGGCGGGTTCCAGGGCATCGTGCCCGGCTCGAACTCGTCCATCAGGTGCAGGTCGGAGTGGCAGGCGCCGGCACCGCCGATCCGGACCACCACCTGACCCGGCCCGGGCGTCGGGTCGGGGACCTCGACCAACTCCGGTTCCGACTTCCACTCCCGCAACCGCAGTGCGCGCATGTCGGTGCTCCCGTCTGTCTCGACTGAACCACTGGCCTGCCCGCCTCGTCGCCCGGCAAACGGGCCGCCGCGGCGCGACCCCGGGGCACCCTCACCCGTTCCGGGTGAACCGGCCTCACCCCGGCGCGGGTGATCCTGCGGGGAACCGTGGGGAGGGGATCTGATGGGTGCGACGGCGGAGCAGTACCTGCGACAGCTGGACACCGGTCGGCGACCCGACCTGCCGGAAACCACCGCGGGGACGTTGCGGTTGGATGTCCGTGACGACGGCAGCACCGACCACTGGTACCTGACCATCGCCGACCAACACGTGCGCGTGACCCGCTCGGCCGAGGACGCCGAGTTGGTGGTGCGGGCCGACCGGGCGGTCTTCGACCGGATGGTTCGCGGCGAACTGCACCCGGGAGCGGGTCTGCTGCGCAACGAGGTGACAGTGCAGGGCAACATGCAACTGCTGATGCTGCTGCGGCGGATCTTCTCCGGGCCGGACGGCGCCCGTCACCCGCGCGAGTTGGGCCGGGCCGCGCTTGCCGGCCGGGCCGTGCCTGCTGGCCGGGCCGTGCCTGCTGGCCGGGCCGTGACGACCGCTCGGGGTGGTCGGCCGTGAAGCAGGAACTGGTGCACGTCATCGCGGGCAACATCTTCGCCATCAGCGACGCCCAGGGCGACATCGAGCCCGACCCGCAGCTCCCGGTCGGACTCTTCGCGTACGACACCCGGTTCCTGTCCCACTGGGTGCTGCGGATCGACGGTGAACGGACCAACGCCCTGTCCCGGGACGACCTCACCTACTTCGAGACCCGGTTCTTCCTGGTTCCCGGCATGGCGAGCCACTACATCGACGCCGATGTGTCGATCATCAGGCACCGATCGGTCCACGACTGTTTCCACGAGAACATCACGGTGCTCAACCATTCGTCGCAACCCGCCGAGTACACCGTCCGGCTGGAGATGGCCAGCGACTTCACCGACATCGTCGAGGTCGGGCAGGTGCGGCAGCGGGCCGTCGAGGTCACCGCCGACCCGGCGGGCCAGCAGCTCGTGCTGCGCTACCAGCGGGACCGGTTCATCCGGGAGACCACGGTGTGCAGCACCGTACCCGCCGATGTGGACGAGCAGGGGATGACCTTCCGGATCCGGATCCCACCCGAGGGGACGTGGGAGACCGACCTGCATGTCACAGTGACCATGGGCGGCGAGGAGGGTCGGGACCTCCGCGCCGACCTGCGGTCGCACCAACAGGCCCTGCGGACGGGGATGGGCGAGGACCTGACCCGGTGGCTGGAGCGTGCGCCGCAACTGGTGGCCGAACGCGCCGGCCTGGAAGAGCTCTACCAGGGCAGCCTCGCGGACCTGGCGGCGCTGCGCTACCAGCCGCTCGCGTACCGCGAGCGGGTGCCGATCGGTGGTCTGCCGTGGGCGATGGGCCTGTTCGGACGGGACAGCATCATCACCTGCCTCCAGACGATGGCGTTCACCCCCGAACTGGCCCCGTCGACGCTGCGGATGCTGGCGCTCATGCAGGGCGGTCAGCTCGACGACTGGCTGGAAGAGGAGCCCGGCAAGATCCTGGCCCACCTGCGGTACGGCGAGACGGGGGCGTTCAGCGAACGGGCGAGCGCGTTGTACTACGGCGCGGCCGACACCACCCCGCTCTTCGTCGTCCTGCTCGACGAGTACGAACGCTGGTCCGGTGACGCGGACCTGGTCCGCGAGCTGCGGCACCCGGCCCGGATGGCGCTGGACTGGATCGACGAGTACGGCGACCTGACCGGGGACGGCTACCTGCGCTACCAGCGCCGCAACGAGCGCTACGGCGCGGTCAACCAGGGCTGGAAGAATTCCCCGGACGCCATCGTCGACGCCCGTGGTCGGCAACCCGCCTTTCCCCGCGCCACCTGCGAGTTGCAGGGTTACGCGTACGACGCGAAGCGCCGGGGCGCCCGGCTGGCCCGCGAGTTCTGGGGCGACCTCGCGTACGCCGACCGTTTGGAACGGGAGGCGGCAGCGCTCAAGGAGCGCTTCAACCGGGACTTCTGGCTGCCACACCAGGGGTACTACGCGTTGGCGCTCGACCCGTACGGCGAGCCGGTCGATGCGTTGGCCTCCAACATCGGGCATTTGCTCTGGAGCGGGATCGTCGCGGACGACCGCGCGGAAGCGGTAGCCGAGCACCTGGTCGGGCCGCGACTGTTCAGCGGTTGGGGAGTACGCACGTTCGCCACCGGGCAGCGCACGTACAACCCGGTGGGCGCGCACCTGGGCGCGGTGTGGCCGTCGGACAACGCGGTGATCGCCGCCGGGCTGCGTCGCTACCGCCTCGACGCTCAGGCGGCCCGGATCGCCGCCGGCGTCTTCGACATGACGCTGACGCTCGGCGGCGAGGTGCCGGAGGTGATCGCCGGCTACGAGCGCAGCCTGACGACCTACCCGGTGCAACTGGCGACGAGCTGCCGCCCGCAGGCATGGTCGTCGGGATCCCTGCTGATGCTGCTCGGCACCGTGCTGGGTCTGCGACCCACCGGCGACAACCTGCTGGTCAACCCGGCGGTGCCAGAGGGGTTCGGCCGGCTGGAACTGCTCGACATCCCCGGCCGTTGGGGTCACTCCGACGCCTACGCGAGAGATCGGACCACCGAACGCCGGCACCGCCTGCGGTGAGGCCGAGGATCAGCGCAGGCGGTGGCGATGACGGCGGGCGTCAGCCCATCGTCCTGGCGCCGTCGATCGACTCCCGCAGGATGTCGGCGTGCCCGGCGTGCTGGGACGTCTCGGCGATGAGGTGCAGCAGCACCCGGCGGACCGTCCAGCTCGCCCCCGGCTCGAACCAGGGCGCCTGCGGCAACGGGTGCGCCGCGTCCAGGTCGAGGGTGGCGATCAACTCGTCGGTCCGGACGGCGATTTCCTGGAAGCGCTCGACCAGCCCGGCCAGTGTCTCGCCCGGTGCCATCTGGAACTGACCGACCCAGTCGACCTCCTCACGGTCCATCGCCTCCGCACCACCCACCGCGAAGAGCATCCACCGGTGCTCGACGCCGGCCACGTGCTTGATGAGGCCGCCGAGGCAGAGACCGCTGACGGTGGGGCGACTGGCCGCCTGCTCGTCGGTGAGCCCGTCGACGGTCTGCAGAAGGAAACCGCGGTGCCTGCGGAGCGCCTGCAGGAGATCGGTGCGCTCACCGGTGAGCTGCTCAGTGCTGGTCATGCCGCCACCCTTTCGTCGATGTCCACCCGGTGCCACCGTATTGCCGGGCACCGACACTTCCCGGGCACGACACCGGGTCGACGGAAGACCGCCAGCGGTTGCCGATCCGCGTCGAAGGCGGTCCACTGAATGACATGGCTGTGATTAAGGTGGGCACATCGTCCTGGGCGGACCAGTCCCTGCTGCGCTCCGGGTGGTACCCCCGTTCGGCCAGCACGCCGGCGCGTCGGCTGGGCTTCTACGCCAGCCAGTTCCCGTTGGTCGAGGTGGACACGTCCTACTACGCCATCCCGGTGCCGGAGACGACCCAGAGCTGGGTGGACGCCACACCGGACGACTTCACCTTCGACGTCAAGGCGTTCAGCCTCTTCACCGGTCACCCGACGCCGGTCGCCGTGCTGCCTCGGGACCTGCGTCCGGCCGCCGGCCCGAGCCGGATCCGCCGCCGTGACCTGCCGGAGCGGGCGTACGACGAGCTGTGGACCCGGTTTCGCGCGGCCCTGGCGCCGATCGCGGCGGCCGGCAAGCTCGGTGTGGTGATGTTGCAGTTCCCGCCGTGGCTGGTGCGCAGCCCGGCGGCCGAACGCCGGATCGTCGAGCTCGCGCAGCGCTGCCGGCCGTGGCGGGTCGGTGTCGAGCTGCGGCACAGCTCCTGGTTGGACGACGCGGCCGCGACGGACACCCTGGACCTGCTCCGCGCCCACGACCTGTCAGTGGTCTGCGTCGACATGCCACAGGGACACCCGTCGTCGGTGCCCCCGATCCTGACCAAGACGGCGGAGCCGGCGATCGTCCGGTTCCACGGTCACAGCGACGCCTGGGCCGAGGGCGACAAGCAGGAGAAGTTCCGCTACGCCTACGCCGAGGACGAGCTGCGGCAGTGGGCGGGACGGCTGACCGGGTTCGCGGCTCTCCCCGACGAGCTGCACGTGCTGTTCAACAACTGCTGCGCCGGGCAGGCCCAGCGCGACGCCACCCGGCTGGCGCAACTGCTCACCGAGACGATGGTCGCCGATCACGCCGTCCCGACGAACGGTTGAGCGGCGCACCTGCCAGCCGGCCGGGCACAGGGTCCGGTCAGGACCGCCGTCCCCGGCTGCGTAGCGCGTCCTGGGTCGACTCGCCGATCTCCGCGTCGTCGGGGAAGGTCCGGCCGCTGGGCGCGGGATCGGGTGGGGCGCCCGGCCCGGCCATCGTCGTTCGCGTCGGCTCGACCGAACCGAAACCGTGTCGACCCGCCGGGCCCGTGCGACCCGCCGGGGCACCCGCCCGCCGCTCGCCGCGCCGGCCCTCGGGCACCGCTGTCTCCTCGCTGCCCTCGTCCATGGGTGAGTCGTCGTCGGTGCCCCAGGGCGCGTCGGCGTCGAAACCGTCGCCGGTGCCCCACGGGTTGGTCGCCTCCGGCTCCAGCCGGTCGTTGTCGCCGCTGCGTCCCTTGTGCGCCGTCATGGCCACCCCGCTCGTCGGTCCGCCGCCACCGGCGGACGATGTGCCGTCCTCGGGCCGGGCTGCCCGCCCGCCCGCGCCGCCCGACAGGTCACCGGCGCGCCGCCGTACGGGCGCCGACTCGTCGTCGCGCGGGATCCGTCGTCGCTCCGGTACGCGAGCGGGCCGGCCAGCGCCCCGCCGTCGAGGTGGCGGCGGGACGCCGGCCGGCCCGACGCTCAGCGTCCGGCCATCGCCATCGGTCGCTTGCCGTTGCTCATTCCCGCCATCTTGATCACGCCCTTGGAGGCGCCCTTCATCCCACCGGCGCGACCGAGCATCCCGCGGAACACCTGGCCGGGCTTCTGCTGCTCACCCATGTACGCGGTGACCACGACCAGCGTCCCGGTCAGCGCCGGAATGGCCCACTGGAGCAGCTTCATCTGCCGTTGCGACGAGGCCACACTGGCCGGGGTCTGGTGGTTCGGCTCGGTGGCGCCGCTCACCGGCGGGCCGCCGGCCTTCTCCAGCCGCATGCCGACCAACCGGCTGTAGCCGGTGACCGCGAGCGCGCCGATGGTCAGCGCGGTCTTGATGGCGCTGGCCCGGCCGACGCCGGCCTGGGCCGCCATCCGTGGGCTCTCGGTCACCAGTTCGCCGACGGCGCCAGCCAGGTGGGCGCCGATCGCGGCCGCGTTGACCGGGGTCCACTTGGACCATCCGGCCGAGGCGACCGGGAGCCGCTGGGTCGAGTCGCTGATTTTCGCCGCTGCGCCGTTGACACCGAAGGCACCCATGAGGGAGCCGCCGAACCAGGCCGCCAGGCCCAGATCGTGCATCGAACGCAGTGCGGTGTGCCGTTCGGACATGTGATCCCCTTCCGCCGTGTCGGGCGCTGCGGCTTACCCGCCGCTCGGGCGGCTAACCCCGGCCCGCCGGGGCCGATCCGCGTCGTGGCGGGCAGCTACGGGACATCCGTGGCGTCGGTGCGTCGGCCTCGTCCGGGCAGGAGTCGTTCGCCCGGTGGCGGGTAGATCCTCCAGCGACGCCGACGAGAGGGGAACGCGATGTCGCAGCCGGACGAGAGCCGGGAGAAGACCCCCAAAACAGACGCGGTGCTCATGCACCCCGACAACGACCCGAACCGGAACACCGCCGAGGTCGCGCCCCGCAAGGAGCACGCCGAGATCCAGGTCGAACAGGACGGTGAGCTGGTGCCGCTGGACCAGGACGAGTGAGCCGACCCGCGTCCACCGACGGGCCGGTACGGCTCAGCGGGGCGGCAGGTCGGTAGCGAAACCGGCGATCCGCCGCGCCAGCGGGACGCCTGCGCGGACCCAGGTGAAATGGTCCAACGGCGCGCCGGCCTGCACCACTGTGTACCGTTCCCGGGTCACCGGCGCATTGCCGAGCTTCGCGCAGAGGTGGTCCATGGTCTCGTGCGGCGTGTACTGGTCGTCGTCGACGCTGACGGCCAGCACCGGTGTCCGTACGGCGCGGACCGCGGCCTCGGTGTCCGTGCCGTTGAGTCGAGGGAACCGACCGGTCCGTGCGGTGTACGCCCAGTCGCGGATCACGCCGCGCGCCTGCCGGCCACCGAAGCCCCAGCCCGGCCAGACGCCGAGCAGCGCCGCCGTGGCGGCGATGCCCTGGGTGTAGGGCAGCACGCCGAGGCCGCGCCGGCCCGGGTAGCTCCGCCAGTGCGGGATGCCGACCGCGACCAGCGCCAACCCGTCCACCTCGCCGTCGCCGTGCAGGGCGAGGTGCAGCAGCGCGGCCTGCCCGCCGAGTGAGTGCCCGAGAAGCAGTCGGGTGCGCCCGTCCAGTCGCGGCTTGAGGGCGGCCAGGACGGCGCCGACGTCGTCGGCCAGTTCGGCGTAACCGTGCCGGTCCGCCCGACTCGGCGCGGGCGTGCTCGACCCGGTGCCGCGCAGATCGGCCACGACCACGGCCAGCCCCGCGGCGCGCAGCGCGGCGGCGAAGGGCCGGTAGTAGCGGGCCCGGACGCCCATCGCGGGCCAGATCACCACCACCGGCGCGCCGGTCACTCCGGACGGTTCCGGGTAGACCTGCACACCCAGCCGGCCACCGTCGACGTCGACGAACTCCTGCGCGTACTCCAGATCCCCGTTCACCGGCCCAGCCTACGACCTGACGTTACCGGCGGGTAGCAGCAGGCCGTCGACGACCGGGGCGCAGATGACGCCGCGCGCGACGGAGGGCCCCGCCACATGGCGGAGCCCTCCGACCGGCGCTGCGCTCAGGAAACCGAGATGGCCCCATTGCTGGCCCGCACGCAGGCCACCGAGCGGGCGCTGGTGGAGGCCGCACCGCTCAGGCACTGGCCGAGCACCTGGTGCCCGGTGGCGTTCGGGTGCCACGACTCCTGGCAGGTCTGGAAGTAGCTGACGCAGGTGTTGGCGATCCGCTGGATGGCGATCTTGTCCTTGCCGGCGAGGCTGGTGACGAAGGTGCCGGTGGCGCCGTCCTGAAGCCGGATCGGAGTGGCCAGCGCGCCGGTCGGGCTGCCGGTCTGCTCGCAGAGCCGGGCACCGTTGAAGGCCTGCTGCACGTTCAGGTACACCAGGTCGTCGGCCGGGAACTCGGCAGCGAGGGTGTCCCTGGTGAACTTCACGATGCTGCCCAGGCCCTGGGAGAAGCGGTGCCCCGGCGCCAGGCTGGCCCGGTGGATCGGGCACCCGCCCGCGTACCGCTCGGCGCCGAGATCACGGAACTTGTCCCGGGTGTCGTCCCGGCCGTCCTCCTCGTGGAACGTCTGGTTCAGGTCCAGCGGCAGCGGGTTCGTGTAGTCCTGGAAGACCACCCGGTGCTGACCGTCCGCGTCGACCTGGTCGAGGGTGGTGAGGATCTGGCGTACGGCCGCCGTGGTCTCCGCGGTCGCGGCGCTGAGCTGCGCGGCGGTGGCCAGGTCGGCGTCGCTGCACGGCTTCTGCTCCACCGGGCCGTTCAGGTACGCCCAGAACTCCCACCAGCCGGTCCAGGCGTCGGCGATGAACCGGTTGGCGCACTTCTCCGCGACGCTGCCGAAGGTGAACGAGCTGTTGTTGGAGCCGAGGCCGATCAGCACCAGGTCGATATCCTGGGTCTGCGCGACGGCGCGCAGCTGGCTCAGCTGCGAGGCCACGGTGCGACCGTTGGCCCGCGCCTGGGAGGCGTTGGCGATGTCGTGCGGCTGGCCGCCGGAGCAGGCCAGGTTGAACCGGTTCTGGATGCCCGGCAGGTTGGCCTGATGGAGCGAGGCGTTCGCCGAGCGGTGGCAGAAGAACGCGTTGTTGTTCGCCGCCGTCCAGCCGGGGAAGCCCTGGCTGACGCCGTTGACGTCGACCACCGGGGTGTACGCCCCGGCGCCCTCGCCACTGATGAAGCTGTCTCCGAGCGCCACCGCGGCGGTGGGCAGCGCGGCGGACGCGGGTGCGGGCAGCGCGACGGCGGTCGACAACGCGGCCATGGCGATCGTGAGTCCCGCGGCGAGCGCGGTACGCCGGAACCTGGGCATGGGGCCCCCATCCCATCGAAAGATGAAAGATTCTCTGAGGGCGCGATCAGATCACCCCTGCGCGACGGACGTCAATGGCCCGTAACAGATTCGTTCGATGAAAGACACGTGCGCGTAGACAGGACGCGCTACCGCGTCGAGGTCGGCGGGCGGCGGTGGGGGCGGCGCGCGGCGCTACCGGGCGGTCCGGCCGCCGCGGTTCAGCACCGCCGCGCCGGCGGCGTTCAGACCGACACCCCAGATCAGGAGTACGCACAGCCACTGCACCCACCGCAGCGCCGTCATCTCTCCCGAGAGCAGGTTGCGCACGCTGCCGAACGGGGTGAGCCACGGCTGCGCCGCACGGAGGGCGTCCACGGCACCCAGCAGCGCGAACAGACCCAGCGGCAGGACGATGGTGGCCAGGAACGCCACCACCACCGGGCGCACCAACAGGCCCAGCCCGGTGCCCACCAGCCCGGCGACGAACTGCACCAGCACACCGCCCACCGCTACCGTCCCGGCGAACCGCCACGGCTCGTCGGCGACCTCGGCCGGGGTGAGGGCGAGCGTCGCGGCGCAGATCAGCACGCCGACGACGGCGATGACGACCGCCGGCAGCCCCACCGCGAGCACGGTGGGCAGGACCGCCGGGCGCACGGGCCCCCGGCGCAGGTCGCTGACCAGCAGGATGCCGAAGAGCGGGGTCGCGACCGACATCAGGCTCTGGACGGTGCCCGAGAGCTCGGCGAAGGTCCGCTCGGCCGGAGCCGCCGCCGCGACCAGCGCCACGGCGGCCAGCAGCCCCGCCACCAGGGTGCCCGCCAGCAGCCACCGACGGGCCCGGGTGCCAAGGGAGCGCCGCAGGGCGTCGCGAAACGTCTCGGTCACCGCAACCGCCTCCTGATCTCCTCGACCCGGACCGGCGTGCACCCCGCGCGCACATCGGCCGCGATCACGGCCGAGCGTACCGGTGACGCTGTCTCTGCGTGGCCCCATGATCACCCACCGGCTGTTGGTTGGCTCACGTCCCGAGGGACCCGCGCGGCGGGTCGCGCAGGGCCTCCGACACTTGTCCTAGCCTCGGGCTAGGCTCGCTGCGGCGCGCCACGCCGGCTGATGTCGCCGGTGACCGGCAGCACACCGCCGAGACCGGGGAGTACGACCAGTTGACCGCAGAGCCTGACACCCTGTACGGGGCCGATGACCTCACCCACCTTGAGGGGCTGGACGCTGTCCGCAAGCGGCCCGGCATGTACATCGGCTCCACCGACAGCCGTGGCGTGGGTCACCTCGTCAACGAGATCCTCGACAACTCCACCGACGAGGGAGTCGCCGGTCACGCCAGCCACGTCGAGGTGATCCTGCACCCCGACGGCTCGGTGCAGGTCGACGACGACGGCCGGGGCATCCCCACCGACGTGCACGCCAAGTCCGGCATCTCCGGCGTCGAGCTGGTGCTGACCCGGCTGCACGCGGGCGGCAAGTTCGGCGGCTCCGGCTACAAGACCTCCGGCGGTCTGCACGGCGTCGGCGCGTCGGCGGTCAACGCGCTGTCCCGCCGCTTCGACGTGACCGTCCGTCGAGCCGGCAAGGTCCACACGATGTCGTTCCGGCACGGCGTGCCGGGCATCTTCGACGGCGACGGGCCGGACGCCCCCTTCACCGCCGGCCCCGGCCTCCAGGTGACCGGTGCCATGAAGCGCGGCCAGCGCACCGGCACCTCGATCCGCTGGTGGCACGACGCCCGCTACTTCGAGACCGGTGCGGCGCTCGACGTCGATGCCGTCCGGATGAAGCTGCGCAACACCGCGTTCCTGGTCCCCGGCGTGACCTACCTGCTACGCGACCTGACCGGTGAGGTGCCCGCCGAGGAGCGGTTCCACTACCCCAACGGGCTCAGCGACATGGTGGAGTTCCTCGCCCCGGCCGGCGACCGGCCGGTCTCCGGCATCCTGCTGGTCAACGGCGAGGGCACCTACCGGGAGAACGCCGCCGACGCCAACGGCGTCATGCAGTCCAACGTGCAGCGGCGGGCCGAGGTCGAGGTGGCGTTCCGGTGGGGCACCGGTTACGAGCGCACCGTCGAGTGCTTCACCAACACCATCCGTAACGCGCACGGCGGCACCCACCGCAAGGGCTTCGAGCGGGCCCTGGTCCGCGCGCTCGCCGACGCGATCCGCAACACCCGCGGTCTGCTCAAGGCCAAGGAGGAGCCACCCACCCTGGACGACGTCCTGGAGGGGATGACCGCCGTGGTGCACGTGCGGATTCCTGAGCCGCAGTTCACCTCGCAGACGAAGGACGAGCTCTCCACCACCGGCATCACCAAGGTTCTCCAGTCCCTGGTCGACGCGCACGTCAAGGCCTGGCTGGAGGACCGGCGCACCAAGGCCGAGGCGCGCACCGTCCTGCAGAAGATCGTCGACGCCGCCCGGGTCCGGCTCACCCAGAAACAGCAGAAGGACGCCGCCCGGCGCAAGACCGCCCTGGAGGGCGCGTCCATGCCGCCGAAGCTGGTCGACTGCCGGGCCACCGGCATCGACCGCAGCGAATTGTTCATCGTCGAGGGTGACAGCGCCCTGGGGACGAGCCGGATGGCCCGCTCCTCGGAATACCAGGCGCTGTTGCCGATCCGCGGCAAGATCCTCAACGTGCAGAAGGCCAACCTCCAGCAGGTTCTGGACAATGCCGAGTGCGCCGCCATCGTGCAGGTGCTCGGCGCCGGCTCGGGGCGCACCTTCGACCTCTCCGCGCTGCGCTACGGCCGGGTGCTGATCATGGCCGACGCCGACGTGGACGGCGCCCACATCCGGACGCTGCTGATCACCCTGTTCGCCCGGTACATGCGGCCGCTGATCGAGGCCGGCCGGCTCTACGCCGCGATGCCGCCCCTGCACAAGATCACCACCAAGGGGCGCAACCCGCAGACCGTCTACACCTACACCCAGGCCGAGATGGAGGCGACGGTCCACAAGCTGGAGAAGGCTGGCAAGCAGATCGTCACCCCCATCCCACGGTTCAAGGGTCTCGGTGAGATGGACGCCGACGAGCTGTGGGACACCACGATGAACCCGGCCACCCGCGCGGTCCGCCGGATCACCCTCGACGACGTCGAGGCCGCCGAACGCATCCTCGAACTGCTGATGGGCGAGAAGGTCGAGCCGCGCCGCAACTGGCTGATCGACTCCGCCGACCGGGTGGATCGCGAGGCGATCGACGCATGAGCACACGTTCCGTTCGAGTGGAGAGCTGAGTCATGGCACGCCGCAAGGAAAACAAGGTCGACCTCTCCTCGTTCGACCAGGCCGGCGCGCGGGTCTTCGACAATCCGCTGGTCACCGAGGTCTCCGACTCCTACCTGGAGTACGCGTTCTCGGTCATCCACTCGCGCGCCCTGCCCGACGCCCGCGACGGCCTCAAGCCCGTGCACCGGCGCATCCTCTGGTCGATGTACGAGCAGGGCTACCGCCCCGACCGTGGGCACGTGAAGTCTGCCCGAATTGTCGGGGATACAATGGGAAAGTACCATCCGCACGGCGACACGGCGATCTACGACGCCATGGTCCGCCTGGCGCAGGACTTCTCGCTCAACGTGCCCCTCATCGACGGGCACGGCAACTTCGGCAGCCCTGACGACGGCCCGGCAGCATCGCGTTACACCGAGGCCCGGATGTCGCGCGAGGCCATGCTGCTCGTCGGTGAGCTGGGCGAGGAGACCGTCGACGTCGAGCCCAACTACGACGGTTCGCTGACCCAGCCGACGGTGCTGCCGGCGGCCTTCCCCAACCTGCTGGTCAACGGCGCGTCCGGGATCGCGGTCGGCATGGCCACCAACATGATCCCGCACAACCTGGCGGAGGTCGTCTCCGCCGCCCGCTGGCTGATCAACCACCCGGACGCCACTCTGGACAAACTCATGGAGTTCGTCCCCGGCCCCGACCTGCCCACCGGTGGGGTGCTGCTGGGCCTGGACGAGGTGCGCCGGGCGTACGAGACCGGGCGCGGCGTGGTGCGGATGCGCGGCAAGGTGGAGATCGGTCCGATCGAGGGCAGCCGGGGCCGTCAGGCGATCACCGTGGTCGAGCTGCCCTACGGCGTCGGTGCGGAGAAGGTCATCGCCGCGATCACCAACGAGGTCACCAAGACCAAGCGGCTGACCGGCATCGCCGACGTCAAGGACCTCACCGACCGGGAGAGCGGCACCCGGCTCGTCGTCGAGTGCAAGGTCGGCGTCAACCCGCAGGCGCTGCTCGCCGACCTCTACCGGTTGACCCCGCTGGAGCAGTCGTTCGGCGTCAACAACCTGGTCCTGGTCGACGGGCAGCCGCGTACGCTGGGTCTCAAGGCGCTGCTGGAGGTCTTCCTGGCCCACCGCTACGAGGTGGTCACCCGACGCACCTCGTACCGCCGCCGCAAGCGTCAGGAGCGGCTGCACCTGGTCGACGGTCTGCTGATCGCGCTGCTGGACATCGACGAGGTGGTCCGGCTGATCCGGGGCAGCGACGACGCGCAGGCCGCGAAGGACGGGCTGATGAGCCGGTTCGGCCTCTCCGACATCCAGGCCACGTACATTCTGGACACCCCGCTGCGTCGACTGACCAAGTTCGACCGGATCGAGCTGGAGGCCGAGCAGGAACGGCTGCGCGCCGAGATCGCCGAGCTGAGCAAGATCCTCGACGACGAGCGGGTGCTCCGGAAGGTGGTCTCCGACGAGTTGGCGTCAGTGGTCAAGCAGTTCGGCACCGACCGTCGTACGACGCTCGTCGACGGTGACCTGAAGGAGGTGCTGGCCGCGTCCGCGCCGGCCGGCCCGCTGGAGGTCGCCGACGACCCGTGCCAGGTGATCCTCTCCGCGACCGGGCTGGTCGCCCGGACCGCGGCCGAGTCGGAGGAGAGCGCCGAGGGGCGTCGCCGCAACGGCCGGGTCAAGCACGACACGGTACGCGCCATCGTGCACTCCACCGCCCGGGGCCGGGTGCTGCTGTTGACCAGCGCCGGTCGGGCGTTCAAGGTCGACGTGCTGCCGCTGCCGGTGCTGCCCGAGCAGGCGGGCACGGTGTCACTGCGGGGCGGTATGTCGGCTGCCGAGCTGGTGCCGTTGGCGGCGGGGGAGACCGTCGTCGGCCTGGCGCCGCTCGGCGGGCAGGCGGAGGGCTCGCCGGGGCTGGCGTTGGGCACCCGGCAGGGCGCGGTGAAGATCTGCGCGCCGGAGTGGCCGGTGCGCTCCGACGAGTTCGAGGTGATCGGTCTGCGCGACGGCGACGAGGTGGTCGGGGCGACCTGGCTGACCGACGGCGCCGAGACGCTGACGTTCGTCACCTCGGAGGCGTCGCTGCTGCGTTTCCCCGCCGGGTTGGTCCGGCCGCAGGGCCTCAAGGGCGGCGGTATGGCCGGCATCAACCTGCCGGCCGGCGCGCGGGTGGTGTTCTTCGGCGCGGTGCGCACCGACGACCCGGGGCATGGCGAGCCGATGGTGGTCACCTCCACCGGCGCGACGGTGAAGGTGACGCCGTTCAAGGCGTACCCGGCGAAGGGCCGGGCGACCGGCGGCGTGCGCGCGCACCGCTTCCTCAAGGGTGAGACGGACGTGGCCGTTGCCTGGGTGGGCCCACGACCGGTCGGCGCGACCGGCACCGGCGACCCGGTGGAGCTGCCCGCGGCGGATCCTCGGCGCGACGGCAGCGGCTTCGCGGTGATGCTGGGCCCGACGGTGGTCGGCCACCTCATCGAGCGCGACTAGCCTGTCCCGTCGGGCGTGCCCGGCCCCAAGATCCGCGCAACTTCGGGGAAGTTGCTGCTTCCAGAATGCCGTAGGCACCAATTTCCTGATGTTGTGCGGATCTTGTCGTTAGAGCCCTCGCATGATCGTGCTCGATCCTGGAAGTAGTGGTTTCCCCGATGCGGTGATGCCACTCGCTCTGGATCGAGCATGATCATGCGACGTGGAGCGTCCGTCGGCGCGGTATGGTGAGGGCTCTGTTGTCGGTGAGGGCCCGGGTGCGCCGCTAAGCACCCCTCAACATGATGTCAACTCTGTCCGGCGGAGTCGCCGGCGCGGCGTGAGCGCCGCCATCCGGGTCCGGCCGAGGCGTGAGCTGCGCGCCGCCCGCCGTTCCCGGCCACACCGCTGCTGGGGTCACCTGATCGCCGCGCCTCTCTGGCCCCTGCACGGCGCGAACCTGGGCACCCTGTTGCGCACGTGCGACGCGGTCGGCGCCTGCCTCGCGGTGCCTCCGTTCCGCTGGGTGGACGAGGCTGTGGCCCGGGGCAACACCCTGCGCCGGCCGAGCTGCGTGCACCGGGTCGGCAGTCCGCTGCGCTGGCTGGCCGCCGAACGGGCCGCCGGCACCCGGGTGCTCGGGGTGGAGTTGGCCGATGAGGCCGTGCGGCTCGGTGATCTGCCCGCCGCTCGGGGACGTACCGTCGTGCTGCTGGGGCATGAGGCGACGGGCATCCCGCCCGAGGCGCTCGACCAGTTGGACGCGGCGGTCGAGATCCCGATGGTCGGCCACGGCCACAGCCTGAACGTCGCGGTAGCCGGCTCCCTGGTCCTCTACAAACTAGCCGGCCTCCTCTAAACCGCCCCGCCCCTTCCTCGCGTCGATCGTGCCGTGGGGTGGGTGGGGCCGGGGGGTCAGGCGACGTTGTGGGGGCGGAACTGGACGCTCACCCGGGGGCCGACCGGGCGGTTGGTCTTCGGGATGGCGTGCTCCCAGGTGCGTTGGCAGGAGCCGCCCATGACGATCAGGTCGCCGTGGCCCACCGGGAAGCGGAGGCTGTCACCGCCACCGCGTGGGCGCAGCAGCAGCGGTCGGGGCGCTCCGAAGGAGACGATCGCGACGATGGTGTCGCTGTGCGCCGAGCGGCCGATGGTGTCGCCGTGCCAGGCCACGCTGTCGCGCCCGGAGCGGTAGAGGCACAAGCCGGCGGTGACGAAGGGCTCGCCCAACTCGGGCGCGTAGTGACTGGTCAGCGCGGCCCGCGCGGCGGTGAGCACGGGGTGGGGGAGTTGCCGCGCGCCGTCGTACCAGCAGAGCAGGCGCGGCACGTCGACCTCGGCGTCATACATGGTGCGCCGCTCGGCCCGCCAGGGCACCTCGGTGAGCAGGGTGTCGAGGACCGGGTCGGAGCCACGCACCCAGCCGGGGAGGTGGTCGACCCAGGCGCCCCGGCTGAGCTGGTGTCGGCGGATCTGGCCGGGCAGTGGCCCCAGTGTGGGGCCGGCGTCGGCCAGGTCGAGCATCGACGGCTGGTAGGCGGCCTGCGTCATGCAGCCACCCTAGCAGCCGTTTCGTACACCCGTGCGAATCGTGGTGGTGGTCTGTCGTGGTCAGCGCGTCGCGGCGACACGCACCGCGTCGAACACCGCGTCCACGACCCGGGCCCGGCCCTGCCCGTCGACGGTGGACCAGGCGCGCGCGGCGAGCGTCGCCCGCCGCTGCGGCGCACTGAGCAGCCCGTGCAGGGTCCGCGCCGCCGTGGCGCGGGCGGCGCGTCCGGCGACACCGCCGGCGGTCAGCTCCGGCAGTTCGCCGAGGCCGGCTGCCAGGCCGTGCCGTACCACCCGGGTGTACGACTCACGTTGGTTGTCGACCACGCAGACCAGGGCGCTGGGGGCGCCGAGGCAGCAGAGTTCCCAGGTGGACGTGCCGGCGGCGCTGACCACCAGGTCGGCTTCGGTGATCAGGGCCGGTAGCGAGGTGGTGGGCGGGACCGGTCGGATGATCTGCCCCCGGCCGGGGGTGACGTCCTCGATCTCCGCTTCGATCTCGGGTCGCCCGACGATGACCGTGAGGTCCATCGGGTGACCGGCGGCCACCAGCACCCGGGTCAGCACCGGGGCGGCACCCACCGCGTCGGTGCCGCCGAAGAAGGCCAACACCCGGGGGCGGCTGACCTCCGTGGCGGGCGGGGCGACCGGCGGTCGGGCGTTGATCACACTGTCGCGCAGCAGGGCGTACCCGCTGCCGGCGAGCAGTCGACCCGGCAGCCCTGGCAGCTCCGCGCCGAAGTTCTGGTCGAGGTAGAGGTCCGCGACCTGGCCCCGGCTGTCGCCGTCGACGATGGCGACCGTGTACACACCGGCGGCGCGCAGCGCGCCCGCTCCGGCCGGGTCCAGGTCGTAGGAGTCGAGGACCAGCACGTCCAGTTCGTGTCGGCGGGCCGCGTCGACCAGGTCGGCCGCCGAGTCCGGGCCGGGGAGCAGCGGGATGCCCCGCGCGGCCAGTTCCGCGGTGGCCCAGTCGAGCCGTTCGACGGTGCCGAACACGGTGACGTCGGCGCCCCGGGCGAGAAATTCCTCGGCGAGCGCCAGGCAGCGGACGAGGTGGCCGACGCCGCGTCGGGGGCCGGCGTCGCAGCGCAACCCGACCTTCACTGTGCTCAGGACTCCTCCAGTTGCTTCTGGCGGACGTCGGCGTTGAGCGCGCGCAGCCGGGGCTGACCGTCGAGCCAGTCGGTGAGCTTGGCCAGCGGCACGCTGACGTCACCGAAGTGGTCGATGATCGCGCTGACCAGCGCCCAGTCCTGCTCGGTGTCGAGGGTCAGGCGCAGTGCGGAGCGGTCCGGGGTGAGCGTCACCCCGAGCACCCGGAACAGCTCCGGGTGGGTGTACGCGTACGAGGTGACGTGCACGCGGTGGTGGTCGGTGGCGAGCCGGCCCAGGGTACGGAGCGTCTCCGCTCGGATGATCTCGACGTCCAGCCCGCGGGGCAGGGTCCGGGCGATCGACGTGCTCGCGTAGTCCAGCCCGGGGACCGCCCGGTACACCGACGCGACCAGGTTGATGATCTCCGGGTCGAGCAGCGGGCAGTCGGCGGTGAACCGCATCACGGCGTCCCCCGGGTGCGCCGCGAGGGCGCCCACGAACCGGTCCAGCACGTCGTCGACCGGCCCGCGGTGGCACGGCACGTCCAGCCGCGCGCACTCGCCGGCCACCGCGTCGTCGACCGTGTCGGTGCTGGTGGCGACCACCAGGTCGGCGAGGACACCGCTGTCCTGGGCGGCGCGGACCACCCGGCCCAGGACGGTCCGTCCGGCGAGCGGGCGGAGCACCTTGCCGGGCAGCCGGGACGAACCCATGCGCGCCTGCACGATGCCGACGATCCGTGGCCGCGTGCCGGTCCCGGGCGGCGGTACGCCGGTCACTGCTGCTCCTCCTGCTTCGGGGCGAGCACCGCGGTGGCGCGACGTTTGGCGGCGCGGGCGCCCCGCTTGGCCAGCCGGGCCGGGGTGATGGCGAGCCGACCCACCCGGTAGCTGATCGACCCGCTGAGCAGGCTGATCGTGGTCTCGGCCCGGCGCAGCGCCCGTTCCCGTGAGGTGAGCAGTTCCTCGGTCCACGCGGTCAACGCGGCCAACCGGGTGAGTTCCTCGCGCTGGCGCAGCCACGCCTCACGCAGCTGCTGGTAGCTGTGCCCGCCGACGGGTGGGTCGGTCGGGGCGACGGCGTGCAGCTCGGTGGCGAGGTCGGCAGTGCCGGCGGCGTCCAGCCCGTGCAGGGCCGCGGCGATGGCCGCCTCGGCCTCGACCGCCTCGCTGACTGTCGCCCGGTCGAGGTCGTGGCCGGCGAGGCCGCCGAGCACCACGGTCAGGCCCGCCACGTCGAGGGTGGACGGCCACGGATGCGCGTACCCGCCGGTGAGCAGGCCCGCGGCGAAGCGCCACAGCGCGCGGGCGAGCACCACGTCGGCCGGGAGCGCGGCGGTGACCCGCCAGCTGGGGTCGAGCACCGCGTACCGCTCGCCGTCGAACACGACGTTGTCGGTGCCGGCCAGCGCCGCCGCGCCCGCGATCCGGCCGTCGGTGTCGGTCTGGTCGGCGAGCCAGCCCGCGTACCCGCGCAGCAACGCGCGCGTCGTGCCCAGGTCGCGGCGCACTGCCGCGTCGAGCAGCACGGTCCGCAGCAGCCGGCCGGAGGGCACCGGCCCGGACAGCGCGTCCGCGTCCCGGTACGCGGCCGCCCCGCTGGCGAACGGTGCGCCGGCCGGCGTCCTCGGGTCGCTGGTGGGTATGAGTCCCCAGCGCCAACCGGAGGGGCCGTGCAGCACCTCGAGCACGCCGATCCCGGGACGGCCGGTCTGCACGAGCGCCACCGGCAGGTCCCGGTCGTCGGTCGGCGTGCTCGGGTCCTCGGGGTCGGCGGGGCGGTGGGCGAGGGTCAGCCAACCCGGTGCGAGGTCGGCGGCGCGCCCGGCGTGCAACGCGTCGACTGCCAGCCGGGCCGGGTCCTGGAGCACTGTGGCGCTGGTGAAACCCCCGGCGCAGGCACCGTGCAGCACCGCGTCGAACAGACCGGAGCCGGCGTCCCGGTCCAGGTGGTCGGCGTCCAGCAGGGCCGTCGGGGTGCTGACATCGGGGTACGCGGCCCAGCACGTGGCCGGCATCAGCCCTGCCACGCTGAGCCGCTCGCGCAGCTGGTCCCGGTTGGCCGGGCGGGCCCGGTCCAGCACGCCGCCGATCGCCCAGGCGGCATCGTCGCGGCGGGCGTACCAGGGGGTGGTGTCGACCAACCGGTGCAGGCCCAGCGGGTTGTCCAGGCGCAGCAGCAGCGCGCCACCCGGTCGCAGCACGGTGACCAGTCGGGCCAGCACGCCGTCCCAGCCGAGCTGGATGCCCTCCACCGACTCCACCGGGTCCAGTCCGGCGGCCGCGATCACCACGTCGTACGTGTCGTCGTCGGGCAGCCCGGCCGGGCCACCCACCACCAGGCGGGCCGCCCGGTGCGCCAGCGCCACCGCGTCCGGGTGGCTGCGCAGCAGGCAGGTCACCTCGGCGTGGGCGAGCTGGTCGAGCAGCGCCGGGTCGTGTGGGCCGGCCACCAGGACCCGGGCGCCGGGCGGCACCAGCCGGGCGGCCAGCGCGGCGAGCGGCCCGCCGTCAGCCAGCCGTTCCTGCGGCAGGTCGGACCAGGCCAGCATCTCGCCGCCCGGCAGGGTGATCCGGCCGGCGGGTGCCGTCTCAGTCGTCACGGTCTTCCTCTTCCTCCTGGAGGTTCGCCCAACCGAGCAGCTCGCGCAGCTCGGCCGGCGTGCAGCGGTGGTCGGTGCCCAGCTCGGCGCGGGCGATCCCGACCGCGGTGGGCAGGTCGACAGTGCTGCCGTGCAGCTGCGGCCACTGCCGCCGGATCCGCGCGGTGCCGCCGAAGGTGGGGTCCTCGTTGGACAGGATCATCGGGTCGCCGTAGACGGCTGGCTCACACCCCGCCGCGATGCCGTAGAAGATCGCGCTGGTCAGCCGGTTGGAGGCGACCCGGCGGTGCCGGCGCAGCTCGGTGAGCTGCCGGTCGAGGAAGTCCGGGTCGGTGTCCTTCCACCAGTGCCCCCGGTAGCCGTGGCAGATCACCCGGAACCCGGCGCGCTCGTAGAGCCGGCGCACGTTGCGCATCCGGTACTCGTGCCAGTAGAGGCAGACCGTCACCGGGCCGGGTTCGGTGTCCCGGATCAGGGCGATCAGTTTGCGGTGGTCGCCCTTGACGTGCTGCCCCTCCCAGCCGTGGAACGGGTACCAGATGGTGCCTTCCCGCTCCTCGGCCGGTGGTTCCTCGGGTCGCATAGCCAGCAGGTAGACGAACGGCGCGCCGATGACGACCACGTTGCGTCGCCCCACCGACCAGGCCCGGCGACGGGTCTGCTCGGACCAGAGCAGGCTGGGGGTGCGTTCGGCGTACGGGTGCCCGGGGGCCAGACCGTCACCGATGTTCCAGCCGTGCTGCACGTACCCGTTGATCCGTGGTGGGTGCCGGTCGCCGAGGCCGGCGTAGCGGGCCAGCACGTGCGCGTGGCCGTAGAAGTGGTTGGCGTGGTGCATCAGGTTCCCATCAGGCGGCGGTACGCACCGAGCCGACCCGCACCGCGGCGGTCAGCGCGTCGATGACGCGGTCCTGGTCGGCGTCGCTGAGCCCCGGATAGAGCGGCAGCGACAGCTGTTGGGAGTAGAACGACTCGGCCACCGGGCAGGAGCCACGTCGGTAACCCAGGTCGGCGAAGGCCGGGTGCCAGTGCACCGGGATGTAGTTGACCTGGACCCCGATGCCGGCGGCCCGCATCCGGTCGTACACCTCGCGGCGGCGACCGTCGAGCACCCGGATCGGGTAGAGGTGCCAGGCCGGGTCGGCCCACGGTTTGCGGGTGGGCAGCAGGACGCCGTCCAGGTCGGCCAGCGCGTCGTCGTAGCGGGCGACCAGGGCGCTGCGCCGGGCGGTGAACTCGCCGAGGCGACGCAGTTGACTGCGGCCCAGGGCGCAGAGCACATCGGGCAGTCGGTAGTTCAGCCCGAACTCGTGGACCTCGTAGTACCAGCCGCCCTCGTCCTCGACGCGCAACTCGTCCCGGTCGCGGACCACGCCCACGCTGCGGAACCGGCGCGCCCGTTCCAGGATCTGCGGGTCCAGCGCGGCGACGGCGCCACCCTCGGCGGTGGTCAGGTTCTTGGTGGGGAAGAACGAGAACGTGGTCAGGTCGGCGAGCGAACCCACCGGCCGGCCGTGGTACCTGCCGCCGATCGAGTGCGCCGCGTCGGCGAGCAGCAGCGCGTCGCTGCCGGCCATCGACGTGCGCAGCGCGTCGTAGTCCGCCGGGTGCCCGGCGTAGTCCACCGCCGCGACGACAGCCGTCCGCGAGGTCACCGCCGCGGCGGCCGCCGCCGGATCGAGGCAGAACGTCTCCTCCTCGACGTCCGCGAAGACGATCTTCGCGCCGAGGGCGGCGGCACTGCTGGCCGTCGCCACGAACGTCATCGGCGAGACCACCACCTCGTCGCCCGGCCGCACCCCGGCGGCCGCGTACGCCACGTGCAGCGCCGCGGTGCCGTTGGAGACGGTGGTGACGCCCACCCCGCCGGTCCACCGGGCGAGGTCGGCCTCGAACGCGGCGACCTGCGGGCCGGTGGTGAGCCAGTCGCCGCGCAGCACACTCGCCACGGCGGCGATGTCATCCTCGGTGACCGAGTGCCGCCCGTACGGGAGCATCCCCGTCATCCGTTGATGCCGAGCATGTCGCGCAACTGCTCGACGGTGAGCCACTCGTCGTTGGTGTCCGACTGGTAGGCGAAGCCGTCCGGCACCGGGTCGCAGTCGACCGGCGCCTGGTAACCCCAGGTGGCGATGGTCGGCTGGACGATGAACCGCCCCTCGGCGCGCAGCGTCCGCCGGCTGTCGTCGGGCGCGATCATCTCCTCGTGCAGCTTCTCGCCCGGCCGGATTCCGATCTCGTGCGTGGTGGCGTCCGGGGCCACTGCCTCGACCAGGTCGAGGATGCGCATGCTCGGGATCCGTGGCACGAACAGCTCGCCACCCTGCATCTGGTCGAACGAGTCCATGACGAACTGCACGGCCTGGTCGAGGGTGATCCAGAAGCGGGTCATCCGCTTGTCGGTGATCGGCAGGCTCTTGCCTTCGGCGGCCAGCCGACGGAACAGCGGGACGACCGAGCCGCGGCTGCCCACCACGTTGCCGTAGCGCACCACCGCGAACCGGGTGGGGTGCTGGGCGGCGTAGTGGTTGGCTGAGACGAACAGCTTGTCGCCGACCAGCTTCGTCGCGCCGTACAGGTTGATCGGGCTGGACGCCTTGTCGGTGGAGAGCGCGATGACCTTCTTGACGCCGGTCTCGATCGCCGCGTCGACGACGTGCTGCGAGCCGGTGATGTTGGTGGCGATGTACTCCGAGGGGTTGTACTCGGCGGTGTCCACCTGCTTGAGCGCGGCGGCGTGCACCACGTGGTCCACACCGTGCATGGCCCGGGTGAGACGGTGCCGGTCCCGGATGTCGCCGATGAACCAGCGCAGCCGCGGGTCGTCGCCGAGTTGCTGGCGCAGCTCGTACTGCTTGAGCTCGTCGCGGGAGAACACCACCACGCGGGCGGGGTCGGCCTCGTTGAGGATGTGCCGGAGGAACGTCCTGCCGAAGGAACCAGTTCCCCCGGTGATCAGAATGGACGATCCATTCAACTCACTCAATGTGGTGCTCCCGTGTTCGTGGATGAACGAGCGGCCCTGGGCCAGCCGACCGGGGTGACACGCTAGCCATGGCGGGTTAACTCCTCGGCGCTCGCGGGTGAACCGCAACCTCTGCTCCTGTGAATGCCGGACACCGCGCAGGCGAACACTTCCGGCCGCCCCGGATGTGGGCTGACCTGGCCGGATCCGACCGCTACAGTGGCCGCGCGAACGACCGGCGGCAGTGCGCGCGACCCGGTCCCGCGTTCACCCGACATCCACACCAGCTCGGTGCGAGCGGGCCAGCCAGTGCAGCACCGACGTCAGCCGACGAGCCTGACGGGTCGGCGCGGGGCCTGGTCCGGCCGGCAATTCTGGAGGCGTTGATGGCACCCGGTAGTGACGTGATCGACCGGCCGGTGGTGGTGGCCGAGACGCCCAGCGGCCCGCCCGTCCGGCGGTGGCTGGTGCCGCTGGTGCTGCTGGTCGGGTGGGTGCTCAGCGTGGCCTGGCGGATGTGGTTGTCCCGGCACATCGTGCTGCCGATCGCGCACACCGACGAGGACAGCTACCTGAACACCGCCCGCGCGCTGGCCGGCGGCCCGGGCGGCTTCAGCAGCGAGAACGATCTGCTGCGTCGGGTCGGCTACCCGATGCTGATCTCGCCGGCGTTCCTGGGGGACCGGGATTTCACCGACAGCTACCGGATCGTCCAGCTGATCAACGCGATGGTGAACTCGACGCTGCTGCCCCTGGCGTACCTGTTCGGTCGCCGCCTGTTCCAGCTGCGCCGGTCGTACGCGCTGCTCGGCGCGGTCGCGGCGGCGACCCTGCCGGCGACCGCCTTCTACGCGGGCGTCGCCATGATCGACGCGGTGCTGGCGCCGCTCGTGGTGGCCTGGCTGCTCGCCGTGCACCGCTGGATCGCCCGACCCGGCCCGGTCGCCGCCGCCACCGTCGGTCTGCTGGTCGGTGGGTTCCATCTGCTGCACTCCCGTGGCCTGGTGATCGTGGCCGTGCACGCCGGACTGGTGCTGCTGCTGTTCGTCCGCCGCCGGATCAGCCCACCCGTGGTGCTCGCGGCGCTGCTGCCGGTCCTCGCCATGGCGCTCGTGAACGAGGCCGCCATCCGCCACCTCGGCGGCCGGGTCTACCTGCTCGGCAGCACCCCCGACGGCAGCACCTTCGAGGCGCTCGCCTCCGCCCAGGGGCTGGTCCGTACGAGTGCGGCGGTCACCACCCAGCTCTGGTACCTCGTGGTGATCACGTTCGGGATGGCCGGGGTGGCCTGGGCCGGTGCCGTGCGCGAGCTGTGGCGCCCCCGGCACGGCGACGCGGGCCGTTGGACGATGGGGGTGGCGCTGGTGGTCACCGTCGGGGTGGCCGGCGGCGCGTCGGTGATCCTGTCCGGCATCACCGGCAAGCCGTTGGACGCCATCTACGGCCGCTACGTGCAGATGCTGGCGCCGTTCTGGCTGCTGGTCGGGCTCGGGGTGCTGTTCACCGCCGGGTGGCGGGTGGTGCGGCGCCGGGCGGCCGTCGCGGTGGCGCTGCTGGTCGGTGGCGGTGCGCTGGTCGCCGCTCGACTCGCCTATGTGGACAGCCAGGGCCACCGGCTGCGGTACGGCGGTTTCAGCGCGCCGGACCTGATGGCGTTGACCGGGGGCTGGCGGGAGCTGCGACCGGTGGTCGGTTCGCTGGTCGGGATCGCCGGCTGCGTGCTGCTGGTCGCCACGGTCCGGGTGCCCCGCCTGCGGCTGCCGATCCTCGGCGTCCTCGTGGTGGCCAACCTCGTCACGATGCAGGTGATCGACCAGCGGATCGTGCGACCGGTAGCCGACCACACCCAGCCGACGCCCCGGGTGGCCGATGTCGGCGTACGCCCCGGTGAGCGGGTGTGGGCCTCGACCGGTGTGCAGTACATCCTCCGGTTCAACCTCAGCCATCAGGTGACCTGGACCGACGTGCGGTGGTTCGGCGACGGGCGACCGCCGGCGGTGGCGCAGGTGGTCTTCGCCCGCTGGGCGCCCGGGCAGGCCGACGACTGGGACGGAACGGCGTACGGCTTCGTCCGGCTCGGCGGCAACCCGGAGCAGCACTGGGCGGCGTGGCGGCGGGTCTGATCCGCCATGCCCCGGTGGAAACCGCTGTCCGTGAACGGCGGATGTCCACCGGAAGCACTGTCGGTTAATGATTCCGGTCCATTACGCGAAAGCGTCCGGCAATCAGCGCTGGCGGCGATCCTCCCGAGCCAGGGAAATCGGGATGACGGTGATTTCCCGGCCGTCGGCCAGCTCCTGTTTCGGGGTGCCCTCGACGAATCGGAAACGCCGGTTCATCTGTCGTACGACGGTATTGTGACCGAGCACCTCGCCGTCGAGCCGGTCCAGGTGCAGACCGTCGAAGGCGTACTCGACGGCCTCCCGCATGACCCCCAGCCAGGCGGGCAGCGTCTCATCCCGCCCGGCCAGCCCCTCGGCGTCGAGATAGAACCCCCACGCCCCGGTACGCGGGCCGTCCAGCCGCAGGTCGAAGAAGGTGACCACGCCGCAGGGTCGGTCGTCGCGCACGTACACCAGCACCCGTCGGGACGGGTCCTCGCGGACCGCCGACCACCACCGGGCGTGCTCCTCGGCGGTGATCTCGTGACTGGTCTTGCTGACCTGTCGATTGGTTTTCTGATTACGCCAGGACAACATCAGATGAACGTCGTCCGTCGTCGCTTCGCGCAGCACGTGCGTCTCGCTTTCCTAGCCATTCACGTCGGGCCCCGGCACCTTACCCGGGCCTACCGGGAAATGGGATACGCATTCGTTGGGTTGTAGACTGCGGCGCATGAACGAATTGAGTCGCGCGCAGATCCGCGACCTCATGGCTCAGGTGTTGAAGAACCAGGACAAGGAGCTGCCGGGCGACGACGCCGCCCAGTTGCGGGAGATCGGCTTCCGGTCGCTCGACTTCTCCGAACTGGCGCTGCGGGTGGAGGACGAGACGGGGGAGGAGCTCAACTTCGACGCCCCCGGGTTGCGTCGCATCGCCACCGTCGGGGACGTCCTCGACTTCCTCGTCGAGCTGCAACACCAGTGACCGTCGCGACGTCGCGCCACGACGCCCCCGCGCCTGCGGAGCCGGCCGGTGTGGACAACCGACTCGTCGTCGGTGGCGCCGCGCTGACCTGGCGATCGCTGCCGACGCCCACGCTGCCCGACCCGGCGGCGGTGCTCGCCCGCTCGGCGGTGCACGCGCTCAGCGCGGCGAGGCAGCACGCCGTGCACGGCACCGAGCTTCTGCTCAGCACCGCGAGCCGGGTCGACGCGGCGCTGCGTACGGAGTTGCTGGAGGCCGGGTTCACCGTCGGCGTCCTCGACGACGACGGCGTGCACCCGAGCCCTCCGGCCCGGCCGCGAACCGCCGAGCCGGGCCGGCTCTGGCTGCTGACCTCGGGCTCCACCGGGCGTCCGAAGCGGGTCGGGCACACCCTCGACACGCTGACCACCGTGCGGATCGACCAGCCCGGCCGGACCTGGCTGTGCCCGTACGCCCCCGGCACGTACGCCTGGTGGCAGGTGGTGACCCTGTCGTTGACGCAGCCCGGCCAGCACCTCGTGGTGGTCGAGCCCGACGAGTTGGACGACTGGCCCGGCGTGGCCGCCGCGCACGGGGTCGACGCGGCCTCGGGCACCCCGACCTTCTGGCGGCGCACCCTCTACCGCGACGCCGAGGCGCTGGCCCGGGTGCCGCTGCGCCAGATCACCCTCGGCGGTGAGCCGGTCGATCAGGCGATCCTGGACCAGCTGCGGGAGGTCTTCCCGGCGGCCCGGGTGTCCTGGATCTACGCGTCCTCGGAGGTGGGGGCGTCCATTGTGGTGCACGACGGGCGGGCCGGGTTCCCGGTCGACTGGCTGGACCGGGACACCCCGGGCCGGCCGACGCTCTCCGTCGACGACGACGAGCTGGTGGTCACCTCCCCGTACCACGGTGCCGGTCTCGCCGGCCCGGTCCGCACCGGCGACCGCGTGCAGGTGCTCGACGGTCGGGTGCTGATCACCGGCCGACTGGACTCCGACGAGATCAACGTCGGTGGCAGCAAGGTCTCCGCCGGTGTGGTCCGCGGCGTGCTCGCCGGTCACCCGGCGGTGGCCTGGGCCCGGGTGACCGGCCGCCGGGCCCCGGTGCTCGGGCGGATGGTGGTCGCCGAGGTGGTCCTCGCCCCCGCCGACAGCGGTGTGCCGGATGAGGCCGCGCTGGTCCGCTGGTGCGCCGACCGGCTTCCCGAGCACGCGGTGCCGCGCCGCATCCGCGTCCTGACCGACATTCCCGTCAAGGAGACCCTGAAGAGCGATGTCTGAGCCCGCCGACACCCAACTCGTCCCACCCAGCTCCGTGGTCCTCGTCTCCGGTGGTTCCCGTGGTCTGGGCCTGGCCATCGTCACCGACCTGCTCGACGCGGGCGTACGGGTGGCCGCGTTTGCCCGCACCCTCACCCCGGAGCTGGAGAAGCTCGCCGCCGAACACCCCGACCGGGTGCACGTCGGCGCGGTGGACGTCACCGACCTGCGGGCCGCGCAGAGCTTCATCCGCGAGGTGGAGCAGCACCTCGGCCCGATCGACGGCATCGTCAACAACGCCGCGATGGGGCAGGACTCCCTGCACGCGCACACCGCCACCGACGACATCGCCCGGATCATCGAGACCAACCTGACGGCCCCGTTGCAGCTGACCCGGCTGGTGATCCGCCGGATGCTCGCCAAGGGGCTGCGCGGCCGGATCGTCAACATCACCTCGATCTGCGGGCAGCGCGGTTTCCCCGGCCTCGTCGCCTACTCGGCCACCAAGGGCGGCATGGACGCGGCCACCCGCTCACTGGCCCGGGAACTGGGCGGCCGGATGCTGGTCAACTCCGTCGCGCCCGGCTTCTTCGCCTCGGAGATGTCCGCGGTGCTCGGTCCGACCCAGCTCGACCAGATCGTGCGCCGCACCCCGACCGGTCACCTGACCGAACCGGTGGAGGTCACCCCGGTGGTGCGGATGCTGCTGTGCGAACACACGAACATCAACGGCCAGGTCATCGTGGTGGACGGTGCCGCCTCCGTCTGACCTGCGACCGGTTGTGGAGCCGGCGCGGCACGACGACGTCGCCGTGCCGCGCCCGGTGCCGGGGCTGCTCGCCGCCGCCGAGCAGCACCTGCGTATCGGGTCACCGGCCACGATGGCCGACGCGGTGACCCGTAGTCACCTCGACGATGGACGGTGCGTCGGCTGGTACGGCCCACCGGTGCCCGGCTGGCGGGTGGCCATCGACGCGGAGCGCGCGGGCGCCCCGGTGCCCCCGGCTCTGGCCCGCCGGTTCGGCACCGGTGACTTCTGGGCCCGGTGGACCCGGGCCGAGTGCTGCGGCAAGCTGGCCGACGTGCCGATCGCGGTCTGGTGGCGACGCTACGGGCTGGGCACCCCGGCCGACGGGTCGGCGATCTGGCGGACCCTGCGGGTGGTCGACCTGGTGGTCACCGTCGGCTTCGCCCCCACCCAGGCTGGGCGGGGTGGGGCTTAGATCTGGTCCCAGGTCAGGGGGGTGCCGCGGGGGACGTCGGTGGTGAAGGTGCGGCCGAGGACCCGGTCGATCTCCACCGGGGGCAGGCCGCCGGCTGGGCGGATCGAGCGGACGTTGTGCGCGGTCACCGGATCGCCGGCCCGGACGTCCTCGACGACGAAGAGCGACCGGCGGAACCGCAGCCCCTCCCGCTCGGCCGGGGTCGGGCCGATCGCGGTGCCGCCCAGGGCCGCGTACGCCCGGCTTGACTCGGCGACCAGTGCCGAGAGCTCCGCCGGGTCCAGCGAGAAGTCCGAGTCCACGCCGCCGTCGGCCCGGTCCAGCGTCACGTGCTTCTCGATGAAGCAGGCGCCGAGCGCCACCGAGGCGACCGCCACCCCGATGCCGGGCGTGTGGTCGGAGAGGCCCACCGGTACGTCGAACGCACCGGCCAGCACCGGCAGCCGGCGCAGGTTGCTGTCGGCCGCCGGCGCCGGGTAGGACGCGGTGCAGGCCAGCAGGACGATGCCCGCCGCGCCACCGGCGCGGGCGGTGCGCACGGCGGCGTCGATCTCGGCGACCGTCGCCATTCCGGTGGAGATCACCATGGGCTTGCCGGTGCTGGCCACCAGTCGGATCAGCGGCAGGTCGACCAGCTCCGACGAGGCGATCTTGTACGCGGGCGCGTCCAGCGACTCCAGCAGCTCCACAGCGGTCGCGTCGAACGGTGACGAGAACACGGTCAGGCCACGCTCGCGGGCCCGTTCGAAGATCGGGGCGTGCCACTCGTACGGGGTGTGCGCGCGCTCGTAGAGGCGGTACAGGTTCTCCCCGCCCCACAGCTCGTGCCCGCGGGAGATCCGGAACGCCGGGGTGTCGACGTCGATGGTGATGGTGTCCGGCCGGTACGTCTGGAGCTTCAGCGCGTGCGCCCCGCTGTCGGCCACCGCGTCGACGATGGCCAGCGCCCGGTTCAGATCGCCGTTGTGGTTGCCGGACATCTCGGCGACCACGAACGGTCGCTCACCGGCACCGACCGCGTGCGGTCCGATCTTGATTGTCGCCGTCATTCCGACCTCTGCTCAGGTACGCCCGCACCGGAGTGCGGTGGTGCTGTCGTCGTCCACCCGGCGGGCGGACGACCTGGAAAACCACGGTGCCGGGTGCCGCCCCGGCGCTCGACCTGCAATGCGGTGGGGTCGATCACGGCAGCCGGCCACCGGCCAGCGCGTCACGGCGCTCCGGGGTGAGCGCAGCGTCGCGTGTCGGGGTGACGTCCGCCCGTCGGCCCGGTTCCTCGTCGACGGCTGGCGAACCGCCGTCGACAGCCGCCGGGCCCGGCCGACGCAGCCGACCGGCGACCCGGTGGGCCTGGCGCAGCGCCGAGTACGCCAACCAGTCACCCCGCCCGACGAGGCGGTGCTTGAGCCCCGTCGCGCCGGGGGGCAGCGGGTAGCCGCCGGTGGGCAGGTACCGGCGGTAGTGCGCGGCGGCCCGGTGGAAGAAGTCGCGCCGCAGGTGCGGGTGCATCCGGCCGTCGTTGCCCACCACCACCAGGTAGTGGCTGATCATCAGCTCGAAGAGTTCAGCCTGCAACCGCTCGTCCGGGTGTTTCCGGGCGACCCAGTCCATCAGCCGCTCGTACTGGGCGAAGGCGTCGAAGTGCCGGCTGCTGCGGGTGGAGGTGATCGCGCCCTGGCGGCCCTGCCGGTACAGGTAGCAGACCCGGTCCAGCACGGAGATCTTCTCGGCCCCGATCAGCAGCGGGTGGCTGAACGGGATGTCCTCGTACCAGCCGGGGAAGAAGCGCAGCTCCAACTCGTCCATGAAGTCCCGGCGTACCACCTTGTTCCAGGCGGTGTGCTGCACCCGCAGCAGGCGCGGCTGATCGGCCAGCCGGGTGACGTCGGTGATCCCGCGCAGCAGCGGGCTGCTCGCATCGACCTCCCGCCGACCGTCCTCGTGCACCCGCAGGTGGTCGAGCATCAGCACGTCGGGCTGGTGCTGGCGCAGCCGGTCCAGCACCGCCGCGATGGTGCCCGGCGGCAACCAGTCGTCGCTGTCGACGAACCAGACGTACCGGCCGGTGGCCACGTCGAGCCCGGCGTTGCGGGCCAGCCCCAGGCCCACGTTGCTGCTCAGGTGCACGACGCGGACGCCGTCGCGACCGGCCGCGTACGCGCGGAGCATGTCGCCGCAGCCGTCCGGGGAGGCGTCGTCGACGGCGATCAGCTCGACCGCGTCCGACTCGCCCGCCGGGATGTCGGCCCGGATCGACTCAAGGCACTGATACAGGTACGCCTCGACGCCGTACACGGGCACGACGATGCTGAGCAGCGGTGCGTGCGTCGGCTCATTGACCACGCCCGCCACCTTCGACGACCCGGGTGGCCGGCCCCGGAACCTGACGTTGCCGCCGATGGTGGAGTCCCTGAACTCCCGGGCAGCGGAAGGTTAACGCCGACCGGCGGGCGGTGCCGTGGCGTGGAAAACGGCGGGTGGGACGCGTCCGGTTCACCCGGGAGTGACCCGGTAGGGTGCCTCGGTGCGGCCCTGCCGGGCCGTCGCGGGCGTCGCCGTCGCGCCGTCCGACGCCGCGCCGAGGAGGCTACGACAGTGCTGGTGACCCTGCCGAGCGCCGGGATCCCGGCATGACGAGCGTCGCCGCGACGTCGGCCGCCCCGCCCGCCCCCGCCCTGCCGCGGCTGCCGTCGCTGACCGGGCTGCGTTGGATCGCCGCCCTGCTGGTCTTCGGCTTCCACGCGGGCACCATGCGGATCATCGCCGAGCCGGACTACAAGGCCGTGGTCGACGCGCTGTTCACCCTGGGCCTCTCCGGGGTGCAGTTCTTCTTCATCCTCAGTGGTTTCGTGCTGGTCTGGTCGGCCCGGCCGGGTGACTCCCGGCTGACCTTCTGGCGGCGGCGGGTCGCCAAGATCTACCCGAACCACCTGGTGCTGTGGGCGGCGACGCTGGTGGTCGCCTGGTGGTTCGCCGACCCGGTCCTGCCGGCGGCCGCGCTGGAGAACCTGCTGCTGCTGCAGGCCTGGGATCCCCGGCCGGGCTGGTTCTACAGCATCAACACCGTCAGCTGGTCGCTCTCCTGCGAGTTCTTCTTCTACCTCTGCCTGCCGCTCGCCCTGCCGCTGCTGCGCCGGGCCCGGCCGAAGCTGCTCTGGGCGCTGATCGTCGCGCTGCCGCTGCTGATCCTCGCGCTCTGGCCGGCGCAGGAGCTGGTGCCGGAGGTGAGTCGGTGGTGGTTCACCCAGATCTTCCCGCCGGTCCGGTCGCTGGAGTTCTGGTTGGGCGCGGTGGCGGCCGAGTTGATGCGCCGAGGGCTCTGGCGCGGTCCGGGTCTGGCCGTGGCCAGTGCGATCTTCGTGGTCACCTGGGTGGCGGCCGCGCAGTGGATCCGCGCCGAGTTGTGGACCACGTTGCTCGCCGTCGCGTACCTGTTGGTGATCACCGCTGCCGCTGACGCGGACGTGCGGGGTCGGCGCTCGCCGTGGCGGTCCCGGCCGTTGATCTGGCTCGGTGAGGTCTCGTTCGCCTTCTACCTGGTGCACGTGCTGGTGATGACGAGCGTGCTGCGGTGGAGCGGGGACTGGGGGACCGGCTTCGCGGGCTGGCGTGGGCCCGCCGTGGTGCTCGGCTTCCTGGTGGCGAACCTGATCCTCGCCGGGCTGCTGCACCGCTTCGTCGAGACCCCGATGATGCGCCGGCTCGCACCGCGCCGTCCGGCCCGGTCCGCGCCCGTCCCCCGGCAACGCGCGGCCGGTGCCGCCGGTGACGGCGACGCACCAGCCCCCGAGAGCGGAGCCGCCGACGAGGTCGGTCAGGCCAACGGTCGATCACCGTACGCCGACCTGCGCTGACAGCGTCCACCCTGGTCACACGGGTCGGCGCGGCGCGATCCGACACGCCCGTGGTCGGTGCGCCCGGCTCGGCGTGACGGTAGCGTGGGGACGTGCTTCCGGTCGCGTTCACCTGTCCGCTGTGGTGGGTGGCGCGCTGGGCGACGCGGGTGCTGACCAGCCTCGCCGTCGTCGCGGCCCTGGCGCTCGGCGCAGGCCCGGCCACGGCCGCCGCGTCGACGCCCAGCCCGGTGCCAACGTCGAGCGTGGTGTCGGCCTCCGCCGCCGTCGGGCCGCTGGCGGCCTCCTGTCGGCACGTCGGGGCGCACGCTGCGGCGTGCCCGGCAGCGGCGATCCCACAGGACGCCGTCGAGGAGGCTGCTCCCGCCTGGGCTGTCGACTCGCCCGGGGCGCTCCCCGAGGAGCCGGGCGTCATCGCGACCGGCGTGCTTCCGGTCCGCGCGGCGGAGTCCGACCGGCTGCCCCTGGTCGACAGTGCGAGCGGTCGGGCCTGCCGGGCCCCACCCCGGCACTGAGCCACCGGGACGATCGTCCCGCCGCCGCGCCTGTCGCCCCACCCGCTTCCCACCCGCCGACCGGTGGCCCTCCGTGGCCCGCCGGCCGGTGCGGCCCCATCGCACTGCTCTCTTCCTGAGGTGCCGACCATGGAGACCGTCGTCTTCTACCAGTTCGTGACCGAGGTGCCGCGGGCCGCCGCCATCTGGTCGACCCTGGTCCTGCTGACCCTGGGCCTGCTCACCGTGCTGGCCGCCCGTCCCGAACGGGACCGGCCCGCTGACCCGCTCCCGGCCGCGCCCACCGTTCGGGAGGTGGCCGCCGCCGAGGCCGCCGACCTGCGCCGCTACGCCGAGGAGGTGGCCGTCGCCGCGGCCGGCGCGGCGACGACAGCCAAGCGGCGACGCGCCGCCTGGCTGAGCGCCCAGGAGCAGATGGAGCGGGCCTGGACCGGGTACGACGCGGCGGACACCGCCGCGCGTCGCTTCGCGGGCGCCGGGGCGCTGCCCACCCCACGGACCCCGCACACCCCCGCCGAGTACGCGGCCCGGGAGCGCTATCTGCACCGGGCGGCGATGGCGGCGTACTGGCGGGGTGACCTGAGCATGGCGCAGCTCGGTGACGTGTTCGGGCACCGGCACGGCTGGGATCCCCGACGCCACCCGGTCGAGCAGGAGGTGCTGATCAGCCGGGTGGTCCGGGATGCGCGGCTGGCCGACTACCAGGTGGCCGCCGACCGTGAGCGGGCCGCCTGGCGTGACGCGGAGTTGGCCGCCGAGTCGGCTCGTACCCTCGCCGAGGAGGCGTACGCGGCGGCGGCCCGGCTGCGCCCCGACCCGGCGCCCGCCCGCCGGACGGTGGCCCGGGCGTTGCGTCCGGCCGTCGTGGCACGGTGGCGCCCGCTCCGGGCGGGTTGAGCCCGATCTGTGATGTGAGGCCGGTCACGCAATTGTGAAATCGGACGCCGGGCGCGAGCCGCGCCATTGTTCCCGCGATTATGGTGGCGTTCTTCGTCGCCTGTCCGGTTGTCGCCCGCAGGCGCGCCCGTAACCGGTTGTCCCATCGAGTCACATCATCGGCAATACGCGCAGAAATTGCCGCGCCAATTGAGGTTTGCGCAGGTGAACCTCGCTTGGCAGGGCGTGTGGGCGGCCAGTAGTGTCGTCCCGTCCGGTGCGGTAACCGATCGCAAGACGCGACGCCGCACCGACCCGCTTAATCGTGATCAACGAACCGGGGACCCATCAGTAAGTCCGGGGTGAATCCGCGAGCCACGGCCCGCGGTAGGGCGATCTTCCCGCCCGAATCCGTCAGCTAACCCGGTAGGCGGTGTCGGAAGGAGTCCCATCCTCGTGCAGCACCTTTCCACCCCTCGGTTGTTCCCTCGCCTCCACGGCGCGGCGGTGCACCCGCTCATTCGTCCAGTGACGGTGAGCTGACCCCCCGGGTCATCGCCTTCCCCGCCCGGCCACGCCGGGCGTTCCCCTGAGCGGTTCACCATCCGCGGACCACGGTCCGCGCGCTGGCGCCTGCCCGGATACCGGTCCGGCCCCGGTGTGCCGCTCTCCCCCCGATCCGTGGAGGACCCCGTGAAGCACACCCTGCAGCGTCAGCTCCGCCGCCTCGTCACCGAGCGCCCGTACCAGATCGTTGCCGCCTCCGCCGCGGCCCTCGCCATCGCCACCACCGGCGGCGCCCTGCTCACCACCGCCGACGACGCCCCGGCCGACCAGCGCACCGCGACCACCGTCGCCGAGATGCGCAGCGACGTCGCCGCCTCCCGTGGCGACGCTCGGGACGCGTCCCCCTCGGCCAGCGTCGCACCGACCACCGCCGCGCCGACCACCAGCGCCGCGTCCCCCGCCGCGAAGGCAAAGATCAACCCCGACCTGACCCGGAAGCCGACGCCGCCGAAGCCGCCCGCGACCAAGGTGCTCGACTACGACTACGAGGCGCAGAACACCTACTACAACTGCGGTCCGGCGGCCACTCGCAACGCGCTCAGCGCCGCCGGCATCGACCGCACCCAGGAGGAGCTCGGCGCCGAGCTGGGCACCACCGAGATGGGCACCAACTCGGCCGAGGACACCACCCGGGTGCTCAACGCCGAGGTGAAGGGCTCCCCGTACCGGACCCGGATGTTCCCCAGCGCGCCCAGCCCGGCGCAGATGGACCGGCTCCAGGCCGACGTGGTGAAGGCCATCACCGACGGCCGGGGCGTGGTCGCCAACGTCGTCGGGGACGCCACCGACACCGACGGCGGCTGGCACTCCTACGGCGGCGGGCACTACATCGCCGTCGTGGGCTACAAGGACAACGGTCGCACCGTGCGGATCGCCGACTCGGCGAACCCAGCCGACCCGTCGTACTGGATCACCACCATCGACCTGGCCAACTGGATCACCAGCCGGGGCTACTCCGCCTGACCCGGGCACGCTGACCGTCGCGGGCGTCGTCCCCCACAAGGGGCCGGCGCCCGCGGCGTCTTCGACTGTGCGGTCAGTAGGTGATGAAGCCGTACAACGCCTTGTGGTTCGACTTCGTCCCGACCACGGTGTGGTCGACGGCGGACGACTGCACACTGCCCCTGACGAACAAGTAGTCGATCTTGCTGGAACCGTTGGTGGCCGCCGACCCGTACCCGGTCATGCCGTAGCCGCTGAGCGTGCCGGGGGCGATGCCGGTGCGGTTCGCGTCGATGCCCACCACGCGGATCGTCGACGCGTTCAGCAGCGTGGTCGCGTCCGCACCGAGGTGGATGCCGCTGTTGGCGATGCCCCGGTCGCCGTCGCCGGCGCAGGCGTTCTGCCGATTCTCCTGCGGCAGGTGCATCGTCGCGGCGAACACACTGGTGCCGGTCGCCTTGATGGTGAAGCGCGCCGCGATCGCGCTGGTCCGCTTCCACTTGTAGTAGTCGGTGCTGTCCGGGTCGCTGTTCGGCGGCTTGTACAGCGTGCACCCGGCGCCGTTCGCGTACGCCGTGCCCGGCTTGAGCCAACCCGCGCTCCAGTACTTCGAGATGTCGCCACTGGCCAGGTTGAGCGTGCGCTTGTTCCAGATGATGCCGTTGGTCTGCTTTTTCTTGAGGTCCCCGAGCGACTGCGAGCTGCACTTGTGCGTGCTGCCCCACGGCTCCGGGTCGTCCCACGCCACGATCGCCCCGTAGCTGCCCGCCGGGTAGCCGAACTTCGCCGACAGTTGGTCGGCGTACGCCTCGGCCTGGCCGGTGCCACGCACCTGCTGCACGATCAGGATGTCGGGCGCCACCACGCCGCTGGTGCCCGTGCGACCGACGTCGTCGACCAGGATCGAGGTCAGGTGGTCCGGTCCGGAGATCCGGGTGCAGCTCCCGTCGGAGTTGTTCACCACCAGGTTCTCGATGTTGTTGTTGTAGACCCGCAGCACCCGATCGGCCGCCGCGATCGTTGCGACGTTCGGTGCGGCCACGTCCGATGGCGTCGCGGACGCCCAGTGCGGTACGCCGAGCGTGACGGCTGCCAGTGCCGCGACCAGCGCCGACCCGTACATCCTGTACACAGTGGCTCCCCTCGGGACGGAATCGACAGATGGCTCTGTCCGTCCGGCCCGGAACTCTACAATGGATCATGGTTTCGTGGGGGCGGCGTGGATGACGGCTCTCGTACCAGGCCGTGAACCGTGGGAGACTGCGGCCGTGGTGGATGAATCGGGTGGTCAAGCCGGTCGCGGGCGGGTCCTGCTGCTCCTGCACGGGATGGGCACGACCGGGGACGTCTGGTTGCCGTGGGCGCCGCTGCTGGAGCAGCGCTGGGCGGGGCGGTGGCTGGCACCGGACCTCGCCGGCCACGGCTGGGCGGCACCGCTTCAGTCGTACACCTTCGCGGGGTTCGCCGACCAGATAGCGCGCGGCCTGGCACCCGGCGACCGGCTCGTCGTGCTCGGGCACTCGCTGGGCGGGGTGGTCGGCCTCGCGCTGGCCGCCCGCGCCGCCGGGACGCCGGTGGACGCCGTGGTCGGACTGGGCATCAAGGCCGTCTGGTCACCCGACGAGCTGACCCGCGCCGCCGACCTCGCCGCCCGCCCGGTCAGTTGGTTCGCGACCCGCGCCGAGGCGGCGCGCCGCTACCTGCGGGTCTCCGGGCTGGCCGGCCTGGTCCCGCCGGACGCCCCCGTGGTGGACGCCGGGCTGCGCCAGGTCGACGGCCGGTGGCGCCTCGCCATGGACCCGACCGCGTTCGCCGTCGGCGAGCCCGACCTGGCCGCGCTGCTGGCGGCGACCGACGTGCCGGTGCTGCTGGCGCGCGGGGAGCACGACCCGATGGTCACCGACGAACAGCTCAAGGAGTATGGCGTGCCCGTCGCCACCCTGCCCGGCCTCGGCCACAACGCGCACGTCGAGGACCCGACGGCGGTGCTGGCGCTGCTGGATCCGTACCGCTGAGCGGCTATGCCGGGGTGGACGCGGTGAGGGTCTCGGCCGGTGCCAGCTCCCGGCGGGCGGCGGCCAGGAACGCCTCGGCGTACGACTCGGCCGGGAAGTCACCCAGGTAGCGGCGGCGGGTGGCCCAGCGGGCCTCGGCCAGCGGGTCGGTGTCCAGCAGCGCGGTCAGCACGTCGTCCACGTTGGACATGTCCCGGCGCAGCACGTAACCGGACCCGGCCAACGGGAAGCGCTCCACGAACCGCTCGCCCTCGTCGCCCATGTCGGTGACCGCGTACGGCTTTCCGGAGTAGAGGAAGTCGGAGATCACGCCGGACACGTCGGAGACCAGCGCGTCGGAGGAGTTGACGCACTCGGTGAGGCTCAGCTCCCGAGCCGCCGCGCCGACCACGTGCTGACGGCCGGTGCGCGCCCGGTCGACGACGAGCAGTTCGGTGAGGCGGCCCAGCTGGCGGGCCGACGCCGGGTTCTGCGCGGTGTACGGGTGGGCCCGCAGGATCACCGTCGCGCCGCGCTCCAACAGCCGCTGCAGCAGCCTCTCCGCCACCGGCAGCGAGCAGTAGTCGGCGTCGGCATGGTGCCCGGTCCAGGTCGGGGTGTACAGCACCGTGGGGTGCGCCAATCCTCGCGCCGGCTCCGCGCGTACCTCGATCGACTCGACCTGTGGGCGACCCACCACCACGAACTTGTCCGCCGGGATCTGCACCCCGGCGCGGGCGTACCTGTCGATCGCCGCCTGCCCGGCCACGAAGATCCGGTCGAAGATGCCCGAGACCGGGTTGGCGCTCGGCGCCTTGTCGCTGTCGCCGTGGTGCAGCTGGACGTGGGTGAGCTGGGTGAAGCGGACGCAGTGGCTGTTCTTCGCCCCGTGGTTGACGTAGAACGCCACCCGCAGGCTCGGCACCAGCGCCTCGTCCATCGCGCCCAGGGTGGGGCAGTAGACGACCGGCGCGTCGGTTGCCGCCGCGATCGGGGCCAGGAACTCCGGTTCGCGCAGCACGACCAGGAACGGCCGGCCGATCCGTTCCAGGTACGGCAGCCACATGGTGACCTGGTATTCCGACCCGGGGGGTGCGGAGAAGTAGAGCAGGAACTCCGGGCGGTGGCGGCGCAGCGCGGCGGCCACCGGCCCGCCACCGGCCCGTGGCCGGAACCGTCGCCGGGCCAGGTCCAGTGCGACAGCACCGGCGCCCGCCCCGACCAGCAGGCTGGCGGCCAGCGCCACCCCGGCCGGCAGGGCAAGCGCGGCGGCGAGCGCCAGGGCGGCGAGCAGCCCGAGCAGCGCCGTGCCGAGCTGGTCGGCGATCAGCGGCGTCCAGGCGCGTACCGGCAGGTTGGCCGTCCGGATCTCCAGACTGCCGGCGGTGCGCAGCGGACCCACCAGCAGCACCAGCCCCAACAGGACCAGCCCGGTGACGACCAGTGCGAGGTTGAGCCCGTCGTCCAGCCGCCGGGCGTAGCCGACCAGGATCGCCGCGGCGATCAACGTGGTCTCCGCCACCAGGTCGGCGCCGGGCCGGATCCGCTGCTCGGCGGCCGTGGCGGCCAGCGCGGCGACGGCCAGTGCCAGCCCCCAACCGGTGGCACCGGTGAGTGCCAGCACGACAAAGGCCAGCACGGCCAACCCGATGGTCAGGCACCGGGCGGCCAGCTTTCGGACCAGGTCGCCGCGCATGTCGCTCCGTTCGTGGTTCCGCCGCCGCCGGCGTCAGTTCGCGGACGTGGCGCCGGCCGGTGCCTTCAGAGAACCCGACCCGGCCTGGACCGGCACGTTCGGCGTGGGCCCGTCACCGGGTGCCCGGCGTACGTCGATGACCTGACCGGTCAGGTCGGAGATCAGCACGTCCAGCGACGACTGGGCGACGGCCTCGGCGGCGAGCAGGGTGTGCTCCGGCTCCTCGCCGAAGGCCCGGGTCCGCATCGGGGTGGCGGTGCGCTCCGGGTTGATGCAGTTGACCCGGACGCCCACGTCGGCCCACTCGTCGGCGAGCGCCTGGGTGAGGTTGACCAGGGCGGCCTTGGTGGCCGAGTAGAGCGCGTAGCGGGCCCTGCCCCGGGTGTAGGAGCTGGAGGTGTAGAGCAGCAGCTGACCCTTGGTCTGCTGGAGGTAGGGAAGGGACTGCCGGGCGATGGTCACCGGGCCGACGAAGTTGACCTGGAGCACCCGGTCCATCGTCTCCTCGTCCATCTCGGCGAGGGCGCCCCGCTCCAGGATCCCGGCGGTGACCACCACGTGGTCGATCCGGCCGGTGGCCTCGAAGGCGGTCGTCAGCGCGGCCTCGACGTCCTCGGCGCGCTCGACGTGGGTGCCGGTGGTGGAGCGGCTGAACGGGAAGACCTGCGCGCCGTAGCGGCGGGCCAGCTCGGCCAGCTCGTGACCGATGCCGTAGCTGCCGCCGAACACCACGATGGTGCGGCCGGTCAGCTCCTCGGCGTAGCTGCGGTGGTCGGTGAGCCGGGGTGCCTGCGCGGCGGCGAGCTGGAAGAGCTTGTCCGCCAGGTGCACGTCGACCGGGTGGGTGACCTTGATGTTCTCGTCGGAACCGTCGATCACCTTGATCGGGGTGCCGGGCAGGTAGCGCAGCACCACGCCGCAGTCGTCGGTGGCGGCGAAGTCCGGGTCACCCTCGGCGATCCGGTACGCCTCGCGGATGGTGGGGGAGCGGAACGCCTGCGGGGTCTGGCCACGGCGCAGGCGGGAGCGCGTCGGGATGTCGGTGATGCAGTCGTTGTCGTCGACCTGGATGATCGTGTCCGCGGAGGGGATGGCCACGTCCACGGCGGCGTAGCTCCAGAGCGCGTTGACGCACTCGCGCACGATCCGGCCACTGACCAGCGGACGCACCGCGTCGTGGAAGAGGATGTTGCAGTCCTGGGGGCCGACCGCGTCCAGCGCGATCCGGGTGGTGGCGTTGCGGGTGTCACCGCCCTCGATCACCTTGGTGACCTTGCGCAGGCCGGCCTTCTCGACGATCTGCCGGGCGTCCTCGACGTGGCCGGTGGCCATCAGCACGATGATCTCGTCGATCTCCGGTGCCGCCTCGAAGACCGCGAGGGTGTGCTCGATGATCGGCTTACCGGCGATCTTCAGCAGCTGCTTCGGGATGCCGAGGCCCAGCCGGGTCCCGGTGCCTCCGGCGAGAACCACCGCCACTGTCCGTGAGGGGCGCCACGGCGTCGGGTTCTCCGCTTCGGCGTCCGGGCCAGTGGTCTGGTCCTGCGTCATTGCCGGATCCTCACTCTCAGGGATGCGTTAACGGAAGGTTCCGCCCGAGCGGCGACGGAATGAACCTTAACGCGCGGACCGCGCCGCCCCAACGCGGGCGACGCGGTCCTCGGGGTGCCGTGTCGATGCCGGACGTTCGCGGAACTCTACTTGCTGTTCGCGTACGCCTCGTATGCCCGGATGACCTCGTCGGTGGGGCCGTCCATCCGGATGACGCCCGACTCCAGCCAGATCGTCCGTTCGCAGGTGTCCCGTACGGAGGAGAGCTGGTGGCTGACCAGGAACACCGTTCCCGCCCCTTCGCGCAGCTCCCGTACCCGCTGCTCGCTGCGCTTGCGGAAGCCCTTGTCGCCGGTGGCGAGCGCCTCGTCGATGAGCAGCACGTCGTGCTTCTTGGCGGCGGCGATGGAGAACCGCAGCCGGGCCGCCATGCCGGACGAGTACGTCCGCATCGGCAGGCTGGCGAAGTCACCCCGCTCGTTGATCCCGGAGAAGTCGATGATCCCCGCGGCCTGCTTGGCCACGTCATCGGGATGCATGCCCATGGCCAGGCAGCCGAGCACGACGTTGCGCTCCCCGGAGAGGTCGTTGAGCAGGGCGGCGTTGACGCCCAGCAGCGACGGCTGCCCCTGGGTGTGGATGGCGCCCCGGTTGACCGGCAGCAGGCCGGCGATGGCCCGCAGGATGGTGGACTTGCCGGAGCCGTTGCTGCCGATCAGCCCGATCGCCTCGCCCCGGTACGCGGTGAAGGAGACACCCTTGACCGCGTGCACCTCCCGGACGTTCGGCGCGTGGGTGCGCTTGACCAGCCGGCGCAGCGCGGCCACCGGCGTGGTGCCACCTGAAGCACCCTGGTGCACCCGGTAGATGATGTGCGCGTCGTCCACGACCACCGTCGGGATGCGCTCCTGCGTCCGGGTCATCGTCGCGCTCGCCTCGGTGTGGGCGTCGAAGTGCTCAACCACGGCCGTACTCCTGTTCGCCGCGCCAGAAGTAGATGAAACCGCCGATGCCGGCCACCAGCGCCCAACCGGCGCCGACCAGCCAGAGCTGGGTCAGCGACTCGTTGAGCAGCGGTGCCTCCTCGAGCAGCGCGTACCGGGCCAGCTCGATGTAGACCAGCAGGGGGTTGAACTGCACCAGCGTCGTCGCCCAGCCGGGCAGCCGCTCGAAGAGGCTGACGCTGTAGAGGACGCCGGAGCCGTACATCCAGGTCCGCATGATGAACGGCATGACCTGCTTCAGGTCGCTGGACTTGGAGCCCAGCCGGGCCACCAGCAGCACCACGCCGGCGTTGAACACCGCCTGCAGCAGCAGGGCCGGCACCAACAGCAGCCACTCCCAGGTGAGCGGTTCGCCGGTGGCCAGCACGATGCCGACGAGCACCACCATCGAGGCCAGCAGTTGCTGGAACTGGGTGATCGTGGTGGACAGCGGCAGGCTGGCCCGGGGGAAGTGCAGGGCCCGGATCAGCCCCAGGTTGCTGCTGATCGACTGGGTGCCGGCCAGGACGGCGCTCTGGGTGAAGTTGAAGATGAACAGCCCGGTGGTCAGGTACGCGATGAAGTTCGGGATCTCGTTCTGTGCCAGCACCACCCCGAAGATCAGGTAGTAGACCGCCGCGTTGGTCAGCGGGGTGAGCACCTGCCAGAGCTGACCCAGCTTGGCGTTGCTGTACGAGGCGACGAGCTTGGCATTGGCGTACGCGGCGATGAAGTGCCGGTAGGCCCACAGTCGGCGGCTGTACTCGACGAGGCTGGGGCGCTCACCGGCGACCCGTAGCCCGTGCCGAGCGGCCAGCTGCGCCTGGGTCAGGCCCGTGTCGGGGTCGACCAGCGCGGTGGTGGCCATGGAAATGGCGCTCCGATCTTTCGTGCAGACGGGGGTTGCTCGCGACGATCGCATCCTAGTGGGAAATTTGCGCGGGGCGCCGCCTCGTCGCTGCCAGGACAGTAGTCCGAAACACGTCGGGACGCAACCGTACCGTCGTTGCGCTACGCTATGCGGCGTGACCTGCAATAAGAGCCCTCGATGACCACCGAGAAGAGGCGGGCACCGGCCGGCGCGGCGGTGCTGCGCGACGAAATCACCACGGCGATCCGCCGCGCGTTGATGCAGGAGCTCGCCGCCGTCGGCTACGGCCGGCTCTCCATCGAGGCGGTGGCCCGCCGGGCCGGCGTCAGCAAGACGGCGATCTACCGACGGTGGAGCTCGAAGCTCGACCTGGTGCTGGAGATCGTCGCCGCCGCGGCCCACGGCAAGCTCCCCGCGCTGGACACCGGCACGCTGCGCGGTGACCTCGCGCTGCTGTTCCAGGCGGTGGCGCACGCGCTGCGGCACCCACTGGCATCGCAGATCATCCCGGACCTACTGGCCGAGGCCGCCCGCAACCCCACCATCGACGCGACCCTGCGTCAGGTCCTGCACACCCGGCAACAGGAGATCGGCGGTCGCCTGGTCACCCGGGCCGTGCAGCGTGGCGAGCTGCCCGCCGACACCGACCTGGATGCCGCCGTCGACCTCATCGTGGGGCCGCTCTACTGGCGGCTCGCCATCGCCCGGCTCCCGCTCACCGACGGCTACCTCGACAGCCTGGTCGAGTCCGTGGCGGCCGGGCTCGGCGCCGACGGCGTTCTGCCCCGCCCCCGGGTGGCCCCGAGATCGGATTGACCAGCACCCCGACACCCGGTCGCCGGCAGCAGCGGTCGCTCTGCCCGATTCCGCTACGCTGCCCCCTTGACACCCGGCCATCACCGTGCCGAGGCCCCTCATCCGTCTGACGAGTAAGGACGCCCGTGGCCAACGTCGACAGCATCGCCGTAGCGCCCGCCGAACCGGATCCGACGCCCCGGAGCGGGCAGGCACCCCGACCGTCCCACCCTCGAGGGCTGTCCCGGGTAGGCGCGCTGGTGGCCCACGCCCCGGCGGTGCTCACCGATGGCGCCGTGATCGCGTTCGCCCTCTTCACAGTGCTCTACCACCTGGCCTTCCTGGGCGACCTGCGTCCGTCGGTGACCTTCCGGATCTGGCTGGTGGCCTGTGTGGTGCTCGCGGTGGTGGCCGTGCTGCGCGCCCGCCGCCGCGCCGGCGCCCGGACCGACAGCGCCCCGACCGGCAGCGCCCCGGCGGTTCCGGAGGAGCCCGGCGGCACGCGGCCCGCCACCGACCGTCGCCTGCTGATCGGCGTTCTGGTCGCCGCCGTGGTGGCCGCCGTCTCCGCCGGCGCGGCCGGTACCAGCATCGACCTCACCTGGTGGATTCCGGCCGTCGCCGGGCTGCTCGCGGCCGTCGGCGGGCTCCTGCTGGTACGCCAGGCGTGGCTGCGCGGCCCGGTGCTCACCCCGGCCGCCCCGACGCCCACCGCGGCGCAGTCGGCGTACGCGCTGGTCGTCTCGGTACTGGTTGGCATCTCCTCGTTCTTCATGGCCCGCAACACCCCCGACGACGTCTACTACGTCGGCAAGTCGGTGTGGATCGCCGAGCGTGACCTGATTCCGCTCAACGATTTCCTCTTCTCCGAGAACGTGCTGCCGGCCATGGGCTCGCAGCCGCCCATCCCGTCGATCGAGGTCTTCGACGGCGCGTTCGCCAACGTCGTCGGCATCCACGCCAGTTCGGCCCTCTGGTACGTGCTGCTGCCGATCATGGCGGTGCTCGCCGCGCTGGCGTTGTGGCGGTTGACGCACCGGTGGGCCCCGCGCCGCGCGTTGCTCGCCTTCACCGTGGCGATCGCGTACCTGTACCTCGTCGCCGGTGACGACGCCGCACTGGGCACGTTCCACCTGCTGCGGCTGCACGAGGGCAAGGGCATGTTCGTCTCGGCGGTCATCCCGCTGATGTGGCTCTACCTCACCGAGTGGTTCGACACCCGGTCGCGGCGCAGCCTGGTGCTCATCGTGGCGCTCTCGATCACCGCGATCGGGCTCACCAACACCGCGGCGATCATCCTGCCGATGCTCGTCGGCGCCGCCGGCTTCGCCATGCTGCTGGTCGGCCGCTGGAAGGCTGCCGTCGTGGCGGCGGTCGCCGCCCTCGCGTACCCGATCGGCTCGCTGGTGGTCTCCCGCCTGGTGCTCGGCGGGATGACCGCGACCGGCGCGGACGACGCCTTCTTCGACGCGGCGTACACCTACCGGCGGACCCTGCTGTTCGGCGTGGTCGGGGTCATCAGCGGTCTCGCGCTGTGGTGCGGCGCGTTGCTCGCCCGCCGCCGTACGCCCGCGCTGCTCGCCGCCGGTGCCGCACTGGCGTTGAGCGTGTTGTTCGTGCCCGGCGTGCTGGAGGTGCTCAGCGCGTTGAGCGGCATCTCGGTGGTGTTGTGGCGGGTGCCGTGGCTGCTCGCCCTGCCGACGCTGATCGGGCTGCTGTGCACCGTGCGTGTGCCGGCACCGAGCCGGGCGCTGCGCCGGGCCGCGTCCGGTGGGATCGCGGTGCTGCTGGTCGCCTCGTTCGCGCTGTTCGCCACCCCGATGTGGTCGTCGAAGAGCTGGGTCGAGGTGCACCCCCGCCCCACCTGGAAGCTCCCGCAGCAGCGTCAGGCGATCGCGTTCTGGATCAAGGGTCTGGACCGCCCGGAGGGCCTGCTGCTCGCCCCGAAGACGATCATGCGTACGACGCCGATCGTCACCAGCGAGGTCCGGGTCGTCCTGCCCCGTGACTTCTACCTCGTCGAATACGACCTCAACTCCCAGTTCGCCAAGGACCGACTGTTGCTGTCCGACTTCGCCGACGGCACCGCCAGCCCGACGCCGGCCGAGCTGACGCCGGCACTGGACCGCCTGGACGTGGGCACCATCTGCGTCTACAACGGCAACCGGTACGCCCGCGACACCGCCCCGCAGCTGGGCTACCAGGAGTTCGCCAAGCGCCCGAAGCCCGGCGCGGTGACCTGCTTCCGGCGGGCCGGCTGACCGCTGCGCCCATCCCACGCGCCCGACCCCGTGCGGGGGTCGGGCGCGTCCCGGGCCGGAATTTTGCCCGAAATGATGCCGGATACCCGAGCGACACCGAGCTGTCCGCTCGCGTTAAGGTCGCAGTCACACGCAGCCGGCCGCGACTGAGCCACTGCGCGACGGGGGAGTGACGTCGGTCCATCACGGGCACCGCCCGCAACGAAATCTCGTAGGGAGCGAACTCGCTTGTTCGGCACGTTGACAGGACGCCTCGGAGTGGCCGCCCAGAGTGCGCTACTGGTACTGGCCTACCTGGTCATGCTCGTCGGTGGCGTATTCGGCTGGGTCGGCCTGTTCGCCGTCGCCGGGTTGGCCGCCATCATCGGCGAGTTCGCCGTCGCCCGCTGGTCACCGCCGTCGCAGCTGCTGTTGGAGAAGGTCGGCCTGCACTGGTCGTACCGACAGCTGACCCGGGACCTCGCCGCCGTGCTGCTGGTCGCCGCCGAGGTGCGGCTCAGCGGCGGCGAACTGACCCTGCTGCTCGTACTGCCGGCCGCGGTGTGGGTCGTGTCGGTCTTCGCCGGCGCGTTCTCCACCATGATCGAGCGTCGTAACCCGATCTCCGCCATGGTGCGCAACATCGAGCTGGGTCCACTGTCCAGCGCGCCCACGCCGCCCGCCTGGGCGGCGGCGGTCGCCGGTGACCGGATGCCACTGCTCAACCTGCTGCTGGTGCCGGCCGGTGTGGCCGCCGCGGTGCAACACGACCCGACGCCGTTCTTCGTGGCCGGTGCGGTGGCGGTCGTGGCGACCGGTCTGGTGGGCGCCATCGTCGCGCTGACCTGGCTGCGGGGTCGGGGCTCGGGGCAGGGTCCGCTGCTGCCGGCGGTCCAGCGGTGGCTGGACAACTACCGGCCGGAGGTGGCGCTCTACTTCGCCGGCCCGGCCAAGGACGTCTACCAGGCGAACATGTGGCTCGCCCCGACCGAGGCGCTCCAGCAGCGCGCGGTGGTGCTGATGCGCAGCCGGGAGGCGTTCCTGGAGCTGGCCGACACCCGGCTGCCGGTGATCTGCGTACCGGCCGGTGTCGACTTCATGAACCTCGACCTCGGCGGCGTCCGCGCGGCGCTCTACGCCGCCAACGTCGGCGCGAACATCCACATGCTCCGCGAGCCGGGTACGAAGCACGTCTTCGTCGGGCACGGCGACAGCGACAAGCAGGCCAGCGTCAACCCCTACAGCAAGGTGTACGACGAGGTCTGGGTCGCCGGTCTGGCCGGTCGGGAACGGTACGCGCGAGCCGGTGTGGGGGTCCTCGACTCGGACATCGTCGAGATCGGCCGGCCGCAGCTCGCCGGGGTGCACACCTTCGGCGCCGAGTCGGTGGACCGGCCGTTCACGGTGCTCTACGCGCCCACCTGGGAGGGCTGGCTCGACGACGACCCGTACCACACCTCGCTGGTGCTGATGGGTGAGCGGATCGTCAAGGGGCTGCTGGCCACGAACCCACGGCTGCGCCTGATCTACAAGCCGCACCCGCTCACCGGGTCGCGGTCCAAGGCGGCCAGGGCGGTGCACGAGCGGATCGTCGCCGCGATCCGCGCTGCCGGGGGCGACCCCGACGCGTCGTCGTTGGACGGCACCGCGCACCTGGTGGTCACCGGCCGCACGCCGGCGCTGTTCGACTGCTTCAACCAGACCGACCTGCTGATCAGCGACGTGTCCAGTGTGGTGTCCGACTTCGTGCAGAGCCAGCGGCCGTACGTGGTGGCCAACCCGGCTGGCCTGTCGGAGGACGACTTCCGCCGCGAGTACCCGACGGCTCGGGCCGCGTACCTGCTCTCCAAGGACTGCGGTGAGCTGGAAAAGATCGTGACGGTCACCCGGGCCGGTGACGACCCGATGACCGAGGCCCGCCGGGAGCTGAAGACCTACCTGCTCGGCCCCGCCGAGGCGAACCCGATGGACCGCTTCCAGCAGGAGATCGACCGGCTCTGTCAGTGAGCTGCCGTCCCTACGGCAACGCGCGCCCGGCCCGACACTGTCGGGTCGGGCGCGTTCGCGTCAGGCCACGTTCGGGTCCGGCCATGTTCGGGGGCCGACCCGCGTTCGGGTCAGCCCAGCAGGGCGGCCACCGCGTCGGGGACCGGAAGGTCCACCGGCAGCGCCCGCGCCGCCACCACCGCGGTGACCGGCAGTGAGCCGTACAGGTGCGGGAAGAGCTGACCGCCGCGCGACGGCTCCCACCGCAGCGCGTCGCCCAGTCGCTCCTCCTCGACGCTGAGCAGGGTCAACCCGGTCGCACCGGCGAAGTGTCGCCGTGCCGTCTCCACCACCTGGTCGCCGGCGGAAAGGTGGATGAAACCGTCCTGCCGGTCCACGGCGGAGCCGGCGAAGGCGCCGACGGCGAGCGCATCGTCCCATTCCGCGCTCGACAGCAGTTTGTAGATCACCACAGCAGCGTACGGGGCGACCGTCGGCGCGCTCGCCCGGTTTTCGCCGGTACCGCCGCGCCCGTCGCCTCCCGCCGGGCATGCTCAGGTCAGAGGCCGCGGAGGGATGGGCGATGCAGAGCTACGACGATGACTGGACCGACAGCCAGCGGGCACTGTACGACGAGTGCTACCGGGCCGGCGGCGAGTGGGCCGAGGACCCGGACACTCCGTCCGACGACGTACAGCACGTGATCAACCTGGCCGAGGCGGACGACGACGCCTTCGGTGACGCCGAGATCGACTACCCGCCGCTGGTCGACGCGGTCACCCAGGCCAGCGGGGTCACCGTCACCAGCGTGCCGGCCAGCCACGAGGACCCCGGTTTCCGCGGGTTCACCGACGGCGTCCGGGACGCCACCGCCGAGGACGTCTTCGGCCTTTAGGGCGTCAGCCCACCCGACGCGGGCGGGCGGCCTCCCGGTCTGCGCGCGCTTCTGCCACCATTCGCAGGACAGCGCTGCGACGGACGGGGGCACGGGTGCGAATCCTGCTGGTGGAGGACGACCGCCGGGTGGCCGCTGCGCTGTCCTCCGCCCTCACCCGCCGGGGGTACGAGGTCGAGCACGCGGCCACCGTCGCCGCCGCCCTCTCCGCCGCCCCGTGCGACCTGGTGCTGCTCGACCTGACCCTGCCCGACGGGGACGGCACCGACCTGTGCCGGGAGTTGCGTCGGCGCAGCAGTCAACTCGGCATCATCGCGGTGACCGCCCGGGGTGAGGAACGTGACCGGGTGCTGGGTCTGCGCCTCGGCGCGGACGACTACGTGGTGAAGCCGTTCTCGATGGTGGAGTTGCAGGCCCGGATCGAGGCGGTGCTGCGCCGCGCCGCGAACGCCGCGCCCGAGCGGCACCTCATCGAGGCCGGTCCGGTCCGCATCGACGTGGCCGCGCGGACGGTCACCGTCGACGGGCGGGTCGTCACGTTGACCCGCAAGGAGTTCGACGTGCTGCTCTCGCTGGCCCGCCAGCCCGGGGTGGCGGTGCCCCGCGACCGGATCCTGCTCGACGCCTGGGGCACCACCTGGGCCGACCGGCACACCGTCGAGGTGCACGTCGGGTCGCTGCGCGGCAAGCTCGGCGACGCCCGCCTGGTGGAGACCGTGCGCGGCGTCGGTTACCGGCTGCGCGACGCGTGAGGAGCTGACGTGCGTCGCCGCCTGGTGATCAGCTATCTGCTGCTGATGGTCCTCGTCCTCATCGCGTTGGAGACCCCGCTGGCGGCCACCATGGCCAGCCGGGAGACCGAACGGGTCCGTGCCGACCGGCTCGCCGACGCCACCCGGTTCGCCTCGCTGGCCGGGCCGGCGTTGCGCGACGGCGGGCCCGGCCCGATCGAGTCGGAGCTGACCAGCTACGACGACCTGTACTCGATCAGCGCGGCGATCGTCGACCGGGACCGGAACACCCCGGTCTCGTCGCCCCGGTGGCAGCCCACCCCGGGGACCGCCACGGTGCTGGACGTCGCGCTGTCCGGGCAGCAGACCAGCGCCCCCGAGTCGGTCTGGCCCTGGACGACCGACCCGGTGGTGGTGGCGGTACCGATCAACGACGGCGGTGAGGTGCTCGGCGCGGTGGTGATCGTGACCCCGGCCGGCCCGATCCGCCGAGCTGTCGTCGCGTGGTGGCTGCTGCTCGCGCTGGCCGGCCTGCTCGCCGTGCTGGCCTGTGTGCTCACCGCGTTCGGGCTGGCCGGTTGGGTGCTGCGCCCGGTCACCGAACTGGACGCGGTCACGCACGAGATCGCCGAAGGCGACCGGGGCGCCCGGGTGCAGCACCGACTGGGGCCGCCGGAGCTGCGCCGCCTCGCGGCCAGCTTCAACCACATGGCCGACGTGGTCTCCGACGTGATGGACCGGCAGCGCGCCTTCGTCGCGCACGCCAGCCACCAACTGCGCAACCCGCTCACCGCGCTGCGGCTGCGGGTGGAGGAGTTGGGGCCCAGCCTCACCGACGAGGACGGTCGGTCCGAGCACCAGTTGGCCCTGGAGGAGACCGACCGGCTCGCGTTGGTGCTCGACGCGCTGCTCACCCTCGCCAGGGCCGAACGGGAGGAGAACGAGCGGGTCACCGTGGACGCCGCCGCGGTGGCCGCCTCCCGGGTGGCTGCGTGGGCGCCGCTGGCCCGGCACCGGTCGGTCGCGTTGCGGCTGGCCACCACCGACGCCCCGGCGTACGCCCAGACCGTGCCGACCGCCGTCGACCAGGCGTTGGACGCGCTCATCGACAACGCGGTGAAGTTCAGCGGGGCGGGTGGGGCGGTGACGGTGACGGTGGCCCGCCGCGACGGCGGGGTGGCGCTGGAGGTTCGCGACTCCGGCCCCGGCATGACGGAGAGTCAGCTCGGCCAGGCGACCGAGCGGTTCTGGCGGGCCCCGGACGCGCAGAACGTGGACGGCGCGGGGCTGGGCCTGACCATCGCGGCAGTGCTGGTCGACGCGTCCGACGGGCGGCTCACCATGCGCCCGGGGGAGTCGCGGGGGCTGGTCGCCGCCCTGTGGTTCCCGGCGCCGGTCCTCATTGTGGAGCCGGCGGAGGACGAACCGGCGCAGGAGGAACCGGCCACCGACCTGCGGCCCAGCCCGGCGCGCTGAGCCCGGCCGTCACGGTTTGGTGGCGCGGTACCACGCGGCGGCGCCCGGGTGCAGCGGCAACGGCGCGGTGACGATCGCCGAGCGAGGGCTCATCCGTCCTGCCGCCGGATGCGCGGCGGCCAGCTCGGCGCGGCGGTCCATCAGCAGCCGGGTCACCTCACGGACCAACGGTTCCGGCAGCCCGGCCCGGACGATCAAATAGTTCGGGTTGGCCACCGTGGTCACCGCGTCCACCCCGTACACCGAGCGGGGGATGTCCCGGGAGACGTAGACCTGGCCGTAGCGCGAGCGCAGCGGCTCGGTCCAGTCGCTGAGATCCACGATCCGGATGGCGCTGGCGTCGGCCAACTCCTCGATGCCCCGCACCGGCAGGCCCCCGGAGAAGAAGAACGCGTCGATCCGCCCGGAACGCAGCGCCTTCACCGAGTCGTCCAGACCGAGCCGCTCGCGGCGCACCCCGTCGCCACCGAGGCGGGCCACCTCCAACAGCCGGGTCGCGGTGATCTCGGTGCCCGAGCCGGGCGCGCCGACGGAAACGTGCCGGCCGCGCAGGTCGGCGACCGTGCGGACCGGGCCGCCGCTCGTGGTGACCAGGTGCAGTTGGTCGTCGTACACCCGGGCGACGGCGGCGACCGCGGGGCTTCCCGTCGTGCTGGTGGGCAGCACGTCGGCCTGGGTGAAGCCCAGCTCGGCCCCGCCGGAGCCGACGAGCTGGACGTTCTCCGCCGAGGCGGCGGTGACCACCACACTCGCCCTGACGTCGGGCAGTTCCCGGTTGAGGATGGCCGCCAGGGACTGCCCGAACGCGTAGTAGACGGCGGTGGGGCTGCCGGTGGCGATCCGGATCGACGTCGGCGGGGTCGGGGCGTCCCGGCAGCTGGCGACCGCGATGTTCGCGATCAGCAGCACCGTCCACAGGGCGGCCAGGCCGGCGCGGCTGGACGAGGTACGACTCACGCGGTGCACTGTGCGCCGTCGTGCCGGTGCGCGCAAGCCCGGGTCGGGCGACGTCCGGACGGCCGGCACCGATCAGCAGGCGGCGCGACCCGCAGGCGCACCGACAGCACGCGCCGGGTTCATCCCGCGTGCCGTCGCCGTCCCGGGTGCCGCCATCGGTGGCCGCGCCGGCTCCAACGCCGCGCTGCGCAGGATCCGCTGCCGGTCCGGGCCGTCGGCCACGCTGACCAGGAAGCAACCGGTGCCGGGGCGGAGCCGGGCCGGCACGTCGAGCACCGCCGCGCCCCTGATGAGCACCGCTGCCAACTCCCGGTCGGTGAGTCGGACACCGAGGATGTGCCGGCGGACGTGCCGCCCGGCGGCCAGCAGCGCCGAGCGCCAGGCCGCCTCCGCCAGCCGGGTCACCAACCGCCGCCGGGCCGGCGAGGCGCCGGGCAGCGGCCCGCCGAGCAGCTCGCGCCTCCCCTGCCACCAGCCCGCGTCCAACATCCGGGTGTACGCGCCCTGGTGCTCCCGGGGCACCCACAGCCGGTGCAACTCGTAGCGGCGGCGCAGGCCCCCGACGGCCACCTCGTGGGTGACCGGGATGTCCAGCCGGGCGAGCAGTTGCCGCATCCGCTGCGCGGCGTCCTCCCGGTTGAACTCCACCCCGGGGGTGTGCGCGGCCCGTACCGCGCTCGGTCGGGCGGCGGTCGGCGGCGGTGTGCACCGTTGCAGGCAGGCGGCCTCGAACGCGTCGCCCAGGGTCAACCAATCCAGCGGGGCCGGAGACGTCGAGGGGTGGGGCCGGTCGAGCAGGGCGGGTTCGCGGGTCAACGGAGGCTCCCTTGCCGGAGTCTGGGTCGCCTTACCGTGGCCCCTGTCAGGCCGTTACGGAACCGCTGCGGCCGAGCCTTGAGCAAATCTTGCGGCTGCCGCGCCGCTACAGGTCGGTGACGACCAGATCCACCTGCCGTACCCGGCCCGCGGCGGTGCCCTGCTCCAGCACCGTGTGCTTCAACTCCCGCAGGGTGCCCACCAGCTCCGCCGCGGTACGCGGCCGGGCGCCGGCGACGAGGAGGTCGCGGACCAGCCGCCCCTTGGTGGCCTTGTTGAAGTGGCTGACCACCGAGCGGACCGGCACCCCGTCGACCTCCCGCTCGTGCAGGACCCGCACGGTGACAGTGCGCTCGGCCAGCTCTCCGCGCGGCGTCCAGGTGGCCGCGTACGCGCCGGAGCGCAGGTCCAGCACCGGACCCCGCCCGGCGGCCCCGTCCACCGCCGGCGTCAGCTCCCTGCGCCAGTACGCCGACAGCGCCCCGACCTCGGGCAGGCGGGCGCCGATCGGGCAGCGGTACGGCGGGATCCGGTCGGCCAGCCGTACCGCGCCCCACAGCCCGGAGCTGATCAGGATCGACCGGCGGGCCGCCCGTTGCGCCGCGGCCGGTAGGGAGGCCAGGTCCAGCGCCTCGTAGAGCACCCCGGTGTAGAGCCGCTCGGCCGGCGCGGTGGCCGCCTCCCGCAGTCGGGCGTTGCGCCGCAGCTCGCCGCGTTGACCCTCGCTGAGGCCGAGTGCCGCCCGCGCCGCCTCCTCGTCCGGCCCGGCGCTCAGCGCCACCAGGGCGTCCAGCACCCGCTCGCGGGCCGGGTTCAGCTCGGGCAGCGACAGCCGGTCCGGGGCCCAGCGCCGTCCGGTGCCGGCGTCGGCCTTCCCCTCCGAGGGCGGCAGCAGGATGAGCATGTGTCTCCTCGACGGGCGAAGCGCGGCGCCCCACGCGCCGGCCCGGCCAGCGTACGACCAGCCCCTACCGCCAGGGCCGGACCGGGGTGTCGGGGTGGTACACGCGATAGCCGCCGACCTCCCGTACCGGCGTGGCGTCACCCCGGTCGGCGAGCAGCCTGCGCAACCGCCGGTCCATCGGTGAGCCGGCCTCCACCACGTAGCCCGGCCGCTCGGCCCGCCCCACCTGCTGCCAGTACGGCCGGTAGCGGTTCTGCCCGGGGGACAGGTCGCCGTCGAGCACCCCGCAGACCACCGACTCGTCCGTGTTGAAGATCAACCGGTTGCAGGTCCAGTAGTCCCCGTACACCTCGTGGGGCCCGTCGGCGCGCAGCGCGGCGGCCAACTCCCGGGCCTGGCGTTCCTCGGTCCGCGACGCCGTGGTGCCGGTGGCCCCGAAGAGCACGGTGATCACCAGCGTGGTCACTGTCAGCGCGGCCAACACGGCGGCGGACAGCGCGCCGGTGATCCGGCCCAGGACGCTGCTGGTGCCCCGCCAGGCGGTCAGCGCCGCCACCCAGAGGGGCCAGAGCACCGCCGGCAGCGACAGTTGCAGCACCGACAGGTAGCGGGCGTTGTCCAGTGGGCTGGTCGCGGCGAGCGGGCTGCGCACGTACGACAGCAGTGTCAACGCCGCGCCGGCGATCAGCGCGAGCTGCACCACCGGCCCGACCCGCTCTGCACGCAACCCTCCGGGCCTTTGCTCTGCACCCGCGGACGCGACACCGGCGCGTTCAACCCGCTCCCTGCCCGGAGTTGTGGCCGCGCGACGGTACGCGAGCACCGCGAGTGCCGCGCCGGCCACCAGCAACACCGGGTACAGCACGCCGAACCACTGTTGCCAGCGTCCGCAGCCGTCCACCGGGCAGAGCCCGTGCGCCAGCGGCACCCCCTCCAGCAGGCCGCCCCGGATCCGGTCGGACCACGGTGGCTGCGGTCCGGCCTTGGTGCTGACCTCCCGGAACACCGACAACGAGTCCTCACCGGGCCCGGCCCGCAGGTTGTCGACGATCATCGGGGCCACCCCGACGACCGCCCCCGCCACCAGCAGCAGACCGGCCCAGCCGACCAGCTCCCGCCGTACCGCCCAGAGCAGGGCCAGGCCGGCCACCGCGAGGTACGGCAGGATCAGCCAGTCCGACCAGACCGACAGCCCGACGAGCAGCCCGAACAGCCCGATCGCGAGTCGTCGGCGGTGGACCGTGCCGACGGCCAGCCCCACGGTGATCAGCAGCATCAGCAGCACCGCCGGCTTCACCTCTGCCCGCCCACCGACGACGGTCAGCTGGTCGCGCACCACCCGTTCCGGCCCGAGCGCGAGCAGACCCACCACGAAGGCGGCGAACCACGGTGTGCAGAGCCGGCGGGTCAACCGGTAAATCAGGTAGAGGAAGATCGCGTACAGCACGAGCATCGGCAGCCGCAGCACCGGCCAGCTCGGCCCGAACACCGCCACCAGGGGAGCGGCCAGGTACGACTCCAACACCCCCATGTAGTGCTGGCCGTAGAGGAAGATCGGGCGTTCCCGGCCCTGGGCGATGTGCAGCGCGGCGAGGCCGAAGGTCGCCTCGTCGCTGTTCGACACCGGCACCGTGAACACCGTCAGGACCAGCCGGTAGCCGACACCGGCGAGCCCGAACAGCAGCGCGACGAGCGCCGGCCGGTCGAGTCGCGGACGCCATCGCCCGCGGTGCTGCTCTGGATGCGACACGACCAACGCCCCCGTCGTCGTCCCGACCGGAGTGTTTCACGTCCGGCCGGGCCGCCGAGGTGGATCGGCGCAGCCAGGGCTGGCTGGGCCGGTGCGGCCGGGGCTGGCTGGGCCGGTACGGCCAGGGCTGGCTGGGCCGGTACGGCCAGGGCTGGCTGGCTCGGTGCGGCCGGGGACGGCTCGCGTGGCCGTGGCTGCCGACGTGTGGCAGGGTTGGCGCGTGCCACCCACTCCCGCCGGCCAGCTGGCCGTACCGAACCTGCACCGGGCCGCGCGGATCGAGGACGCCGTGCACCAGCTCGTCGAGCGTCGGCTGCGGCGCACCGGCTGGCGGATCAACATCGTCGCGTACACCGGTTATGGCGCGCCGGGGTGGGTGCGGGTGATGTGTCGGGTCCTGCTGGGCCGTCCGGACACCCGCCAGCGGGGTCGGCTGGACAAGGTCCGCGGCTGGCGCAGCTTCACCACGCTGCCCGCCAAGCACGTCACGGTGACCATCGAGGCCGGCGGGGTGTGCCACGAGACGCGTGCCGACCGCAGCGGCTTCGTCGACACGCTCGTCGAGGCCGACCTGCCACCCGGTTGGGGTACGGTCCGGCTCAGCGTCCCGGACGCCGAACCGGTCGACGCGCCGGTGCGCATCCTCGACCCGGACGTCAGGTTCGGCATCCTCTCCGACATCGACGACACGGTGATGGTGACCGCGCTGCCCCGACCGCTGCTCGCCGCCTGGAACACGTTCGTGCTCGACGAGCACGCCCGCGCGGCAGTGCCCGGCATGGCGGTGCTCTACGAGCGGCTGGTCACCGCGCACCCCGGCGCCCCGGTCTTCTACCTCTCCACCGGGGCGTGGAACGTGGCGCCCACGCTGACCCGCTTCCTGTCCCGGCACCTCTACCCGGCCGGGCCGCTGCTGCTCACCGACTGGGGGCCGACCGCCGACCGCTGGTTCCGCAGCGGCATGGAACACAAGCGCAGCACCCTGGCCCGGCTGGCCAAGGAGTTCCCCGACGTGCGCTGGCTGCTCGTCGGCGACGACGGCCAGCACGACCAGGAGATCTACCGCGAGTTCGCCGCCGCCCACCCGGAGAACGTGGCCGGGGTGGCGATCCGTCGGCTCTCCCCGACCCAGTCGGTGCTGGCCGGTAGCCTGCCCGCCCCGGCCGGCCGCCCCTCGTCGGGGCCGGTGGGGCAGAAGTGGCTCTCCGCCCCGGACGGCGCCGGTCTGTGGCAGCTGCTGCGCGACGCCGGCCTGGTCTGATCAAAGCCGGCGCGCACGCCGTGTGCGCCGCCAAGATCCGCCTACCTGCCGGATGGTCGAGGTTTGACGCTCGGCGCTACCGTCCCATTCGACCTTGGCGGCGGGAATGGTGAGAGGGCCGTAGGACTCTGATGCCGATGAGGAACTGGGGCGTGTGGTTCGGCGGCTTGACGCTGTGGGCCGTGTACGGCTTCATGATGGTGATGTTCAGCAGGAACCCGGCAAACGGTTGGGGTCAGTTGATGCTGGTCGCCGCGTTCTTCGTCGGCCTTTGTCACCTCACCACGCTCGCCACCATGTTCTCCTACGTGAAGGTGACCCCGGCCGCCCTCATTGTGGTCAACCCGGGACTGTCGACCGTGATCCCGTGGAGCCGGGTGCAGCAGGTGGACGCAGAGCATGGTCTCGTCATGCGGGTGCGAGACGCCGAGGATGTGCACTGCCACGCGTTCCAGCCCTCCGTCGTAGGCCGGTTGGTGGGATATCCAGGTGCCCGCCGAGCGGTCAGGAAGATCGAAAGCTATGGGAAGATCGTCGCCCGGACAGCCGGGGACGAGGACCCGGTGAGCGTAGTCGCCTGGAGGCGGCACCTCCTGTTCCTGGTGGGCGGCTGGTCGGTCTTCGCGTTGCTCATACCATCGTCGGTCCGCGTCCTCTGAGGAGAGGTAGATGTCCTTCGCGCTAGTGGCGGAGATCAGGGACCGCAGGTCCTACCAACTGCACGTGTTGTCCTGGCGACTGGCGTTCGCGGCTGCTGCCCTTGCCGCGTTGACCCAGGTCCTGCGCGCCAACCACCTCATCGGTCACCTGGCTTCGGTGGTCGTCGTCGTTCCGCTCGTCGCGGTTTTCTGTGGTTCCGTGTGCCTGGTGCTCGTGACCGGCGCGATCCAGGCGGCACACTTCTCGGCCCAGCCCCTCGGGAGAGGAACGGTGCAGCGGCAGATTCGCTTCAGCCGCATGCTTCTGGTTGACCTGGTGACCCTGCCGTTGAATCCGTACGGCCGCCGGAAGTGACCTGAGGCCCCAGCCACAGCGAGCCCACGGAGGCCACCGAGTGCGGTAGGCCTTCCGTAGCGGCCATCACGTAACGCCACGAAGACCTCACCCCGCTGGTGACCAGCCGTAGCCCTACGGCATCGCCGAGGAGTGCCTGTACGTCTCTCTCCACCAGGGAGAGCGCGTGATCGAGCAGCGGAGGTTCGGCCGGTGTCGGCGGCACGGGTCAGCCCTGACGGAGCCAGACCACGCCCAGCGGCGGCACCTGCAGGGCCGCCGAGGCGACCATCCCGTGCCACGGCACGTCTTCGGCCCGTACCGCCCCCAGGTTGCCCACCCCGGACCCGCCGTAGTGGTGCGCGTCGGTGTTGAGCACCTCCTGCCACGTCCCGCCGGCCGGCAACCCGATCCGGTAGTCGTGCAGCGGCTGGGCGGAGAAGTTCGCCACGCAGACCAGCGTCGAGCCGTCCGGGGCGATCCGGATGAACGACACGGTGTTGTTGGCGACGTCGTCACCGGCGATCCAGCGGAACCCGGCCGGTTCGGTGTCCTGCGCCCAGAGCGCCGGGGTGTCCCGGTAGACCCGGTTGAGGTCGCCGACGAGGCGTTGCACGCCGGCGCGGGCCGGGTCGTGCAGCAGGTACCAGTCGAGGCCGCGTTCCTCGCTCCACTCCCGGTCGTCGGCCAGCTCGGAGCCCATGAAGAGCAGTTGCTTGCCAGGGTGCGCCCACATGTACGCCAGCAGCGCCCGCACGTTCGCCAGCCGCTGCCAGGTGTCGCCGGGCATCTTGCCGGCCAGCGAGCCCTTGCCGTGCACCACCTCGTCGTGGCTGATCGGCAGCACGTAGTTCTCGCTCCAGGCGTACGCCAGGGAGAAGGTGAGCTGGTGGTGGTGGTGCTGGCGGTAGATCGGGTCCTTCGAGGTGTAGAGCAGGGTGTCGTGCATCCAGCCCATGTTCCACTTGAAGCCGAAGCCCAGCCCGCCCTCGGCGGTGGGTCGGGTGACCCCCGGCCAGGCGGTGGACTCCTCGGCGATCATGACCACGCCGGCGTGGTGCTTGTAGACGGTGGCGTTGACCTCCTGGAGGAACGCGATGGCCTCCAGGTTCTCCCGGCCGCCGTACTGGTTGGGGGCCCACTCGCCGTGGTTGCGGGAGTAGTCCAGGTAGAGCATCGAGGCGACCGCGTCGACCCGCAGCCCGTCGACGTGGAACTGGTCGCACCAGTAGAGCGCGTTGGCGACCAGGAAGTTGCGGACCTCGTTGCGGCCGAAGTCGAAGACGTACGTGCCCCAGTCGGGGTGCTCGCCCCGGCGCGGGTCGGGATGCTCGTAGAGCGGGGTGCCGTCGAACCGGGCGAGAGCCCACTCGTCCTTGGGGAAGTGCGCGGGCACCCAGTCCAGCAGGACGCCGATGCCGGCGGCGTGCAGCCGGTCCACCAGGTAGCGGAAGTCGTCCGGGTCGCCGAACCGGGAGGTCGGCGCGTAGTAGCCGGTGACCTGGTAGCCCCAGGATCCGCCGAACGGGTGCTCCATCACCGGCAGGAACTCCACGTGCGTGAAGCCCAGCTCGGTGACGTACGCCGTGAGCTGCTCGGCCAGCTCGCGGTAGCCCAGCCCGGGCCGCCACGAGCCGAGGTGCACCTCGTAGACGCTCATCGGTTCCTGGTGTGCCTGCCGTTCGGCCCGTCGGGCCAACCAGTCCGCGTCGTTCCACCGGTACGTCGAGTGGTGCACCACCGAGGCAGTGGCCGGTGGCACCTCGGCGTACGCGGCGAGGGGGTCGGCCTTGTCCCGCCACTGCCCGTCGGCGCCGAGCACCCGGTACTTGTAGCGGGCGCCGACGCGGGCGTTGGGGACGAACAGTTCCCACACCCCGCTGGAGCCGAGCGAGCGCATCGGCCAGCCGTCGTCGGCGCCCCAGCCGGTGAAGTCGCCGACCACCCGCACACCCTGGGCGTTGGGCGCCCAGACGCTGAACGCCACGCCCTCGTCGAACACCCGGGCGCCGAGCGCCTCCCACAGCCGCTCGTGCCGGCCCTCGCGGATCAGGTGCAGGTCCAGGTCGCCGAGGGTCGGCGGGTAGCGGTACGGGTCGTCGTGGGCGGTGCCGTCGACCTCCACCCGGTAGTCGAGCACGACGCCGTCGACCTGCGCCTCGAAGACGCCCAGGTCGTGCACCCGCTTCATGGGGTGCCGCTCGTCGCCGACGAGCAGCGCGACGTCGCCGGCTCCCCGGCGCATGGTGCGGATCGTCGTCGAGGAGTCGGCGGGGTGCGCGCCGAGCAACGCGTGCGGGTCGTGCGTCGCGCCGGAGATCAGCTGGTCCATCGGTCGTCCTTCGAGGCGGGAGCGGTCGGCGCGGAGCGGGACGGGCGGGCGGCAGCCGCACGGGCCGCCGCCCGGGACGCCACCGTGGCCGGCGTCGCCGCCACGCTGGCCGGGGTCCCCGGCGCGGTGGCGGGGGGCGACGGCGCGGTGGCGGGGGCCGGCGGCGCGGTGGCGGGGGCCACCGGGGCGGTGCCGCCGGACAGGTCGTCCGGCACGTCGGCGACGGTGAGGTCGGCCGGTTCGGCGCCCGCCAGCTGCGGCGCGGCGGGCGGGGTCGGGCGACGCACCGTCAGCACGTGCGCGGGTTGCAGGTACGGGTCGAGGCGTACCGCGTTGCGTTGACCCCAGTCGTAGCTGGTGCCGGTCAGCTCGTCGTGCACCGTGAAGCGTTCGTGCCAGTCGAAGCCGAGCGCCGGCATGTCGAGGGTGGTGTTGCCCCACTGCACCTCGCGCGGGTCGAACGAGCAGATCACGATGACCGTGTTGCCGGTCTGCGGGTCGTGTTTCGACCAGCACAGCAGCGCCGGGTTGTCGATCTCGTGGAACCGCAGGTTGCGCAGCTGGTGCAGGGCCGGGTTGTTCCGGCGAACCCGGTTGAGGGTGGCGAGGAACGGCGCCAGCGAGCGACCCTGCGCCTCGGCGGCGGCCCAGTCCCGGGGGCGCAGCTCGTACTTCTCGTTGTCCAGGTATTCCTCGGCGCCCGGGCGGGCCACGTGCTCGAACAGCTCGTAACCGGCGTAGAGGCCCCAGGAGGGGGAGAGCAGCGCGGCCAGCACAGCCCGGATCTTGAACATCGGCGGGCCGCCGTGCTGCAACGACTCGTGCAGGATGTCCGGGGTGTTCGGCCAGAAGTTCGGCCGCATGTAGTCGGCCGCCTCGATCAGCTCCTCGCAGTACTCCCGCATCTCGGCGGCCGTCGTGCGCCAGGTGAAATAGGTGTACGACTGGGTGAAGCCGATCTTGCCGAGCCCGTGCATGATCGCCGGCCGGGTGAACGCCTCGGCCAGGAACAGCACGTCCGGGGCGACCTTCTTCACCTCGGCGATCAGCCAGTGCCAGAAGTCGAACGGCTTGGTGTGCGGGTTGTCCACCCGGAAGATCCGGATGCCCTCGCCCACCCAGTGCAGCACCACCCGCAGCACCTCGGCCCGGATGCCCTCGGGGTCGTTGTCGAAATTGACCGGGTAGATGTCCTGGTACTTCTTCGGCGGGTTCTCCGCGTACGCGATGCTGCCGTCGGCCCGGGTGGTGAACCACTCCGGGTGCTCGGTGACCCAGGGGTGGTCCGGCGCGCACTGCAACGCCAGGTCCATCGCCACCTCCAGGCCCTGCGCCGCAGCCGCCTGGACGAAGGCCCGGAAGTCCGCCGGCGTACCCAGATCGGGGTGGATCGTGTCGTGGCCGCCCTCGGCGGCGCCGATCGCCCACGGTGAGCCCACGTCGGTCGGCCCGGCGGTGAGCGCGTTGTTGCGGCCCTTGCGGTTGATGCGGCCGATCGGGTGGATCGGCGGCAGGTAGAGCACGTCGAAGCCCATCGCGGCGACACCCGGCAGCCGTTCGGTGGCGGTCGCGAAGGTGCCGGACCGGCCACCCACCGCCCCTTCCGAGCGGGGGAAGAACTCGTACCAGGCCGAGTAGAGCGCCCGCTTGCGGTCAACCCAGATCGAGTACGTGTCACCGACGGTGACCAGTTCCCGCACCGGGTGTTCCCAGAGCAGGTCGGCCAGGGCCAGCGCCGGCCCGACCCGCTGCGCCAGCGGCAGGTCGGTCTCCGCGAGGGCGGTGAGAGCGTCGGCGACCCGGGGCCGGTCGGCGGCCGGAACGAGGCTGCGGGCGGCGGCGAGCACCCGAGCGCCCTCGGCCAGGTCGTTGGCCAGGTCCTCCGGCCCCTGCCCGGCGGCGACCTTCTTGGTCACCGCGTTCTGCCAGGTCAGGTACGGGTCCTGAAACGCCTCGACAGTGAACGACCATTCGCCGAGCGCGTCCGGCGTGATGGTGGCGTGCCAGCGGTCCTGACCGGGCTCGCCGGGGCGCATCCGGGTGAACGGCCGCTGCTCGCCGTCCGGACCGGCCCACACCACGTTGCAGCCCAGCGCGTCATGCCCCTCCCGGTAGGCGCGCGCCGACACCGGGACCGGTTCGTCGACCACCGCCTTTGCCGGGTACCGCCCGCAGGAGACGACGGGGGAGACGTCTTCGATCGGGAACCGTCCAGTCACCCCGCCAACCTACTGCGCGAGATCCGTTCGCGCGCGGCCACGCACGCCTGTCCGTCTGACGCGGGCGTACGCGAGGTCGTGGCGGCATCCGAGCGGCCGACGATCGGTGGCGCTTCAGCAGCACCGCGCTCGGCGTGTCGTACCGCTCAGCCGCCAACGATCAAGGCTGACGTAGCCTCCCGTCCATGATCGAACGGGTGAAGGTCGCCGTTGTGGGCGTCGGTAACAACACCTCGGCACTGGTGCAGGGCCTTGCTCTCTACCGCGACAGCGGCAGCCTGGTCGGAATCCGTCGACCGGTGATCGACGGGCTCGGGGTGGGGGACATCGACGTCGTGGCGGCCTTCGCCACCTCCGAGGAGAAGGTCGGTCGGGACCTCACCGAGGCGATCTTCCTGCCGCCCAACAACTTCCCCCGACTGGACTGCGACCTGCCCAGCGCTGGTGTGCCGGTCACGAAGGGCCTCGTCGACGCGAGCGAGGTGCCGCGGGTGGCGGCGGCGCTGGTCGGGGCGGAGGTGCTGCTCTACTCGGCACCCAGTGGCCGGCCAGCGACCGCCCTGGCGTACGCCGAGGCCGCCCACCGGGCGGGCGTCGCCTTCATCAACACCACCTCCGACCCGGTCGCCCGCGATCCCCGGCTGCTGGGCAGGTTCGAGGCGGCCGGGCTGCCGCTGATCGGCGACGACCTGGCCAGCCAGTTCGGCACCTCGGTGCTGCACAACGCGCTGCTGCGGCTCCTGGCGGATCGGGGCCTCACCCTGGTCAGCTCCTACCAGGTCAACCTGGGCGGCACCGAGGACTTCCGCAACCTGGTCGAGAACCCCAACACCAAGAAGCAGTCCAAGCTCAACGCGCTCCCGGCTGCCGACAAGGTGCAGGTGGCTCCACTCGGCTACCTGTCACAGCTGAAATCGCAGAAGGTGGCGCACCTCAACCTTGAGGCGCAGGGATGGGGCGGGACGGCCGTGAGCCTCGACGTGAAACTGACGGTGCACGATCCGAGCGGTGCCGCCGGGGTCAACATCGATCTGATTCGGCTGGCGGCCAGCGCCCTGCGCACCGGGCAGGGTGGCTATCGTGCCGAGGCGGCTTCGCTGCTCAAGTCCCCGCCCGGCACGGCGATCTGAGGCGAGTTCCACAGCACGCGGCTCAGCCCGACCGGATCGGCCGCGATGCGGTCACGACGCGAGTTCGCGCGCGACCCGCCACAACCAAAACGGGTCCGGGACCACTCCTAGTGTTTCGGGAGGCCGGATTGCGCAATGAACGAGAGTACGTCGAGTACGTGCAGGCACGCATGCCGTGGCTGCGACGACTGGCGTACCGGCTGTGCGGGCAGTGGTCGGCCGCCGACGACCTGGTACAGGAGTGCCTCGTCGCGCTGTACCGGCACTGGCGTAGGGCATCGGAGGCGGACTCCGTGGACGGCTACGTCCGGGTGATGCTGGTCCACACCTACCTGGCCGAGCGGGAGCGGTCCTGGACACGCCGGGTTCGGCCGGTGGCCGACGTGATCGAGCCCGCGACGCCGCCGCTCGCTGGCGCCGAACACCGCATCGACCTGCTGGCCGCGCTCACGAAACTGTCCCGTGGACAGCGCGCGGTGCTGGTCCTGCGCTACTGGGAGGACCTCGACGTCGCGCAGACCGCGGTGGCGCTGGGCTGCTCGACCGGCACCGTCAAGAGCCAGACCTCGTACGCTATCGCGGCGTTGCGCCGCCTTCTGCCGAACTACGAGCCGGAGAGGTCGGACACGCCGTGAGAGAACAGTTCGCCACCCTGCCGGACGATCCGCCGCCGTTGCCGCCCGGTTACCTGGACGGCGTGCTCACCCGGGCCCGCCGCTCGGTTCGGCGCCGCCGGCTCGGCGTCGCCTCGGTGTGGGTGGTCGCCGTGCTGGTCCTGGCCGTCCTGATCGTGCCCGGTGTGCAGGGCTCCGTCCAGCCGGCGGCCCCGTCGACGAGGCCGAGCCTGCCGGACCGTCTCGCCGGGTACTCACTACTCACCAGCACCGTCGCGAAGGCTCCGCCCGGCCGCGCGATCGCCCTCTACGGCTACGGCAACGGCGAGACGTTCAGCATGTTCCAGTCACTGGTCGTCGGGGCCGACGGAAACACCTATCGGCGGGTCGACGCCAGTGAGCAGCGGAACCGACCCTCGGCGCTCCTCGCCCCGGACGGCACTCACGTGCTGCTCGGCGACGACCGCGGTGCGACCGACGACCTGATCCTCGAGGACCTGACCACCGGGAGGCGCCGATCCGTCCCGCTCGGCGAAGCGGTCGGCGTGCGGCTGCTGGCGTGGTCCCCCGACGGCGGTCACGTCGCGTACAGCGCGGCGCCGCTCACCAACTCCGGCGAGTTCGGCAGCGTCAACGTCGTCGAAGCCGAGGTGGCCCGCACCGGCACGCTCTGGCTGCTCGACCTGTCGACCGGACGCCGCACCGAGGTGCCGACGATCAAACCGGCGTGGACGGCGGCGTTCGCGCCGGACAGCCGCCGCCTCGCCGTGCAGGTCGGCCAGACGGCCCACCTCATCGACCTGGACGGGCGCGAGTACGGCAAGGTCCGGATCCCGGCTGGACGTGAACTGGCGGCCGAGGTCGGCTGGTCGCCGGACGGCCGGTTCCTCGCCACCGAGCAGTGGATCTTGGATGGACCGTTCAACGGCACCACCGGCGGAGACACCGGCCGCCACGGCACCTTCCTGTGGAAGGTCGGCGACGTCGACTTCCTGCCCGTCGCGGACGCCTTCACACCACCGGCGGCGGTCCAGGACGTCGTGCGGTTGCTCGGCTGGCGCTCGGCGGACACGATGGTCGTCGCGACAAGTGACTCCGCGGGTCACCTGGCCCTGGCCGAGGTGCAACTCGGCACCGGTACCCGACGGACGCTGTCCCGCTTCGACACCGGCAGTACCTGCGAGTTGGGCATGCAGAACTGCGAGGTCTTCGACCTGCACCTGGCTGCCGGCCTGCTGCCCGAGCTGACCGTCCGCGGCGCCGGCCGTCCACGGCGCGGCCCCTGGCCGACGCCGGTGAACGTCGTGTTCGCCGTCGCCGTCCTGGGTGCCGGGTACCTGCTGTGGCGTCGGACGGGTCGCTGAGCGCTAGCCCATCGCCCCGACCGAGCGGTACACCTCCAGGGTCTGCCCGGCGATGGCATCCCAGGAGAAGTGCTCCACCGCGCGCCGCCGACCGGCCAGGCCGAACCGTTCGGTACGTGCCGGGTCCGCCAGCAGCGTGTTGATCGCCGCTGCCAGGTCGGCCACGAAGCGGTCCGGGGCCAGGGGCGTGCCGGAGCCGTCAGTGGCCTGCTCGATGGGCACCAGCAGCCCGGTCTCACCGTCGGCCACGACCTCGGGGATGCCGCCGGTGGCGGTCGCCACCACCGCCGTCTCGCAGGCCATCGCCTCCAGGTTGACGATGCCCATCGGCTCGTACACCGACGGGCAGGCGAAGACGGTGGCGTGGGTGAGCACCTGGATCACCTCGGGCTTGGGCAGCATCTCGGCCACCCAGACCACCCCGGAACGGTTGGCCCGCAGCTCGGCCACCAGCTCCTCGACCTCGACGGCGATCTCGGCGGTGTCCGGCGCGCCGGCCAGCAGCACCAGTTGGGTGTCCGCCGGCAACTCCCGGGCGGCGCGCAGCAGGTACGGCAGGCCCTTCTGCCGAGTGATTCTTCCCACGTAGACCACGCTCGGCCGGGACGGGTCGATGCCGAGCCGGTCGAGCACGTCGGTGCCGGCGTCCGGGGCGTACTGGACGGTGTCGATGCCGTTGTAGACCACCCGGACCCGGTCGGGGTCGATCTGCGGGTACGCGGTGAGCACGTCGGTGCGCATCCCGCCGCTGACCGCGATGATCGCGTCGGCCGCCTCGTACGCCGTGCGCTCGATCCACGAGGAGAGCGCGTAACCGCCGCCGAGTTGCTCGGCCTTCCACGGCCGCAGCGGCTCCAGGCTGTGCGCGGTCACCACGTGCGGCACCCCGTGCAGCAGCTTCGCGGTGTGACCGGCCAGGTTCGCGTACCAGGTGTGGCTGTGCACCACGTCGGTGCCCGCGGTGCCGGCGGCCATCTCCAGGTCCACGCCCATCGTGCGCAGCGCGGCGTTCGCGCCGGTCAGGCCGGGTGGTTCGGGGTACGCGGTGACGCCCGGTTCGGTGCGCGGCAGGCCGAAGCAGTGCACCCGCACGTCGGCGAGGCGGCGCAACTCCCGGGCCAGGTACTCGACGTGCACGCCCGCGCCGCCGTAGACCTCCGGTGGGTACTCGCGGGTGAGCAGGTCGACGCGCGGCGGGGTGGGTTCCGTCATGACCCCGCACCCTAGTGCAGAAGACTCCCCGTACGAGTGGTGAAGTGCGGCGAGGGTGGATAGCGTCGGGGCATGGCTGCCAAGGTGCTCGCGATCGTCCTGGCGGGTGGGGAGGGCAAGCGCCTGATGCCACTCACCACGGACCGGGCCAAGCCGGCCGTCCCGTTCGGCGGGATGTACCGCATGGTCGACTTCGTCCTCTCCAACCTGGCCAACGCCGGCTATCTCAAGATCGTCGTGCTGACCCAGTACAAGTCCCACTCCCTCGACCGGCACATCACCAAGACCTGGCGGATGTCCACGCTGCTCGGCAACTACGTCACCCCGGTGCCCGCACAACAACGTCGCGGCCCGTGGTGGTTCGCCGGCTCAGCCGACGCCATCTACCAGAGCTTCAACCTCATCAACGACGAGCAGCCCGACTACGTGATCGTCTTCGGTGCCGACCACATCTACCGGATGGACCCGCGGCAGATGGTGGAGGACCACATCGCCTCCGGCGCGGCGGTGACCGTCGCCGGCATCCGCCAGCCGCTGTCGATGGCCGACCAGTTCGGTGTCATCGAGGTCGGCGAGGACGGCAAGCGGATCCGCGCCTTCCGTGAGAAGCCCACGGACGCGGTCGGCCTGCCCGACGCGCCGGACGAGATCTACGCCTCGATGGGCAACTACGTCTTCACCACCCGGGCGCTGTGCGAGGCGGTCGAGCGCGACGCCGAAGACAAGACCAGCAAGCACGACATGGGCGGCAGCATCATCCCGATGCTCGTCGAGCGCGGCGAGGCCAACGTCTACGACTTCCGCGACAACGAGGTGCCGGGCAGCACCGACCGCGACCGCGGCTACTGGCGGGACGTGGGAACGCTCGACTCGTTCTACGACGCGCACATGGATCTGATCAACGTGCACCCCGTCTTCAACATGTACAACTTCGACTGGCCGATCTACACCGAGCAGCCGCCGTGGCCGCCGGCGAAGTTCGTCCACCAGTGGGGTGAGCGGGTCGGCCGGGCGGTCGGCTCGATGGTCTCCCCGGGTGTGGTGATCTCCGGCTCGCTGGTGGAGAACTCGATCGTCTCGCCGAAGGTGCGGGTGCACTCCTGGGCGCACGTCGAGGGCTCGGTGCTGATGGAGGGTGTGGAGATCGGCCGGCACGCGGTGATCCGGCGGGCCATCCTGGACAAGAACGTGTTCGTCCCGGAGGGCGTCGAGATCGGCGTCGACCTGGAGAAGGACCGGCAGCGCTACACCGTCTCCGACAACGGCATCGTGGTGATCGGCAAGGGCCAGAAGGTCGTGCCGTGAGCGTCCCGTACTTCCCGAGGAGGATCCCGCAGTGACCCACCCCCGTGCCGGCCAGCCCGCCGAGCCCGCCGACCTGGTCGACGTGCCGCGCCTGGTGACCGCCTACTACGCCGAGCATCCGGACCCTGCGGACCCGGCCCAGCAGGTCTCCTTCGGCACCTCCGGGCACCGCGGCTCCAGCCTGCGCAACGCGTTCAACTCCGACCACATTCTCGCGGTCACCCAGGCGCTCTGCGACTACCGACGCGAGCAGGGGTTGGACGGGCCGCTCTTCCTCGCCCGGGACACCCACGCGCTCTCCGCGCCGGCCGCGGTGGACGCCCTGGAGGTGCTCGCCGCCAACGGGGTCACCGTGCTGGTGGACAGCCGCGACGGCTACACCCCCACCCCGGCGTTGTCGCACGCGATCCTCACCCACAACCGGGGGCGGACCAGCGGCCTCGCCGACGGCATCGTGATCACCCCGTCGCACAACCCGCCCGACGACGGCGGCTTCAAGTACAACCCCACCAACGGCGGGCCGGCCGACACCGACGTGACCCGGTGGATCCAGGACCGGGCCAACGCCATCCTCGCCGCCGGGCTCAAGGAGGTCCGTCGGATCACCTACGCGCGGGCGCGGGCCGCCGACACCACCGGCGAGTACGACTTCCTCGCCAGCTACGTCGACGACCTGCCCGCCGTGATCGACATCGACGCGATCCGCGACGCCGGGGTGCGCATCGGCGCGGACCCGCTCGGTGGGGCGAGCGTGGCGTACTGGGGCGAGATCGCCGAGCGGCACCGGCTGGACCTGACAGTGCTCAACCCGACCGTCGACCCGACCTGGCGGTTCATGACCCTGGACGGCGACGGCAAGATCCGGATGGACTGCTCCTCGCCGAACGCGATGGCGTCGCTGATCGCCGCGCGGGCCGACTACCAGATTTCCACCGGCAACGACGCCGACGCCGACCGGCACGGCATCGTCACCCCGGACGCCGGGCTGATGAACCCCAACCACTTCCTGGCGGTGGCGATCGGGCACCTGTTCCGTACCCGCACCGAGTGGGGTCCGGCCGCCGCCGTGGGCAAGACGTTGGTCTCCTCGTCGATGATCGACCGGGTGGCCGCCGACCTGGGTCGGCCGCTGCTGGAGGTGCCGGTCGGCTTCAAGTGGTTCGTGCCCGGCCTGCTCGACGGCGCTGTCGGCTTCGGTGGTGAGGAGAGCGCCGGTGCGTCCTTCCTGCGCCGCGACGGCTCGACCTGGACCACCGACAAGGACGGCCTGCTGCTCTGTCTGCTCGCCGCCGAGATCCAGGCCACCACCGGCCGCAGCCCGAGCGAGCACTGGGCGGAGTTGGCCGAGCGCTTCGGCGCTCCCGCGTACGCCCGGATCGACGCCCCCGCCACCCGGGAGCAGAAAGCCGTGCTCGGCAAGCTCTCCCCGGACCAGGTCACCGCCACCGAGCTGGCCGGCGAGCCGATCACCGCGACGCTCACCACCGCGCCCGGCAACAACGCCCCGATCGGGGGCCTCAAGGTGAGCACGGAGTCCGGCTGGTTCGCCGCAAGGCCCTCCGGTACGGAGGATGTCTACAAGATCTACGCCGAGTCCTTCCAGGGCCAAGACCACCTGAAGAAGATCCAGGAAGAAGCCAAGACCCTGGTAGACCAAGCCCTAACCCAAACCTGACCCCACCCCGGCCCTCCGGTGGCCTCGCTCGTTGATCATGAAGTTGTTGCCACCCGGCGCGGCGTGTCGTGGCAACAACTTCATGATCAACCCGGGTGGGGGTGGGGGTGGGGGTTTTCAGCAGGGTGGGGGATCGGCGGGTGGGGGTAGGTGTTGGCCGCGTCGGCGTAGCTCTTCGGGGAGCAGTTCGCGGAGTTGCTCGGGGAGGAACGGCAGGTCGAGCAGCGTCATCTTCAACTGGTTGCGCTCCTGGTAACGCAACGGGTCGAAGCGGACCACGAGACCGGCATCGCGGCGGTACGAGATGTCCACCGTCCCCTCCGTCGCCGCGTCGCGGAACACCAACCCGTCCATCTCCACGACCACCGGCGACGAGTTGGGCTGCAACTCCAACCGGATCTTCTCGTCCGGGGAGAGCACCACCGCCCGGGAGATGCCGGCCATCGGCGCCGCCGGCGTGATCACCACCGAGTCCGCCGCCGGGGAGATCAGTGGACCACCGGCGGCATAGCTGTACGCCGTCGAGCCGATCGGAGTGCTGACCACCACGGCGTCGCTGCGGTAGTAGCCGTACTGCTGGCCGTCGATGGCGAGTGTGACGCTGACGAAGCCGGCGCCCGGCTGGCGAACCAACGCGATGTCGTTGAACGCCACGATGTCGTCACCGCAGACGTCGCAGGCGAGGCAGGCGTGCGACTCGATGGTGAAGTCCTTCGACAGCAGCCGACCCAGCGCTTCGGGCAACTCCGGCGGCTCGACCTCGACGAGAAACCCCAGACGACCCAGGTGTACGCCGAGCACCGGCTTGGGGTCGCGGATGGCGGAGCGCAGCGCACCCAGCATGGTGCCGTCACCGCCGATGCTGATCAACGCGTCGGCGCGGGCCGCGACCTCTTCCGCCGGCACCGGCTCGACGGCGGACGGGACACGGTGCTGGTCCTCCTCGCGCACCATCAGCGTCTTGTGGTTGCGCGTCGCCCACCGCTCGATGATCCCGACCACCTCGGTGACATCCCGGGTGGGGTGCAGCACAAGTCCCAGCCCCGACACCCGTACAGCTCATCACATCGGTGGCGGGCGCACCCGGCGTACGCCGAAGGTGTGCCGGCGGCCCGCGGACCGCCGGCACACCTCGCCGCCGTCAGGGGCGGGGCTGACCGGTGAGGTGGGTCAACGAGCGGGCGACCAGGTCATCGCGGGCCGCCGGAGGCAGACCCTCCAACCCGAAGCCCAGATACACCGTGTCCCCGGTGACCACCACCGAACCCTCCTCGAACGCCTGCTGGCTGCGCGACCAGTCGTTGGCGTTGCCCGCGGAGCCGGGCGGCGGGCCGGCCACCGTCCAGCCACCCAGGTCGGCCGACTCGAACGAGGTCTCCGCCACGGTCGACCCGTCGACAAGCACCCGGGCGTCGTCCAGGAAGACACCGAGCCCCTGGGTGCCCCAGTCCGAGGCGTACGTGATCGACACCTCGACCTGCTTGCCGGCGTAGCCGGACAGGTCGACCACGAACTCCTTCCAGCCACCCGACGACCCGGTCGCCGCGTTCCAGCTGCCGGTGCTCCCGGTGGGGGAGCAGTCGGCGCCCTGGTAGTGCGCGAGGAACGGGTGCAACTGCTCCACCCAACCTTCGGCGCAGCTGTCGCCGGTGACAGTGCCGGTCTTGCCGTTGACGTCCGGCAGGGTCGTCCAGTCGTCGCTGCCCACCTCGTGCGCCTCGACGAACATGAAGTCCCAGTCCTGCTCGATGTCGTAGGAGGTGAAGAAGCGCAACTCCGCGCTGCTCGCCCCGGTGAGGTCCACCGTGCGCGTGAGCCGCTTGTACGACTCGTCGGTCTGCCCGCTGTACAGGTACCACTCACCGGTGCGCGGATCGAACGGCGCACCGCCCGGTCGGGTCCAGCCCACCGGTGCGGAACTGGCGAACTGCGGGAACTCGTCCGGCGGCAGGAAGCTCGACGTGGTCAGGAACGACGCGGTGTGCGTCTGGTTCTCCGCCGAGCCCGAAGCGTTCAGCTGCCCGGTGAAGCCGGTGAACGCCGCGTCGGTCCCGGCGACCGGGAACGGTTCCCCCGCCGGGCTGGTTCCGCCGTCGCTGACGTAGGTGTGCGCGCCCAGCCAGTACTGCTGGAAGTCGTTCAGCAGCGGCAGACAACTGGCGGCCCCGGCGTCGGTGCACTCCGGTGGCGCGTCCGGGTGATAGACGTACGAACCGTTGGCACCCTGCGCGAACAACGCGTACTGGCCACTGACCAGCAGTTTGCCGCCCTCGTTCAGGTAGTCCCGAACGGCCAGCTCGGTCTCCAGGGTCGCCCTGGCCGCCGTGCCGGCCACCTGACCCGGGGAGCGCAGGATCACGTCGTCGCCGGTCTCCCAGACCACCGCCTGGTAGTGCGACAGCACGCCCAGCGGATGCGGCGCCTTGCGGCCCATGACGTCGAAGTCGTACACGTCGCTGCTGCGCCCGGCGGCGCTCAGCGACGCCGCGACCTCGTCGGCGTACTTCGCGGTGCTGCCGGTCTGCGCCGGGCTGAGGCCGGTGACGTCCTCCATGGCGAGGACCAGCACGTCACCGCCGATGTCGTTGTGCACCCGATAGGTGAAGTGTTCGCTGGCCACCACCCCGGCACGCGGTTTGTTCCCGGTGAACCAGACCTCCACCCGGTCGCCCGGCTTCGCGCCGCGGACCGTGCCCCGTAGCTCGGCGTAGTAGTCGTCGTGCGTGTCGCCGTACCGTTCGCCGCCGCGCCACTCGCGGACCGCGACAGTCTTCGGCCGCCCACCGTTGACCATGTAGTGCATCCGCACGTTCTTCAGCGCCCGACGGGTGATCGAGGCGACCTGCTGGGTGCGCCCGTACGAGATGTCGAAGGCGTCCACCACGAAGTCCGGGGTGCTCCGACCAACCACCGACACCGGCTCGTCCGGGTCCGCCGCGGACTTGGCAACCGCCAGCGCGAACGGCAGGTTCTTGCCCACCTCGCCGGCGATCAGCGCCTCGTCGTCCGGGAAGATGAAACCGCTGACGCAGTCCTCCGGACGCCACTGGTCGTCCGGGTCGACGGCCGACGCGGCCTCGCAGGTGGACATCTCCGGGGTGAAGCCCAGCGTGCCGTACTTGACGGTGGCGTGGCTGTCGGTGTCACCGTTGGTGGTGTACAGCTCCGCGGAGATGTCCGGGTCGTAGCCGGGCACGGCCGGGTGCGCGTCGTCCCCGGCCATCGCCTTGTAGATCTCGTCGTCCGGGGTGGGGGTGCTCACCTGCCAGCCGACGCCGTAGAGCAGCAGCTCGGCCGCCGAGTGGTAGTTGACGAAGAACTCGAACCCGACCCGCTTGAAGAGCCGGTCCAGGGCCACCGTCTCCGGCTCCGAGTTCGGGCCCGGACCCCGGTAGGTCTCACTGTTCGGCTCCGGCGACGAGCCCTCGTTGTCGTACCCCCACTTGTAGCTGAAGTTGCGGTTCAGGTCGACGCCGTCGCCGGAGCTGATCTGCCCGTCACCGTTGTTGTCCCGCAGGTTCTTGCGCCACAACCGGTTGCCGGGGGTGAAGGTGAAGTCGTAGCCGTCCGGGTTGGCGACCGGCAGGAACCACAGCTCGGTCGTGTTCAGGAGTTGGGTGATCTCCGGGTCCGTGCCGTAGCTGTCCAGCACGTGGTGCATGAGTCGGCGGGTCATCTCCGGCGTGATCCACTCGCGGGCGTGCTGCGCACCGGCATAGAGCACCGCCGGCCGCTTGCCGTCCTCGACGGTCCGCGCGTTCTTGGTGACCTTCACCGCGACGATCGGCTGCCCCTGCTGGCTGCGACCGATCGTCTGCACCTTGGTCAGCTTCGGATACCGGGCCGCGGTGGCGTTCAGCTCGTCGCGCAGGCCGCCCGGCTCACCGTAGGGGCGGAAACTCGTCCAGCCGGCCGCGGCCTGCTCCCGCAGCGCCTGCGACGCGTCCTTGCCGCGAACCTTCTTCACCGACAGCGGTACGCCCTTGTCGGTCAACCGCTTCGCCTGCCGTCGGCTGAGCACCGTCTCGACCGTCGTCCGGCCGGCCGAGTCCATCTTCGCGTCGTGGCCGAGGTCGACCCCCGCCGCGCGCAGCTGCTCCCGCTGTTTCGCGTCGACGGTGCCGACGTACACCTCCAGGCCGTCGCGGGCGCCCGGGTCGGACGGTGGCCGCGCGCTGGCCGGTGGGGTGAGTGCCAGTGCGCCGAGCAGGGTGACCACGCTGGCGATCGCCAGTCGTCTCGGTCTCATCGCGCCTCCTTGGGTGAAGGACCTGTAGGCGCGAGCCTTCGGTGCGGCGTGATCGATGTCAATCGGTCGATGGGCGTGAGGTGGCTGACCGTGTCGGTGTCGGTGCCGCTTGTGATGGGTGCAGTCGGATTGGCGACCTGGGTGCCTTGACGATGAGAGTGCGGCGCTGCCGCGACCGGCCAGGTCGTGGTGTCTCGTGAGTCAGGTGCGACCCATCCAGGTCATCAGGGACAGCTTCGGCTGTCGCGTCGCCGACGACGCTCGCTCGCGGTCGTCACCCTCGACGACCGCCTGTTTCCACTGGTCAACTACTCCATCGAGCACCAAGTCGAAGCCACTAACGTCGTCGACGGCAACGCGTTCGAGTTCCGCTGGGTCCTCGGCAGGGAAATGTCCAAGTCGCCTCTACGCGCGGGACGATCGACCTTTCCCCGATTCCGCCGGTGCATATCCTCAAGACTTCCGGGAATCGTCGGTGTCCAGTTCCGTCAGGACCGACCTCTGACAGCGGGCGTGGCTCGCTCGCGTTCGTGCTCGGCTGCCTCACCTTTCGATGAGATCGACGGGCGGCGCTGGACGACACATCCTGCCGGATGTGACCCGGCCTGCGCTTGCGGAAGCCGCGCCGCCGGTATCGACGGGACACGGAGTTTAGGTCTTGGTTGCTCAGCCGATCCAGCGCTTCCGGCAACTCCGGAGGCTCGACCTCCACCGGGAAGCCCCAGGCGCCCAAGGGTGCACCGAGCACCCGCCTCGGGCCACGGGGGCAGTTCATCACACCTGTGCCGGATCCGCAGCCGTATCGGATGGTGTGGCCACGGTTGGGGGGTGACGTAGCGACACCAGGACCCAATCCGTGACCTGTCCGTGATGTCCTCGTTGCGTACAGGTGAGCACATGCATGTGGGATGTCGAGGGGGCGTCGTGACACGCCTCGCTGGCGAGGTGGTTCCGAGGCCCGGGGGGACGATCCCGAGCGATGACCGGGGCGGACGCGGTCGCCGTCCCGCTTGGACGCCGCAGTCAGGCCGCCATCGGGCCGGTGTCGCGGTCGGCCGGGCGTCTGAGGGCGCGCGCTTGCGGCAGCACCTCAGCGACGTGCTGCGGCGCTATCCGGTGACCGCCGTCATTGTGGCGCCGTACGCCGTGCTGATCGTGCCGATGGCCGTGACGAACGACAACCCCGAGACGGGATTCATCCTGCGCGTGCTCGCCATGGCCCTGGCCGGGACGGTGACGCTGGAGACGGTGGCGCTGTTGGTGGCGCGTCCCTCGCCCGGGTGGCAAAAGGCGTTGTGGCGAGCCAACTCGCGGTTCCCCCACATCTACCTCCTCGCCCGCCTGGTGGCAGCGGTGAGCATCGCCGCAGATTTCACCGGAGCGTATGCCGGCCGTGGCACGATCGTGAGCCAGGTGACCAGCGCGGGACCCTCATCGCTTGCCAACTTGACCTCGTTGGTTGTGGGCTGGAAGTTTCTGGCCTTCGCGCTTTTGCTGGCGAGCTTCCTCGGTGGCCGCACTGGGCGCCGCGGCGTATATGCCTGGACACTCGCCCTAGTCGGTGCCCAACTCGCGGTTGCCTCGTTCACCGCGATCCTGGCTCCGATGCTCGGATACCTTTTCTTCGTGGCGAGCGTCGGCGCCCTTTGTGGTGTGTTCCGCGTTCGCCTGCTGTTGGTCGCCGCTGCGGTGCTCTTCCTTGCCTGGCCGACGATGTTCGCGTTGCGCAATGACCTCCGCGTGGACCGCGGGGTTGCGGTATCCCAGGACAGTTCGGCGATAGAGCGGCTCCGCGTCGATGCTCAATTGGCTCAGGTGGCCACCATCGACGTGCCGGTCGATCTGCATCAGCCCGGACTGAAGGACTATGTTTGGTACGGTCTCGTGCCCCGGCTGGTCGACCCAGATCGCCCGCCAATCACCACTGGATCTGACATAAACCAGTACCTGGGCGGCGGCGCTGGCTCGTCTTACAACTTCCTCGCCCTCGGAAACATCTACTTCTTCAGCGGGCCAGTTGGTGTGGTGGCCTTCCACGTTTGCTGGGCACTGGTCGCAGTGATCCTGCTGCGCTGGCGACGGGCGCCCGGACCGGCCCGGCTCTCCGTGCTGAGCTTCGCAATGGGGGGCCCGCTACTCTGGTCGAGCACCTACCCCGACGCGATGATCGCATTTTTGCAGTACATGGTCTCGGCGTTGCCAGTGTTCGCTGTGCTCCTAGCGACCCGGACGCGTAGCGGTGCGCGCAACACACTGCAGGGGCGGACCTTCGATCACGGCGGGATGCCAACCTGGCCGGTGCGATGAAATTCGGGGCGCCCACCTGGCCCGGCATCCAGCGCCTGCTCCGGCGGTTGACCAGCGGACGGGCGTCCCGCGCGCTGGTCGTCGGCGGCCTCTCCAGCGCCGGCAACCTGCTGCTCTCGGTGACCATCGCCCGTCAGGAGACGGTGGCCGGAGTCGGGTGGTTCGCGATCGCCTTCTCGTTGTACATCCTCGCCTCCGGCCTGACCCGGGCGGTGGTGACCGACGCCGTTCTGGCCTCAGATGCGGTGACCGCGGCGGCAAATGAGGGCTCCCGCCGGGCGATCGCGGTCGGTGCCGTTGCCGCGCTCCCCATTTTGGCGGCGGCGGTCGCCACCGGCTCGCCCTACCTGCTCGTGTCCGGTGTGGCCTTGCCAGGGCTCGTGCTCTACGACTACACCAAGGCGGTCAGTCTCGGCGTCGGCCGGCCGAGACTGGCCTGTGGGCAGGAACTGCTGTGGGCCACATTGACCGTCCTGGCAGTGCTGCTGGGTCTGTTCCGGTTCGTGAGTCCTGCGGCGGTGTTCGCGATCTGGGCCGCTGCGGGCGCCCTGCTCGGCGGCCTGGCAGCGTGGCATCAGGGATACGGCGTAGTGCCGGCGTGGCGGATGAACCCTGACGAGACGAGGCTTGCGGTGAGCTTCGGCGCGCAGTTTCTCGTCACCACCGGGTCGGCCCACCTTGCGCTGACCGTGACAGCCGTAGGAGCCGGGGCCGCCGTGGTCGGGGCATTGAGCGCTGGTCGCACCATGCTTGGACCCGTCAATCTACTGCTCGGCACCGCTGGTGCGCTGATGATTCCTTATCTGTCACGGTCGCGGGAGGCACCGGGATCGGTCCGGATTCGGCTCGCCGTACGGGTGACGGCAATCGTCACGGGCTGCACCGCGCCGCTCGCCGTCGCGGTCGCGCTCCTGCCCGACGGGGCCGGCCTACGGCTGCTGGGGCGGAACTGGGAGAGCGCTCAGCCGCTCCTGGCGGCGCTGGCGTTGGAGAGTCTGCTGACCGTGGCCGCGACGGTCGCGTTCGCCGGGCATCGAGTCGAGCGTGCGGGTCCCCGCGCGCTGCTTCTCGGCACACTGCTTGGAGTTACACGGGTTCCCGCCGTGCTCGGGGGAGCGCTCTTATTCGGCGCCGGTGGCGCTGCCACCGTGATGGTGGTGATGGCGCTGGCGAGTGCGTTGATCTGGTGGTGGAGCTATGTGACGCTGCTCCGCCGGGTCGAAACGGTTAGGCCCGTGGCGCAGCCGGTCTGAGGGGTGGCGGGCACCGTTCTGCTTACCCCGCCGGCGGGGAGGTGGCGAGGGCTGCTCGTACCCGCTCGACGATCACCTTGAGGTCGGTGTCCGTGAGGTCAGCGTATGTCGGCAGGTTAATCCCGCGCCGGCCTAGGTCGGTGGACACTGGTTGAGCGCGGCTGTCACCGCCGTAGGCAGGCAATGCCGAAACCGGTACGAAGAAGGGCCTGGTCTCCACCCCGAGCCGGTCCAACTCCCGCGCAAGTCGGTCCCGCGCGACCTCGTCGCCCTCCGCACCGACCAGAAACGACGCCATCCATGGCGCTCGTCGCACTGCTTCAGCCACCGGCTGGCTGTGTAACGACGAACCCGCCAGCTCGCGTTCATACGCGCCGATGACCTGCTCCCGCTCGGCGATGATGTCATCGGCGCGAGAGAGTTGGGCGCAGAGGAGCGCGGCGGCAAGATTTGTCATGCGGTAGTTGAAGCCGATGACTGGGAACCAGTAGCGGCGCTGCGGATCCATGCCCTGGTTGCGGAGCAGCCGCATGCGGTCGGCCAAGGCGCGATCCGACGTGGTGATGCAGCCACCCTCACCGCAGGTGATCACCTTGTTGCCAAAGAAGGAGAAGGTGCTCACGTCAGCCAGCGAGCCGGTCGGCCGACCGTTGAGGTACGCCCCGAACGACTCGGCCGCGTCAGCGACCAGCAGTAGACCGTGTCGCGAGCAGATCTTCCGCAGGACCGGGTAATCGGCGGGATGACCATAAAGGTCAACCGCGATGACGGCGCGGGTCCGCGGGCCGACCGCAGCCGACACCTGTTCCGGGTCGATGCACCAGGTGTCGGGGCGCACGTCCACGAGCACCGGCCGCGCGCCGCAGTAGGTGACCGCGTTGGCGGTGGCCACGTAGGTCAGAGCCGGCACGATCACCTCGTCGCCGGGACCGATCCCAGCGGCCGCAAGTACCAGGTGCAGTGCGACAGTGCCATTGCTCGTGGCGACGGTGTCGGTCACGTCGCAGCGGGCGCTGAACTCCTCCTCCAACCGGCGCAGATACGGTCCCTGTGAGGAGATCCAGCCACTTCTCAACGCATCGAGCAGATAACGCTCCTCCAACCCGGAGAGGCTCGGGCTGGCCACCGGGTAGCGTGACTCGTTAGTCATCCTGACCCCCCCCTGCCGGCGGTGTCGGCGATGAAGGCGGATCGGGGGATTGAGCCATGTCGGCCAGCGGCAACCCACTCCAACACCGCCGCGTAATCCCGGGCCGTGTCAACCCAGGTTCGTCCGGCCAGCCGACGGCCAGCGCGCACTGAGGCGGCGGCGTAGTACCCCCGGTCGGCGAGCACGTGCCTCACCGCGTCAGCCAACGATAAGGGGTCGGTCGGCGAGAACATGCCAGCCTCGCCGTCGACGAACTCCAATTGGGCCCGCAGCGGCTCGACGTCCGCGCAGACCAGCGGCAGTCCCCAGCTGAACGCCTCGAAGGCCGGACCACTGGCTGCCTCCCAGAGTGATGGCATGACCATCGCGGTGGCGCGGGCGTACAGCGCGTGCAGTTCGGTGGTGGACACGTAGCCCGGGAAGTGGACCCGACCCCGCAGGTCGGGCTCCGAGATGCGCGTGAGTAGGCGACTGGCCTCCGGTTCGAGCAATGGACCGGGGCAGACCAACCGGTACTCCGGGAGCAGGGCCATCGCTTCCAGCAGGGTCCGATGGTTCTTGTGCGGTCCTGTGGACGACGGGTACACCAGCAGGTCGGCCTCCGGGGCGGCGTGGGACCTGTCCGGGGCCGCCTGAAAGGTCGGTGGCGGGATCAGGACGGTCTTGTCGCCTGCCTCCGGGAAGGCGTCGCGAACCTGCCGGTAGGGGTGCGGCCAGGACACCACGACGGCGGCTGCACGGGCCACGTTCTCGCGGATTACCGCAGCATAGCCTGGTGAGCCGAACTCGGGGTGCAGGTGCCGCAGGTCGTGCACGACCACGACGTTGAGGCCATCCCCGGCCGGTACGCAGTGGAACGGGTGCAACGTCACGCCCGCGTCATCCGGATCCGCGCCCCGAGCGCGTTGCCGGATCGTATTGATCGCGCGGCGTACGGTCAGCGAGGAGTGCACCCGTCGCGGAACGCACCGCCGCAGCAGGTCACCGACCCGGTTGTCGGTCCGCAGGGCCAGAGTGGCTTCGGACCAGGCGAGACGGGCATCCGGAACCAGTTGGCGCCAGCTGCCCACGGTGCCCCGCCGAACGGTCACCGCGAGGTCATGGTCGGTACCTTCGGCGAGGCCGTTAAGCAGCCCGGCCGTGAACGTCGCGACGCCCGCCGAGTGGCCTGGCCGAATGGGGGTGGCCTCGACCCGGACCCTCATCGATCCACCCGGACGAGCCGGCCCATCCGCTCGTCCTCGAGCAGTTGCCGGTCCGCGTCCACCATGACGCGCACGAGGTCCGTGAAGAGGGTCTTTGGCGCCCAACCGAGGCTCTGTCGCGCCTTGCGGTAGTCGCCGATGAGAGCGTCAACCTCCGCAGGACGGAAGTAGATCGGGTCGGTCACCACGTACTTCTGCCAATCCAGGCCCACGTGGCCAAAGGCGGTTGCGACGAACTCACGCACAGTGTGGCCCTCACCGGTAGCAACAACGTAGTCGTTGGGCTTGTCCTGCTGCAGGGCCAGCCACATCGCCTCGACGTACTCAGGTGCGTAGCCCCAGTCTCGGATGGCGTCCAGGTTGCCGAGGTAGAGCTTGTCCTGAATACCCGCCTCGATCCGGGCCACTGCGCGAGTGATCTTGCGGGTGACGAAGTTCTCGCCGCGTCGAGGGCTCTCGTGGTTGAACAGGATGCCGTTGGCGCAATACATCCCGTACGACTCTCGGTAGTTTACCGCCGACCAGTAGGCGTAGACCTTGGCGCAGGCGTACGGGCTGCGCGGGTGGAACGGGGTGTCCTCGTGTTGCGGCGGCGGGGTTGACCCGAACATCTCTGAAGACGACGCCTGGTAGAAGCGGCAGTTCACGTCGGCCACTCGGGCTGCCTCAAGCATCCGGATCGCCCCGACACCAGTGACGTCCGCCGTGTAGCCGGGAATGTCGAAGGAGACTCGCACGTGGCTCTGAGCCCCCAGGTTATAAACCTCGTCGGGTTGGATGTCGCGCAGCAGCGAGGTCAGCGAGCCGGGGTCGGCGAGATCGCTGTAGTGCAGGAACAAGCGCGCGTCCGGATGTCGGGGATGAAGGTCCAGTCCATCGATGCGTTCGGTGTTGAAGCTGGACGACCGCCGCTTGATTCCGTGAACCGTGTAGCCCTTGTTGAGCAGGAGCTCCGACAGGTAGCTGCCATCTTGGCCGGTGATCCCGGTGATCAGTGCTACGCGTCCCATGCTGTGCCTCTCATGACTGGAATGTGACTCGATTCCGGTGTGTCGTCCTGGTTCTCGCTCGAACGCAGGAGTCGGGCCGGAACGCCGACAACGACGCTGTCGGCGGGTACGTCGCGGATTACGACCGCGCCGGCGCCGACCAGGGCCCCGGTCCCGATGGAGATGCCGTCGATGACTGTCGCGCCCGCTCCGATGGTCACGCCGGCTCCGATGCTGGTGGAGCCGGCCACGGTGGAGCCCGGGAGCAGCGTGACGAAGTCTCCGAGCGTCGAGTCGTGCCCCACGCTGGCCTTTGTGCCGATGTGGACATGCCGGCCGAGCGCGACGTCTGTGGTGAGGATCGCGCCCGGCCACAACACACATCCGTCGTCGAGCGAAGTCCGGGGGCCTACCACCGCCGCCGGGTGCACTAGCGACGTCGTGGGCCGGCCAAGTCGGCCCGCGCTGCGGTCCAGCCGTGCCCGGATGCGGCCGGAGCCGACCCCGATGACGTATTGGACGGCGGCCGGCGCCTGTGTCAGCCAGTCGTCGTCGCCAAGCCACGGCGCTGGCAGGGGACGGATCTCAGCGGGCCGGGGACCCACGCACCCCAACACCCGATATGCGCCGAGACACTCGGCGATCGAGATCACCTCCCGGGCGTGGCCTGACGAGCCGAGCACGACGAGATCGACGCTGCGTTCACCACCAGCGGGCATCGCGGGAAGGCTGTCGTTCCTGGTCCCCATGTCTTCCTTATACAGGTTGCAATCTGCGCTTAACGAACTTTCATTTATAAATGCCCCAAAGATGGAGGAATAGCTGAGCGGAGCCTTCAAAGGAAGTCAGCGATTACGTCGGCGATCCGCTCGCCAGCCCGTCCGTCCCACAGCGGGGGGGTACGTGGAGCTCGCTGCGGCCGGTCGAGTGCCGCCCGCACCGATACCGCCAAGCCGGCCCGGTCTACCAGTTGGTTCGTGCCATAGGTGATGGTTACGGGTCGTTCCGTGTCTGGCCGCAGGGTCAGGCACGGGATGCCGAGCACAGTGGTCTCCTCCTGGACGCCACCGGAGTCCGTGATTACCGCGGCTGCGCCCCGCACCAGGCTGAGGAACTCCACGTAGCCCATCGGATCCACCACCCGCACCCGGGGGTGGTCGAACATGCCTGACGCCGCGAGGCTGGCCCGTCCCCGAGGGTGCACCGGCATGACGACCGGCAACAGGTCGGCCGAGGCATGTACTGCCTTCGTGAGTTCAGCGGCATCACCAGCATCGTCCACATTGCTCGGACGGTGCAGCGTCGTGACGAGGTAGCGCTCAGGCAGCCGCAGTGCCGCGCGGATTCGGGCCGCGTCTAACCGGTCGAGGTTGACCATTAGGGTGTCGATCATCGGGTTGCCGACGAAGTGAATCCGGTCGGCGGCCACACCCTCGTTCGCGAGGTGCGCCACCGCGTCCGGGCTGGTGGCGAAGAGTATCTCCGCCAGTCGGTCGGTCACCAGGCGGTTGATCTCCTCCGGCATGGCCCGGTTGAAGCTGCGTAGGCCGGCCTCGACATGCGCGAGGGGAATTTGTAGCTTGGCGGCGACGAGTGCCGCCGCCAGAGTGGAGTTGACGTCTCCGTAGACCACGACGAGCCGGGGCTCCTCCTTCGACAGAAGGCGCTCAAGGCCGGTCATGATGGTTCCGGTCTGGACGGCGTGACTGCCCGAGCCCACACCAAGATTGACGTCCGGCTCTGGCAAGCCGAGCTGTCGGAAGAAGACGTCGGACATCTGCTCGTCGTAGTGCTGGCCGGTGTGCACCAACCGCTGGTCGACGCCGTGCTCCCGCAGGGCGTGGACGACCGGTGCGGCCTTCGGGAAGTTCGGCCGCGCGCCGGTGACGTGCAGGACCTGAACGGACATGCAGATCTCCTCGGTGTTGGTGCCGTCAGGCGCCGATCAGACGCTTCTGCAGCGGCAGTGTCTCGATCTCCCAGACAAACTCCGTCCGACCGACTTCGTGGCAGTGCTCGGCATGGGCCTGGACGGCCGGGATGTCGGCGGCCAACCGGATCAGCAGGTCCCGGATTGGGGCGACTTCCACGGGAATGGTCCAGCCCAGCCGGTGGCGCTTGACCAGCGCGCGGTTCTCGGCGAGGTTCCCGGCGATTACCGGCCGGCCGGCTACCACACCCTCGAAGATCTTGTTCGAGAGCGAGTCGTTGGCCGCATCGACGGCCTCGTACAGCGCGGTACCGATGTGCGAGCGCTGGTAGCAGGTAGGCACCTCGCCGGTGGCGCAGGCCTCTTCCAGGGCAATGTAATCACCAGCCTCTGCGGCGTCGATCCGATCGCGTAGCAACTGCCGGTACTCCTTGCCTGCCGGTCCGGTGATGGTGAGTCGCACCGGCGCGCCGGCCGCCCGGGCGGCGACCACGGCATCGATTAGCACCTCGATGCCCCGCCCGGGGTAGAGGCTGCCGACGCAGGCGAGGCGCAGATCGGGGCCCGACGGCGGCGATGTGTAGCGCGGCGCGAAAGAGGCTAGCGGCACGTTCCGGACCACAAGCACGTCCTTGACGCCGAGCTCGCGAAACCGATCGGCGTGACTGTCGCAGACCGCCACTACGGTGAAGTTGTGTCGACGCGCGGCGCGGCGGAGCATCCATGGTTCGACCCGGGAGAACCAGGTGGCCAGCGAGCCTTTGGTGCGTACGCCGCCTGGCATTTCGCGGCTGCTGATGATCACTTCGCTGCCCCAGCGGCGGCGGTGAGCGATGCCGAGCCAGAACAGGGCGATCTGGCCGACGAAGATCGTCCGGGCCGGGGTGGCGAGGACCCGTCGACGCAGCTGCCAGATCGCTGGTAGATACCTGAGTAGTAGGTTCCGGACGGAGGCGGCGACGTTTCGCCGGTCGTCGATCTCTCGAACCGGCAGATTCTCCACGTCGACGCCGTCGATGCAGGAGCGGCCCGGAGTGTCGCTCATGCCCAGTCGGCCCACCCGGGCCAGGGTGACCGCGCGAACCTCGCCCGGCCTGCCGGGCGCGACGGTGGCCGCGATCTTCCGGGTCCTGGTGGAGTGGCGGTATGGCACCAGGTCGCACAGCAGCACGGTGGTTCGGGTGGGTGTTGTCATCGTGATTTCTGATCCTGTCAGGGGGTTGCGGCAGTTCGACGCCGTTGGCGCCGGCGCGCTCGGCTCGTCAAGCGACTGCCAGGGGCTCAACGAGACACCACCATCCAGGTCACGCATCGTAATGTCTCGGGTACCCATGGCATCCGGACTCCGGGCGAGCGTATGACGCCAGGTATCCACTCGGACTGGCAATTTGACCGGATTTCCCGTTCCTCGATGCGCGCTGGCTCGTTGCCCGAGTGGTGGCAGGTTGGCCCGAGCTCGTGTGGCCTGGCCGTTACCGCCGCAGCGACGAACGGAGCTTCAGTGACTTCATCGACCACCGGACACCGCGTGCTTATCACCGGCGGCACCGGCTCCTTCGGCCAGACCATGGTTCGCCGGCTCCTCGCCCGCGGCGTCGGCGAGGTTCGGGTGCTCAGCCGGGACGAGGCCAAGCAGGACGCGATGCGTCGGCTGCTCGGCGACGAGCGGGTCCGCTACTACGTCGGGGACATCCGCGACTACGATTCGGTGCTCAAGGCCAGCCGAGGCATCGACTACATCTTCCACGCCGCCGCCCTCAAGCAGGTGCCGTCGTGCGAGTTCTTCCCCCTCGAGGCAGTACGGACGAACGTGCTGGGCAGCAGCAACGTCGTCGAGGCCGCCGAGCGCAACGGCGTCGGGTCGGTGGTGGTGCTCAGCACCGACAAGGCCGTCTACCCGGTGAACGCGATGGGCATGAGCAAGGCGATGATGGAGAAGGTCGTCCAGGCGCACGCCCGGAACAACCCGAACAGTGCCACCACCGTCTCCTGCGTGCGGTACGGCAATGTCATGTACTCGCGTGGGTCGGTGATTCCGCTCTTCATCGAGCAGATCAAGGCGGGCCGGGCGCCCACCGTGACCGATCCGGGAATGACCCGGTTCGTGATGTCGTTGGCGGACTCCGTCGAGCTGGTCGAGCACGCGTTCCAGCACGCGCGGCCGGGTGACATCTTCATCCGCAAGGCCGCGGCGTGCACCGTCGGCGACCTGGCCGAGGCGGTGTGTCAGCTCTTCGACGTACCCGCCAAGCTCGATGTGATCGGCATTCGGCACGGCGAGAAGCAGGCCGAGACGCTGGCCAGTCGGGAGGAACTCGCCCAGGCCGAGGACTTCGGGGATTTTCTCCGGGTGCCGCTGGACGGTCGCGATCTCAACTACGCGCTCTACGTCTCCGAGGGCGAGTTCGGTGCCGGGCTGACCGAGGACTTCAACTCGTCGAACGCGCCGCAGCTCGGCGTACCCGAGCTTGTCGAATTGCTGAAGACGCTGCCCGAGGTGCGCGCGGAGCTGGCGCTGCGAGACCCGGTGTTGGCGTGCTGAAGCTCGCCGTCACCGGCGGCGGAGGTTTTCTCGGCTGGCACGTCCGGGTGCTGCTGCGCGCGCTGGGGTGGCCGGAGCCGACAGTGCTCAGCCGTGTCGACCTGGCCGACCCGGGAGTGATCGCGGCGAAGATCGCCGGCCACGACCGCCTGCTGCACCTGGCCGGCGTCAACCGGGGCGACGCCGCCGAGGTCGCCGCCGGCAACATGCAGCTCGCCACCCAACTCGCCGACGGGCTCAAGCACTGCGCGAACCCGCCGGCGCGGGTGGTCTACGCCAATTCGGTGCAGGCCGGCAACGGCACACCGTACGGCGACGCCAAGGCCGAGGCGGCGCGGGTGCTGGCGGACACCGGCGTCGACCTCGACGACGTGTTGCTGCCGAACCTGTACGGCGAGCACGGGCGACCGCACTACAACTCGGCGGTGGCGACCTTCTGCCGGCTGCTCGCCGAGGGTGGGCGGCCTGAGGTGCACGCCGACCGTGAACTGAGCCTGGTGCACGTCACCGATGCCGCCGCCCGGCTCATCGGGCTGTCCCGCGGGGGGTCGTGGGATCCGGCCATGCCGGCGCTGCGTGTCGGCGTCCAAGCCTTGGCGGACCGGCTCGCCGGGATGGCCGCGACGTACCGGACCGGGGAGATCCCGTCCCTGCTGAACCGGCACGACGTGCGGCTGTTCAACACCTACCGGTCGCACTGCTTCCCGGCGCACTACCCGATGGCGTTGCCCCGGCGAGCGGACGCCCGCGGCGAACTGGTCGAGACGGTCAAGGCGCACGGCGGGGCGGGGCAGTCGTTCTGCTCCACCACCCGGCCCGGGATCACCCGGGGAGAACACTTCCACCTGGCGAAGGTGGAGCGGTTCGTGGTGCTGCGCGGCTCGGCCGAGATCAGCCTGCGCCGGGTCGGCGACCACGAGGTGCTGCGGTTCCCGGTGAGCGGTGCCGAGCCAACCCTCGTCGACATGCCCACGATGTGGGTGCACAAGCTGGTGAACACCGGTGTTGACGAACTGGTGACGATGTTCTGGACCAACGAGCTTTTCGACCCGGACCGGCCGGACACCTGGGCGGAGCCGGTGGAGGCGGCCCGGCCGGCGCCCCTGGCGGCAGCAGAGAGAGGGCGGGCATGACCCGGATCATGACTGTCGTCGGCACCCGGCCGGAGATCATCAGGCTCTCCCGGGTGCTCGCGCGACTCGACGACACGGTGGAGCACACGCTGGTGCACACCGGGCAGAACTGGGACAGCACCCTGTCGGACGTGTTCTTCAAGGAGCTGCGGCTGCGGGAGCCGGACCGCTTTCTCCGGGTTGACACCTCGTCGCTGGGGCGGGTCCTCGGCGGGGTGCTCGTCGGCATGGAGACCGCGATCGCCGAGGAGCGACCCGACGCCCTGCTGGTGCTCGGTGACACCAACAGTTGCATCGCCGCGCTGATGGCCCGCCGGATGCGGGTGCCGGTCTATCACATGGAGGCCGGCAACCGGTGCTTCGACCTGAACGTGCCGGAGGAGACCAACCGCCGCCTGGTCGACCACGTGGCCGACTTCAACCTCGTCTACACCGAACACGCCCGGCGTAACCTGCTCGCCGAGGGCCTGCACCCACGCCGCATCCTGCACACCGGCTCACCCATGCGGGAGGTGCTGGAGCACTACCGGACTCCGATCGCCAGCTCGACCATCCTGCGTCAACTGGAACTCGACCAGGGCCGGTACTTCCTGGTGAGCGCGCACCGGGAGGAGAACGTGGACCGCCCCGAGCGGCTCCAGCGGTTGCTGGACTGCCTGGTCGCGGTTCGCGACCGGTGGGGCTTCCCCGTGCTGGTCTCCACCCACCCGCGCACCCGTAAGCGGCTGGAGGCGCTGGCCCCGGATGCCAGCGCACTGGACGGCATCGCCTTCCACGACCCGTTCGGCCTGCTGGACTACGTGCACCTGCAGACGAAGGCGTTCTGCACCCTGTCCGACAGCGGGACGATCAGCGAGGAGGCCGCCATCCTCGGCTTCCCCGCGGTGACGTTGCGCGAGTCGATCGAACGCCCCGAGGCCCTCGACGCGGGCGGCATCATCATGACCGGCCTCGACCCGCTGGGCGTGGTCGAGGCGGTCGAGGTGACGGTGGCGCAGGTCGCCGCCGAGGGGGTGCCCTGCCCGGCCGATTACCAGGTGCCCGACACCTCCCGGCGGGTGGTGGACTTCATCCTCTCCACAGTGCGCCGGCACCACGACTGGGCGGGCATCCGTCGCTGACCAACTCGGCACCAGGGCCGGCGATCACGAACGCGTGATCGCCGGCCCTGGTCGCTGTGCGCCTGGACCTGGCCGGACTCCCGGCCCTGGGCCGCGCGCTGGTGCGCCGTGACGGCGGGACGCCCCCGTGGGCGAACGGAACGGGGTGACGCCCGCGTGGCGTCACCCCGTTCAGCCCCGCCGTGGCGACGGGGTCGATCAGATCAGTGCGACTGCAGGGGTACGCCCCGCGGGCCCTTCACCGCCGGAGCGACCGGCTGGGCGCAGAGCAGCGCGAGCTGCTCGACGATCTTCGCCGGGTCGTCGTACGGGTCGAGCCCGCTCACCTCCATCGGGTCGAGCGGCGGCACGGCCACGTGGGACACCAGGGGGTGGAACGGTCGGGTGTCGACCTCACCGACGCCGAGCAGGTCCTCGTGCAGCTTCTCGCCCGGCCGCAGCCCGGTGTAGACGATGGGCACGGAGCTGGCGGCCTGCTCGGCCATCTGACGCGCCAGGTCGACGATCCGGACCGGTTCGCCCATGTCGAGCACCAGCGCTTCGCCGTCTCGGCCGATCTCGGCGGCTTGGAGCACCAGGTGGACCGCCTCCTGAATGGTCATCAGATAGCGGGTGACGTCCGGGTGGGTGACGGTCAGCGGCTTCCCGGCCTCGATCTGCCGCTGGAAGGCCGTCACCACCGAGCCGCGGCTGCTCAGCACGTTGCCGAAGCGAACGCTGAGGAACGTGCCCGGGAACCGGGATGCGGCGTGCGCGGTCAACTGTTCGGTGATGCGCTTCGAGTAGCCGAGGACGCTGATCGGGTTGGCTGCCTTGTCGGTGGAGATGTTGACGAACTTCGCCACGTCCTGGCAGGCGTCCAGCACCGACAGGGTGCCCCAGACGTTCGCCTTGACCGCCTCGCCCGGGTGTCGTTGCAGCAGGGTCAGGTGTTTGAGCGCCGCCGCGTGAAAGATGATCTCCGGGCGGCGTTCCCGCATGATCCGCCGGATGCCCTCGTCGTCGCGCAGGTCGGCGAGGATCAGTTCGGGCCCGTCCAGCATGGCCCGTCCGGCGAGCGACATCTGCAGGCCGTGCAGGGCCGACTCGTCCCGGTCCAGCATCATCAGCTCGCCCGGGTTGGCCTTCATCACCTGACGGCAGAGCTCGGAGCCGATCGACCCGCCGGCGCCGGTGACGAGGATCCGTCGGCCGGTCAGACTGTTGGTGCTCAGCGGCAGGTCGCCAACCACCTGCCGACGGCCGAGCAGATCGCTGACCTGCACGTCCCGGACGTCGGTGACGGTGATCCGGTGGTCGACCAGGTCCCGGACCGGGGGCAGCACCTTGAAGACCGCGCCGGCTTCGAGGGTTGCCTCGCGGATCTGGCGGATCAGCGCGGCGTCCGCGTTGGCCACCGAGAAGATGACGGCGGCGGCGCCGGTACGGCGGACCGAGGCGGCCACGTCGTGCCGTCCACCCAGCACCCGCACCCCACCGATGCGCAGGTCACGCTTGTCGGCGTCGTCGTCGAGCGCGCCGACCGGCAGGTACCGGCCGCGCGGGTCGCTGAGCATGGCGCGGAGCAGCCCCTGACCCGCGTCACCCATCCCGAACAGCAGCACCGGCGTCGACGACCTGACATCCGGGCGCATGGCGAGGTCGTGTCGGTGCCGGTACACGAACCGGCTGCCGAGCATGAGCAGCAGCGCGAGTGCGCCGCCGACCAGCGGCGTGCTCGCCGGAACCGGCCGGTCCCCGGACGGCAGCAGCCCGAGCAGCAGGATGGCTGCCGTGGTGATGGTGGTGCCGGCGACGCCCTGGACCTCCTGGAGGCTGCCCAGCGGGTGCCGTCCGGAGTAGAGCCGGCGCAACGCCGCCACCGCCACGTGCAGGACCGCAGCGGCCAATCCGACCGCCGCGGCCCGACCGAGCTGGCCCGGAGGGAGCTGGAACTCGAACCGGGTCCAGGCCGCGGCCACCAGACCGCCGACCCAGGCGGCGGTGTCGGCCGCGAGAAATCCGATGGCGCGCCGGCGGGCTCTGGCCCGTCGGGTCCGCTGGTCCGGCCGCTCCGTGTGCTCCGTGTCCTGGGGCATGTACTGGCTCCCTGTCCCGATCTCCGACTCTTCCGCCGCCCGGCAGAAGGAGCTTTGCGCTCTTTGTCCTTGTTACAGGGCGAAGCAGCTCTTCTGGCCGTGTTTCGGGTTATCTGAGCTGAAGATCCGGCTATCCTATTGGCCGCCCAGTGCGTCGGGCTGCTGTAGCGGCCTCAACCGCCGCCGTTCGGCCTGGCCACGGGGTGCCACCGGGTGAGCTGTCTTCCTCGACAACGCCAGCGGCACCGTGATCAGCCGGCGGCCGGGAAGCGGCCCCGGACCGCCTTCTCCAGGTGCATGGCGAGCGCGACGCTGCCGACCCGCTCGGAGAGCCGTTCCAGGTAGAACTGCCGACCGCCGCGGCCCAGTTCCTCGCGTTTCTCAGCGCCCAACTCGTACATCCGACGGATCGCGTCGGCCAGTGCGTAGGGGTCGCCGGGAGGGGCGACGAACCCGGCACCGGACTCGTCGACGAGCCGGGCCGCGTCACCCGCCAGAGCTGCCACGATGGGACGCCCGCACGCCAGAGTGCTCTGCACCTTGCTGGGCATGATCGACCGGAGGAGGGGCTGATCGCGCAGGGAGATCAACTGGACGTCACCGAGCGGCATCAGCTCGACCATCCGCTCGACCGGCTGCTGGCCGAGGAACACCACCCGGCCGGGCGCGTACCGTGCCGCCGATTCGCGCAGCCGGCGCTCCTCCACACCGCTGCCGGCGAACACGAGTGTCAGGTCCGGGATGTCGGCGAGATGCTCCAGGGCGTCGACGGCGACATCGAGCCCTTGGAGGTTTCCCATGCTCCCGGCGTACATGACGACGAAGCCCTCCAGCCCGAGGGCCGCCGCCAACCGGGGATCAGGTGTTCGCGGGCGGAAGAGGCGTTCGTCGACCCAGTTGTAGACGACCGAGAGTTTGTCCCGGGGGACGCCGCGGCTGCTCAGGATGTCGGCCATGCCAGGGGCGATGACCGCCACCGACGACGCGCCCCGGTGCGCCGCGTCGCAGAACCTGTTGAGCCACCGGACGATCAGATCGGTGCGACGGCCGGGACGCACGTAGTCGCTCTCCGCCAGGGTGTCCGGCCAGAGATCCTCCATGAGAATCACGTACGGGCGTCCGTGCAGCCAACGGGCCACCATCGCGGGCAGCGTCACCGTCGCCGGCGACGAGTAGACCAGCCACACGTCGACCTTGCGGAGCAGGTCCAGCCGGGCCGCGGCGGAGGCCGCGAAGCTGAGATAGTTCGCGGCCCGCCCGAGCGCCGACCGGTCGTGGCTGGGCACCAGCGGCACCCGGTGCACCGAGACGCCGTTCATCATCTCGAAGCGGTAGGGGCGCAGCCGGTAGCCGGGAGACAGCCGGCCGGACGGATAGTTCGGGAAGCCGGTGAGCACGTGCACCTCGTGCCCGAGGGCGACGAGCGACCGGCTGATGATCCCCGGAACGACGGCGGAGCCACCCTCCGGGTCGTACCACTGGGTGATGATCCCGATTCTCACCGCGCCGCCACCGCAACCGGAGCAGCAAAGGAACCGATCAGGCCGGTCGAGCCCGACCCGGGGGCGAGAGCCATGGAGAGCCTTCCTGTTGGGGGCGGAGCTACGTCGTCAGGGACCGGTTGTCCGCGTCCGCTCCGCTCGTCTCGACCGGTCGTCGGTCACCTGTTCGGGGCCGCGCCACGGCGTCGGTGTTCGGCGTCGCGGCGGCTGTCGACTCCGCGCCGGCAGTCCTCAACCGCTCCCACGCCTCGGGGCGCAGCCTGGGCGCCAACCCCTGGTCGGTGAGCCAGCCCGGCGTCTGCCGCTTGCCGAACAGGAGCATCTCCACCCGACGGGCGTGCGCATTGGCGTGCAGACCCGTCCGCCCGTACGCGGTGACGCAGCGCGTCGCGTACCGCGCCATCAGTGGTGGGAGGTGCAGTGGCTCGCGGCCACCGAGCAGGCGCAGCAGCAGCCCTGTCGTCATGCCGTTGTGGGGCTGGAGCACGATGGGCGGCACCAGGCCGTCGACGAGCCCGAGGTGGGCGATCGCCGCGGCGACGTCGTCGATGAGGACCTGAGGTGTCGGCGCGGTGCCGTCCCCGGCGACGCAGCTCATCCGCGACTGTGCGAGCCGGACGAGCGCCCGGGTGTTCGGCCGATCTACGTCGTGGACCCAGGTCGACCGATAGATGACCGTGTCGATGCAGTCCTCGCGCTGCAGCAGGCGTTCGCCGACCGCCTTCGAGCGGGAGTACGGCGAGAAGGGCATCGTCCGCGATGTCTCGTCGAGATCCATCGCTCCCTGCGCCGCCGCCGAGCTGACGTGGACCAGCCGGTCGGCGTTGACCAGGGCGCTGGCTCGGGCGACGAGGGTGGGCAGCAGTGCGTTTCCGCCGTACAGCTCCGCGCTGTCCGGGGCGGACCCGTTCGGCAGCCCGGCCGTGTTGATCACGACGTGAGCGCCGTCGAGCTGTGCGGCGAGGGCGTCGACGACGTCCCGCTGGAGATCCGCCGGCACCGAATTGCTCCGGAGTGACTCGGTGAGTGGCCACGACAGGCGCGGTGCGGAGACGAGTCGGACCTCGGCCCCCCTGCTGCGCAGCTCGGCGACAACCGCCCGGCCGACGAAGCCGCTGCTGCCCAGCACCGCGACCCTCTTCACCGGCCGGTTCCCGGGGCCGGCCGGGTCACCGGCTCGTTGAGCTGACAGTTCTGGCATGGATCGTTCTTCCTTCCGGCGAAGGCTGGGCCCGCTGTGCGGTGAGCCAGGCGGGGGCAGCGAGGTAGGCGGCGACGATGGCGAGGGCCGTGGCGTCCAGTGCGACCCGGGTGACTGGTCCGCTGAAGGACGCGGCGACCAGGCAGCCGGCCACTGTCGCGCCGACGACGGCGGTCGTCGCGGTGACCCGCTGATGCGACCAACCGCCGTCCGTCAGCCGCTGATAGGCGTGGTTGCGGTGGGGGCGGTACCAGGCTTCGCCCTTGCTGATGCGGCGCAGGAGCGTCCAGCCCGTGTCGGCGAGATACAACGCGAGTGGTGCCACGGCGGCCTCCGGTGGCGTGCCGCGCACGATGGCGTAGGCGGCGATCGTGCTGAGCGCGCCGCCCAGGGCGTACGACCCGACATCTCCGAGAAAGACCTTCGCGACCCAGGCGTTCCAGGGCAGGAATGTCAGCGAGGCGGCGGCGATCAGACTGCCGGCCGCGGTCAGCAGTGGAAGGTCCGTGAGTACTCCGAGCACGGCGTACACCAACCCGCCGAGGATCGCGTGCACGGCCGAGATGCCGTTGATGCCGTCCATGAAGTTGAAGGCGTTCACGTACGAGGTCACCCAGGTCGCCAGGGCGAGGACGAGGAGCGCGTGGACGTACCACGCCTGCCCACCGGGCACCAGGACCACCGCCGTGCCCAGGCCGGCGAGCACCTGCAGGAGCAGCCGGCTGCGGATCGGGACCCCCCGCAGGTCTTCCAGGAGCCCGATCGCCGCGAAGAAGAGCAGCGGTACGGCGATGGACCGGGCGTGTTCGTTCAGCAGGAGCGCGAGCCCCGCCGCCGCGGCGACTCCCACACCGCCGCCACGCGGGATCGGTGTGCTGTGCGAGGACCGCTCCGACGGTATGTCGAGAACCGCTGCTGCTCTCAGCAGGCGAAGGACGAGCGGTTGCAGCAGCGTGCCGACGACGAGTGCAAGAGCGATTCCGCCAGCGAGCGGAAGGCTCAGCATGGCGTGATTCCTGACGAAATACAGTGAGGACTCTCTTGAATGCGTACGAGATTCACCAATTGGGCCTTTGGTTTGAACTGGTCAAACAAGGATGAATCAATCATAGGGGGTCGCTACTATGGACAAACGACCGTTCGCGCTATTCGGTATGGAACACGCGGCTGAAACTGCTCGCGCTGTTCTCGACGACGTCCGGCAGCCCGATGCGGGCGCTGACCTCGTTGGTCACCCCCCGGCGGAGGTGGCGGTGACGGTGGCCTGCTACCGAATGTGAGGCGAGCCGGCCGGCCGACTCACGGTCGGGCGGCGGCCGGCCCGGTAGTCGAACCCGGCTCGCCGGTCCCGTCGTCGAGCAGCCGGGTGAGCAGGGTGCGCAACGGGATCGACTCGCCGTCGCGGCCTCCCGCCCCGACGACCAACGGCGCCGGGCTGGGCTCCGGGTCGACGCCGAAGAGCCAGGCCCGCCAACCACCCGGCACGGTCAACAGGTGGAACCGGCCATCGACGTCCACCGCCCGGGTTTCGGCCCGGTCGACGTACCAGCCGGTCAGCCTGGTCCGGTAGTGTCCACGCCCGTCGTACCCCCGGGCGGTCAACCGGGTGGTGGGCAGCCCTCGCCGGGTGGCCTCAGCCACGAACCAGGCCACCAGGTCCGCCGCCTGCGCGTGCTCGGCGGCCCGCCGCCGCGCGTCCGCGTCGGCGTGCGCCCGCACCGCCTGCCGCTGCTGATCCCGCCACTCCCGGGCGTCCCGCTCACCCACGAGGGTGACGGTACTCGACCGGCTCAGTCGAGTACGGCCCGCAGCGTGTGCCGGGCGATCAGGTCCACCGCGGGGTCGCCCACGCCGACCGCACCCAGGTCGATGACAGCGGCCAGCCGCCCGCCGCGCTCCTGGGGCCATTCGCTCTCCGCGCGCCGCCAGTGCCGAGCGGGTCGAGCGGGCGCTGCACGAGGTCGTCCATAGCCGTCGCTGTGGACGGTCCCGTCCTCCCCTGCGCCACCTACGTCCGCCCGGTCTGGGAGTGCTTGGCGAGTCCTTTCGAGCTGACTCGTTTGTGACATCACGGCGTGACCCGCTCGTCGAATCAGGTTCGGAGCGACGCGGTGGCGCGGGATACGGCGCGATTCGTTGCCGCATCAGCTCCACAGGATGCCGCACGAGATCCTTTGCCCGGCGCGGCTGCCCTGCCCGGCAACCCGCCGCGGAGGTTGCGCCCGGCACGCGTTGCCGGGCAGGGTCGGTCGACCAGGCCATTGCGGGTTCAGCAGCCGTACGCCCTCCTGCGGTCCGTGTGGCCGGCGGCCGGGCGGTAGGGTCTCGACCGGCCGGTCGGGCGGGTAGGGGACCGGCCGGTCGGGTGAGGAGGAGGACGCGTGCTGCACCTGAGGGTGATCGCTTCGCCGGAGCAGTCGGCGAACGTGATCGACCTGCTGGCCGCCGAGCCCGGCGTGACCCACCTGGTGGTGCTGCCCGGCGTCGCCCGGCAGCCCCCGGGCGACCTCATCCAGTTCGACGTCGTCCGGGAGAGCGCCGACCGGGTGTTGCAGGAGTTGCAGCGGATGGGGGTGGACGACACCGGCGGCATCGCGGCCGACGATGTGGAGTTGACCGTCTCCGCCGCGGCGGACCGGGCGGCGGAGCGGGCACCGGGCAGCGGGGCGGACGCGGTGGTCTGGGACGAGATCGCCGCGAAGACCGGCGAGCAGACCGAACTGTCCGGCACCTACCTCGTACTGATCGTGGTGGCCACCATGATCGCCGGCATCGGTGTGCTGTTGGACCAGCCGATCCTCATCGTCGGGGCGATGGTGGTCGGTCCGGAGTTCGGCCCGCTCGCCGCGCTCTGCGTGGCGTTGCTACGTCGTCGGTTGGACGTGATCGGCCGCTCGGTGCTGGCCCTGACTGTCGGTTTTATGGCGGCCATGGCGGTCACCGTGTTTAGCACCTGGGCGTTGACCGCCGCCGGCCTGGTCAGTCGGGAGATGCTGCTCGCCGAACGTCCGCTCACCGACTTCATCTGGCGGCCGGACGCGCTGTCCTGGGTGGTCGGTCTCCTCGCCGGCGTGGCCGGGATGCTCTCGTTGACGTCGAAGAAGTCCGGCAGCCTGGTCGGCGTGCTGATCTCGGTGACCACGGTCCCGGCCGCCGCGAACGTGGCGGTGGCCGCCGCCTACGGAGTATGGGACGAAGCGGGCGGCTCGGCCCTCCAACTGGTGATCAACCTGTGTGCGATCGTCCTGGCCGGACTGCTCACCCTCGTGGTGCAGCAGGTCTGGTGGTGGGGTCTGGCTCGTCGGTCCCGTCGTCCAGCAACCGGGTGAGCGGCGTCCGCAACGGAATCGACTCTTCGTCGCGGCCACCCGCACCGACGACCAACGGCGCCGGACGTCGACGGTACGCGACGGGACTCAGTCGAGTACGGCCCGCAGCGTGCGCCGGGCGATCGCCGCCATCACCGGGTTCGTCTCGACGTAGTACGGAAGCGCGTTGATCGCCTGTGCCAGCGCCCGCCCGCGCCCGCGCTCCCAGGTCGGGTCGTCCACGCCCAACGCCCGCCGGTACGCCTCCCGCGACCCGGAGTCGAACAGGTTCCACGCCGGCATCAGGTCCACCGCCGGGTCGCCCACACCGGCCGTGCCGAGGTCGATGACGGCGGCCAGCCGACCGTCGCGGACCAGCAGGTTGCCCGGCATCAGGTCGCCGTGGATCCACCCGTCGGCGGGGTTGTCCCGGCGCGCGTCACGGCACCGGTCCCACATGCGGGCGAGGGCGACGGTGTCGGTGAGAGCGCCGCTGACGGCGAGCGCGGCGCGCACACCGGCGTCCTGGGCAGCAAGTGGGCCGCCGCGACCGGTCCCGGACCAGGACCGTCCGCCGGTGTCGATCCTGCGCAGGGCGACCACCACGCCGGCCAGGTCGTGGGCGAAGGCGTCCGAGGCGCCGACCAGGTCGGACGTGGCCGTCCCACCGGCGATGAACCGGTACGCCGACCACGGCCCGGGATACCCCTCGCCCGGTTCACCGACGCCGAGCGGCTCGGGCACCGCGACCGGCAGGCGCGCGGCGAACAGCCGGGCGTACTCCTGCTCCCGCAGCAACTCATCTCGCAACCCGGGGTCGGCGAAGGGACGCAGCGGAAAGCGCAGCACGACGTCCGGGCCCACACGGAACAGGGCGTTCACCGTGCCGGTCGAGGGGAGTGGGCGCACCGGCAGACCCCGCCAGCGCGGAAACTGCCCGGCCACCAACGTGGCGACCACCTCCGCGCTCACGTCCACCTGGTCGGCGTGCATCCTCACCGCGTGATCATCGCCCCGACCCGCACCGCAACGCGAGTCGGTTTCCGCCCCGCCCGCCGCGACACCGCCGGTGCCCGGTGCCCGGCCGCCGGTGCGGCCGGTGCTGTGGCGCCCGCGCTGGCCGGGCTGTTGTTCCTGTCGTCCTTTGGAGCTGAATCGTTTGCGGCATCATCGCGCGGTGCCACAAACGATCGCGATGCCACAAACGATTCAGCTCCAAAGCGCCCGTGTCCCAGGTCGTCGCCCGGCGCGGTTCGTCACCCGGTTCGTCGCCCGAGCACGGTTCGTCGCCCGAGCACGGTTCGTCGCCCGAGCACGGTTCGTCGCCCGAGCGCGGTTCGTCGTCCGGCGCGGGTGGCCATCCGACGGGTCGCCGCCTCGGCACGGGTTGTGAGCCGGCCCGAGGGCGCAGCGGCCATCGAGCCGCCGGGCCGTCGCGAGCCGTCCACCACCGCGAGCCGTCCGCCACCGAGCCGCCCGATCACCGGCCGCCCGCCACCTGGGGAGCGGGTGGCCGGCGGCGGGTGAACCGGTCAGGCCAGTCCGGCGCGGCGCAGGGCCTCGGCCATGGCGTCGTTCGTCGGGGCTGCGCTCTGCCGCTGCTGCCCGCCGCGCCCGCCGCCCTGCCCGCCGCGCCCGCCGCCCTGCCCGCCGCGCCCGCCGCCCTGCCCGCCGCGCCCGGACTGCCCGCCGCCCTGACCGCCGCGCCCGCCGCGCTCGGACTGACCGCCGCGCTCGGACTGACCGCCGCGCCCGGCCTGCCCGCCTCGGCCGCTCTGCGGGCCGCGCTGCGTGGGGCCGCGTCCCTCCTGCCCGGCCTGCGCGCCACCGCCACCACCACCGGCGGCGGGTTCGTCGTCGAGGCGCAGGGTCAGCGAGATGCGCTTGCGGGGTACGTCCACGTCGAGCACCCGGACCTTGACCACGTCGCCGGACTTCACCACCTCGCGGGGGTCCTTCACGAAGGTCCGGGACATCGCCGACACGTGCACCAGACCATCCTGGTGCACCCCGACGTCGACGAACGCGCCGAACGCGGCCACGTTGGTGACCACGCCTTCCAGCACCATGCCGGGCGTCAGGTCGCTGATCTTCTCCACCCCCTCGACGAAGGTGGCGGTGCGGAACTCCGGGCGGGGATCCCGGCCCGGCTTCTCCAGCTCGGCGAGGATGTCGGTGACGGTGGGGAGGCCGAACCGGTCGTCGACGAAGTCGGTGGCCCGCAGCCCGCGCAGGATCGTGCTCTTACCGATCACCGCGCGCAGATCCTGACCGGTGCTGGCCAGAATCCGGCGTACCACCGGGTACGCCTCGGGGTGCACGCTGGACGAGTCCAGTGGGTCGTCGCCACCGGGGATGCGCAGGAAGCCGGCGCACTGCTCGAACGCCTTCGGGCCGAGCCGGGCCACCTTCTTCAACTCGGTACGCGAGCGGAACGGCCCGTTGGCGTCCCGGTGCAACACGATGTTCTCGGCCAGGCCGGCGCCGATCCCGGAGACCCGGGTCAGCAGCGGCGCGGACGCGGTGTTGACGTCCACGCCGACCGCGTTGACGCAGTCCTCCACCACCGCGTCCAGCGACCGGGACAGCTTCACCTCGGACAGGTCGTGCTGGTACTGGCCGACGCCGATCGACCGCGGGTCGATCTTGACCAGCTCGGCGAGCGGGTCCTGGAGGCGGCGGGCGATGGAGACCGCGCCGCGCAGCGACACGTCCATCCCGGGCAGCTCCTGCGCGGCGTACGCGGAGGCGGAGTAGACCGACGCGCCGGCCTCGGAGACCATCACCTTGGTCAGGTTGAGCTGCGGGTGCCGGGCGATCAGGTCAGCGGCGAGCTTGTCCGTCTCGCGGGAGGCGGTGCCGTTGCCGATCGCGATCAGCTCCACCCCGTGCGCCCCGGCCAGCCGGGCCAGGGTCTCCACGGACGCGTCCCACTGCCGGCGCGGCTCGTGCGGGTAGATGGTGTCGGTGGCGACCACCTTGCCGGTGGCGTCCACCACCGCCACCTTCACACCGGTCCGCAGGCCCGGATCCAGGCCCATGGTGGGCCGGGTGCCGGCCGGCGCGGCGAGCAGCAGATCCCGCAGGTTGGTGGCGAAGACCCGCACCGCCTCCTCCTCGGCGGCCTGCCACAGCCGCATCCGCAGGTCCGCGCCGAGGTGGATGAGGATCCGGGTACGCCACGCCCAGCGGACCGTGTCGGTCAGCCAGCGGTCGGCCGGGCGGCCCGCGTCGGACACTCCGAACCGGCCGGCGATGGCCGCCTCGTACCGGGTCGGGCCGGTCGGCACGGCGTCCGCCTCACCGGCCTCCTCGGGCTCCATGGTCAGGTCGAGCACGCCCTCCTTCTCGCCCCGGAACATCGCCAGGATCCGGTGCGAGGGCAGCTTCGGGTACGGCTCGGAAAAGTCGAAGTAGTCGGCGAACTTGGCGCCGGCGGTCTCCTGACCGTCGCGTACCCGGGAAACCAGCCGGCCCCGCGACCACATCTGCTCGCGCAGCGTGCCGATCAGGTCGGCGTCCTCGGCGAAGGTCTCGATGAGGATGGCCCGCGCGCCCTCCAGCGCGGCGGCGGCGTCGGCGACGCCCTTCTCCGCGTCGACGAACCCGGCGGCGGTGGCCTTCGGGTCCTGGGTCGGGTCGGCCAGCAGCGTCTCGGCCAGCGGGGCGAGGCCGGCCTCGCGGGCGATCTGCGCCCGGGTCCGCCGCTTCGGCTTGTACGGCAGGTAGATGTCCTCCAGCCGGGACTTCGAGTCGGCGGCCATGATCTGCGCTTCCAGGGCCTCGTCCAACTTGCCCTGGCCGCGGATCGACTCCAGCACCGCGGCCCGCCGCTCGTCCAGCTCGCGCAGGTAGCGCAGCCGCTCCTCCAGGGTGCGCAGCTGGGTGTCGTCGAGCAGGCCGGTGGCCTCCTTGCGGTAGCGCGCGATGAACGGCACTGTGGCGCCGCCGTCGAGCAGCTCCACGGCCGCCCGCACCTGACGCTCGGCCACGCCGAGCTCGTCGGCGATCCGCTGATGAACAGACTGGGTCACGATCTCGATCCGCCTTCGACTCGATCCGCTCTCAGAGAGCGGGTACCGCCTGCATTCTGCCGGGCGGCCCCGACAGCTGTCGCCGCACCCGGCCGGGGTGACCGGCGGCGGTCCCGGCGGGCCTGCGCTAGCGTGGCGATCATGGAATCTGCTGCGGAGCCGCGCGCCCGGCGACTCTTCGGCGGCAGCGCCCGGGCCCTCGGCGACCTCGCGGCCAACCCGTTCCGCGCCGACCGGGACCGGATCGTCGGCTCGCCGTTCTTCGCCCGCCTCGGCGGTGTCACCCAGGTGATCAGCCCGGTCGGCTCCGGGCTGCTGGTGCACAACCGGCTCACCCACAGCCTCAAGGTCGCCCAGGTGGCGCGGGCCATCGCCGAGCGGCTGACGGCCGACCAGCGGTGGCGTGACCTGCTGGACAAGCTCGGCGGCCTCGACCCCGACGTGGTGGAGGCGGCGGCGCTCGCCCACGACCTCGGCCACCCACCGTTCGGGCACCTGGGGGAGCGGGTGCTGGACCGGCTGGCCCGTCAGCGCCTCGGCCTCTCCGACGGTTTCGAGGGCAACGCGCAGTCGTACCGGATCGTCACCAGCACCGAGATCCGGGGCGCGGCCACCACCGGGCTGGACCTGACCGCCGCCGTCCGCGCGGCGATGCTGAAGTACCCGTGGACCCGGCTCGACTACCCGGACCCTCATCCGCGCCTGCTGGACCCGCCGCCGCGCGGCGCCACCCCGCCGCCGGACGATCCGGAGAGCGGCTCGTCGAAGTTCGGCGCGTACCGCACCGAGCTGGACGACCTGCGGCAGGCCCGGGAGCCGTTCGCCGGCCGCATCCCGGACTGGCAGCAGACCGTGGAGGCGTCCGTGATGGACACCGCCGACGACATCGCGTACGCCATCCACGACGTGGAGGACTTCTACCGGGTCGGTGTGCTCCAGCAGGGGTCGGTCTCCGCCGAGTTGATGGCCTGGCAGCGCGAGAGCGGGCACTTCCGGGCGATCACCGACGCGGCGCTGGCCACGGCGGCCCGGCGACCCGGGGCGGCGATCGAGCGGCTGCGTCGACAGTTGCACCGCAAGGACGCCTGGATCGCCGACGACGAGGCGTTCGCCGCCGCCGTCGAGCACGTCCGCGAGGAGCTGGTCGACGGGTTGCTCGCGATGCCGTTCGACGGCTCGATCGAGGCCGAGCAGTACGTGGCGCGCTTCTCCGCCCGCTGGTCCACCCGCTTCGTCGAGGCGATCACCGTCACCGATCAGCCGTCGGTGCGCTCCGGGTACGTGCTGCTCGGCTGCGCGCAGTGGCACGAGGTGCAGGTGCTCAAGTTCGTGCACCACCGGTTCGTGCTGGCCCGCCCGGACCTCGCCCTGCACCAGCGCGGTCAGGCCCGGCTGCTGGGCACCCTGGTCGAGGCGCTCTGGGAGTGGCTGCTCGACCCGGCGGAGGAATCCCGGCTGCCCCGCCGGTTGCACGACCTGGTCGAGTTGGCCGAGGCGGAGTTGCACCCGCGTACCCCGGACCGGATCGGTCGGGCCCGGGGCAGGGCCATCGTCGATTTCGTCGCGCAGCTCACCGACGGTCAGGCGGTGGCGATGCTGGACGCGCTCTCCGGCCGGTCCGGCGCGCTCTGGACCGACGCGTTCGTGCTCTGACGGGCCACCTCAGGCGATGCTTGCTTTGCCTGACGTCAGGCGATGGCCTGCCACCAGCCGTCGACGGCGGGCGGTTCGTCGACCACCACCCGTTCGCCGGGGCGGGGCACGGCGAGTCGCACGTCGCGGGCCTTCGCCTCGGCCCACAACCGGTCGACCGGCTCGGACCAGTCGTGCAGAGCCAGGTTGAACGTCGCCCAGTGCACCGGCACGAAAAGCCCGCCGCGCAGGTCCAGATGGGCGTCGACCGCCTCCTCCGGGAACATGTGGATCGTCGGCCACGCCCGGTCGTACGCGCCGATCTGCATCAGCGTCACGTCGAACGGCCCGTGCTCGGCGCCGATCTGCGCGTACCCGGCGAAGTAACCGGAGTCGCCGGTGTAGAAGACCTTGCGGCGGGCCCCGGCCACCACCCAGGAACTCCAGAGGGTTCCGTCGCGGCGCAGCCCACGGCCGGAGAAGTGCTGGGCGGCGGTGGCGGTGATCTCCAGGCCGGCGACCTGGTGCGACTCGGACCAGTCCAGCTCGATGATCCGCTCGGCCGGTACGCCCCAGCGGTCCAGATGCGCGCCCACGCCGAGCGGCACCAGGAACGGCGCGGACTGCCCGGCGAGCAGCGCCCGCACGGTGGCCATGTCGAGGTGGTCGTAGTGATCGTGGGAGATCAGGATGGCGTCCAGCGGGGGCAGCTCGTCGATGCCGATCGGTGGCTCGTGCAGCCGGCGCGGGCCGACCAGACCCGACGGGGAGCACCGCTCGCTCCACACCGGGTCGAGCAGCACCCGCCGGCCCTCGATCTCGATCAGCGTCGAGGCGTGTCCGTACCAGACGATGTTCAGCTCGTCGGCTGCGTCGGCGCCGTCCGTCGTGTCGGGCCGTAGCAGCGGCACCGGTGTGGTCGGGCGCCGCTTCTGCTTACCGAAGATCAGCTCGCGGACCAGGTTGCGGCCCGGCTCGGCGACCATCGTGCGGGTGCCGGCCTGGTTGTGGAAGGTGCCGTCGCGGAACTGGGGCGAGCGGGCCGCCCGTTCGGCGCGGGCCCCGCTGAGCCGGCCGCCGAGCGCCGCCGGCACGTCCCGGGCGACCCAGGCCAGGCCGGCCAGCGCGGCCAGCCCGGCCGCGCCCCGCATCCGCCGCCCGAGCGACCGTTCGATGTCCGTGCTTCGCGCTCGTGCCATTGCCGTCCCTCCGACGTGTCCGCCCTACACGGTAGTCACCCGGACCGACCCGTGCCCCGGCGGTCGCCACGCCGGGTCGGTCGCCCACCTCGGCGACCGACCCGGGATGGCGTCAGCCGCCGTTGCTGGGCCGTCGGGCGGTGATCCGGAACGTGGTGCCCACGCCCGCGATCCGGTCCACCGCGGCCAGGAACCTGGGGCCCATGGCGGCCCGGGCCTGCACCGCCGGGTGGGTCGCGCCGAAGTCCTCCGGGTTGGCCTGCCCGTCGGCGAAGAGCGCGTAGGTGAGCACCGCCGCACCGGAACGGTCGAAGATCACCCCGGCCTCGTGCCGGGCGTCGGCGAACCAGCCGGCCTTGGTGGCGATCCGGGCCCGCTCGTCGGAGGACATCGTGCGCCGGATGCCGTCGGTGAACGCCACCGGGGACCGCAGCAGCCCCAACAGGTACGTGGTCGAGGCGGGGGAGAGCAGCGTGCCGGCGACCAGGGCGCGCAGCAGGTCGTGCGTCTCGCGCGGGGTGCTGGTGCCGAGGAAGAACCGGTTCGGGTTGGCCACCGGCTCGACCTGGGTGTTCGGGAAGCCCTTGGCGACCAGGATGGAGTTGATCTCGGCGGCCGGAGCGACCAGGCCGCACAGCCGCACCGCCGTGTCGTCCGAGACGGTCAGCAGGTTGGCCAGCACGTGCCCGATGGTCACCTGGCTCGGGTACGCGCCGTCGAGGCTGAAGATGCCGTCACCGCCCGGTACGACGATCGCCGCGCTCACCTCGACCTGCTGGTCCAGGGTGAGCAGCCCCCGGTCGACCTTGTCGAGCACCGCCGTGGCGACCGCGATCTTGTTGACGCTGTACGCCTCGATCCGCCGGTCCGGGTCGGCCTGCACCGCGACCACCGGCGCACCGGCCGGGTCGGCGACGCTGACGTACGCCTGCCAGTTGCCACCGGCCTCGGTGCTGTGCCTGGTGAAGACGGCGGCGACCCGACGAGCGGCCCGAGCGGGGGTGGTCGGCGACGTCTCGGTGGCCTCGGCGGCGCTCGCCGGGGCGGCGGCACCCAGCACCGTGCCGGCGGTGGCCACCGTGCCTAGGCCGAGCGCCGTTCTGCGGTTCAGTCGCATGATGAATCGTCTCCCCGATCGTGGTGCGCCAGAGCGCTTGCTGGCCCACCACCCTATGCGAGTTGATCGATACACGACGCCCCCGGATCGTCCTGAATGGTTCAGCCGAGCCTCCGGCGCAGCGCGGCACCCACCGCGCCAACCGGTCCGAACACGAGTTGCCGCAGGTCGGGAAGGTGACCACCGCTGACCGCCTCACCGGCCGGGTTCGGCGCGAAGACCGAGCCGTCGTGCGCGGCGACCGGCCGTCCGCTGAGCCCCGCCGCCCGCATCAACGGTCCGACCAACACGTCGTAAACCCCCGGCAGTACGGTGAAGCCGGCGCGCAGCACCACGTTGAGGCGGCCCACCGACACCTCCCGGCGGGGCCGGTCCACACAGTCCACGATGGCCCGGGCCACCCGCTGCGGGCGGGCGATCGGCGCGGGCGCCCGCCCGACCCGGCCCAGGTAGTTGGCCGCCTGCTGGTACACGGGAGTGTCCACGCTGCCCGGGTTGACCAGGCACAGCCGGATCGCCGGGGTGTCACGCAACTCCTGCTGCACCGCTCGGACCAGACCCTGCAACCCCCACTTGCTCGCCACGTACGCGCTCATGTACGGCGCGGTGACGTGCCCGAGAACCGACCCGGTGAGGATCACCGTGCCGGCCCTGGCGACCCGGAAGTGCCGCAGCGCCACCCGCACCGACGCCGCCGCGCCGAGCAGGTCGGTCCGCACCACCTGGTCGAAGACCTGTTCCGGCAGCTCGTCGAAGCGCCCGTAGGCCATCACCGCCGCCGTGTGCACCCACACGTCGATGCGGCCGAAACGCTCGACCGCCGCGCCCGCGAGCGCGTCCAGCGCGTCCGGCTCGGTCACGTCGGTCGGCACGGTCAGTACGTCGACCTGGGCGCACTCCGCGCGTACCTCGGCCAGGGTCGTGGTGGCGCGGGCGGCGAGGACCAGGCGGTCGCCGCGCTCGGCGAACGCCCGGGCCGTCGCCCGGCCGATCCCGCTGCTCGCGCCAACGATCACGACCACCCGGCTCACGGCACCCTCGCACTCATGGTGCCAGCGGGATTCGTGACTGCGGGGCTCGCAGCCCCGGCTCACTCCTCGCACTCATGGTGCGAGGACGACCTTGATGCAGCCGTCCTCCTTCTTCTGGAACATCTCGTACGCCTGCGGCGCCTGGTCCAGCGGCAACCGGTGGGTACGCAGGTCCTCCACGCCCAGCGGGTCGTCGTCGCCGGCGAGCAGCGGCAGGATCTCGTCGGTCCACCGGCGCACGTGACACTGCCCCATGCGGAGCTGGACACCCCGGTCGAACATCTCCATCAGCGGCATCGGGTCCGCCTCACCGCCGTACACCCCGGAGATCGACACGGTCCCGCCGCGGCGTACCGCCTTGAGCGCGGCGTGCAGGACGGAGAGCCGGTCCACCCCCGCCCGGTCGGTCATCGTCTGGGCCACCTTGTCCGGCAGCAGCCCGGCGGCCGTCTGGGCGAGCTTGCCCATCGGCGAACCGTGCGCCTCCATGCCCACCGCGTCGATCACCGCGTCCGGGCCGCGGCCGTCGACCAGGTCGATCAGCGCGCCCGGCACGTCGGACAGCTCGCTGACGTCGAGCACCTCGATGCCGTGCCGGCGGGCCAGTTCCAGCCGCTCGGGCACCAGGTCCAGCCCGATCACCCGGCCCGCGCCGAGGTGACGGCCGATCCGGGCGCAGAACTGCCCGACCGGACCCAACCCGAAGACGGCCAGGGTGCCACCCGGCGGGGTGTCCGCGTACTTCACCGCCTGCCAGGCGGTGGGCAGGATGTCGGACAGGTAGAGGTACCGTTCGTCGGCACCGGTCTGCGGGATCTTGATCGGCCCGAAGTGGGCCTGCGGGACGCGCAGGTACTCGGCCTGCCCGCCCGGCACCGAACCGTAGAGCGAGGTGTAGCCGAACAGGGACGCGCCCTTGCCCTCGCTGGTGACCTGGGTGGTCTCACACTGGGCGTAGAGCTGGCGCGAACACATCCAGCAACTGCCGCAGGCGATGTTGAACGGCACCACCACCCGGTCGCCGGGCTTGAGTCCGGTCACCTCCGGCCCGACCTCCTCGACGATGCCCATCGGCTCGTGGCCCAGGATGTCACCGGGCTTCAGGTACGGCCCGAGCACCTCGTACAGGTGCAGGTCGGAACCGCAGATCGCGGTCGAGGTGATCTTCACGATCGCGTCGGTCGGCTCCTCGATCCGGGGGTCCGGGACTTCCTCGACCCGTACGTCCCGCTTGCCCTGCCAGGTGAGTGCCTTCATGTCCCTCGTCCCCTCTCACGGCCATCTGAGAGGACTGCTACCCGGGCTCGGGCACTTGAACCGGCCGCGTTCTGCCTCGATTGCGTCTCGCCGGCTCTGGCGGTGGTTGATCCACTCGGGTTTCTTGACATCGCGGTATCCGGCGTGCGGTATCCGGCCGATTTCCTGAAACCCGAGTGGATCCCCGAACGCCCGACCGCCGTACCCCGGAAAGAGCGTGGGGTACGGCGGTCGGGCGTTCGGTACGGGGCTGGACCCTCAGGAACCGGGGGTGTTGTTGGCGCCCTTCGCGGTGGCCGTGAGGTAGTCGCGGTTGAGGCGGCCGATGGTGTTCAGCGGGATGCCCTTCGGGCAGGCCGGGGTGCATTCGCCGGCGTTGGTGCAGCCACCGAAGCCGGCCTCGTCGTGCGCGTCGACCATGCCGATCACCCGGGTGTAGCGCTCGGGCTGGCCCTGCGGCAGCAGCGAGAGCTGGGTGAGCTTGGCGGCGGTGAAGAGCATGCCGGAGCCGTTCGGGCAGGCCGCCACGCAGGCGCCGCAGCCGATGCAGGCCGCCGACTCGAAGGCGGCGTCGGCGTTGGCCTTGGCCACCGGGGTGGAGTGGGCCTCGGGCGCGCTGCCGGTCGGCGCGGTGACGTAGCCGCCAGCCGCGATGATCCTGTCGAAGGCGCTGCGGTTGACGACCAGGTCCTTGACGACCGGGAAGGCGCTGGCCCGCCACGGCTCGATGTCGATGGTCTCGCCGTCCTTGAACTGCCGCATGTGCAGCTGGCACGCGGTGGTGCCGCGCTGCGGCCCGTGCGCGTCACCGTTGATCATCAGGCCGCACATGCCGCAGATGCCCTCGCGGCAGTCGTGGTCGAACGCCACCGGGTCCTCGCCGGCGAGGATCAGCCGCTCGTTGAGCACGTCGAGCATCTCCAGGAACGACATGTCCGGGGACACGTCGTCGACCGGGTAGGTCACCATCCGACCCTTGTCCTCAGGGCCCTTCTGGCGCCAGATGCGCAGGGTCAGGTTCACTTGTAGCTCCGCTGCGTGGGGTGGACGTATTCGAACTTCAGGTCTTCCTTGTGCAGCACCGAGGGCTCACCGTCGGCGGTGAACTCCCAGGCCGCCACGTACGCGAACCGGTCGTCGTCGCGCTGCGCCTCACCGTCGGGGGTCTGGTGCTCGGCCCGGAAGTGGCCGCCGCAGGACTCCTCGCGGTGCAGGGCGTCGATGCACATCAGCTCGGCCAGTTCGAAGAAGTCGGCCACCCGGCCGGCCTTCTCCAGCGACTGGTTGAGTTCCTCGCCGGTGCCGGACACCTTGACCCGCTGCCAGAACGCCTCGCGCAGCGAGCGGATCTCACCGATCGCCTTGCGCAGGCCTGCCTCGCTGCGCTCCATGCCGCAGTGTTCCCACATGATCTGGCCCAGCTCGCGGTGGAACGAGTCCACGGTCCGGTCGCCGTTGACGGCGAGCAGCCGCCGGACGCGGTCCTCGACGTCGTTGCGGGCCTCGATCGCCGCCGGGTGGCTGGCGTCGACCTTGTCGAGGGGGCCGGAGGCCAGGTAGTTGGCGATCGTGGTGGGCAGCACGAAGTAGCCGTCGGCGAGGCCCTGCATCAGCGCCGAGGCGCCGAGCCGGTTCGCGCCGTGGTCGGAGAAGTTCGCCTCACCGATCACGAACAGGCCGGGGATGTTCGACTGGAGGTCGTAGTCGACCCACAGGCCGCCCATCGTGTAGTGCACGGCGGGGTAGATGCGCATCGGCACCTCGTACGGGTCCTCGCCGGTGATCCGCTCGTACATCTCGAAGAGGTTGCCGTACTTGGCCTCGATCGCCTTGCGGCCGAGTCGGTTGATCGCGTCGGCGAAGTCGAGGTAGACGCCGAGCTTGGTCGGGCCGACGCCACGGCCCTCGTCGCAGACGTTCTTGGCGGCTCGGGAGGCGATGTCACGGGGGACCAGGTTGCCGAAGGAGGGGTAGATCCGCTCCAGGTAGTAGTCCCGCTCGTTCTCGGGGATGTCCTTCGGGTTGCGATCGTCGCCCTTGGTCTTCGGCACCCAGACCCGGCCGTCGTTGCGCAGCGACTCGCTCATCAGGGTCAGCTTCGACTGGTGATCGCCGGAGACCGGGATGCAGGTCGGGTGGATCTGCGTGTAGCAGGGGTTGGCGAAGTACGCGCCCTTGCGGTGCGCCCGCCAGGTGGCGGTGACGTTGCAGCCCTTGGCGTTGGTGGAGAGGTAGAAGACGTTGCCGTAGCCGCCGGAGGCGAGCACCACCGCGTCGGCCATCTCGGTGCTGATCTCGCCGGTGACCAGGTCCCGGACGACGATGCCCCGGGCCTTGCCGTCGACGAGGACGAGCTCCAGCATCTCGTGCCGGGCGTTCATCTCCACGTTGCCCAGGCCGATCTGCCGCTCCAGGGCCTGGTACGCGCCGAGCAGCAGCTGCTGACCTGTCTGACCCCGGGCGTAGAAGGTGCGCTGCACCTGGGCGCCACCGAAGGAGCGGGTGTCCAGCAGACCGCCGTATTCCCGGGCGAACGGCACCCCCTGGGCGACGCACTGGTCGATGATGTTGACCGAGACCTCGGCGAGCCGGTGCACGTTCGACTCGCGGGAGCGGAAGTCGCCGCCCTTGACGGTGTCGTAGAACAGCCGGTGGACGGAGTCGCCGTCGTTGCGGTAGTTCTTCGCCGCGTTGATGCCGCCCTGCGCCGCGATGGAGTGCGCCCGGCGCGGGCTGTCCTGGTAGCAGTAGGACTTGACGTGGTAACCCTGCTCGGCCAGGGTCGCCGCGGCCGAGCCGCCGGCCAGGCCGGTGCCGACCACGATCACCGTCATCTTGCGACGGTTGGCGGGGTTGACCAGCTTGGCCTCGAAGCGCCGGGTCTCCCAACGCTTCTCGACCGGGCCTGCGGGAGCCTTGGTGTCGGCGATCGGGTCGCCCTCGGTGAAGAGTTCCATGTCAGGACACCAATCCGGTGAGTACGGCGAACGGGACCACCAGGTACCCGGCGCACAGCAGCACGGCGAAGACCAGCGCCGCGACGCGGGCCCGACGCTCGCCACGCGGCGTCTGCTGGCCGAGGCTGCGGAACGCGCTGAACGCACCGTGGCGCAGGTGGAAGCCCACCGTGACGATGGCGAGCGTGTAGAAGAGCGTGACGTACCAGCGCTCCGGCGCGAAGTCGGCGACGACGTTGCCGTACGGCTTGCTCTCGTTGCCGACCGGGTTCAGCGTGCCGGTGGTCAGGTCCAGGAGGTGGTAGATCACGAAGAGCAGGATGATCACGCCGCCCCAGCGCATCGTGCGCGCGGCGTAGCTGCCGTTGACCTTCTTGCGGTGGGCGTACTTGACGGGGCGGGCGGCGCGGGCCCGACGGGCCAGCACGGTGGCGGCCACGATGTGGGCGACGACGGCCACCACCAGCACGGTGCGCAGGATCCACAGGAACCAGACGCCGGGCAGCAGTGGCTTGCCGATGTCGCGCAGCCAGTGCGCGTAGTGGTCGAACGAGGTTTCCCCCGTGAACACCTTCAGGTTCCCGAGCATGTGGGCGATGAGGAAGAGCACCAGCACAATGCCCGTCACCGCCATGACGGCCTTGAGACCGACGTTCGAGCGGATGGGCGACCGAGTTTTCGTGATTACCACACGACCGACGCTAGGAGCACTTCGATCAGTCGTCCAATGCATCAAACTCGCAGCGTTGATAGCCGTAGGCTATGTAGATGCAGCTCCATCAGCTCCGGTACTTCGTCGCGGTGGCCGAAGTACGACATTTCACCCAAGCCGCCGACCTGGTGGGCATCACTCAGCCTTCTCTCAGTAAGCAAATTCACGCTCTGGAGGCCGACCTCGGTGCGCCCCTGTTCGAGCGGGTAAGGGGCAACATCGCGCTCACCGCGGCGGGCGAGGTGCTGCTGCCATTGGCCACCCGCATCCTCGCCGACGTGGAGACCGCCACCCGGGAGGTCCAGGAGCTGGTCGGGCTGCGCCGAGGCCGGGTCCGGCTCGGGGCCACCCCCAGCCTGGCCACCTCGCTCGCCCCGCCGGTGCTGCGCCGGTTCCGCGACGCGCACCCCACCGTCGACCTGCGGGTCGAGGAGGGCGGCTCCCAGGACCTGGTCCGCGACCTGCTCCGCGGCGACCTCGACCTGGCCCTGATCATCATGCCGGCGCAGGGGGCCGACCCGGGGCTGCGGGTCGACCCGATCCTGCGCGAGAGCCTGGTGGTGGCCTCGGTGGGAGAGGTGGCGACCGCGTCGACGACCGGGGAACTGCGCATCACCGACCTGCGGGACCAGCCGATGGTGATGTTCCGGGAGGGCTACGACCTGCGCGACGCGACCATCCAGGCCTGCCGGGAGGCGGGCTTCGAACCCACCTTCGCGGTGGACGGCGGCGAAATGGACGCGGTGCTCAGCTTCGTCGAGGCAGGGCTCGGCATCGCGCTCGTGCCCGGCATCGTGCTGGCCCGCCGACCCGGGGTGCGCATCACGCCGCTGGCGGCCCCTGGCGTGACGCGGACCATCGCGGTGGCCCGCCGCCGCGACGTCGTGCCGACGCACGCCGGCCGGGAGCTGCGCCGCATCCTGCTCGACTACGTGCAGTCGGCCATCGACCGCGACGGGCTCCCGCCCGGGGTGGATCCGCTCTGACCGGCCTCAGCGGCCCTCGGCGTCGTCCATGGCGCGGTAGATCCGCTGCTCGGAGACCGGGTACGGGGTGCCCAGCGCCTGGGCGAAGACGTTCACCCGCAGTTCCTCGATCATCCACCGGATCTGCCGGACCGCCGTCTCCTGGCGGCGGGCCGGCGGCAGGTTGGCGAGCAGGTCGGCGTACTCCTTCTGCACCACGGCGATCCGGTCCTGCTGTTGGCGGTCCCGTTGTGGGTTGCCGCCGAGGCGGTCCAGTCGCCGTTCGATGGCGGTGAGGTAGCGCAGCAGGTCGGGCAGGCGCGCGTACCCGGTCTCGGTGATGAAACCGGCGTGCACCAGCCCGGCGAGCTGGTTGCGGATGTCGGCCAGCGCCGCCACCACGGCGAGGTTGCGGGTCGCACCGAGGCGCTGCTCGACGGCGTACGCGGCGGCGAGGACCTTGCGGGCCCGGTCCATCACCTCGACGACGGTGTCGACCAGGTCGGCGCGGACCTTCTCGCGCAGGGCGGCGAAGCCCTCGGCGTCCCACGCCGGCCCACCGGCGGCGTCGATCAGCCGGTCGATGGCCGCGCCCGCCGCGTCCTCGATCAGCTCCTGGACGCCGCCGTGCGGGTTGCGGCTCAGCGCCAGCTTGGCCGCGTTGTCGAGCCGGCCCTGCAGGAACCGCGCCGGGGACGGCACGGTGAGCCGCAGCAGCCGGCGGGTGCCGGCCCAGTGCGCCGCCTCCGCCTCGGCGGGGGAGTCGAACACCTTCACCCCGACCGTCGCGCCCTCGTCGACCAGGGCCGGGTACGCGGTGACCGCGTAGCCGGCGCGGACCTGCTCGATGGTCCGGGGCAGGGTGCCGATGCTCCACTCCCGCAGGCCCGTGCGGGCCACCTCCGGGGCGGCGGCCGCCACCACCTGGCGTACCTCCTGGCGGAGTTGGCGTTGCAGGGCCGGCAGGTCCTTGCCCTCGGCGACCGGCTTCTCGTCGTCGCCGAGCACCCGGAAGGTCACCCGCAGGTGCGCCGGGAGCTTGCCCGGCTCCCAGGCGTCGCGGGGCACTGTCACCCCGGTCATCCGGCGCAGCTGCCGGGTGAGCGCGTCCAGCAGCGACTCCTCGCCGGGCGTGATCGCCGCCAGGGCGGCCCGGGCGTAGTCCGGCACCGGGACGAAGTTGCGGCGGATCGCCTTCGGCAGCGAGCGGATCAGCGCGATCACCGTCTCCTCGCGCAGCCCCGGCACCTGCCAGTCGAAGCTCTCCGCCGGCACCTGGTTGAGCAGCGGCAACGGGATGTCCACTGTGACGCCGTCGTCCGGTGTGCCCGGCTCGAACCGGTACGTCAGCGGGAGACTCACCCCGTCGGTCCGCCACTCGTCCGGGTAGTCGTCCTCGGCCACCCCCGCCCGGCCGTCGTTGATCAGCAGGTCGCGGGTGAAGGTGAGCAGGTCGGGACGCTCGCGGCGGGTCTTCTTCCACCACGAGTCGAAGTGCCGCCCGGACGAGACGTCGGCCGGGATCCGCTGGTCGTAGAAGCCGAAGATGGTCTCGTCGTCGACCAGGATGTCCCGGCGTCGGGCCCGGCTCTCCAGCTCCTCGATCTCGGCGAGCAGCCGTTTGTTGTCCGCCCAGAACTGGTGGTGGGTCTGCCAGTCACCCTCGACCAGGGCGTGCCTGATGAACAGCTCCCGGCTCAGCGCCGGGTCGATCCGACCGAAGTTGACCTTGCGGGAGCTGACCAGCGGAACCCCGTACAGGGTGACCTTCTCGTAGGCCATCACCGCGGCCTGCTTCTTCTCCCAGTGCGGTTCGCTGTAGCTGCGCTTGACCAGGTGCTGGGCGAGGGGTTCGACCCACTCCGGCTCGACCCGGCCGGCGATGCGGCCCCACAGCCGGGACGTCTCCACCAGCTCGGCGGCCATCACCCAGCGCGGCGGCTTCTTGAACAACGCCGATCCGGGGAAGATCCCGAACTTCGCCCCCCGCGCGCCCAGGTACTCGTGTTTCTGGGCGTCCTTGAGGCCGATGTGCGACAGCAGGCCGGGCAGCAGCGACTGGTGCACCTTCGGGGTGTCGATCTCCTCCGGCAGGTCCGCGCCACCACGGCGTGCCCGGCCGGCGTCCGCGTCGGCCGGGGTGTCGCGCGCCGGCCGCCCACCGCGCCGGTCGTTCTCGGCCGGGGTACGCAGCACCTGGCGCAGTTGGCTGACGATGTCCTGCCACTCGCGGATCCGCAGGTAGTTCAGGTACTCCGCCTTGCACATCCGGCGGAACGCGCTGGAGGACAGCTCGCGCTGTTGCTCGCGCAGGTAACGCCACAGGTTGAGGTAGGCGACGAAGTCCGACTCCTTGTCGGCGAACCGGGCGTGCGCCTGGTCGGCCTGGGCCTGCTTCTCCGCCGGCCGCTCCCGCGGGTCCTGGATGGAGAGCGCGGCGGCGATCACCAGCACCTCGGTGGCGCAGCCGTTGCGCTCGCCCTCGACCACCATCCGGGCCAGTCGCGGGTCGACCGGCAGTTGGGCCAGCCGCCGGCCGAGCGCGGTTAGCCGCTTCGCCGGATCGGCCTCGGTCGGGTCCAACGCGCCCAACTCGTGCAGCAGGCTGACACCGTCGGTGATGTTGCGCTTGTCCGGCGGGTCGATGAACGGGAACGCGGCGAGGTCGCCGAGCCCGATCGCTGTCATCTGGAGAATGACCGACGCCAGGTTGGTGCGCAGGATCTCCGGGTCGGTGAACTCGGGTCGGGACGCGAAGTCCTGCTCGTCGTAGAGGCGGATGCAGATGCCGTCCGACGTACGGCCGCACCGGCCCTTGCGCTGGTTGGCCGACGCCTGGGAGATCGGCTCGATGGGCAGCCGTTGCACCTTGAGCCGGCTGGAGTAGCGGGAGATGCGGGCGGTGCCCGGGTCCACCACGTACTTGATGCCGGGCACGGTCAGCGAGGTCTCCGCGACGTTGGTGGCGAGCACCACGCGCCGTCCGCTGTGCGCCGCGAAGACGCGGTGCTGCTCGGCGGCGGAGAGCCGCGCGTACAGCGGCAGGATCTCGGTGCCGAGCAGCGAGCGCTTCTTCTGCACCAGCTTGCCCAGCGCGTCGGCGGTGTCCCGGATCTCCCGCTCGCCGCTGAGGAAGACCAGGATGTCGCCGGGGCCCTCGGCGGCCAGTTCCTCGACGGCGTCGCCGATCGCCTGGATCTGGTCGCGGACGTTCTCCTCGTCGGCGTCGCCGTCGTCCTCGCCCTCGGCGAACTCGACAAGGGGCCGGTAACGCACCTCCACCGGGTAGGTACGCCCGGACACCTCGACCACCGGCGCGGGCACCCCGTCGGGCTCGTCGGCGGTGGGTGGCCCGGCGAAGTGTCGGGCGAACCGGTCGGTTTCGATGGTCGCCGAGGTGATGATCACCTTGAGGTCGGGTCGGCGGGGCAGCAGCTCCCGCAGGTACCCGAGGATGAAGTCGATGTTGAGGCTGCGCTCGTGCGCCTCGTCGATGATCAGCGTGTCGTACTGGCGCAGCATCCGGTCGGTCTGCAACTCGGCCAGCAGGATGCCGTCGGTCATCAGCTTCACCAGGCTGCGCTCGCTGACCTGGTCGGTGAAGCGCACCTTGTAGCCGACCACATCGCCCAGCTCGGTGCCCAACTCGTCGGCGATCCGGTCGGCCACGGTGCGGGCGGCCAACCGCCGGGGCTGGGTGTGCCCGATCAGGCCGTGCACGCCGCGCCCCAGCTCCAGGCAGATCTTGGGGATCTGGGTGGTCTTGCCGGAGCCGGTCTCGCCCGCCACGATCACCACCTGGTGGTCGCGGATGGCCGCGGCGATGTCGTCCTTGCGCTCACTGACCGGCAGACCCGCCGGGTACGTGATCACGGGCACCGCCGCCTGGCGGGCGGCGAGCCGCTGCTCGGCCCGCACCAGGTCGGCGGTGATCTCGGTCAACGCCGCCTCCCGGCGCTGCGGGTCGCGCAGCTTGCGGGCACCGTCCAGCCGCCGCTGGAGCCGGCGCTGGTCGCGGAACATCAGAGGGGTGAGGCGGCGGTGCAGCTCGCGAGCCGGGTCGGTCGCGGCGGAGGCGGTTGGATTCTGCATGTCGTGCCCAAGGATAGGCAGCCCGGCGGCGCGCCGCTCCCGGGTTATCGAGCGGCCCGCTCCTCGACTGCCATCCACCGGGACCTCCGGTCCCGCGACGGCCATGAGCGGGACCTAGAGTTGGCGGCCGACGTCGAGCGCTGGGGGAGCCGGAATGGAGATGCGCGACACCGACCGCGCGTTGGTGCAGGCCGCCACCGCGGTCGCCAAGCTGCGGTGCCGCAGCCAGCGCCACACTGTCGCGTCGGCGGCCCGGACCGTGGACGGGCGGGTCTTCACGGGCGTGAACATCCAGCACGCCAGCGGAGGGGTCTGCGCCGAGCTGGTCGTGATCGGCACGGCCGCGACGCAGGGCGTCACCGCGTTGGAGACGATCGTCACGGTCGCCGACCGCGGTCGCGAGGTCGTCGCGCCCTGTGCCCGGTGCCGGCAGGTGCTGGCCGACCACTTCCCGGACCTGCGGGTGATCGTCGGCCCGATGGACGCCCCGCAGGTGGTCCCGCTCGGGGAGCTGCCGGCGGAGACCGCCAGCGACTCGGCCGACTGACCGGGCGCGCGTCAGTCTCCGGCGGCGGCCTCCAGCATCGACTGCGGCACCGGCACGCCCTCGAAGCGCACGTTGCCCTCCGGGAGCAGCCAGGTGGTCACCCGCGCGAGCAGGCGACCGGCCCGCACGGCCGGGTCGTTGGCGAAGAGCGCGCGGGCTTCGTCCGGGGCGATGGACAGCACCACGAAACCCCGTAACCGCTCGTCGTCGGGGTGCAGGAACGGCCCGGCCGCGAGCACCAGCCCCTGCTGCACGAGGCCCGCCTGATGCGCCAGGTGGGCGTCCTGCAGGCGGTCGATGGCGTCCTGCGGCAGCTCCGGCGGATCCGACGGTCGGCTCAGCAGGACGACCGTGTGCTGGTCGAATCGCATGTCCCCACCCTATGAGGCGAATGTCCCTCTTCTGGGTGTCATCGGTCATCTGTCCGTCGTGTGGTCGTCCGCGAATCTCATTCTCATATCGAGGTTCGCGGCGATTGGGAGGTGCGGCATGGTCACCAGACGTGGGCTGCTCACGGCCGGTGCCACCGGCGGCGCGGCGGCGCTGATCCCGACACGCTGGGCGGCATCGGGCCGGGCGCTCGCCGCGGCAGCGTCGCTGGACGCCCGGGACATCCCGAAGTACGTCACGCCGCTGCGGATCCCCCCGGCGATGCCGGCGGTGGCGACCGATCCCGAGCGCGACACCTACGAGATCGCGGTGCGACAGTTCCGCCAGCAGATCCTGCCGCCCTCGTGGCCGCGCACCACGGTGTGGGGCTACGGCTCCACCGCCCACCCGGGCAGCTTCGGCTATCCGGCGCCCACCATCATGGCCCGGGTCGGCCGACCGGTGCGGGTGACCTGGGTCAACCAGCTCGTCGACCACCGGGGCGACTACCTGCCGCACCTGCTGCCGGTGGACCCCACCCTGCACTGGGCCAACCCGGCCGGTGGCGTCGAACACCGGGACCGTCACGGGCGGTGGGACGGCAGCCCGCAGGGGTATCGCGGTCCGGTGCCGCAGGTGGTGCATCTGCACGGCGCGCACAGCTCCCAGGAGAGCGACGGGCACGCCGAGGCGTGGTACCTGCCGGTGGCCCGCGACCTGCCGCCGGGCTTCGCCGTGTCCGGCAGCGCGTACCGCGAGTTCCGGTCCCGGTTCGCCGAGCGCTCCGGCCTGCGCTGGGCGCCGGGTTCGGCCACCTTCGAGTACGCGAACGACCAGCGGTCGTGCACCCTCTGGTACCACGACCACACGCTCGGGCTCACCCGGGAGAACGTCTACGCCGGGCCCGCCGGGTTCTACCTGCTCGGCGGGGACGATCTGCCGGAGGGAGCGCTGCCCGGTCCGGCGCCGACCCGCGCCGACCCGCCGAACGCCTCGTACCACGACATCCCGCTGCTGATCCAGGACCGCAGCTTCACCGCCGACGGTGAGCTGCGCTACCCGAAGCGGTACTCCGCCGGCGGCGACGGGCCGCCGGTGGCTGTGCCCGGGTTCTCCGGCTCCACCATCGTGGTCAACGGCCGCACCTGGCCCACGCTGACCGTGCAGCGCCGGCGCTACCGGTTCCGGCTGCTCAACGGCTGCAACAGCCGTTTCCTGCTGCTCAGCGTGGCCGCGCACGCCAGCGCCCGGCCGGCCCGGCCGGTGCTGCCGGTCTGGCAGATCGGCAGCGACGGCGGCTTTCTGCCGGAACCGGTGGCACACGAACGCGTGTCACTCGGCCCGGCCCAGCGGGTCGACGCGATCGTCGACTTCACCGACGTTCCGGCCGGCACCGAGCTGTACCTCGTGAACGAAGGGCCGGACGGGATGTACGGCGGCGGTCGCCCCGGGGTGGACTTCCCGCCGGCCGACCCGCAGACCACCGGGCAGGTGCTGCGGTTCGTGGTCACCGACGCCGCCGGCGCGGACCCCAGCGTCCCGCCGGAGCGGCTACGGCTGCCGGCGCACCCTCGGCTCGGAGCGGCCCAGCGGGTACGCCGGCTGTCGCTCAACGAGCGCGGGTCCGGCGGGTCGACGGTGATGCTGCTCGGCGTCCTCGACGAGCGCGGCCGGGGTGTGCCGTTGCGCTGGAGTGATCCGGTGACCGAACAGCCCACCCTCGGCGACACCGAGGTCTGGGAGGTGCGCAACTTCACCCGGCACGTGCACCCGGTCCACCTGCACCAGGTCCAGTTCGAGCTGCTCGGACGGGGACACTCGGGTCGGTCGCGGCCCGGCCCGGCGGACCGGGGGCGGATGGACACGGTGCTCGCGTACCCGTGGGAGGTGACCCGGATCAAGGCGCACTTCGACCTGCCGGGCCGGTACGCCTGGCACTGCCACCTCCTGGAGCACGAGGACAGCGAGATGATGCGACCGCTGAACGTGCTGCCGCGCGGTGGCGCGGCGGCCGGGGACGGTGGCGCGGAGGGTGCCGGGACGGCATCGACAGACGCCAGTTAGGCCTCTTTCTGCAGCTCGGCTAAGGTTAGGCGAACCTAAGCCCGAACATGCAGGAGACTCGTGACCACCCTCGCCGCCCGGCCGACCCTGGCCCGCAACCGGTCCGGCACCCGCACCGGCCGCAGGGTGGCCGTCACCGTCGGGGCCGCGGTGGTGCTGCTGCTCACCGTGCTGGCCAGCTTCGCGCTCGGCAGCCGACAGCTCGGCGTCGACGCGGTCTGGCACGCGCTCGTCGCACCCGACGGCGGCGACGCCAGCACCATCGTCCGTGAGCTGCGGATGCCACGGACCGCGCTCGGTCTCGCCGTCGGGCTCGCGCTCGCCGTGGCGGGGGTGCTGTTCCAGGCGCTCACCCGCAACCCCCTCGCCGAGCCGCGCATCCTGGGCATCAGCGCGGGCGCGTCGTTCGGGGTGGTCCTGGCGATCTCCGTCTTCGGCGTCGGCACGCTCGCCGGGTACGTCTGGTTCGGCATCGGCGGAGCCCTGATCGCCGGGCTGTTGGTCTTCGCCATCGCCACCCGCGCCCGCGAGGGCGCCAGCCCGGTCACCCTCGCGCTGGTCGGCGCGGCGCTCGACGCCAGCCTGGCCTCCGGGGTGTACGCACTGCTCAGCATCGACGCCCGCACCTTCGAGGAGTACCGCTTCTGGGTGGTCGGCGGGCTGGCCGGCCGGGACCTGTCGGTCGCCGCGCAGGTGCTGCCGTTCGTCCTCGTCGGGTTGGTCCTGGCCGCCCTGGTGGCCCGCGGTCTGGACGCGCTCGCCCTCGGCGACGACGTGGCCCGTGGACTCGGCCACCGGATCGGCCTGGTCCGCCTCGGCGGTGGCCTCGCCGCCGTGCTGCTGACCGGTGCGGCGGTGGCCGCTGCCGGCCCGGTCGCGTTCGTCGGGCTGGCCGTGCCGCACCTGGCACGCGCCCTGGTCGGCGCGGACCACCGCTGGACCCTGGCCGTCTCGGCCCTGCTCGGGCCGGCGCTGCTGCTCGCCGCCGACATCATCGGTCGGCTCGTCGCCCCACCCGGCGAGATCCCGGCCGGGATCGTCACCGCGCTGATCGGTGCGCCACTGCTGGCCGTGCTGGTCCGCCGCGCCCGGGTGGTGACCGCGTGACCACCACCGGCCGTCCCCCCGGCTCGTCCGGCACACCCGGCCCGGCCCGGCCCACCGCGCTGCCGACCGCAGACTCGTCCGTGTCGGGCGCTGCCGGTTCCGCCGGTCCGGCCCAGCCTCCCGGGCAGCCGACCGCGACCGCTGGCGCCTCGACCGGCCGTGATCGGGCCGCCTCGCCCGGCCGTGATCGGGGCGGGCTGCCCGGGCGGTCGCTGCTGCGGGTCGGCCCGGTCAGCCTGCTGATCCGCCGTCGCGCGGTCCTGGTGGCCGCCGTGCTGACCGTGCTGCTCCTGCTGGCCGTCGTGCTCAGCCTCTCGCTGGGCACCCCGTACGTCGCCCCTGCCGACGTGCTGCGTGCCCTCTCCGGGGCCGGCACCCCGTACGACCTCGTGGTCTTCGACCTTCGGCTGCCGCGCGTCGTGCTGGCCGCCGTGGCCGGCGCCGCCTTCGGCGTGGCCGGCACGCTGATCCAGAGTGTGGCCCGTAACCCGCTCGCCAGCCCGGACGTCATCGGCATCACCCAGGGTGCCGGTCTCGCCGCCACCGTGGCCCTGACCAGCGGAATGGCCGCCGTGCTGGTGGCACCCACCGCGCTGGTGGGTGGGCTGCTCGCGGCGGCGCTGCTGTTCGCCCTCGGTGCCCGGCACGGGCTGGCGGCACAGCGGTTCGTGCTCGCCGGTGTGGCGGTCGCGTTCGGCTTCCGGGCGCTCACCGAGGTGGTCATGCTCACCGCCGACCCGATCGACGGGCTGCGCGCGCAGATCTGGCTGATCGGCACCCTGGCCGGCAAGGGCTGGACCGAGGCCGCCTGGATCGCCGGCACCCTGCTGGTGCTGCTGCCGGTGCTCGCCTGGGCCGGCTGGGCGCTGAACAGCACCGCCCTCGACGACGACACCGCCCGGGGCGTCGGGCTGCGCCCGGTGGCCCGCCGGATCGGCCTCGCCGGCACCGGTGTGCTCGTCGCCGCGATGGTCACCGCCCAGGTCGGGGCCGTGGACTTCGTGGCGCTGGTCGCCCCGCAGGTGGCCCGTCGGCTGGTCCGCGCCGAGCGGCCGCCGCTGGTCTGCGCGGCCCTGCTCGGCGCGCTCCTGCTGGTGCTGGCCGACCTGGCCGGCCGGCGGCTGTTCGCACCCACCCAACTACCCGCCGGGGTGCTGACCGCCGCGATCGGTGGCCCGTACCTGATCTTCCTGCTGCTGCGTGGTCGGCGGCGGTCGTCGTGACGCCTCGAGGAGTCGTGTGATGCTCTCTACCCGCGACCTGGTCGCCGGCTACGACGACCGGACCGTGCTCGACGGGCTCGACCTGGACCTGCCGACCGACGCGTTCACCGTCATCGTCGGCCCCAACGCGTGCGGCAAGTCCACCCTGCTGCGCACGATGGCCCGGCTGCTCACCCCCCGCCGGGGCACGGTGCTGCTGGAAGGCACCGCGATCCGCGACCTGCCGACCCGGGAGGTCGCCCGCCGCCTCGGCGTCCTGCCGCAGAGCCCGCTGGTGCCCGAGGGCGTCACCGTGGCGGACCTGGTCGGACGGGGCAGGCAGCCCTACCAGCGGTGGTGGCGGCAGTGGTCGTCGGAGGACGGCGCGGCGGTGGACCAGGCGATGGCCCTCGCCGACGTGACCGACCTGGCCGACCGACCGGTGGACAGCCTCTCCGGCGGGCAGCGGCAACGGGTGTGGATCGCGATGACCCTCGCCCAGGACACCGACGCCCTGCTGCTGGACGAGCCGACCACCTTCCTCGACCTGGCCCACCAGGTGGAGGTGCTGGACCTGCTGCACCGGCTGCGCGCCGAGCGGGGCCGCACCGTGGTCGCCGTGCTGCACGACCTGAACCAGGCCGCCCGCTACGCCGACCACCTGGTCGCGATGCGCGCCGGCGCCGTGGTGGCCGCCGGACCGCCCCGGGAGATCCTCACCGCCGACCTGGTCCGCGACGTCTTCGGGCTGGCCTGCGTGGTCGTGCCCTGCCCGGTGACCGGCGCACCCCTGGTGGTGCCCGCGTACACCGGCGGCAACTCCGCCAGCCCGGTCACCCCCGCCGACGCAGCGATCCCGCTCGCCGGCTCGTACCCCTCGAAAGGACTCTGATGCGTCGTCTCGTCGCCGCTCTCGCCGCGGCCGCCGCCCTCGGCGTCGGACTCACCGCCTGCGGTGAGAGCGACCCGGTCGCCGGCACCACCACCGGGGAGACCCGGGAGATCACCCACGCCATGGGCACCACCAAGGTCCCGGCGGAGCCCAAGCGGGTGGTCGTGCTCGACACCGACAAGATCGACACGGCGCTCTCGCTGGGCATCACGCCCGTCGGTGCCGCCACCGCCGGTGAGGCCAAGAGCTGGCCGACCTACTTCGGCGCGGACAAGCTCGCCGGCATCAAGGAGGTCGGGGTGCTCACCGAGCCCGACCTGGAGGCGATCAACGCGCTGAAGCCCGACCTCATCCTGGGCAGCAAGTTCCGCCAGGAGAAGTTCTACGACGAACTGGCCGCCATCGCGCCGACCGTGTTCACCGACAAGGTGGGCATCACCTGGAAGGAGAACTTCCTCCTCGACGGCAAGGCGCTCGGCCGCGAGCAGCAGGCCAAGGACCTGCTCGGCGCGTACGAGAAGCGGGCCAAGGACTTCGGTGCCACCCTCGGCGACCCCGCCGCGCGGAAGGTGTCGATCGTGCGGTTCATCCCGGGCAACATCCGGGTGTACGGCCCGGACTCGTTCTCCGGCATCGTCATCGGCGACACCGGCCTCGGCCGCCCCGAGCGGCAGTTGCTCGCCAACAAGGAGGACAAGCGCTTCGACCTGGTCAGCCCTGAGCGGATCAACGAGGTCGACGGCGACGTCATCTTCGTGACCGCGTACGGCGACAAGGCCGCCGCCGAGCAGAGCAAGGTGGCCGGTGGGACCCTCTGGAAGGGCCTGGGCGCCGTCAAGGCCGGCAAGGCGTATCCCGTCTCCGACGAGGTCTGGATGACCGGCATCGGCGTCGGTGCCGCCAACAAGATCCTCGACGACCTGGCCAAGTACCTCCCCGCCGCCTGACCCACCGGGTCCGCCGCGAACGAACCCCAAGATCCGAGCAACTAGGGGAAACTGCTGCCTCGCAAGCCGCTGAAGCAGCAGTAACCCTGAAGTTGTTCGGATCTTGGGGTCGGGGGCCGGGGTTGGGGGTCAGCGGGATCGGGAGTTGAGGGCTTGACGGAGTTCGTCGAGGAAGCCGTCGAAGTCCTCCCGGAATCGTTTCGCGGTCACGTGCAGCACGATCCAGTTGTCACCGAGCAGGCGGTTGAGGCGACGTCGATCGCGGTGAAACTGCTCGGGATCGTCGTGCCACAGTCCGTCGTACTCGACGGCGACCTTGAGGTGTGGCCACGCCAGGTCCAGGCGGGCCACGAATCTCCCCTCGCGCTCGACCACGAACTGGGTGACCGGCGTCGGCACCCCGGCGAGCACGATCCGCACGCGAAGTCGGGACTCCGGTGCCGATTCCGCGCCCGCGTCAGCCAGGTCGGCCACCCGCACCATGCGCTTCCACCCTCGGTCGCCGACCCGCGCCCGGGCGTTTGCCCGCAGCGATGCGAGTGCCACCAGATGGTTGTGGGCGAGCCGATCCACGATCGCGACGGCCTCCTCCGTCGGCAGCCACTGGGCCAGATCCCAGCAGGTACGCGTCGGCGTGGTCATCGGGATGCCCCGGCGTAGCGTGACGGCAGTTTCGTCGATCGTGCCAACGTGCACGGCGAGCCCCGACACCGGTCCGAACCGCTGGCCGCTGGGCACGAGGACATCGACCGGCTCGTTGCCGGCGACCGACGCTGCGCCGTAGAGCGCTGCCGCGCTGCGCCCGGCGATCACCACACCCGGGGGTAGCACCAGTTGTGCCGCAGCGGCACAACGAACGCGGTGCGTGACCTCCAGTCGGGCATCTGCGTAGACGTCGCGGAAGAGGGGCCGCCACGCCGAGCTGCGCAGTTCCGCGGGGGTGATGAGTCCGTCCGCGACGGCGCGGGAGCCGCGGAAAACACGCCCCTGCAAACTTGCCGGACGCCGTGGAGAAGCAGGCATGACGCCACCCTGCCGACCGGGCACGCCCGCCGACAGCCCCTGTGGATAACCCTCACGTGGGGCCGGGCGCCCAAGATCCGCGCAACTTCAGTGTTCTTGCTGCCTCCCGATCGCGGGAGGCAGCAGCATCCCTGAAGTTGCGCGGATCTTGACGGCGGCGGTGACGGCGGCGGCGGTGACGGCGGCGACGGCGGCGGCGGCGGTGACGGTGACGGCGGTGACGGTGACGGTGACGGCGGTGACGGCGGCGGGGTGGGGTGGGGTGGGGTGAGGGGTGAGGGGTGGGGGTGGGTTAGGCGGCGGTGGACCAGATGGCGCGGAAGGCGGCGGCTTCGCCGGCCAGCCAGCGTTCGATCTGCTCGGGCTTGGCGTCGGTGGGCATGCGGTGGGCCTGGCCACGGCGGACATCCACCAGAACCGGCTCGGCGTGCGGGAGCACCGCGTCCATGTGTCGGGCCATCAGGTGCAGGGTGGCCAGCACCGACTCCTCGCTCGGCGGGGTCTCGTCGAAGTGCAGGCGGACCGCTTCGGCGCGGCCGTCGGCGTGGCGTACCCCGAAATGGGGGTTGATCTTGACGGGTAGGTCGCCCAGCATGGCCAGGGCGTCGCGGGTCTGGGCGAGGTCGACGGCGGCCGGCTCGCCGAGGGAGTGCAGCCAGGCCGTGGCGCCGGGAACGAGCGCCTGGTAGAGCGGGCGCCAGCGAGGCTTGACCACGTCGACCACCCCGGTCAGGTGGGTGCCGCCGGTGTGGAAGGCGATGTCGGCCTTGAGCGCCTTGACGAACTGCCCGTGCGGGTTGAAGCCGGACCGGCTGGCTCGCTGCTTACGCAGACCTCCCACGAAGGTCGCCTTGGTGGGGCCGGTGCGGTCGACGTAGCGGGTGAAGCCGAGCAGCGTTGCGTAGGGGGTGAGGGGCGTGGCGGCGGGCGCGGTCACGGGCGTCCTCCCGGATCGTAATCCTGCAGGTCAGGAACTCGATTAGTACATACATTCTAATCGACGGGTCTGACATCGCCCAGGGAAAGAAGGGGTGCGGAAAACGCGACAAAGGGGCCGTCCGGCGTGCGGACGACCCCCTGCCGAGACGCCGGTTAGAGCTGGCCGACGTCGGTGATCCGGACGACCGCGGCACCGATCTCGTCCGAGGCGGCCAGGTCGATCTCGGCGCTGATGCCCCAGTCGTGGTCACCGTCCGGGTCATCGAAGATCTGCCGTACGGTCCACCGCTCCCGGCCCTGCTCGATCATGAGTAGCGCCGGGCCGCGCGCGTCCGGCCCAACCCCGATCGAGTCGTACGCCTCGAAGTACGGCCCGAGGGCGTCGGCCCACGCGTCGTAGTCCCAGCCGTCCTCGGCGTCCAACTCGGCGAGCAGGTCCCAGCGGCGCAGGGCGGCCAGCTCGACGCGGCGGAACAGCGCGTTGCGCACCAGCACCCGGAACGCCCGCGCGTTGCGGGTCACCGCCGGTGGCCGGTCGGTCAGGGCCGCGTGCGCCTGTGCCACCTCGGCCACGTCGGACGGGTTGCGTAGCCGCTCCCACTCGTCGATCAGGCTGGAGTCGACCTGGCGGACCAGCTCGCCCAACCACTCGATGAGGTCGATCAGCTCCTCGGTCTTGGCGTCCTCGGGCACGGTCTGGCGCAGCGTCTTGTACGCGTCGGCCAGGTAGCGCAGAACCAGGCCCTCCGAGCGGGTCAGCCCGTAGAACTGCACGTACTCGGTGAAGGTCATCGCCCGCTCGTACATGTCGCGGACCACGGCCTTCGGGGAGAGCTGGTGGTCGGCGACCCACGGATGCCCCTGCCGGTACATCTCGTACGCGGCCTCCAGCAGCTCCGCGAGGGGCTTCGGGTGGGTCACGTCCTCGAGCAGTTCGAGGCGCGCCTCGTACTCGATGCCCTCCGCCTTCATCGCGGCGACCGCCTCGCCGCGCGCCTTGAACTGCTGTGCGGAGAGGATCTGCCGGGGGTCGTCGAGGATCGACTCGATCACGCTCAGCACGTCGAGCGGATACGACGGGGACTCGGCGTCGAGCAGTTCGATGGTGGCCAGGGCGAGGGGGGAGAGCGGCTGGTTGAGGGCGAAGTCGAGCTGGAGGTCGACGGTGAGCCGGATCCGCCGGCCGGTCTCGTCCGGTTCGGGCAGCTCCTCGACGACCCCGCCGGCCCGCAGCGCCCGGTAGATGGCGATCGCCCGGCGGATGTGCCGGCGCTGTGCGGCCGGCTCCTCGTGGTTGTCGGTGAGCAGGTGCCGCATCGCGGCGAACGCGTCGCCGGGCCGGCCGATGACGTTGAGCAGCATCGAGTGGCTGACCTGGAAGCTGGAGGTCAGCGGCTCCGGCTCGGCGTCGACAAGTCGGTCGAAGGTGGGCTGACCCCAGCCGATCGAACCCTCCGGCGGCTTCTTGCGAACGACCTTGCGGCGCTTCTTCGGGTCGTCGCCGGCCTTGGCGAGGGCCTTCTCGTTGTCGATGACGTGCTCGGGGGCCTGCACCACGACCCGGCCGATGGTGTCGTAACCGGCCCGGCCGGCCCGCCCGGCGATCTGGTGGAACTCCCGGTTCTTGAGCAGTCGGGTGCGGACCCCGTCGTACTTCGACAGGCCGGTGAACAGCACGGTGCGGATCGGCACGTTGATGCCGACGCCGAGGGTGTCGGTGCCGCAGATGACCTTGAGCAGGCCGGCCTGGGCGAGGGTCTCCACCAGGCGGCGGTACTTGGGCAGCATGCCGGCGTGGTGCACCCCGATGCCGTGCCGGACCAGCCGGGAGAGCGTCTTGCCGAAGCCGGCGGTGAACCGGAAGTTGCCGATCGCCTGGGCGATCATGTCCTTCTCGGCGCGGGTGGCGACGTTGACGCTCGTCAGCGCCTGAGCGCGTTCCAGCGCGGCGGCCTGGGTGAAGTGCACCACGTACACCGGGGCCTGCTTGGTCTCCAGCAGCTCCTCAAGTGTCTCGTGCAGCGGCGTCATCGCGTACGAGAAGATGAGCGGGACCGGCCGCTCGGCCGAGCGCACGACGGCCGTGGGCCGCCCGGTGCGCCGGGTCAGGTCGTCGACGAAGCGGGTGGTGTCCCCCAGGGTGGCGGACATCAGGATGAACTGGGCCTGCGGCAGCTCGATGATCGGCACCTGCCACGCCCAGCCCCGGTCGGGCTCGGCGTAGAAGTGGAACTCGTCCATGATCACCTGGCCGACGTCCGCCCGGTCGCCCTCGCGCAGCGCCAGATTGGCCAGGATCTCCGCGGTGCAGCAGATGATCGGGGCGTCGGCGTTGACGCTGGCGTCGCCGGTGAGCATCCCGACGTTCTCGGCGCCGAAGACCTCGCAGAGCGCGAAGAACTTCTCCGACACCAACGCCTTGATCGGCGCGGTGTAGAAGGTCGTCCGGCTGTCGGCGAGGGCCGCGAAGTGCGCCGCGATCGCCACCAGGCTCTTGCCCGAGCCGGTGGGCGTGTTCATGATCAGGTTGGCGCCGGAGACGATCTCGATGACCGCCTCCTCCTGATGGGGGTAGAGGTCGAGGCCGCGCTCCTTCGCCCAGCCGGCGAACGCGTCGAAGAGGGTGTCGGGGTCGGCGCTTGTCGGCAGCGCGGCGGTGAGCGTCATAGCCTGTCCATGGTGCCTGGATCATGCCCCGAGACGCCAACCGGGCCCGCACCGGACCCCGCCCGGACGCCCCGCCGCATTGCGGTCAGGGCGTTTCGTCGGTCACCGCCGGCGGTACAGCAGGTCGGCGACCGGGCGACCGGCGGTGATCGCCCGCCGCTCGAACTTCGTCACCGGGCGGTGCGCGGGACGCGGCGCGAAGCCACCGTACGCGTCCACCAGCTCCGGGTCGGCGTCCAGCGTTGCCCGCATCGCCTCGGCGTACTCGGCCCAGTCCGTCGCGCAGTGCAACACGCCGCCGGGGCGCAGCCGGGAGCGCAGCAACGCCACGTGCGTCGGCTGGATGATCCGCCGCTTGTGGTGGCGGGACTTCGGCCACGGGTCCGGGAAGAAGACGTGCACGGCGTCCAACACATCCTCGGGCAAGCCGCTGACCAGGGACAACGCGTCGCCCTGCGCCACCCGTACGTTGCGCAGGCCACCGCGCTGCACCAGGTCGAGGAGGTTGGCGATTCCCGGCGTGTGCACCTCGACCGCCAGATAATCTCGATCCGGGTCGGCGGCAGCCATCGCGGCGGTGGCGTCGCCCATGCCCGAACCGATCTCCAGCACCACGGGCGCCCGGCGACCGAACAGGGCGGCCAGGTCGACGGGCACCACAGGTCCGTCCGGCACATCCAGGCCGTACGCGGGCCAGAGCCGGCTCAGCGCGTCGGTCTGCCGGTCGCTCATCCGACCCCGTCGGGGGTGGAACGTGCGGATCGTCCGGCTCGCGGGCGGGACGGCGGGAGAATGGTCGGTGGCGGTCACAGCGTCCCGAGCCTACGCGACGCCGCCAGCGGATCGGATGTGATGTGCGACCGGAAATGAGAGGATCCAACAGGTACGGCAGGTCGGGTGCTCCACTGCCCGACCCGGCCGCACGGCGTCGAGAGGGGGCATCGTGACAGTGACCCGCGGCGGCGTGATCATTTCCGTGCTGACAGTGCTCGCCGGCCCTCTGCTCGCTGCGCCTGCGGCGCTCGCTGCTGCTCCTGTCGCGCTTGCCGCTTCTTCCGCACGCGCGGTGTCCGAGCCTGTCGCCGCGGTACTCGGCGCTCCTGTCGCCGGCGCGCTCGCCGTGCCGCAGCCCGCTGCCGCGCTCGCCGTGCCGGCGCCCGCTGCCGCCGCGCCCGCGCCGCAGCCCGAAGGGCCGCCGGGTGGCGCGCCCCAGCCGGGGCCGGTGGACATCTTCGTCGAGGTCAGTCCCAGCACGGTCCAGCCCGGCTATCTGGTCGGCATCCGGGCCAGTTGTCGGGACAACTCGGTGGGCGCCACCGTGGTCTCCGACGCCTTCGGGGCGGTCGGCGTGCAGCCGCAGCGCGGGGTGCTCACCGCCGCGCCGATGGTGCGCGAGCGCACCCGCCCCGGCAACTACCGGGTCAAGCTGGAGTGCCGCGACGGCGAGACCGCCTCGACCATGCTCCAGGTGGTCAAGAAGACGCCGTCCCCCCAGCCCAGTCGTGGTCCGGCCACCGGCTTCGGTGGCGGCGCGGGCGGCATGACCGGCGAGCTGCTGTTGCCCGCCGGTGCGGCGCTGACCATCACCGGGCTGATCCTCGCCGTGGTGGCGCTGCGTCGCCCACGTCTGGTCCGTGGCGCTGGGCGCTGAGCCGGCCATGGAGATCTTCCGACCCGCCTCGCCGCCGCCGGCCCCCCGCCCGTCTCCCGGGCCCCGCCCGTCGTCGAGCCCTCGCCCCTCTTCCGGGCCCCGCCCAGCGCGCGACGACCGCCCGCCTGCCAACGACCGCCGCGCCCGGGACGACCGGTGGCCGACGGACGATCGGCTCCCGCGTGACGACCGGTGGCCGACCGACGACCGGCTGCCGCGGGACGACCGGTGGCCGACGGACGACCGCTTCGACGACGACCGCCGCCTGCCGCTGGACGACAGTCCGCTGAGCCCCGAGCGCCCGACTGTGGCAGCCCGTCCGCCGACCGCCGTCGCCCCTCGACGTAGTCGCCCCTCCGGCCGTAGCCCGTGGTCGATACCGCTGGCAGTGGTGCTGGTGTTGGCCGGGGTCTTCGCCACCGGGGCAGGGCTGGGCCGCTCGGTCGGCCCGCTCGACTTCGCCCCGGCCGGCGGGGACCGGCCGGCCCGCAGCGAGTCGGTCGGGTTGTCGGCCAGTCGCCCGGTGCGCCTCTCGGTGCCGGCGATCAAGGTGGCCGCGCCGGTGGCACCGGTCGGGCAGGCGCGCGACGGCTCGATCGCCGTACCACCGTTGGAACGGCACAACGAGACCGGTTGGTACGACCGCGGGCCCACCCCCGGTGAACCGGGCCCTGCGGTGATCGTCGGGCACGTGGACACGAAGACCGGCCCGTCGGTCTTCTACGACCTGGGCAAGCTGAAGCCCGGCGACCTGATCGAGGTGGCCCGGGCGGACGAGTCGGTGGTGGTGTTCCGGGTCGACACCGTCGAGCACTTCCCCAAGGACCAGTTGCCCGCCGAGCGGATCTACGGCCACGACGGGCCACCCGGGCTGCGGTTGATCACCTGCGGCGGCCAGTTCATCGGCGGGCGCACCGGCTACGCCGACAACGTCATCGCCTTCGCCACGTTCCAGTCCACCCGAAAGTCCTGAGACCGACCCCGTTCCTGGTTCGGTCGGCCGCCCGCCACTGCTTGATCAACTCGGGATCATGAAAGTCGGGGTGTCGGGTCGGCCCGGACACCCCGACTTTCACAAACGCGAGTGGATCAACCGGTGACGTGTCCGCCGGTTGGCGCGGGTGTCAGCTCAGGAAGGTCAGGCGGGTGTCAGCTCAGGAAGGCCAGTAGTTGGCGGGTGGTCTCGTCGGGGGCCTCCTCCGGGATGAAATGCCCGACCGGGACCGGCTCGCCACGAACGTCGTCGGCCCACTCCCGCCAGATGCCCAGCGGATCGTCGTAGAGCTTCGCGACCTGGCCGCTCTGGCTCCAGAGGAACAGCACCGGGCACGTGATCTTGCGGTTTCCCCGGTCCGCTTCGTCCTGCTGGTAGTCGAGGGTCGCGGCGGCGCGGAACTCCTCACAGATCGCGTGCGCCGTGGCGGGGTCGCTGAACTGCCTGACGTACGCCGCCCGTACCTCGGGCGGGAAGGCATCCTTGACCTCGGGCCAGGTGTCGAGCATGAAGTCGACGAGCACCGCGGGTGCTGCCTTGATGAACTGCTCGGGCACCGGCGCCGGTGCCGCCAGGAAGGACCAGACCCAGTAGGAGAGGCTGAACGCCCTGTCCGCGCGGTTGTAGACGTCGCCGATGGGAACCACGTCCATGACGGCCAGTCGGGTGACCGCGTCCGGTTCGTCCAGTGCGAGACGGTACGCGCAGCGGGCCCCACGATCATGGCCGACGAGCCGGAACTGCTGGTAACCCAGAATCCGCATCATCTCGATCTGGTCGCGGGCGATGGCCCGCATGCTGTACGGCTCGTGGTCGGTGGTGCTCGGCGGTTTGCCGCTGTCGCCCCAGCCCCTCAGGTCGGTGGCGACGACTGTGTACTTCTCGGCGAGCCGTGGCGCGACCTTGTGCCACATGAGGTGCGTCTCGGGGATGCCGTGCAGCAGCAGAACGGGCGGCCCGTTTCCACCTCGGCGGCCGTGGATCGTCGCGCCCGGCGTCTCGATGTCGAACACGTCGAAGCCATCGAACATGGCCAAAATCCCCCGAACCTTGGCATGCGCCCCGGGCGAACGGCGTGGCACGGCTGGCAGGGCGACTGGTGGCCGACTACCGCGCGGGCCGCCTCGACGCTATCAGCGGAGACAGCCGGTCCGGCGTGATTCGACTGTGATGCCGGCCTGAGCACCTCCGCGGGTGTGGCGGCACAGTTCCGACATCCCGGTCAACGCCGCCATCGATCTCCGAACCCTGGCTTGACCTCAACCAATGTTCAAGTCCTAGCGTCGCTGAGACGACGTGTCGAGGCGGCTCCGAGCCGTCGGACCGCGGCTGATTGGAGACATACGTGCGTGCGATCCAGGTCTCTGCGTACGGGGGTCCGGAGGTTCTGATCCTGGTGGACCTGCCCGATCCGCAAGCCGGGGAGGGGGAGGTCATTGTTCGGGCCGAGGCCGTGGACACGATCTACGTGGAGACTCAGATCCGCGGTGGCTGGGGTGAGAGGTTCGGCGTCACCCCGCCGTACGTGCCGGGCGGCGCAGCGGCCGGAACGGTCGTCTCCACCGGACCGGGCGTCTCCGCGTCCTGGCTCGGCCGCCAGGTCGTCGCGGGTGCCGGGACGCGGGGTTCGTACGCTGAGCTGGTTCGGACCAGCGTCGACCGGCTGGTGCCGGTCCCCGACGGCCTGGGCCTGCGGGAAGCGGCTGGTCTCGCCCACGACGGTGTGACCGCCATGGGCATCATCGACGGCCTCGGCGTCAAGCCTGGCGACCGGGTGCTGATCCTGGGGGCCGCGGGCGGCATGGGAACGCTGCTCGTTCAGCTCGCCCACGGTCTCGGTGCGCAGGTCGTGGGAGCGGCCCGTGGCGCGGACAAGCTCACACTTGTACGACGGCTCGGCGCCGACGCTGTCGTCGACTACGCCACGGAGGGGTGGGCCGACGAGGTACGCGAAGCCCTTGGTGGTCTGTCCGTCGACGTGCTGCTGGACGGTGTCGGGGGAGATCTGGGCAGCGACGCCTTTCATCTGGTGGCCGACGGCGGGCGGTTCTCGGCCCATGGGGCGGCCAGTGGCACCTTCGCCACGGTGGACCCGCAGAGTGCTCAGGCGCGCGGCGTCGACGTACACGGCATCGCGGACGTCCAGTTCAAGGCGCCGAAGATGGTGCAGCTCGCGAGCAGGGCCCTGGCCGAGGCGGTGCAAGGGCGGATACGCCCGGTCATCGCACGCGAGTACCCGCTGTCCTCCGCGGCCGACGCTCACCGCGCGATGGAGGCGCGCTCGATCCCGGGCAAGGCCCTGCTCATTCCCTGAGGCGGGTTGGTCGGAAGCCGTGACTGTCGATCTCTGCCGCGAGGGTCAACTAGGGCTGGGGGACGTGCAGGGCCACCTCGAACTCCAGGAGGCTGGCGCCGGTGGCGACCGGGGGGCGGGGCTTGTCGCCGGGCGCGCTCGCGTGCGCGGCGCGCGACGGGCCGGCGGCCCATGCCTGGTACGCCTCCTCGCTCTCCCACTTCGTGTAGACGAAGTACCGGGTCTCACCGGCCACCGGGCGGAGCAGTTCGAAGCCGAGGAAGCCGGGGGAGTTCTCCACCGCGCCGGCTCGGGCGGCGAACCGCTTCTCCAACTCCGCGCCGCCGCCGGCCGGGACCTCGATTGCGTTGATCTTCACGACTGCCATCTGCCCACCCTAGCCAGTCAGAACGCCTCGACCGCGGGGACCAGGTCTGCGTCGACAACGATCGGCGCGTGGTCGGACGGGCCCTTGCCCTTGCGGGCCTCGCGGTCCACGTAGGCGGCGCGGACCGCTCGGGCGAACGGCGCGGACGCGTACACCAGGTCGATTCTCATGCCCTTGTTCTGGTGGAACATGCCGGCGCGGTAGTCCCAGTAGGTGAAGGGGTGCGGGCCCTTCATCGGGGTCGGCACCACGTCGGTGAGGCCGAGGTCGCGCAACGCCGCGAGGGCCGCCCGTTCGGCCGGGGTGACGTGCGTCGAGTGGGTGAAGACCGCCGGGTCCCAGACGTCGGCATCGGTCGGGGCGACGTTGAAGTCGCCGCAGACCGCCAGCGGCAACCCGGCGGCCAGTTCGGCGTCCAGCGCGTCACGCAGGGCGGCGAACCAGGCCAACTTGTACGCGTAGTGCGGGTCGTCCGGGGTCCGGCCGTTGGGCACGTACACCGACCAGACCCGCACCCCGTCGCAGGTGGCGGAGATGGCTCGGGCCTCGGGCTCGGGGAAGCCGGGCTCGTCGGCGAACCCGACCCGGACGTCACTCAGCCCGGCCCGGGACAGGATGGCCACCCCGTTCCACCGGCCGTCGCTGTGGCTCGCCACGGTGTAGCCCAACTCGCCCACCTCGGTCACCGGGAAGGCGCCGTCCGGGCACTTGGTCTCCTGCAGGCAGACGACGTCCGGCCCGGTGTCGGCCAGCCACTGCAGCAGCCGGGGTAGGCGGGCCTTCACCGAGTTGACGTTCCAGGTCGCCAGGCGCATGCCCCCAGCCTGCCGCATTCGCCCGCGCGACGCTGGGTCAGCTGCCCGGGGTGTCGCCGGGACGGGTCTGTTCGGCCAGGAAGCGTTCCAGTTCCGCGCCGAGTTCGTCGGCAGTGGGCAGAGGGCCGGCGTCCGGGGCGAGGAGGCTCTTCTCGCCCCGGCCCCGGGCGAACGCGTCGTACTGCTCCTCCAGGGCCTGGACCAGGGCGGCGGCGTCCTCGGTCTGCGCCACCTGCCGGTCGATCTCGACCCGGACGACCTCGGCGGCCGAGCGCAGCCCGTCGCCGGGCAGCAGCAGCCCGGTGCTGCGGGACACCGAGGTGAGCAGCACCTCGGCGGCGGCCGGGTACTCGGTCTGCGCCACATAGTGCGGCACGTGGGCGGCGAAGCCCAGCGCGTCGCGGCCCTGCTCACCGAGGCGGAACTCCAGCAGGTGACCGACGCTGCCGGGCACCTGGACGCGTTGCAGCCAGGGCTCGTAGCCGGCGATCAGCTCCGGGCGGGTGGCGTGTGCGGTCACCCCGGTCGGGCGGGTGTGTGGGACCGCCATCGGGATGGAGTTGAGCCCCACGGTGAGCCGGACGTCCAGCCGGGCGGCCAGCCCGGCGACGGCGGCCACGAAACGCTCCCACTGCAGGTCCGGCTCGGGGCCGGTGAGCAGCAGGAACGGGGTCTCGTCGTCGTCCTGCAGCAGGTGCAGCTCCAGCTTGGGCGCGTCGACGCTCTCCCAGTGGTCCTCGACGAAGGTCATCACCGGTCGTCGCGATCGGTAGTCGAAGAGCTGGTCGACGTCGAAGGTGGCGATCGGCCGACCCTCCAGCGAGGTGAGTAGCTGCTCACGCGCCAGTCGGCTGGCGTTTCCGGCGTCCACGAACCCGGTGAGGGCCTGGATCAGGACCGGTTGCCCGAGGTCGGGCAGATCGTCGGTGAGCTGGTAGAGCTCGTGTGGGTCGAGCACCGGTGCGGACCTCCCTGAAATGTGCCTGCGGGGCGCGCTCGCGACGGAGGGCACCCGTTCGGGCAACGTACCCGCCATCCTGGTGCATTCCTGCGCCGGGCGATCCGTTGGCCGGGTGGTGGGCATGACCGGACCAATGGGTTGTTTGTGCCACCCGGTCGAGCCGCTCGGCCGATCGGTTGAGGGGTGGTTCGGCCCAAAGGCCGAGTTTGTCGATCATGTCAGGCTCGGCGGTCGGATGTCCGGCTCTGCCGCCTTCCGTGGCGGTCCGCGTGCGACACCCGCTTCATCCGGTACGAGAGGTCCGTTCCCCGGGCGGGTCGACCCGCCCGGGTCGTCCACCCGTACCCGCCGAATCTGTGTCGAGGGCCACGTGATCACCGTGCGTGATCGGCGTATCGGCCTGCCTAGCCTCGGTTGATGCGTGACGACGGCACCCTCGACGACCCGTACGCCCCGAGCAGCCCCAGTACCGATACGGAGGATGGCACCTCAACCGAACGGACAACCGCCGCGAGCCGGCTCCGGGCGTACGCCCGGGACCTGACCGGTCGACGCCGGGCACAGCTGGCGCTGGCCACCGGTGTGGTGTGCTGCCTCGGTCTGACCGCCGTCGTCCAGGTCCGGGACGAGGACGCCGGCGCGGCGACCCGGGGCGGATCGCCCTCCAGCGCCGAGCTGGCGCAGCGCGCCGAGCAGCAGGGCGCCTCCCGTTCCCTCGACCGCACGGCTGCGCCGAGTGTGTCCGCCGCCGCCCCCACGGCGAGCCCCGCCGACCCGGACACCACCGCGTCGGCCCGCAAGGCCGCCCCGGCCCGCCCGACCGACCCGGCGCCCGTGGCCGGGCTGGACGAGGACCAGATGGAGAACGCCGAGGCGATCGTCCGCACCGGCCGCAAGATGGGGGTGCCGCGCCGGGGTCTGGTGATCGCGGTGGCCACCGCCATGCAGGAGAGCAACCTCTACAACGTGGCCAGCGGCGTGCTGCCCGAGTCGCAGGACTATCCGCACCAGGGCATCGGCTGGGACCACGACTCGGTCGGGTTGTTCCAACAGCGCTCCAGCAGCGGCTGGGGCCCGGTCGGGCGGTTGATGGACCCCGAGTTCGCGACCCGGCAGTTCCTCGCCGCGCTGCAGCAGGTGCCCGGCTGGCAGCGGATGCGGCTCACCGACGCCGCCCAGGCGGTGCAGGTCTCCGCGTACCCCGAGCACTACCAGCAGCACGAGTGGCGGGCGACCCGGGTCGTTGACGCCATCGTGCCGGCGGGGCGGTAACCTACCGCCCACTATGGACGGTCAGGGTTGAGGCTGTCGCATCCCGGGTACATGTCTTGCGGGTACGGGGTACAAACATGACTACGGGATCGTCGACAGGAGGACGACATGTCACTGATGCAGCGGATCACCACGTTCCTGCGATCGCCGAAGGGGCAGCAGTTGGTCGAGCGCGGCCGTCGGGAGATGGCCAAGCCGGGCAACCAGCAGAAGCTGAAGGGGTTGGCGGCCAGGCTGTCCAACCGCCGCCGCTGACCGCTCCATCGGCCGCCCTGTCCACCGATCCCACCCCTGGGGAGACCTGGTGACCGACACCCCGCCCGTCGGCGGTCAGCCCGCCGCTCCGACTCCGCAACCGTCCGTCGACCTGCCGGCCGGGCCGGTGGACGCTCCCGAGGGTCCGCCGGCCCGCCTCTGGGACCGGATGCGTGACGACCCGCAGTACGCGCCGGAGCACCTCGCCCTGGAGGCGGTGCGCCGCCTCGGGCCCGAGGCCGTGCAGTGGGCCGCCCGGGCCCGGGCCGAGCAGCCCGGGGTCTCCGGCGATGTGCTCGCCGACCAGGCGGCCCGCAAGTTCGTCAACCTGGCCCGGCTCTCCGGCGCGGTTTCCGGCGCGGCCGGGCTGCCCGGTGCCGTGATCGACGTGGGCGTGCTGGCCTGGACCCAGGCACGGATGGTGCTGCACATCGCCGCCGCGTACGACGTCGACCCGCTGCACAGCGATCGGGCCACCGATCTGCTGGTGCTCCAGCGAGTGCACAAGGTCGCCGAGAGCGCCCGGCTGGCGCTCGGTGTGGCCGCCGGCCGGGAACGCGCCGACGCGCTCTTCGGCCTGGGCGGCCAGCGTCCGCTCGGTCGGGTCATGCTGCAACTCGGCGTCCGGCTGGCCCAGATGGCCGGCGTCCGGGCCGCCAAGCGGATGGTTGCCAAGATCGTCCCCGGCGCGGCCATCGTGCTCGGCACCTGGGCCAACTCGTCGGCCACGAAGGATCTCGCCCACCGGTCCCGGGCCCTCTACCGCTCCCGCGGCAGCGCCGTCCCGGAGCCGCGCCAGCCCTGACGTCCGTCCCGGTCCTCAGTTGGCCAGGCCGGAGGATCGCCAGGTCACCTCGGCGATGCGGCCCTGGCCGGTGGCGTTGGGGTGGAACCAGTCCAGCGGGTTGAGCAGATCCAGTGTGAAGCGGACCTTGTGCAACGCGCCGCCGTCGTGCCGGCACCGCGACCCGTACGCCCGGCAGGCTGCCGTCAACTCGGCGTTGTACGCGTCGATCCGGTCCCGGACGGCGGCCCGGCGCGCCCGGTCGGCGGGGGCGGTCGAGGTCGCCTCGGCCAGCAGGGCCGGGCAGATGCCGCCTCGCCGCCACGCGCGGGTCGCCCGGGTGTCGTCGTGCCCGACCTCCCAGAGCCGGTACAGGTCGGGGATGCTCACCACCAGCACCCGGGCCTTCGGTCGGCCGGTCCGCAGAACCCGCAGCCCCTGGTCGACGTCGGCCCGGAACTGCTTCACCGGCGTCATCGCGTCCACCCCGCCCCGGCAGACATCGTTGGCGCCGATCAGCACCGTGACGTAGTCGGCGCGGTCGCGTACCGCCGCCTGGGCCTGACCGGCGAGAGCGTCCGCGCGGGCGCCGGGACGGGCGTGGTTGTACCTCCGGTCGCGGATCGCCGTGTTCTGTTCCAGCAGCCGTCGGTAGTGGCTCTGCACCCGCAGCCCGTCCCCGGTCGACCAGGAGTTGCGCTCGCAGGAGGTGAGCACCAGGCATGAGGCGAAACCGGTGCTGATCGAGTCGCCGAGGGCGGCGATGCCGCCGGGCCCACCCGACGGCGGGGCGCTCGTGGTGGGGCGGGGTGTCGCCGAGGTGCCGCCCTCGCAGGCCAGCGCGACCAGCGCCGCGAGACAGGCCAGGGCGGCAACCCAGCGTCGAGGCATGACGTCTCCCGTTCCGCAGCACAGAGCGACAGCGCGGTAACTCTATGCGTCGGACGTGGTGTGCCGGGAAGTTGCTGTCGGGTATGCGGCAGAGCGCCGACACGGAAACCGTCGAGGTGCTATGCGTCCCGCCAGGGTGCCGGCTGGCCGTGCAGCCACCAGTGCAACGCCCGGGTGATCCGGGGCAGCACCAGATAGGTCATCAGCGGGGTCAGGCAGAGCGTCATCAGGAGCACCCGGGCTGCCAGCGGCACCGCGTCGAGGAAGCGGCTCGTCAGCAGGGTGGCGGTCAGACTCAGCGGGAAGAACGCCAACCAGATGGTCACCGCCTGCTTCCAGCGGGGCGGCGACGCGGGCGCGACCGGCTCCACCGGGTCCACCGAGTGCTCCAGCGGCCTGTCGAACCAGCCCTCGATCCCGGTGCGCCGCTCCACCCGGGTGTGCTCGACGATGCCCTGCGCCGAGCTGAGCCACCAGTGCCGCTGCGGCGACTCCTCCCACCGGCGCAGCGTCTCGGCGTCGGCGAAGCGGTAGAGCATGTGCCACTCCGGCGAACCGGGGCCGCTCTGCACCCAGCCGGCGCCCAGGAACCCGGGGAACGCCTCGGCCAGCGCGGTGCCGGCCCGCATCCAGGCCACCATCTCGCTGGCCCGGTCGGGGTCGACGCGGCGGGCGATGGAGACGGTCACCGGCACGGTGAGGGTCATTGACATGTGCTCATCCTCCGGCCGGTGGGGCCTCCGCGCGAACGGATGTGCCCGAGCACACCGGTGCGGCCGGGTGCGCACGCGCGCAGTACCGGTTAAGCCGGCCGATCGGGGGTAGATCGGTGGGTATGACGAGATCGCAGCCTCGGCGTGCCCGTGGCACGGTCGGCCACGCGAACAGCGCGCTGAACCTCCGGCTCACCCTCGCCAGCTTCGGTCTGGTGATCATGGTGATCTTCGCGGTGCTGGCGTTCTGGGCCGGTATCGCCTGGCTCGGCGTACTCTGCGCGATCTTCGCCGTGGTCGCCGTGGTCGATCTGGTCGTGATCCAGCGCCGCCGCGCCGCCCGCCGCCGCGAGGAGCCGGGCGTACGACACTCGTTGTTCGAGTGACAGGAGGACGAGATGCCCCACATCGCCACCACCAACCCCGCCACCGGCCAGGTGCTCAAGACCTATGAGGCGATGTCCACCGAGCAGCTCGACGGTGCCATCGAGCGCACCGACCTCGCGTTCCAGCAGTTGCGGGAGACGACAGTCGACCAGCGCGCCCGGTGGATGAACGCCGCCGCCGACCTGCTCGACGCCGAGCGCGACGAGATCGCCCGGATCATGACCACCGAGATGGGCAAGACGTACGCCGCGGCGCAGGCCGAGGTGACGAAGTGCGCCACTGCCGCCCGCTTCTACGCCGACAAGGCCCCGGCGTTCCTCGCCGACGAGCCGGCCGACGCCGACGCCGTGAAGGCGACCCGGGCGTTCATCCGGTACCAGCCGATCGGTGTGGTGCTCGCGGTGATGCCGTGGAACTTCCCGCTCTGGCAGGTGATGCGCTTCGCCGCGCCAGCGCTGATGGCGGGCAACACCGGGCTGCTCAAGCACGCCTCGAACGTGCCGCAGACCGCGCTGCTGCTGGAGGACGTGTTCCGCCGCGCCGGCTTCCCCGAGGGGGCGTTCACCACCGTGCTGGTCGGCTCGGACGCCGTCGACCGCATCCTCAGCGACCCCCGGGTACGCGCCGCGACGCTCACCGGCAGCGAACCCGCCGGCCGGTCCATCGCCCAGATCGCCGGACGGGAGCTGAAGAAGACGGTCCTCGAACTCGGCGGCAGCGACCCCTTCGTGGTGATGCCCTCGGCCGACGTGGACCGGGCCGCCGAGGTGGCCACCACCGCCCGCTGCCAGAACAACGGCCAGTCCTGCATCGCGGCGAAGCGGTTCATCGTGCACACCGACGTCTTCGACGCGTTCGCCGAGAAGTTCGCCGCGAACATGGCCGCCCTGCGGGTCGGCGACCCGATGGACCCGGACACCGACGTCGGGCCGCTGGCCAGCGAGCGGGGCCGCGACGAGGTGCACGCCCAGGTCCGCGACGCGGTGGACAACGGCGCGACGGTGCTCTGCGGGGGCGAGCGGCCGACCGGTGACGGCTGGTTCTACCCGCCGACGGTGGTCACCGACCTCACCCCACAGATGCGGATGTGGTCGGAGGAGGTCTTCGGCCCGGTCGCTGGCCTGTTCCGGGTGTCGTCGTACGAGGAGGCCATCGCTGTCGCCAACGGCACCAACTTCGGGCTCGGCTCGAACGCCTGGACCCGCGACCCGGCCGAGCAGGAGCGCTTCGCCACCGACCTGGACGCCGGCAACGTCTTCATCAACGGGATGACCACCTCCTACCCCGAGTTGCCGTTCGGCGGCGTGAAGAACTCCGGGTACGGGCGGGAGTTGTCGGCGCTGGGCATGCGGGAGTTCTGCAACACCAAGACGGTCTGGGTGGGCAAGGGCGCCGCCTCTGCCGGCGCCGGCGCGCACGCCGAATAGTTCGGGGCGCGACACGATAGTTCGGGGCGCGACACGCGTCAGCCGGCGGCGTCGTGGGTAGGAAGTGTGCCCATGACGTCGTTCGGGTTTCACGCCTCACATGAGCAGATCGGTCCGCGCGCCCTGTTGGAGGCGGTGATGCACGCCGAGCGGGCCGGCTTCGACGCCGCGATGTGCTCCGACCACTTCTCCCCGTGGAGCGCCCGGCAGGGCGAGTCCGGCTTCGCCTGGTCCTGGCTCGGCTCGGCGTTGCAGGCCACTGGTATGCCGTTCGGCGTTGTCAACGCACCCGGTCAGCGCTACCACCCGGCGATCATCGCGCAGGCGATCGGCACCCTCGGCGCGATGTACCCGGGCCGGTTCTGGGCGGCGCTGGGCACCGGCGAGGCCAGCAACGAGCACATCACCGGCGACCCGTGGCCGCGCAAGGATGTGCGTTCCGCCCGGCTGCGTGAGTGCGTCGACGTGATCCGCGCCCTGCTGGCCGGCGAGGAGGTCAGCCACGACGGCCTGGTCCGGGTCGATCGCGCACGCCTGTGGACCCGCCCCGAGCAGCCGCCCGCGCTCGTCGGCGCCGCCGTCAGCGTGGCCACCGCCCGCTGGTGCGCCGAATGGGCGGACGGGCTGATCACCGTCAACGCCCCGGTGGCGCACCTTCGCGAAATGATCGACGCGTACCGGGACGCGGGCGGGCGTGGACCACTGCACCTGCAGGTGCACGTCTCCTGGGCGCCGGAACAGGCACAGGCCGAGGCGATCGCGTACGACCAGTGGCGCAGCAACGTCTTCCCCCCGCCGGTCTGCTGGGACCTGGAGACCGCCGAGCACTTCGACCTGGTCTCCGCCGACGTGCCGGCGCAGCGCGTCGCCGAGGTGGTGAACGTCTCCTCCGACCTGGGCCGGCACGTCGGCTGGCTGGAGGAGTACCTGGAACTCGGCTTCGACCAGATCGCCCTGCACCACGTCGGGCAGGAGCAGCGCGGATTCATCGACGCGTTCGGTACGGAGGTGCTGCCGAAGCTGCGCCCGGGCGGCTGAGCAAAGCAGTACTCACGTACCCCTAGGCTCGTACCCCATGGAAAGCCTGTTCCCGGTCGTCGTCTTCCTGGCGATCGCCACCCTGGGTGCCGCGTTGGCCCGCCGGCTCGGCCTGCTCGCGCCGATCGTGCTGGTCGTCGTCGGCCTGGCACTCTCGTTCGTCCCGGGCTTCCCGCAGGTGCACCTGGAGCCGGAGCTGGTGCTGATCGGCATCCTGCCGCCGCTGCTCTACGTGGCCGCGCTGGAGACCTCGGTGCCGGCGTTCAAGAACAACATCCGGCCGATCCTGCTGCTCGCGGTCGGTCTGGTGTTGTTCACCGCGTTCGTGGTCGGGTTGGTGCTGCACCTGCTGTTGCCGCAGGTGCCGTTCGCGATCTGCCTGGCCCTCGGCGCGGTGGTCGCCCCACCGGACGCGGTGGCCGCCACGGCCGTCGCCCGCCGGGTCGGGCTGCCCCGCCGGGTCGTCACCATCCTGGAGGGCGAGAGCCTGGTCAACGACGCCACCGCCCTGGTGCTGCTGCGGGTCGCGACGATGGCCACCGTCGGCTCGGCCGTCGGCACGGCGGAGGTCGCCGTCGAGGTCCTGCGGGCCACCGGCGGCGGCATCCTGATCGGGGCGCTCGGGGCGCTGGTGTTCGGCTTCCTGCATCGGCGCATCACTGATCCGCTGCTGGACAACGCGCTGTCGCTGATCATCCCGTTCGCGGTGGTGTTCACCGCCGAACACCTGCACGCCTCCGGCGTGGTTGCGGTGGTCGTCACCGGCCTGGTGCTCGGCCACAAGCTGCCGCAACTGCTGTCGGCGGCGTCCCGGTTGCAGATCGGCGCGTTCTGGCGACTTGTTCGTTTCCTGCTGGAGGGCCTGGTGTTCCTCCTGGTCGGGCTCCAACTGCGGGAGGTGCTACGCGAACTCGACGAGCCGATCGGCTCGCTCACCCTGATCACCCTCGCGGTGCTCGCCACCGTCTTCCTGACCCGGTTCGTCTGGCTCTTCCCGGCCACCTACCTGGCCCGGTTGGTCCCCCGGGTCCGCCGCCGTGACGCCCGGCCGTCGCCGAAGGTCCCGATCATCATCGGCTGGGCCGGCATGCGCGGCGTGGTCACCCTGGCCGCCGCGCTCGCGCTGCCGCTGACCCTGGCCGGCGACGAGCCGTACCCGAGGGCGTTGTTCATCTGGCTGGCCTTCGCCGTGATTGTTTTCACCCTGGTCGGCCAGGGCGCCACTCTGCCACTTGTCGCACGCCGGTTGAAGCTGCCGCCGGACGACGCGGTGCAGGACGCGCTCTCCGCGGCCGGGGTGCAGCAGCAGGCCAGCAGGGCCGCCCGGGACCGCCTGGACGAGTTGGCCGACACCGCCCCGGACCCGGTGGTGGCCCGGCTGCGCCGAGCGGTGGAGGACCGCACCAACATGGCGTGGGAACGACTCGGCGGCGACGAGCGGGAGACCCCGTCGCAGGCGTACGGTCGGCTGCGACAGGAGATGATCGACGCCGAGCGGGAGGTGTTCCGGGCTGCCCGGGACTCCGGTCGGATCCCTGAGGAAGTGCTGGTGCAGGCCTACCGTGACCTGGACCTGGAAGAGTCGTTGCTGCGAGAGGTTGAGAAGTGAGCTGTCAGCACCTGACCGAGGCCGCTGCCACCGAACCGCGCACCCCCGACGAGTGCGCGGACTGCGTCGCCATCGGCGACACCTACTGGGTGCACCTGCGCACCTGCCTCAGCTGCGGGCAGGTCGGCTGCTGTGACTCGTCGCCCAACCAGCACGCGAGCAAGCACTTCGCGTCCACCGGCCACCCGGTGATCCGCTCGGCGCAACCGGGCGAGGCCTGGCGGTGGTGCTACGTCGACGAGGAGATCGGCTGAGCGCTGGGCGGTAGCGGCTCGGCGCGGTTCGCCAGGGCCCGTCGGGTCAGCGGCGGCACGGCCAGCCCGGTGACCGCGAGCAGGCCGGCCACCACCAACCAACCGATCGGCCCTCGGTCGAGGATCAGCCAGGTCAGCACCGCCGGCCCAGCCGCGCGGGCCAGCCCGGCGAGCAGGGTGTCGACCCCCTGGTACGCGCCGATCGCGTCCGGGGCGGCGAGGTCGTAGGCCAGCGCCGCCCCGGCCGCGCTGTGCCACAGATCGCCCACCGTGTAGATCACCGTCGCGCCCAGGAGCAGGCCGATCGCGGCCACGGTGGGCACGACGGCGGTCGTCGCCCAGAGCAGCATCCCGGCCGCGAGCACCAGGCCGGCCCGACGCATCGTCGCCGCCGCCGGCACCGCGTCCCGGGCGCTCCCGCTCAGCCGTACCGCGAGCAGCACGGTGAGCACCGTGTTGACCAGCAGCACGGCGGCGACCGTCACCGGGGGCGCGTCGGTGTGGCTCACCACCCACAGCGGCAGGACCAGCGACAGCACCACCCCGTGCACGGAGAGCGCCGCCGAAGCGCCGGCGACCGCGAGGAAGCGCCAGTCGCGCAACGCGCGCGGCGGTCGTGGCCGGACCGCCCGCCGTACCGGCGGATACGACGGCAGTCGCATGATCAGCACCGCCGAGACCAGGTAGGTCGCGACGTTGCCGAGCACCAGCAGCCGGTACGCCCATCCGGCGTCCGCCACCAACGCGAACGCGGCCAGCCCCGCGCCGAGCGTCACGCCCAGGTTCGCCACCGCACGCAGGGTGGCGAACGCGTGCACCCGACCCTGCGGGCCGGCGACCGCGGCGACCAGCGCGGCGCGGACCGCCAGGTTGCCGGAGACCAACAGCGCGTCCATTGTGGCCACCAGAACGAAAACCGGAAACGAGCCGACCAACAGGTACGCGGCGGCGACAGTGGCCTGGGCCAGTTGCAGCACCGCGCGCAGCGCCCGGGGATCACGCCGGTCGGCGAGCCCACCGAGCGGCACGCTCGCGGTCAGCCCGACCAGGCCGGCGACGGTGAGCCCCAGTCCCACCTCGGTCGGCGTCAGCCCCACCGAACGGGTGAGATAGAGCGCGGCGCCGGTCACCCACAGCCCGGTGCCGACCGTGTTGGCGAGGGTGGCCAACGACAGCGTGCGCAGCCGCCCGGGAGGCGGTAGTGGCGACAGCGTGCGCAGCCGCCCGGGAAGTGGTAGTGGCGACAGCGATCGCCAGCCGCCGCGTATCCCCGCCCGAGCGCCCACACCTCGACGCTAGGCCCGACGCCTGCGCTGCGATGTCCCGTGCCGTGCCGCACCCGACACAACCCGCCTCCAGGTTGCGTCTCTGACCTCTGCGTGGACTTCGGTCTGTGTCTGGCTCGTGGCTCCTGCGTCGGCTCCGGTTCACTGTGTAGTTCCTGGCGCTTGTGTCCGCCCTGGCTCGTGTGCCTGGCATGGTGCGCGTGTCGACCATGGTGCATGTGCCGACCACGGCCTGTGTGCCTGCCATGGCGCCTGTGGCGGCAATGCCTGTGTGTCGCGCCTGGCCTGTCTGGTCGGCTTCGGGCTGACGGGATGTCACGTTCGTCGGTGGTACTGGTTGCGGCGAGGGAGTCGGTCGGGATCGAGCCAGGTGGGCGGCACGAACTCGGGATGCCCGTCGCCGCCGAGCCGCACGCTCCAGTCGCTGTGATGGAGATGTCGATGGTGGTGGCCGCAGAGCAGCACCGCGTTGTCGAGGCTGGTCGCGCCACCGTCGGCCCAGTGCCGGATGTGGTGGGCGTCGCACCAGCGCGGTGGACGATCACAGCCAGGGAAGGCGCAGCCTCGGTCGCGCAGGACCAGGGCGCGTCGTAGCGGGCCGGTGACGAGTCGGCGTTGCCTGCCCACGTCGAGCGTCTGCCCGCTGCCGCCAAGGACGGCGGGCAGGATCGCCGCGTCGCAGGCGAGTCGACGCACGGCCTCGGGGGTGAGCTGAAGGCCGGTGTCGAGAGCACCGGCGCCCAACTGCCGCGTCAACCCGTCGTAGCTGGTGGTGACGACGAGTTGGGTCGGGTCACCGCCGTGATCAGGCAGTTCGCCACCGCGTAGTGCGAGTCGACAGACTTCGGCCAGGGCATCGTGGCGACGTTGCCCGGATGTTCGCGTGTCGTCCGGCCCGGTGGGTGCGCTGAGAGGGTCGATGGCGGTGCGGAGCAGCGCCGCAGCCTCTGGATCGAGGATGCCGGTGAGGCGCAGCCGGCCGTCGGTCTGCTCGCTGATGGTGACGTGCCGGTCCCGGGTGGCCCGGGACTCGTCGGCCCGCAACGCCGCTTCGGCGGCGGCGTCGGCGACGTCCGGGGCGACGTGGTCGAGGATGCGGGTGCCGAGCCTGCGCAACTGAGTGGCGTCGAACTGTGCGGCCCAGTCGACGAGGACACCGACGGCCTTGTCGGCGACCTCCGTGCCGGCAGCGCTGTGCACGGTCTCGACCGTGGCGGCGATGACCCGAACCTGCTCGACGTCGACGGATCCAGCGGCCAGCGCGTCCCGCACCCCGGCCGGGGCGGCGTCGAGCGTGGCGGCGAGCTCGACCAAGCGGCGGGCGACGCCGACGCCGAGGCGTAGCCGTTCGCGCAACCACACGACCGTCGAGGACGCGCCTTGTGCGGTCGCGCTGCCTCGGCCGTCCAGCTCCCGGACGAGAGTCAGCTTGACCGCGGCAAGGCGTTGCTCGAGTCGGTGCGTGGCGTCGAGTGCCGCAACGAGGTCGTGCTCTGCAAGAGCCCACGCCGACGTGTCGAGGCAGCCCGCGACTGCCACCTCCGCCTGCGCGAGCTCCTCCAACATGGACCGACAATAGAACAGGTGTACGACACTTCCGGCTCGGTCGGCAGGCCAGGTTCGGCCGCTTCCGGGAGGGGCAATCGGTCGGCAAAACGGTCGTCGCCCGGTCCCGTTCAGCCGCTGGTGCCGTCGATGAGGCGTTCGGTGGCGAGACACGAGATGAGACAGCGTTCCTTGGCGTCGCCCATCAGCCGGGCGGTCCAGTCGGTGAGGCCGCCATCGCCGATCTCCAGGTCGTCACCGAGGAGGCTGATCCGTAGGGCGCACCCGGTGTAGTAGCCGTGACCTCGGGTGCGTTCCGGCTCGTCCACGAGCGGCACCGTACCCCCGGCGAACGCCGGTCGGACGGTGTCGGCCAGCCGTTCCCGGACGACCTGGTCGTCGAATGGGGTGACGTGCAACTGCGGGACGGCTGCCGGGGCCAGTTCGGCGAGGACGGTCCGCCAGTAGCTGAGGTGCCGGACCAGCAGCCGGGCCTCGGTCCCGCCCGAGCCGGTGTCCCGGGCGCTGGACACCAGGGCGAACAGCCGGAAGTGCGCCGACGCCCCGGCGCCGAAATCCTGCGCCCGCAGCACCCGGTGGACGGCGGCCAGGTGCACCTCGCTCTGCCGGCGGCGACGCACCGCAGCCTCGACCGCGAGGGCGTTGGTGGGGTCGCTCAGCACCTCGCTGGCGCGCATCGTGGTGACGATCCTGTTCTGGCCGCCCCGGGCGACCGCCGAGCAGGTGCCGACCGGTACGACCGGCGACAGCTCCACACCGGAGACGTCGGCGGGCAGCAGCTGCCACATCCGGGCCTCCACCCGAGCCAGCACGCGCGGGTCGGCGCCGGCCGGGCGGACGAACCGGTCCTCGCGCCAGCGGCGTACCACCTCCGACGGGGGTACGGCCGCCGCCCGGTCGCGGGCCACCGCCAACAGCAGAGTCCGCAGGTCCGCCCCGGACAGCCCGGCCAGCGCGGTCCGCGTCCCTGCCGGCATCGCCGCCCACACCCGACGCTCCGCACCGGCCAGTTCGTCACCATCCATGGGCCTCACCCTGGCTGACGTCGCCCTGCCGCTCCACCGGTTTTGCCGGCGGTCCGGTGATTCGTCCACGTCATCAGCTCGACAGCGCCGCCGCGAGGGACACCGACTGCCGGCAACCCCACCTAGGCTCCAGCGACACCACGACCGCACGACAGCGACCGCACGACGGCGACCGCACGACGGCGACCGCGACGAGGAACGGGGACAGACATGATCAGCGCGGTCTTCTTCGATGTTGGCGGCACCATTCTCGACGAGTCCCACGAGTTCGCCGACTGGGCCGACTGGCTCGGCGTGCCCCGGCACACGTTCTCGGCGGTCTTCGGCGCGGTGATCGCCAGGGGTCTGGACTATCAGGAGGCGTTCCGGGCCTTCCGGCCCGACTTCGATCTCACCACTGAGCTGGCCCGTCGGGAGACCGCCGGCCGGCCGGAGTCGTTCGCCGAGGAGGACCTGTACCCGGACGCGCGCGAGTGCCTGACGTCCTTGAAGGACCAGGGCCTGTTCGTCGGCCTGGCCGGGAACCAGCCGGCTCACGCGGAGGCGACCCTGCGCGGTCTCGACCTGCCCGTGGACGTGATCGGCACGTCGCACCGGTGGGGCGTGGCGAAGCCGGCACCGGCGTTCTTCGAGCGGGTCGTCGACGCGGGCGGCGGGGTCGCGTCGTCGATCCTGTACGTGGGGGACCGGCCCGACAACGACGTCCGCCCGGCCCTGGCGGCCGGCATGAAGACGTGCCTGATCCGACGCGGTCCGTGGGGGTACATCCTCGACCCCTCCGCGGTGGCCGAGCGGTGCCTGTTCCGGATCGACTCGCTCGTCGAGTTGCCGAGCCTGGTGGCGACGCACAACGCGGCCGGCGGTTGACCCGCCGACCGCGTGTTCGTGCCGTCCTGGTGGCCGCCTTCCCCGGGCGGCCACCAGGACGGGGGTCAGGTCAGCGAGCAGGCCGCGCCGTTGACGGTGACCAGGCCGGGGCTCGGGTTGGCGCCGCCGGCCGTCGTCGCGTTGAAGCCGAACGTCACAGTGCCGCCGGGTGCGATCTTGGCGTTGTACGACTCGTTGCGGGCGGTCACCGTCGCACCGGACTGCGTGACCTTCGCCAGCCACGCCTCGCGTACTCGCTGGTCGCCGGTGAACGCGAAACGCACGTTCCAGCCGTTGACGGCGGTGGACCCGGTGTTGCGGATGGTCAGCTGGGCGGTGAACCCGGTGCCGCCCTGCCAGGTGCCGTAGTTGGCGTACTGCACCGAGCAGGTGGTGGCCGGCACCGCGCCGGCGTCACCCTGGTCGGCGAGGAACGAGGCGATCCAGGTCAGCGCCGAGTTCCAGTTGATCGCTACCTCGTTGGTCGAGTACGAGTTGATGTCGTCGACGTAGCAGAACATCGGCTCGCAGCCGGCCAGCAACTGCGCCACGAACGGGTCCTGGAGGGCCGCGTTCGGGCCACCGGCGAGGGAACCGGCCGGCGGTCGGGGCAGGCTCGGGTCGAGCTGGTGGCCGAAGATCCGACTGTGCTGGTTCTCCGCGGCGTGCTCGCCCCACCCGGTGACGTAGGAGATGTTCAGGGCGTTGCGACCGAGGATGTAGTCCATCGCCTGCACGGCGCCGTCGCGGTAGGCGGCGTTGCGGGTCAGGTCGAACGCGGTCGCCAGCACCACGGCGTTGTTGATGACGTTGCTGTTGCCGCCCCAGAAGTAGCTGTTGGCGTCACCGGGCATGGGCAGCCCGTACGCCTGGCGGCGCAGCTCGGCGAGGTACGTGTCGGCCGCGGCCGTGACCGACGCGCGGACCCGGGCCAGATCGGCGGCGGGCAGCCCGTTCGGCACGGTGGCCAGGTCGAGGCGGCCCAGCGCGGCGACGCTCTGCCAGCCGAAGCCACGGGCGTCGAACACGTTGCCGGTGTGGTGTGGTGAGGCGGTCAGGTCGGCCAGGTAGGTCTGCGCCCCGGTGGTCAGGTACAGCTCGGCCGCCGCCCAGTAGAACTCGTCGGTGACGTTGCTGTCGTCGTACGCGCCACCGCCGGTGCCGTCGGTCGGGCTGGCGTACACCGCGGGGTGGGCCTTGGCGGCGGCGTAGGCCGTCTTCGCGGCAGTGCCGCAGCGGGTCGCGAACGCCGCGTCGTAGGGTGCGAAGAGCCGGGCGCACTGCGCGGCGGTGGCGGCGAGGTTGAGGGTGGCCGCCGTCGACGGTGGGTGCAGCTCGCGCGGCTGCGGGTCGTCCTGCGGGGCGAGCGGCAGCCCGGTCCAGTTCTGGTCGTGGATCTTGTGGTGGACCATGCCGGCGAGCGGCTTGCCGGCGGGCACCTGCATGCGCAGCAGGAACTCCAGCTCCCAGCGGGCCTCGTCGAGGATGTCCGGTACCCCGTTGTCGCGCTCGGGTACCCGCAGCGTGCCGTCGGCGAGTTCCGCGCCGCCGTTGGCGGTGGCGGCCGTCTTGGTCCGCTCGAAGGTGTTCAACAGCTGGTAGGTGGCGATGCCGCCGTTGACCACGTACTTGCCGTGGTCGCCGGCGTCGTACCAGCCGCCGCGCACGTCCAGCGAGTAGTCGCAGACACCCGGCTGGCAGGGCACGTTGGTGTCGCCCTGGTTGGGTGCGACGCCGAGGTGGCCGGCGGGTCGGGCGTACTCGTCGCCGATCAGGTCGCCGTCGATGGCGATGCCGCTGCGCTGGGCGTAGAAGAACTGCAACGAGTCGGAGCGCAGCTGGTCGTAGAGGGCGCCGGAGACGTCGAACGGGTGGCTGGTCTCGCCGTCCACGGTGAGCGTGAGCCCGGTGCCCGGGGTGCGGTAGCTGGAGAAGTCGACAGTGTGCACGTTCTGCCCGGAGGCGGCGTCGACACCGCGGGCGGTGGTGGTGCCACTGGCCACGACGGCGCCGGCGGCGCTGCGCAGCTGCCAGGGCAGCGCGTCGGTGGCCTCGGTGACGACGGTGGCGTTCTTCGGGCCGCCAGGCAGGTAGCCGACCTGGTTGACACGCACCCGTGGCCCGGTGTCCGGCACGTACGGCTCGGGCGGCTCGCCGCCGCGCAGTGAGACGTCGTCCAGGCAGATGGTCTGCGCCTGGGCGGCACCGCCGACCTGGAAGATCAGTTGAGCGTTGGGGTTGGTGTCCGGGACGGTGAAGGTCTGCTCGACCCGCTGGGCGGTGCCGGTCGCTGTGGCGTCCACCGCCGCGTACGTGGTGTAGGGGGCGCTGCCGAGCTGCAACACGGCCTTGACCGCGGCGCCGGGGGTGGCGGAGACCGCGAAGCCGAGGGTGTATTCGGCGCCGGCGATCAGCGGTACGCCGTCCTGGCCGATGCCGGCGTCCCACGGGTTGGCCAGCCCGCCCGCCACGGTGGTGCAGAGCCGGCCGTCGGTGACCGCCAGCGGGCCGGTGCCGAAGGAGAACCAGGGGCTCACCCCGGCGCTGAAGTCGCCGTTGTCGATCTGCTCGGGGGCGTCCGGTGGTGGGTCGGCGTGGGCCGCGCCGGCGCCCGCGCCGGTGAGGGCCAGAGTGGTCGCCGCAGCCAACAGGAGGCGGCGTCGGGATGGCGTCACGGGGAGTCCTTCCGGGACGGGAAGTGGGACGTGGTGGTGGCACTGTGGGGCGACGAATTCTGGGAGCGCTCCCAGTTGTCGGCTCGATGTTTCCAGCGTCGGTACCTCATGTCAATTGATCTGATTGGATGGGTTCCGGCGTACGACGAGGGCGGTCACCCCGGCGGGTGCTCCCCGACGCGCCGCCACCCGAACGTGAGATTGGCCGCGCCACGCGCCGTCGTCCTGATCTCCTAGAGACAACTGCGCCCTTCGCCTGGCAGGCTGCCTCCCATGACCCTGAAGCTGCGTTCCGTAGGAACGAGCGACCGTGGGCTGATCCGCAGCGGAAACCAGGACGCCCTTCACGCCGGCACCTGGCTCGTCGCCGTCGCCGACGGCATGGGCGGGATGGCCGCCGGCGACCTGGCCAGCGCCCTCACCATCGACGCGGTCGCCCCGCTGGACGTCGAGACACCCGAGGACGCCCTGGTGGCCGCGCTGGAAGGGGGCATCGCGCTGGCCACCTCCCGGATCCGCCAGGCGGTCGCCGAGGATCCTGAGCGCCAGGGCATGGGCACCACGCTGACCGCCCTGCTCTTCGCCCGTACCGGCAGCTGCCTGGCCCTCGCGCACGTCGGCGACTCCCGCGCCTACCTGTTCCGCGAGGGCGTGCTCAAGCAGGTGACCCGGGACGACACGTTCGTCCAGATGCTGGTGGACCAGGGTGTGATCACCGCGGACCAGGCCAGCAGCCACCCGCGCCGCGCCGTGGTCACCCAGGCCCTGCAGGGCGACGAGGTCTCCCCGTCGTACGCGACGATGGTGCCCCGGGCCGGCGACCGGTGGCTGTTGTGCAGCGACGGCCTCTCCAACGTGGTCCGCCCGGACACCCTCACCGAGGTGCTCGGCGGCTATCCGGACCGGGACGCCTGCGCCAGCAAACTGATCGACCTTGCCCTGCACGCGGGCGCGCCGGACAACGTCACCGTCGTGGTGGCCGACGTGGTCGAGGAGTAGGCCGGCGCTCAGCGCCGACGTGGCGTGGCGTGCCGGGTGGGTGTCGCCGTTGCCGGGTCCTCCGGCCACGGGTGCCGGGGATAGCGCCCGCGCAGCTCCGAGCGGACCTGCGGGTAGCCGGTACGCCAGAACGACGCCAGATCGGCGGTGACCGCCACCGGCCGGCCGGCGGGGGAGAGCAGGTGCAGCAGCACCGGCACCCGACCGTCGGCGATGCGGGGGGCCGCCGGCCAGCCGAACGTCTCCTGAAGTTTCACGGCGAGCACCGGCGCGGCCGGGTCGCTGTAGTCCAGCCGGATCCGGGAGCCGCTGGGCACGTCGATCCGTTCCGGGGCCAGCTCGTCCAGGCGGGCGGCCTGTGCCCAGGGCAGCAGCCGGCGCAGCGCTGACGGCACGTCCACCCGGGCCAGGTCGGCCCGCCGTCGCGCGGCGGCCAGCTCCGGGCCCAGCCAGCTCGGCGCGGCGTCGAGCAGCGAGTCGTCGTCGACCTCCGGCCACGGATCGCCCAGGTGATGCCGCAGGAACGCGAGCCGCTCGCGCAGCGCCCGCGCCGCCGGCGTCCACTGCAGCAGCCCGAGGCCGTCCTGACGCAGGCCGGTCAGGAGGGCGGCGGCCACCTCCGCCCGGTCCGGCCGGTCCACCCGTCTCTGGACCAGCTCGATCGCGCCCAGCCGGGTAACCTCCCGGGCCACCACGTCCCCGTCGATCCAGCCGATTTCGCGGTCCGTGCGCAGCAGCGGGCCGGCCGCCTCCCGGGCTGTCGCCTCGTCCACCGGGCAGGCCCGGCGGACGCGGGCCGACGGCGCGCCGGGGGTGCGATCCGCGACCGCGACCGCCAGCCAGTCGGACCCGGCCAGCCCCGAGCCGGCGGCCAGCTCCGCGGCGGTCCCGCCGGTCATCAGGTACGCCGAACCGCCCGGCCGCCGCACCCGGGCCAACCGTTCCGGGTACGCCAGACCGACGAGCAGCCCGGCGGCGAGATCGTCGCTCAGCCCACCCGCGCCGCGGTCGCCGGTGGTATCGGCGCGGACCGTCGGCGGGGCACCGGCCGGCAGCGCGGTGCGCAACCGGCGTACCTCGGCGCGCCAGCGGGCGGTCGCGCCCGCGTCCACGCCGGTGCGCAGCCGACGCCAACCGGCGACCAGATCGTCACCGGGGCCGGCGGCGCTCTCCTCGGCGAGCAGGGCGACCACCTCGGCGGCCCGGTCGGCGCCGACCCGGCCGGCGCCGTCGAGCAGCGCCCGGGCCAGCCGCGGGTGCGCCCCGGCGGCGGCGATCGACCGCCCCCGTGCCGTGATCCGACCGTCGGTGTCGACAGCGCCCAGGGTCCGCAGGGTGTCCCGGGCGACCGTCATCGCGGCGGCCGGCGGCGCGTCGGGCAGCGCGAGCCCGACGCCGTCCGGTCGGCCCCAGGCGGCCAGCTCCAGCGCGAAACCGGTCAGGTCGGCGGTGGCGATCTCCGGCTCGGCGCGGGCGGGCAGCCGCTCGTGGGTCGCCCCCGACCAGCAGCGGTAGACGTACCCGGGGGCCTCCCGGCCGGCCCGGCCGGCCCGTTGGGTGGCGGCGGCCCGGGAGACCGGCACGGTGACCAGCGCGCCCAACCCACGGGCCAGGTCGACCCGGGGCACCCGGGAGAGCCCGGCGTCCACCACGACCCGCACGCCCGGGACGGTCAGACTGGTCTCGGCCAACGCGGTGGCCAGGACGACCCGCCGCCGGTCCGCGCGACGCAGGGCGGCGTCCTGCTCGGCACCGCGTTGACGGCCGTGCAGGGGCAGGAGCGCGACAGTGTCCCGCAGGTCGCTCAGCCGGCCGGTGACCGCCGCGATCTCGCCGGCCCCGGGCAGGAAGACCAGCACGTCGCCGTCGTGCTCGCGCAGCGCCCGCCGGACGGTGGCGGCGACGTGGTCGAGCAGGGCCCGGTCCACCGGCCCGGCCCCGGGCGCGGCGATCGGGCGGGCCGGGGGCGCCCAGACCCGCTGTACGGGATGCGACGCCGAGTCGGCGCGGACCACCGGGGCCGGGCTGGGCCCGCCCAGCAGCGCGGCGAACCGGTCGGTGTCCGGGGTCGCCGACATCGCCAGCAGCCACAGGTCCGGCCGGAGGGTGGCGCGTGCCTCCACGGTGAAGGCCAGCGCGAGGTCGGCGTCGAGTTGGCGTTCGTGGCACTCGTCGAGCAGCACGGCACCCGTGCCGGGCAGCTCCGGGTCGTGGTGCAGCCGGCGGACCAGCAGGCCGGTGGTGACCACCTCGATCCGGGTGGCCGGGCCGACCCGGCGTTCGCCGCGTACCGCGTAGCCGACCCGCTCACCGACCCGTTCGCCGAGCAGCTCGGCCATCCGCCGGGCAGCGGCACGCGCCGCCACCCGGCGGGGCTGGGCGATCACCACCCGACCGGTCACCCGGTCGGCCACCGCCAGCGGCGCGAGGGTGGTCTTGCCGGTGCCCGGCGGGGCCACCAGCACGCCGGCGCCGGCCTCGTCCAGTGCCGCGACCAGCGCCGGCAGCACCGGACGGACCGGCAGGTCGAGGGTTACGTCGGAGAGCACGGCCCAGTCTCGCACCGGCCCGGATGGGTCAGGACCGACGGACCTCGCCGACGCCGCGTACGAAGGCCTGCCAGGTCACCGCACCGAAGGCGAGCACCGGGCCGGAGCGGTCCTTGCTGTCCCGGACGGCGACCTGACCGTCGACTGTCGCGACCTCCACGCAGTTGCCGTTGCCGCTGCTGCGCGTGCTGGTGCGCCAGTCCGCTCGGGTCAGGTCGTACGCCGTCATCCGCGGTACCTCTCGTCTGCGTCGGCGTGCCGCAGAAGCGGTCACGCAAAGTTACGAGAAGCATGCTCCAGGCGGGTCAACGACGCCGTCGGATCGAGCGCCATCCGGCACAGCTCCTCGTGCAGAAGGCTATACCCGAGCACATGATCGGCTTCCTCCAGAGCCAGCCCCATCGTGAGGTTATCCAGGTAAACCACTGACGCGTCGCCGGCGTCGGCAAAGTGGAGGATCACGTACGGGGTGCTCATCGCCGGATGCCCGCCGGCCGCGAACGGAAGTACCTGAATTGTCACGTTGGGTAGTTGTGCGATCCGGCTCATGTGGACCAGTTGTTCGGCCATCACCGTGGCGCCGCCGACCGGGCGCAGCAGCACCGCCTCATTGATCACCACTGACAGGTCGACCGGGTCGTCGCGGCGCAGCACCTCCTGCCGGCGCAGCCGGGCGGCGACCTTGCGCTCCAGCCCGTCCTCGCCAGCGGTGCGCCGGAAGATCTCCCGGGCGTACGCCTCGGTCTGTAGCAGGCCGGGCACCGACTCGGCCTCGTACGTGCGCAGCGTCGCCGCCTCGGCCTCCAGCCCGACGTAGAACTCGAACCACTCGGGGAGCACGTCGCTGTAGTTCTGCCACCAGCCCCGCTGCTGGGCCCCTCGGGCGATCTCGATGAGCGCTTCGGCATCCGAGCCGGTCACCTCGTAGAGCGCGAGGGCGGCCCGGACGTCGCGTGGCTTGATACCGATCTGCGCGGTTTCGATCCGGGAGAGGTTGCTCTTGGACATGTCGAGCTGACGGGCGGCCACATCGAGGGTCATGCCCGCGCGTTCCCGAAGTTGGCGGAGTTCCCGCGCGATGCGGCGTCGCCGGACGGTCGGGCTGGCAGCGGGTCGGATGGCGGGGGTGGCGGTCACCGTCCGAGTCTGCCACGACAGATTCGCAGGTCGCGCCTGCACGGAGTGCAACTTTCAAATCTGGGAGTTGCGTTGCAGTAGCTGTCGGTGCATCCTTTCCCGGTCGCGATCACTGTGGACACACCTGTGCGGGAGGACCGTTGCTCATCGCCGACGAGTTCTTCCTGATCGCGCACAACGACAGTCGTGGCAAGGCGAAACTGCACCCGGCGGCGACGGGGCTCGGGCTCGCCGGCGGTCTGCTCGGCGAGCTGATCCTGTATGGACACATCACCGTGCTGGGTGGGCAGGTCACCGTCATCGACCGTCGCCCGCCGGCCGACGCGCTGGCGCACACCGTGCTGGACCAACTGGTCGGTGAGTCCCAGCACCGGGAGCTGAACACCTGGCTGAGCTTCCTGGCGCAGAGCGCGACGACCTCGGTGGGGGAGCGGCTGGCACGCGCCGGGGTGCTGCGCCGGCAGGAGAGCCGCCGGCTGCTGCGTACCACAGTCACCTACCTGCCGATCGACCTCAACGCGGTGGCCTGGCCGGCCACCCGGCTGCGGGCCCTTCTGGACCGGCCGGACCCGCCGGGCGTGCCGGACGCGCTGCTGCTCGGCCTGGTCGTGGCCGCCGGGCTGACCCGCGAGGTGCTGTGGAGCGCCGGCCCCCGGGCCCATCACCGCTTGAACGTCCTCATCCCCGCGCTGCCGGCCCCGCTCAAGGAACTCGTCGGGCACACCGAGGCCGCCGTCGGCGCCGCCGTGCTGCGCGGCATCCCCTGACCCGTCCCGGTAACCCCCAACCCTCCCCTCGACAACCGGAGTAGTCGTATGCCCCCGACATCGACAGTCGACCGACCCAGCAACGTCTCCGAAGCCCTGGCCCGAGGTCGCCTCGGCATCCCGTCGGTCATCTTCTTCGTCCTCTCCGCCGCGGCGCCGCTGACCGTGGTGGCCGGCGTCGTCACCACCGGCTACGGCGTCATCGGGGTGACCGGAATCCCGCTGGCCTTCCTGCTGATCGCCGCGGTGCTCGCGCTCTTCTCGGTGGGTTACGTGGCGATGTCGCGTCGGGTGGAGAACGCCGGCGCTTTCTACGCCTACATCTCCCGGGGCCTCGGCCGACCGGCCGGCGTGGGCGCCGCCTGGGTCGCGCTGATCGCGTACAACGCGCTGCAGGTCGGGCTGTACGGCACCATCGGCGCGGCGGCCCAGCCGGTGCTGGACCGGCTCTTCGGCGGGCACCCGCACTGGGCCGTCGTGGCCCTGGTGGCCTGGGCGTTGGTCGGCCTGCTCGGCCTGCTCCGGGTCGACCTCAACGGCATGGTCCTGGCCGCGCTGCTGGTCGCCGAGATCGTGGTGGTCCTCGTCTTCGACCTGGGACAGATCAGCAACCCGGCCGACGGTCAGGTCAGCTTCGCCTCGTTCTCGCCGGACAACCTCTTCGTGCCCGGCCTCGGCGCGGTGCTGGTGCTGGCCATCCTCGGCTTCGTCGGCTTCGAGTCGGCGGTGGTCTTCAGCGAGGAGAGCAAGGATCCGAAGCGGACGGTTCCGCTGGCCACCTACCTCTCGGTGGCGATCATCGCAGGGCTGTACGCGCTGTCGTCCTGGACCATGACGGTCGCCGTCGGGCAGGACCAGATCGTCGCCGCGGCCGGCGAGCAGAGCGTCGAGCTGATCTTCAACCTGGCCGCCGCGCAGCTCGGCGACACCGTGGTCACCATCGGGCAGGTGCTCTTCCTGACCTCGGTGCTGGCCGCCATGATCTCGTTCCACAACACCACGGCCCGCTACACGTTCGCGCTCGGTCGGGAGCGGGTGCTGCCGGCGGTGTTCGGGCAGACCTCGGCCCGGACCGGGGCGCCACGGGCCGCCTCGGTGGCGCAGAGCGTCCTCGGGCTGCTGGTCATCCTGCTGTACGCGGTCAACGACTGGGACCCGGTGGTCCAGTTGTTCTTCTGGGTCGGCACCACCGGCGGTTTCGGCGTCCTGCTGTTGATCGCCACCACCTCGGTGGCGGTGATCGTCTACTTCGCCCGCTCGGCCAGCGGTGAGAACCTCTGGCGGCGGGCCATCGCGCCCGGCCTGGCCACCATCGCGCTCTTCGTGATCATCTGGTTGGCCGTGTCGAACTTCGCCAACCTGCTCGGCGTCTCCCCGGACTCCACCCTGCGCTGGGCGCTGCCCGCCGCGTACCCGGTGGCGGCACTGCTGGGCATCGGCTGGGCCCTGCTGCTGCGCAGCAACCGCCCGGACACCTACGCCCGGATCGGCCTGGGCGCGGCGAGCGCTGCCGCCGCCGTCACGTCGCAGCCGCCGGCCGCCGTGGAGGTGACCCGATGAGCGTGGTCATCGAGCGGCTCGGCCCGGAGGAGACCAGCCTCGTGGCGGGTCGGATCGCCGAGGCGTTCACCGTCCTGGAGGTGACGACGTGGCTGGTCCCGGACGCGAGTAAGCGGGAGGCCGTGCTGGCCGGGGACTTCGAGATCCTGGTCGGGCACGCGATGCGGCACGGCATGGTGCACGCCACGGCGGATCGCGCCTCGGTCGCCGTCTGGTTTCCGTCGGTCGGCGAGCCGGCGCCGCCGCCGACGGACTACGACGCCCGACTGGCCGCCGCGTGCGGCGAGTGGACCGACCGGTTCCAGCACCTCGACGAGCTGTTCGCGGCGAACCATCCGCATCCGGATCACCATCACCTCGCGTTCCTGGCGACCCAGCCGGGCCGGCAGGGGCAGGGGTTGGGGAGCGCGTTGATGCGCCACCACCACGCCTGGCTGGACGCCAACGGAATGCCGGCGTACCTGGAGGCGAGCAGCCCGCGCAGTCGGGACCTGTACGCGAAGCACGGTTATCTGGCCGGCGAGCCGTTCCGGGTGCCCGACGGCACGCCGTTCTGGCCGATGTGGCGGGAGCCGGTCGGCCGCTGACCCGCCCGGGTCGGCGCGACCGGTACGACACGGATCGCACTGTCACGTTGACGTGACAGTGCGGACAGCCAGCAGGGCCGGGTCCGATGGACCCGGCCCTGCTGGCGTGAACCGGTCAGTACGTGCCGTCGAGCTGGCCGCGCAGCTTGGTCAGCGCCCGGGTCAGCAGCCGCGAGACGTGCATCTGCGAGACGCCGATCTGGTCGGCGATCTGCGACTGGGTCAGGTTGCCGTAGAAGCGCAGGGTGAGGATCTTCTGCTCGCGCTCGTCGAGGGTGGCCAGTGCTGGGCCGAGGGCGACCCGCAGCTCAGCCAGCTCGAACTCGCTGTCCTCGCCGCCGAGCATGTCGCCCAGCTCGGTGGCACGCTCGCCGTCGCCGGTCGGGGTGGACAGCGACACCGCGTTGTACGCGCGGGCGCCCTCCAGGCCCTCCAGCACCTCTTCCTCGGTGAGCTTGAGGTGCGCGGCGATGTCGGCGACCGTCGGCGAGCGGCCGAGGGTCTGCAGCAGCGAGCTGTTGGCGTCGGAGATGGCCAGCCGCAGCTCCTGGAGCCGGCGGGGCACCCGGATGTCCCAGGTGCGGTCGCGGAAGTGGCGCTTGAGCTCGCCGATGATGGTGGGGATCGCGTAGCCGGCGAAGTCGACACCGCGCGAGGGGTCGAACTTGTCGATGGCCTTGATCAGGCCGATCGCGGCGGTCTGCGCCAGGTCGTCGTTCGGCTCGCCGCGCCCGCTGTAGCGGTGGGCCAGGTGGTTGGCGAGCGGCAGCCACGCCTCGATCGCCCGGTCTCGCAGCGCGGGGCGCGACGGGTGGTTGGCGGGCAGCGCCGCCATCGCGTTGAGCACGTCGGCAGCGCTGTCGGTGAGAGCGCGCGGGTCGAGCTTGGCGCTCGCCTTGGCGGCGGTGCTCGGCTGCTCGGTGATCGTTGGCGCGGTCATGGGTGGTCCTCCCTGCACCTCGTCCACGGACAAAGAGACGTGACGCTTTGGTTTAAGTTCCAATGGGCCGTTCGGGAGTCACCTTAACCTGATCGTCTCCCCGAAATCTAGCCGAAAGGCTGATGTACTTAAGGGGTGTTGAATAACAAAACGGGCAAATCGGCAGGAAGTTGGGGTCGCTGTGAGGAGCCTTACCCGGTTTCTCGGCCGCAGAAGCGCTGCCCGGTCGTCCGACCGGCTCCACCGATCGGCCCCCGGGCCACGTCGACCGGTCAACACGAAATCCGACAAGTCGGCCGGAGTGTCGACTATCCGTCCTTGTCCCGCTGGCGGGACTGGCCGTAGCGTCGCCTGTACACACCCGGTTCGGAGGCACCGTGCTCGATCCAACCGCTCCCCAGCTCGTCGTGAACAGCCGCAGCCTCTACTTCAGCTGGCTGCCGGCGGATCCCGACGCCGTCGCCGCCCTGGTCCCGCCGGGGCTCAGCCCCCGCCCCGACCGGCAGGTCTTCCTCAACCAGTACGTCGTCGACGACGAGACGCAGACCTCCGGCTTCGGCGCGTACTCGCTGACCTACCTCGGCGTCTCGCTGCTGGGCGTCGACGCGCCCGGCGGCCTCAACGCGGGTGGCTGGTGGACCCACTACGTGGCCTCCAGCCGGCTGGTGCGTGAGTACGCTGTCGCCCGCGGCGCCCCGGTGTTCGCCGGGCGCACCCGGATCGAGGTGACCGGCGAGGACCTGCTCGCCGAGACGGAGATCGACGGCACGACGGTGATCCAGGCGCGGTGTCGGGTGGGGGAGACCGGGCACGCGATCAGCAGCGGGCACCACCGCTACTTCACCCGACGCGACGGCCAACTGCTCAGCTCGGCCTACCCGTTCGTCGCCGAGCCGGTCGCCCCGTTCGAGATCGAGTCGGTGGAGTTCCTCCAGCGCGGCCACCCGATGTACGCGCTGCGCCCCGCCAACCCGCTGACCATCGGCTTCGGCTACTACTCACCGCGCTCGTCGTTCGCCTACCCCGGTGGGTTGAACGTGTACCGGGCCCCCGCGCCCGAGCCGACCCGGTCGCTTCACCAGGTGCCGGCCAGTCTCGCGCGCAGCGGCCTGCCGTCCGGGTCGTAGACCAACCGGTACACCGGCAGCGCCCACGCCCTGGTGTACCACGGCAGCCGTTCGGGGCGGTGCGGGCGCAGTCGCCCGGGCGGCCGGTCACCCACCTGGCCATCGTCGTACCACTGCTGTAGCGCGTCGGCGGCGGCGGTGACAGCCGCGACGGCGTCCGCCGGGTCCAGCAGGTCCGCGTCCTCCCGGCCGTCCGGGTCACGGTCCAGGTGCTCGCGCCACAGCCGCAGTCGCAGGTCCCGGGCGAAGCTGCGCGCGCCGTCGCCCCGCCCCGCCGGGTCGGTGGGCTCCCGCTGGTCCGGCGTCTCGTCGAGCACCGCACAGGACAACTCACTGTCGTGCGTCCAGGACCGCCGGTTGAAGTTGTCGCTGCCGACACTGGCCCAGACGTCGTCGACCACACACACCTTGGCGTGCACGTAGACCGGGCCGCCGGCCTGGTTCTCCACGTCGAACACGTGCACCCGGTCCGGTGCGGCCCGTTCACACAGCGACAGCGCCTGCTCGCGTCCGACCATGTTCGGCGGCAACGCCAGTTTGCCGTCCACGTCCGGGTGGCGGGGAACGACGGCGACCAGGTGCAATTCCGGGTTGTCCCGCAGCGCGTGCGCGAACAGCTCGGCGACCTCGGCCGACCAGAGGTACTGGTCCTCCAGGTAGATGAGTCGGCGGGCACGACGGACCGCCTTGGTGTAACCCCGGGCCACGGTCCGCTCCCCGTCCGGTGCGAACGAGTAGCGGGGACGGACGGCCGGATAGGTGCGCAGCACCTGGATCTGGTGCGGACCGCAGGGTGGCGGATCCGCCGGCTGCTCGGGCAGCGGGTCGGGGCGCAGGTCCGAGCCGCGCAGCCGATCCCGCAGGTAGGCCATCGGGTTCTCCGAGTCCAGCGGCATCGGGTCGGTCCAGCGTTCCCGGAACAGGGTGTCCAAGGCGCCGACCACCGGACCGCGCACCGCGAGCTGCACGTCGTGCCAGGGCGGATTGGGCCCGTACCGCTGGGACATCTGCACCGCCTGCGGATCCCCGTGGTGCGCGGCGTCATCGCGGCGACTGTGGCACAGGTCGATCCCGCCGGCGAAGGCGATGTCCCGCTCGGGTGCGCCCGGGTGTCGCAGCACCACGAGCTTCTGGTGGTGCGAGCCGCCGCGGCGGACCCGTTGGTCCAGCAGCACCTCCCCGCCGGCGGCCGAGATCGTCTCGCTGAGGTCGCGGTTCTCCGCCTCGCTGTATGCCAGGACATCGAGGTGCGACCGCCAGATCAACCCCTTGACCACCACGCCGCGTTGGGCGGCCTGCGCGAAGAGCTGGGCCACGGTCGGACCGTCCGGGCGCAGCCGCTGGTCCGGGTCACCCCGCCAGTCGGTGAAGAACAGGTGGTCCCCGGCGCCCAGCGCCTCGACCTCGTCGACCAGCCGGTCGAAGTAGGCGGCACCGTGAATCAACGGCTCGGCGAGGTTTCCCGTGGTCCACACGGGTATCCCAGAGGTCGGGTTGGCGCGTTCCTCCGCGGTGAGAAACCAGTCCTGCAACGGCACCGTCCAGCCCTCCTGGAGGTCGGCAACGTCCTCACGGTAGGACCCCCGCCGCGGGTCCGCACGCCAGGCGAACCGAGCGGTGACCTGGCCAACGCCATCGCAAGTGACGCGACAACAGCCGAGGAGGCCACACGATGCCCCGCGACACGACGAACCCCATGACCGACAACCGCGAGCCGGCGGTGGAGAGTGAGCGGGGTGCGCTGGTAGCGGTGTTGGTGATGGTGATTCTGGGTGTCGCCGGGATTTTTGCGGTCTCCTGAGGCGGCGCCGACGCCCCCGGGGTGAACCGGAGGCGTCGGCGCCGATCTCAGCGGTCGACCGTGGTCAGGGCCGTGCGCCCTGGCCGCCGGTGTGCGGGAGCCGCTCGGTGGGGATCACGCCGAGGCGGCCGGCCTGGAAGTCCTCGAACGCCTTGAGCAGCTCGTCGCGGGTGTTCATCACGAACGGGCCGTACTGTGCCACCGGCTCCCGGATCGGCTGACCACCCATGATGTAGAGGTCCAGCGCCGGGGTGTTGCTGTCCTGCGTGGTGTTGGCGCTGAACCGCAGCGCGTCACCCGGGCCGTGCACCGCGAGCTGGCCGGTACGCACCGGCCGCCGGTCGGCGCCGACGGTGCCGCGACCGCCCAGCACGTACACCAGGGCGTTGAAGTCGGGCCGCCAGGGCAGGTCGACCTGCGCGCCCGGCTGCACGGTGACGTGCGTGATGGTGATCGGGGTGAAGGTCGAACCCGGGCCGCGGTGCCCGGCGACCTCGCCGGCGATGACCCGGATCAACGCGCCGCCGTCGGGCGTGGTGAGCAGCGCCGACTCGCGTCCCCGGATGTCCTGGTAGCGGGGCGGGTTCATCTTGGCCGAGCGGGGCAGGTTGACCCACAGCTGGGTGCCGTGGAAGAGCCCGCCGCTGACCACCAGGTGCTCCGGTGGGGCCTCGATGTGCAGCAGGCCGCTGCCCGCGGTCATCCACTGGGTGTCGCCGTCGGTGATGGTGCCGCCACCGCCGTTGGAGTCCTGGTGGTCGAAGACGCCGTCGATGATGTAGGTGACGGTTTCGAAGCCGCGGTGCGGGTGCCACGGTGTTCCCTTGGGCTCGCCCGGCGCGTAGTCGACCTCGCCCATCTGGTCGAGGTGGATGAACGGGTCCAGGTCGGTGGTCGACACCCCGGCGAAGGCGCGGCGGACCGGGAAGCCCTCACCCTCGAAGCCGCTGGGCGCGGTGGTCACCGTGCGGACCGGTCGGATCGTGGTGGCCTCGTCGAGTCGAGGCAGGCGGGGCAGGACGAGAACGTTGTCAACGGTGATCGCGGGCATGTCGAAGGCTCCTAACGTGGGGCAGGGGTGGTCGAGCCGTCCCGCGATGCCCGCAGGCGCTCGCCGAGCCGATCGAAGACCCGGGTGAGGCAGGCGACCTCGGCATCGTCGAGGTCGTCCATCAGATGGGTGCGCACCGACGCCAGATGGTGGGGTGCGGCTTCCCGTAGCGCGAGCAGCCCGGCCGCGGTGAGCACCGCCTCGCTGCCGCGCCGGTCGTCCGGGCAGGGCTCCTTGCTGACCAGGCCACGACGCTGCATGGAGGAGACCTGGTAGGTGAGGCGGCTGGGCGAGAAGATCAACCGGCTGGCCAGCTCGCCCATCCGGAGCCGCTGCCCCGGTGCCTCGGAGAGCAGGACCAGCACGTGGTAGTCGGCGAAGCTGAGGTCGCTGTCGGCCCGCAGGTCTTCTTCCAACTGGGTGTAGAGACGCTGGCTGGCCTCGATGTAGGCCCGCCAGGCGGCCTCTCGGGTGCTGTCCAGGCTCTCGGTCATGCCCACGACGATAGCACTACTTCAAAATTTAACTACTGCCATTGGCGTTGTCTTGGTCACTTCCCTGGCGTCTAACGGGCGACTCATGCAGTTTTGAAGAAAAGGTGCGGTAATCCGGCGGCGCGAAGGCCGTGCGGTGTGCCAGACTCCGGCCTCGTGGAACACGTGGAACTCGCCGCCGGCGAGCTGTTGCTGCGCCCCTGGCGGGACGAGGACGCTCCGGCGGTGCGCGCCGCTCTTCGTGACCCGGCCATCGCCCAGTGGAACCCGCAGGGTGACGGCCTGATCGACGACGAGGTGGCGCTGCTCTGGGTACGCCGCCGCGCCGACTGGTCCGCCGGGGACCATGCCTCCCTGGCGGTGACCTCGGCGGACGACGGCGACCTGCTGGGTTCGGTGTCGCTGCACCACATCCGGCACGGCGACGCCTCCATCGGTTACTGGACGGCGCCGGCGGCGCGCGGGCGTCACGTGGCGCTGCGCGCCGTCGTCCGGCTCACCGACTGGGCGTTCGCGGACCTCGGGCTGCACCGGGTGGAGCTGTGCCACGCGGTGGCCAACCCGGCGTCCTGCCGGGTCGCCGAGCGGGCCGGCTACCCGGCCGAGGGGACCCTGCGCGAGTCCTACCGGTACGGCGACGGCCGCCGCTACGACGAGCACCTGCACGCCCGCCTCGCCACCGACCGTTAGCCCGGCCCGGGTTGGCCGCTGTCGGCGCGAACCGTCACTCGGTGACCTTGCGGAGGAACGCCGTGAGGGTGGCCCTGGTGCGGTCGATCTTCTCCGCCACTGTCAGCGTCTCGTGCATGCGGGGCCCGGCGTGCTTCTTGCCCCGCAGGTACAGCGAGCAGGCCAGGTCGGAGCAGACGTAGACGCCCACCGAGTTGCCCTGCCGTCCGCCGGAACCGGCCTTGCGCGCGGTCATCAGCGAGACGCCGTCGCCGGTGTGCGTGGTCAGGCAGAGCGAGCACATGCTGCGTCGCACCCGCCCGGTCTGCTGCGGTGCGACCCGCAGTGCCACTCCGACCAGCTCGCCGTCGGTCTCGGTGACGAGGTAGGCCCGCTGCGGCGCGGCGGGGTCCCGCCAGCCGAGGAAGTCGAGGTCGCTCCAGGATCGCGCCTCAAGATCGTGTGGTAGGGCCAGCCGCTTCGCCTCGCCCTGGGTGGTGTTGACGAAGGAGGCGCGGATGGCGGATTCGGTTGGGGCTAGCATAGGTGCCAGCCTAGTCCTGTTAGGCAAAAAACTAGAGGGGTGTGCTGAATGGCACGTGCCGGGGTGACCGCCGAGCGTCTGACGCTGGCCGCAGCCGAGCTGGCCGACGAGGTGGGCGTGGAGAACGTGACTGTCGCCGCGCTCGCCCGCCAGTTCGGGGTGAAGGACGCCAGCCTGTACTTCCACCTGAGGAACGCGCACGAGCTGCGGGTCAGGATCGCTCTGTTGGCGCTGGCGGAGCTGGCCGACCGGGTCGCCGACGCGCTCGCCGGCCGGGCCGGCAAGGACGCGCTGGTGGCGTTCGCCAACGCGTACCGCGACTATGCGCGCGAGCACCCGGGCCGGTACGCCGCCATGCAGATCGACCTCGACCCGGAGACCGCCGCCGCGAGCGCGGGCGTCCGGCACGCCGAGATGACCCGGGCGATCCTGCGCGGCTACCGACTCTCCGAGCCCGACCAGACCGACGCGGTGCGGATGATGCACAGCACGTTCCACGGGTTCGTGAGCCTGGAGCGGACCGGCGGATTCCGGCACACCCCGCGCCCCACCGACGACTCGTGGTCGCGCACCCTGGACGCCCTCGACGCCGTGCTCACCAACTGGCCACCGCGCTGAACTGCGGTGGCGGCACGGCATAGGCTCGGTGCTGTGGATGATCTCGAGTTGGCCGACTGGCGGGAGCGGGTCGCCCGGCTGTACCTGTCCGACGTCGACCTGGTCGGCTTCCGGGCCCGCCGCGACGAACTCTTCGCCACCCACCCGCAGAGCCCGATCCCCGCGGCGCAACGGCCCGACTTTCCCGGGGTGCGCTACTTCCCGCCCAATCCCGAGGCCGTGGTCGAGGCGCCGCTGCGCCCGGCCAGCGGCGAGCTGCGCATCGACACCGGTGGCCCGGACGGGGTGGTCGCGTACCGGCGGGTCGCGGTGGCCGAGACGCCGTGGGGGCCGCTGACCCTCTGGTGGATCGAGGCGTACGGGGGTGGGCTCTTCGTTCCGCTGCGCGATGGCACCTGCGGGCGGGAGAGCTACGGGGGTGGGCGGTACCTCACCGACACGGTGAAGGGCACCTTCGGCCGCGGTGTCGAGCTGCTGCCCGGCGACCGGGTCCGGCTCGACGCCAACTACCTCTACAACCCCAGCTGCGCCTACGACGACCGCTGGGCCTGCCCGCTGGCGCCCCCGGAGAACCGGGTCGACGTGCCACTGCGCGCCGGCGAGATGGCGTACCACGACTGACCGGCCGCCCCGGCGTGGCTGCCGGGACGGCCGGTCGATCGTTCGCTCAGCGGGCGTTCGCCGCCGAACCGGGCATCTGCATCCGACCGAGCAGCTGTCGCGCCTGGTCGGCGAGCTGGGCGTCGACGGTCACCGCGTACTGGCCGGCCCGCAGTGAGCTGGCCGAGGTGAAGTCTCGCTGCCCGCCCGTCATGGCGTGCGCCACCGCGCCGAACACGGCACCCCAGATCGCACCGATGACCAGCCCGACCAGGATCACCGCCAGCCAGTTGCCGACGGTGAAGATGCCGAACAGCAGGCCGATGAAGAGCCCGAACCAGGCGCCGGTGCCCGCGCCGAGCAGACCGGCCCGACCGGTGGTCATCCGCCCGAGCACCGTCTCCACCAGGGTGAGGTTGGTGCCGACGATCGCACTGTGCTCCACCGGAAAGCGGTTGTCGGCCAGATAGTCGACGACCCGCTGCGCGCTCGGATAGTCCGGGTACGAGCCGATCGTCACGGTCGGCGGGCCGGTCTGCGGCCCGTGGCCGTCCCCGGCCGGTGTCGACAGGCGGCCGGCCGGCCCGGATGGAAGCAGGTCGCCACCCTGTGTGCCGGGCCGCCAGGCGGCGGTCGGCCCCGAAGCTGACGTCATGAGCATCCTCCCTCGTCAGCTCCCCGGGTTCCCCGCCAGGCCGACCGGTAACGCGGCCGGCGCCGTCTCGGCGGCAGGGGAATGCCACCTGACAGCCCGGGTAGGCAGTCAGGTGGAGAGCGGACAGATCAGCGACTACGGTTTCCTCGCCGACGGCCGCAGCGCGGCGCTGGTGGACCCCGCGGGCTCGGTGAACTGGTGGTGCCCGGGCCGGTTCGACGCCCCGTCGGTGTTCGCGAGGCTGCTCGACGACAACGCCGGGCACTGGTCCATCCAGCCCGAGGGCGACTACCGCGTCGACCGCAGCTACCTCGACGACACCCTGGTGCTGCGAACGGTCTTCCGCACAGCGAAGGGGGACGTCGCGCTGACCGATGCGCTGGCCTTCGAGCCCGGCTCGCGCGGTCACGACATCGGCCTGCACTCGCCGCAGGTGCTGGTCCGTTCGGTGGAAGGGCTGTCCGGTTCGGTGCCGATGCGGGTGCACTACCGGCCGCGTTTCGAGTACGGCCGCACCGTCGCGTACCTGATCGAGCGGGAGGACATGCTGGAGGCCATCGCCGGGGCCGCCCGACTCACCCTGCGCGGCAGCGTGCGGTTGACCGCCGGCGACGGCGAGGCCACCGGGACGTTCACCGCCCGCGCCGGCACGAAACACACCTTCACCCTCGGGTACGCCCCGACCTACGACGCCCCGCTGCCCGAGGTGCCGGACGCCGACCAGACCATCGCCGACACCGTCGCCGGCTGGCGCTCCTGGTCGGACGAACACCCGTACGACGGCCTCTACGCCGACCAGGTGCGGCGCAGCCGGCTGGTGGTGCAGGGCATGACGTACCGGCCCAGCGGCGCGGTGGTGGCCTCGGTGACCACGTCGCTGCCGGAGAAGCTCGGCGGGGACCGCAACTACGACTACCGCTACGTCTGGGTGCGTGACTTCAGCCTGACCCTGCGGGCGCTGTGGCGGACCGCGTGTCTGGACGAGGTGCAGCGGCAGTTCGCCTGGTTGGGCCGGGCGATGGGTCGTGTCGACGACCGGCCGGTGCCCATCATGTACGGGGTGCTGGGGGAGCGGGACCTCACCGAGCACCGCCTGGAACAGCTCGGCGGCTACCGCGACAGCCCACCGGTGGTGATCGGCAACGACGCGTGGCAGCAGCGGCAGACCGACATCTTCGGCGAGGCGATGGACGCCGCCTGGTTGATGCGCGACAAGCTGGAGCCGTTGGACCCGGAGGTGCGGCACGTGCTCCGGGTGCTCGCCGACCAGGCCGAGCGGGACTGGTCGTTGCCCGACGCGGGCATGTGGGAGGAGCGTGGCATCCAGCACCACCACGTGTCCTCGAAGGTGCAGTGCTGGGTCGCCCTGGATCGGGCGGTCCGCTTCGGTGACACGCTCGGCGAGCCGCAGGACGTGGCCCGCTGGGAGGCCGCCCGGGACGCGGTGCGCGCGGAGGTGCTCGAGCGGGGCTGGAACGAGCGGCTCCAGTCGTACACCGGGAGTTTCGAGACCGACGACCTGGACGCGTCGGTGTTGGTGATGCCGCTGGTCGGGTTTCTGCGGGCCGACGACCCGCGGATGCGCTCGACGATCCGCGCGGTGGAGCGGCGGCTGTCCCACGACGGCCTGCTGCGGCGCTGGGACGGCGACCCGGCGGGGTTTCTGATCTGCTCGTTCTGGCTGGTGTGCTGCCTGGCGCTGGCCGGTGAGCGGGACCGGGCGCACGAGTTGTTCCGGCGGCTGGCGGAGCGGGTCAACGACCTCGGCCTGTTCGCCGAGCAGATCGACCCGTTGACCGGGGAGCAACTGGGCAACTTCCCCCAGGCGTTCTCGCACATCGGCCTGATCAACGCGGCCGGTGTGCTGACCGACGTCGAGCGGGACCCGATGGTGCGGCTGAGCGGCATGCCCCCGGCGTACTTCTCCCCGGTGGACCGTTGAGCCGCGCCGTCACCGGTGCATCCGCGTCGCCGGGTGGACGGTCAGGGCCCGGGGGACAATGCGGGTATGCGGCTGGTGCTCACGGCGGACACCCACGTACCGAAGCGGGCCCGGGACCTACCCGGGCCCCTCTGGGCGGCCATCGAGGCGGCCGACGTGGTGGTGCACGCCGGTGACTGGGTGGACGAGGCACTGCTCGACGCCATGACCGCGCGCTCGCGCCGACTGATCGGGGTGTACGGCAACAACGACGGCCCGGCGCTGCGCGCCCGGCTGCCCGAGGTGGCCCGGGTCGAGCTCGACGGTCTGCGGGTCGCGGTGGTGCACGAGACCGGGCCACGGACCGGCCGGGAGAAGCGGTGCGCGGCCCGCTTTCCCGACATCGATGTGCTGGTCTTCGGGCATTCGCACATCCCCTGGGACAGCGCGGCGCCCGGTGGGCTGCGCCTGCTCAACCCGGGCTCACCCACCGACCGCCGCGCCCAACCCCAGGCCACCTACCTGACGGCCACCGTGCACAGGGGCACGCTGAGCGAGGTGCACCTACACCCGCTGCCCCGCCCCTGAACCCCCGCGGTTACCGGCCCCGGCCCGTCTCGGCCTGGAGTTCGTCGATGCGCTTGGACGCCTCGGCCTTGGTCAGGTCGTCCGGGAGGTCGGCATGGGCCTCCCGGGCCAGCGTGCTCAGGTAGGACTCCTGGGCGGCGGTCGGCGGTTCGTCACCGCTGACCCACTCGTCCGGGTCCTTGATCGCGGCGTTCTGGTCAACCTGCTCGCTACGGCGGTCGGTCATCATCATCACCCTTTCTTCGAACAGGTGTGCCAGTACCCTGATCGCCGTGGTTCATGCCCGTCGGTCACCGCCTACGATCATCGGATGGAACGGTCGGGCGTCGTGGTGGTCGGGGCGGGCATCGCCGGGGTGGCCTGTGCTGTCGAGTTGACCCGGGCCGGGGTGCCCGTGCGGGTCAGGGAGCGGGGGCACGTCTGCGGCGGCCGGATGGCCAGCAAACGCTTCCAGGGGCGTCGCGCGGACATCGGCGCCGCCTACTTCACCGCCACCGACCCGGACTTCGTCGCGCTGGTCGAGCGGTGGCGCGCCGCCGGGCTGGTCCGCGAGTGGACCGACACCTTCCGGGCGTACGACCGCAGCGGGAACCATGAGGTGACCGGGCCGATGCGCTTCGCCGCCCCCGGTGGGCTGCGGTCGCTGGTCGAGCATCTGGCCGGCGCGCTGCCGGTGACCGTCGACCGGTTGGTGCTCGGCGTGGAGCCCGGCCCGGTCGTGGACGGCGAGTCGTGTGCGGCGGTCGCCCTGGCCATGCCGGGCCCGCAGGCCGCCCTGCTGCTCGACCCGGCCCTGACCGAGGCCACCCGGGTGGTGCAGGCACAGCGGTGGTCGCCGTCCCTGGCCGCGGTGCTGCGCTTTCCGCACCGGCGCTGGCCGGACTTCCGGGGCGCGTTCGTCAACGACCACCCGGTCCTCACCCTCGTCTGCGACGACGGCGACCGGCGGGGTGACGGCGCGCCGGTGCTGGTCGCGCACACGGTGCCGGAGTTCGCGGCTGGTCACCTGGCCCAACCCACCGGGGCCGGGCCGGCGATCGAGCAGGCCGTCCGGGACCTGCTCGGGCTGCCCGAACAGGCTGTCGACGTGCACGTGCACCGCTGGACGTACGCGAAGCCGACCCACGCCGCCGCCGACGCCACCTACCACCTCGACGCCGACGGGATCGGCCTGGCCGGCGACGCGTTCGGCAAGCCCCGGGTGCAGAGCGCCTGGCGCTCCGGCCGGGACCTCGGCCGCGCGCTGGCCGCCCGGCTGGGCTGAACCCATGCTCAGGCCGGGCTGAGCCGGCGGGCCTGAGGCGCTGCTCAGGCGTGCCCGGCCGCCGCGACGGGCCGAGCGTCGGCGTCCCGCTCGGCCGGGTCGGAGGTCCGCTCTCCCTCCCGGTCGAGCAGCTGCATGACCGGGGTCGCCGTCACGCCGTGCACCACGACGGAGACGAGCACCACCAGCCCGACGGTCGCCCACAGCAGGTCGGCCTGCGGGAAGTCCGCCTTGGTGGTGGCGTACGCGAGGTAGTAGAACGAGCCGACGCCACGAATGCCGAACAACGAGATGACCCAGTGCTCGGCCGGGCGTCCCGGGGCGCCGCGCAGCGACAACCAGCCGATCAGCGGCCGCACCAGGAACACCAGGGCCAGCCCGACAGCGGCCGCCGGCCAGGTCAGCGGGCCCAGCAGGCCACCCACGATCGCGCCGCCCAGCAGCAGCAACAGCACCAGGGTGAGCAGCCGCTCGACCTGCTCGGCGAAGTCGTGCAGGACCGAGTGGAACTCGTGGGTCCGCTCGGCGGCCCGGATCGCCCGGGCGGCCACGAACACCGCCAGGAAGCCGTACCCACCGACCACCTCCACCAGCCCGTACGCCAGGAACGTGGCAGCCAGCGCCAGGAATCCCTCGGCGTGCCGGGCCAACCGCAGCTCGCTGGGCGCGCGGAAGAACAGCTTGCCGAGCAGCCAGCCGATCAGCAGACCACCGCCGACGCCGACGCCCACCTTCCAGAGGACGTCCACGGTGAACCACTCGGCAAACCAGTCACCCGGGGCGAGGCTGGTCGAGGCGATGGCAATGGCGGCGTAGACGAACGGGAACGCCAGCCCGTCGTTGAGGCCGGCCTCGGAGGTCAACGCGAAGCGGACCTCGTCCTCGGAATCCTCCACGTCGGTCGGCTCGCCGACCTGCACGTCGGCGGCCAGCACCGGGTCGGTGGGGGCCAGCGCGGCACCCAGCAGCAGCGCGGCGGCCGGCACCAGCCCCGCCCACCACCAGCCGAGCACCGCCACCGCCGCGATGCACAGCGGCATCGCGATCGCCAGCAGCCGCCAGGTGGACGACCAACGCCGCCAACTCAACGGCCGGTCGATCTTCAGCCCGGCCCCCATCAGCGCGACGATCACCCCGATCTCGGTGAGGTGGGTGGCCAGCTCCGGGTGGGCCAGCGGGTCCGGTGACGGCAGCCCGACCGGCAGCAGGAACACCAGCATGCCGAGGGCGAGAAAGGCGATCGGCATGGACAGTGGGCGCCGCTCCAGCACTCGCGGCAGGATGCCCGCGAGCAGCGCGCCCACACCCACCAGCGCGAACGCCACATCGACCGGCTCCACGGCACCACCTCTCCACCGCACCCGCGAGGTGCGGGCAGGTGGTGACACACCTTGCCCCGCAAGGGCTCCGGCTATGCGCGTCGGTGCCGGTGAACCGGAGTGATCCTCATCGGGGTCGGGTGAGCGGCGAGTCCGCCAGTTCGGACAGCAGCGCGGCCGGGTCGTCGTACACCGCCACGGCACCCGCGCCGGCCAGCTCGCCGCGGCTGGTGCCGCCGCAGGTCAACCCGACACAGGGGATGTTCAGCTTGCCGGCCGCGGCGACGTCCCAGACCGAGTCGCCGACGAAGACCACCCGCTCGGCGGTCAACCCGGACTGCTCCAGCGCCGCCTCCAGAATGTCTGGTGCCGGCTTGCTCTCCCGCGCGTCCGCCGAGGAGGTGACAGTGTCCACCACGTCATCGGCGTTCAGCGCCCGGCGCAGCGCCGCCACCTCGTGCTCGGCGGCGGAGGTGGCCAGCACCACCCGCAAACCTCGCTCGGCGCAGGCCCGCAACAGGTCGGCCGCCCGGGGCAGCGGCGTGAGCCGTTCCCAGTACTCGGCGTAGAGGGTGTCGTGCGCGTCGCGCAGCTTCTGGTCGGCGTCGCGGTCCCGCTCCGGGCCGAGGAGGTGGTCGAGGAGTTTGTCCGACCCCATCCCGATCGAGCGGTGCACCACCGCCATCGGCACCGGCTGGTCGGTCTGCCGCAACGCCTCCCACCAGCTCACCGTGTGCAGGTAGGTGGTGTCGACCAGGGTGCCGTCGACATCGAAGAGGACTCCGGCGAGGCGATCGGTGGCCATGGGCGTCCTCCTGCCCCTCCCGGGGCTGGTCTCAGGGCTGCGGCGGCGTGAGGATCTCGAACCAGACGGTGGAACCGCGCACCGACGGGTCGGTGCCCCAGGCGTCGCTGAGCTCCTCGATCAGGCCGAGGCCGCGGCCACGACTGCTCAACGTGTCGGTACGGGCCCGGGTCACGGTGCCCCGGGTGCCGGAGTCGGCGACCGAGACGAGCAACCGCTCGGCGCTGAGGTCGATCTCCACCCGGGCGGCCGTGCCGGCGTGCAGCAACGCGTTGGTGGTCAGCTCGCTGGTGCAGAGCACCGCCGCCCCGATCACCGACTCGGGCACCTGCCAGTCGGTGAGCTGGGCGGTCAGCCAGTGCCGCACCCGGCTGGGCGCGGTCGGCTCGGCCGGCACCTCCATGCTCGCCGAACGACTCGGTTTGAGGGCGTGTTCGACAGCCAGGACGGCCACGTCGTCCTCGGTGCCGCCCGGGAGGGCCGCGGTGGCCACCGCGCAGAGCGCGCGCGGGTCACCACTGCCGGCCTTGGCGACGGCATCGCTCAGCGTGGTCAACCCGACGCTCAGGCTCTGCCGGCGACGCTCCACCACCCCGTCGCTGAACAGCAGCAGAGTGTCACCCGGACGGAACGCCACGGTCGTGGTGCCCGGCCGGCCGCCCAGCCCCAGCGGCGGCCCGGGCGGCACGTCGACGTACTCGGCGTGGAAGCGGCCATCCGGGTCGCCGCGGCGGATCAGCGGGGCGGGATGACCGGCGCTGGACACCGTCAGCTGCCGCCGCTCCGCGTCGATCACCCCGAACACCACCGTCACGAACAGCTCGTGGGTGCCGGCCTCCGCGCCGAGGCTGGTCACCAGCCGGTCCAGGCCGGCCAGGACCGCGTCGGGTGCCGGGTCGGCCAGGGCCAGGGCGCGTAGCGCGGCCCGCACCTGGCCCATCCGCGCGGCGGCCTGCACGTCGTGCCCGGCGACGTCGCCCAGCACCACGCCGAGCGAGCCGTTGGGCAGCAGGAACGCGTCGTAGAAGTCGCCGCCGGCCGCGTTGCCGTCCACGCCCGGGTCATAGCGGGCCGCGATCCGCAGCCGGGGCAGGTCGGGCAGGTGCTCCGGCAACATGCTGCGCTGCAACAGTTGGGCAGTGCCGTGCTGGGTCTCGAACCGGCGGGCCCGCTCCGCGGCCTGGCCGATCAGCTCGGCCGAGGCGGCCAGCAGCGCCCGCTCGGCCGGCGACCAGGTGTGCGGGGCCTGGTAGCCGACCGCCAGCCCGCCGCGGACCACCGAGGTGCCCAGCGGCAGGGCCGCCATCGCGCGGATCTTCTGGTCGTGGCGGTCCACGGCGGTGTCGCGCAGCGGTTGCCCGTCGCCGGTGAACGACGGGCCGCCGGAGCGGGCCGCCTGCACCACGGGGGCCGGCCAGTCCACCGGCGCGCGCCGCCAGAGCGGGGGGAGTCGCTCGTCGGCCTCGTCCAGCAACTCGCCACGGACCCGACGCACCATGCGCCAGCCACCGCCGCCCTCGTCGACAGCGAACGCCGCCTGGTCGGGGTCGAACGTGGTGATCGCGTACCGCAGCGCCACCCGGGCCACGTCGTCGAGGGTGAGGGTGCCGGCGAGCGCGGCGGCCACCTCGCTGAGGCTCTGCAACTGCCCGGTGACATGGGTGGTCTCGGCCGCCACCGTCAAGACGCCGACGATCTGCCCGGCGCTGTCCCGCACCGGCGAGTAACCCCGGGTGAAGACCGCCTGTTCCACCGTCGCGGAGTGCCCACGGACCAGTGGCAGGGTGGACTCCTTCTCCAGGTAGGGCACGCCCTGCCGGTAGCAGCGCTCGATCACCGCGCCGACGCCGGGCAGGGCCCAGATCTCCGCGAACACCTCGGCGGCCGGCCGGCCGACGGCGCTCGGGTGTTTGCTGCCCAACAACTCGGCGTAACCGGCGTTGTAGAGCAGGACGAGGTCGTCGCCGTACGCCAGGGCCATCGGCATCGGCGAGGCGAGGATCATCTCCACCACGGCCCGCACCGCGACGTCCCACTCGTCCGGTGGGCCCAGCGGGGTGCCGGCCCAGTCGTGGGCCAGCAGGCCGACGGCCGGGCCGGGCCCCGTGGGTGCGTCCGGGCCCGGAGTCGCTGGCGAGGGGACCCGTCCGACCGTTCCTGGCATGTTCGCAGCCTAGTCGGCCGGACGGAAAAGGCATCCGACCACGGCGGCGGGCCGTCGCCGCGTCCGTCGAGGTGGCCGTTCGGGCAGTTCAGGGCCCCTGTCCGGAGGTCTGTCGCAAAAAACGCGGCGCGCTGCGCGGACTGCCGGACCGGTTGCCGGGTATGCGCCCGGCGCAGTCCATGCGACAGGAGGGACATCATGCTGAAAACCCTCGCGGTCCGGCAGGCCGACATCGGCGATGCCATCGCCGACACCTGGAGGTCGGTGCTGCTCTTCATCCCGAAGGCAGTGGCCTTCATCGTCATCCTCGTGGTCGGCTGGCTCATCGCCAGAGCCGTCCTCAAGATCGTGGATACGGTGCTGGAACGGGTGCGCTTCGACCAGGCGGTCGAACGCGGTGGCATCAAACGGGCCCTGGAGAGAACGAAGTACGACGCCAGCGACATTCTGGCCAGACTGGCGTACTACGCCGTACTGCTGTTCACGCTGCAGTTCGCCTTCGGAGTCTGGGGGCCCAACGCGATCAGTGACCTGATCAGCGGCGTGGTGGCCTGGCTGCCGCGCGCGTTCATCGCGATCGTCATCGTGGTGGTGGCGGCGGCGATCGCCAACGCGGTGCGGGATCTGGTCACCGGGGCGCTGGGCGGGCTCTCGTACGGCAAGGTCCTGGCCGACCTGACGGCGATCTTCATCATCGCGCTCGGCGTGATCGCCGCCCTGAACCAGGTGGGTATCGCCACCACGGTGACCACTCCGGTGCTGATCGCGGTGCTCGCCACGGTGGCCGGCATCCTGATCGTCGGCGTCGGCGGTGGTCTCGTGAAGCCGATGCAGAACCGCTGGGACGGCTGGCTGCGTCGGGCGGCGGAGGAGGCCCGGGCGGTGCAGCAGCAGCGTCAGGCCACCTCGGCCGGGCGTAGCGACGTGGAGCGGCAGATGGCCGACCGCGGGGGTGACCGCACCCAGGCCATGCCTCGGGTGGACGAAGCCCAGCAGTACCGCTCGTAACCGGGCGTAACGGCACGACGGTGGGGAGGGTGTTCCGCGTACGACGCGGGGCGCCCTCCCTTCGCGGGTCGGGTCAGTCCCGGTCGAGTGCGCGAGCCAACGCGCAGACCGCGAGCAGGCGGGTGAGCAGCCACTCCGGGTGGCTCCAGTCCACCGGCCCGCTGGGCGGCGTCCACCCGTGCTCCAAGGCGGCGGCGCGTACGCCCTCGGCGTAGCCGGCGAGCGCCGCGGAGGTCAGCGGGGTGCGGTCACCGTCGAGGCTGTCCCGGACGGCCGCCGCGTGCTGGTCGACCAGGGCCAGCAGCCCCGGTCGCGCGGCGGCGGCGGCGAGCCCGACAGTGCCCACGGAGACGGTGAGGGCGGCCAGGGTGGACCGCGCCGAGTCGACGGCGGTACGGGAGGCGACCCGGTTGAACGGCACACGCATGGTGACCGAGGCTAACCGACCGGTGACCGCGTCGGCCTCGTCCGCTCGGTGGATGTCACCTGCGCCACTGGGGCGATCGCCGCTGGCCTGGGGGGTTGATCCGGCACAGACGGGGCAGCAGGAGAACCACCCACGGACAGCGGCAGGCGGCACGGAGGTACGGATGGGACAGCGGACGGACGGACCCGACGAGCGGCACCAGCGGCCGGACGGCGTCAGCGACGCCACCGTCGCGGCGCTCGGCAAGCTCAGCGAGGCGTTGGAGTGTGTGGAGCGGGCCCGGGGGCACCTCTACTCGATGCACCAGTTGATCGGCCATGCCGACCTGATGCTCGACGACGCGGTGGAGCAGTTCCGCGCCGCCGGGCACCCGCACCTCGCCGACCGGATCGGCACGGAACTGCGGGGTCGCAACGTCATCGCCGGACGGTGGACGTTCCAGATCGTCGAGGACTTCGACGACGGCTACCACGCGGTGTTCCGAGAGCTGGATCAGCAGGCCCGCGACGAGCTGGTGGGCGGGCGGCGCCACCTGTACGAGGCGGAGATGAAGGAACGCCGCCGTAGCCGGGGCCGGCCGGGCCACGAGGCCCGGCCGGGCGGTGGGGACTAGTCGCTGGTCGCGTCGGCGGGGCGTCGCCGCGCCGCGTCGTCGGCGATGATCACGGTGGCCACCATCAGCGCGACGCAGAGGCTGAACAGCCACGACTCGTCGGTGACGAGCCAGGCGGACACGGGGGCCTGGAGCGCGGCGAGCAGGAAGCCGAGCCAGGCGAGCCGGCGCTGACGCGTGGAGAGGATTCCGGAGCCTTGATGCATCCCGAAATTCTTACGCGAACCCGCCGGTTTGCCGTCCTCCGATCGGCCGATTCTGGATGAGCTGTCCGTTTTCCCAGCCGTACGGACACGACTTCTTTGCGCCGCGAGCGGTCGGGTGCCGACGGCGCTAGGGTGCCCCTGCGGCAGGATGGTGACTCGTGTCCACCCCGCCCGCGCGCCCCCGCGCCGCACTGCTCCTGCTCGCGTACCTCGCGTTCGTCAGTCTCGGCCTGCCCGACGGTCTCCTCGGCGTCGGCTGGCCCTCGATCCGGGCCGACTTCGGCGTGCCGACGGAGGCGGTCGGCTGGGTGCTCACCGCCGGCACCGTCGGCTACCTCACCTCGAGCGTGCTGGCCGGCTTCACGCTGGCCCGGGTCGGCGTGGGCGCGCTGCTCGCCGGCAGCACCCTGCTGGCCAGCCTGGCGCTGACCGGCTATGCCACCAGCCCCGTACTGGTGGTGCTGGTGGGCTGTGCGCTGCTGCTCGGACTCGGCTCCGGCGCTGTCGACTCCGGGCTCAACGCGTACGCCGCCGGGGCCTTCGGACCCCGCCACATGAACTGGTTGCACGCCTTCTTCGGCCTCGGCGTGGCGATCGGCCCACTGATCATGACGGGGGTGTTGAGCACCGGACTCGGCTGGCGCTGGGGGTACGGCATCATCGCCGCCGCCCAACTCGTCCTCGCCGCCGCGTTCGCGCTCACCGTACGGGCCTGGCACCGTGGTGTCCCGGCCGGCGCCGAGGCGGGCGCGACCGTCCAGGCCGGGCCCGCCGCCCCGGATGGCGGGCCGGCACCGACCGTCCGGGTTCCGATCGGGGAGACGCTGCGGCTGCCGGCGGTCTGGTCGGGGACGCTCGCCTTCGTGCTGTACGTGGCGATCGAGGTGTCCGCCGGGCTGTGGGCGTTCCTGCTGCTCACCGAGGGGCGCGGGCTGAGCGCGGCGGTGGCCGGCGGCTGCGTCTCCGCGTACTGGGGCAGCCTCTTCGTCGGCCGGGTCGTGCAGGGTCTGGTCGCCGAGCGCCTGGGGGCGGGGCTGGTGCTGCGCGCCAGCCTGGCCGGAATGGCGGTCGGCGCGGCGCTGATCGCCGTACCCGGGCCGGCCATCCTGGCGGTGCTCGGCCTGGTCGTTGTCGGTTTCGCCGCCGCGCCGGTGTTTCCGCTGCTCACCCTCACCACCGCCGAACGGGTCGGGGTGGCGCACGCGGACCGGGCCATCGGGCTGCAGATCGGTGCCGCGGGCATCGGTGCGGCCCTCGTCCCGGCCGGGCTGGGTGTGCTGATCGGCAACACGTCGGTGCAGGTGCTGGGCTCGGCCCTGCTGGTGCTCGCGCTGGCGCTGGTCGCGCTGCACGAGTGGGGTACCCGCCGACCCGCCGCCGAGCCGCCCGCGCCCGACCGACCCGGGAGCGCGGGTCAGACGTCCGGCCCGGTCCTGCCGGTGGTGGACGGGCGGTAGGCGCGCTGCGGGTCGGTGTCCTCCCGGCTGTTGCCCCGGGCCTGTCCCTCGCGGTCCGACGCGGCCGGCCCGTGCCCGAACGCGGCCTCCTCGCCGGCGTCGTTACCCGTCACGTCGTCGGCCTGCCCGTCGAGGCTGGAGCCCGACACGGCGCGCTCCAACTCCTCCAATGGAAGCCGCTCCTCGTCCCGCCACACCCTGATGCTGTCGTCGGTCATACCTCCAGCCGTACCCGGGCCCGATGATCGCAAACAGGCTCGGACACGGCGATGGCCGCCGGGAACCCCGACGGCCACCTCCGGTCACTGCTCAGCGTCACGGCTGCGGGCGGTCCACCTGCCCGCGCCAGGCACCGGTCTCCTGACCACGCCGTTCGATGTAGGTCTTGAACCGTTCCAGGTCGCCCTTGGCCCGCCGGTCGACGATGCCGAGCTTGTCGCCGGCCTGCTCGACCACACCGTGCGGCTCGAACTCGAGTTGCAGGGTGACCCGGGTCTTGTCCTCGTCCAGGCGGTGGAAGGTCACCACGCCGGCCTGCTGGGTGCCGCCGGTCGACCGCCAGGCGACCCGCTCGTCGGGGAGCTGTTCGGTGATCTCCGCGTCGAACTCGCGCTTCACCCCGGCGATGTCCACAGTCCAGTGGGTCATCGTGTCGGAGAGCTGCCGGACCTCCCGCACGCCCTCCATGAACTCGGGAAACTCCTCGAACTGCGTCCACTGGTCGTACGCCGTACGGACAGGGACGGAAACGTCTACGTGTTCGGTAACGCCACTCATCGGGGAACCTCCTTCAGCCGCTGGTGGGTTGGGGGATCGGGGGCGATCCGTCTCACCAGCGAGTCGTCTCGTTCTTGTTGCCGAGCGCGGCCCACACCTCGGAGACCGTCTGGTAGACGGTGCCCTCGGGCAGCCGTTCCAGCGCCGCCACGATGTCGTCGGGCGCCTCGTTCTCACGGGCGCTGGCGATGAGCACCAGTCGGTCGCCCGGCAGCGCGCTCATCGAGATGAACCGGCCGAGCCGGCTGCGCTGCTCGACGTCCGTCGAGCTCATCCCCTGCGGGGCGCCGGTGCGGGTATCGCCGGCCGGGGCGGTGGTCGCCTCCGGTTGGTCCTCACCGGCCGGTTCCGGAACCCGGAACTCGTCGACTCGAGAGCCGCCGGTCCCCGGCCCCTGTACCAGGCCGCTGACCTCCTGACTCATCTGTTCGTCGATCCTCGGTCCGTGCTTGCTGTTGCCACGCTCCATGCCTTCTGCGCTACCCGGCACCCCGCCCGCTAAACCGGCACCGGGTCACGAACCGGCCCTCGGCCCGGCGACGAACCGGACGCCACCGCCGAACGGGGCCTCACTCGTCGGCCGGCCGGCGCGGCGGCAGCACCGGCTCCTCCGGGTCCGGGTCGCCGGCCTGCAACTGCCGCCCGCGCTGCACCTCGGCATTGATCTGCACGCCCAGCATCAGCGCCGTGTTCGACAGGTAGAGCCAGACCAGGAACGCGATGGCCGCGCCGAGGCTGCCGTAGGTGGTGTCGTACGAGCCGAAGTTGGCCACGTAGAGGCCGAAGCCGAAGGAGGCCGCCGCCCAGGAGAGCAGGGCCACCGCGCCGCCCGGGGTGAGCCAGCGGAACCGGGGCTGGCGCACGTTCGGCGCGATCCAGAACAGCAGGGACAGCAGCACCATCATGATCATGGCGAGGACCGGCCACTTCGCCACGCTCCACGTGGTGCGGGCCAGGCCGCCGGCGTTTATCAGGTCACCGACCGCGTCGGTGACCGGCCCGCTGACGATCAGCCCGAGCGCGACCACCGCGAGCAGCAGCAGCGTGATCGCCGCCAAGCCGATCTGCAACGGCCGGAGCTTCCAGACCGGGCGGCCCTCGGTCACCCCGTACACCGCGTTCGAGGCCCTGGTGAACGCGCCGATGAACCCCGACGCGGACCAGAGCGCACCGAGCAGGCCGAAACTCAGCAGCAGCTTCGGGTTGCTCTGGTCGAGCACCACGGCTTTGATCACCCCGACCACGCCGCCGTTCTCCGTCGTCAGCACCGACCCGGCGCCCACCTGGTTGGCCAGGTCGACCACCGTGTCCAGGGTCCGCTCCCCGTCGGAGACCAGGCCGACGAGCGCCACCACCACGATGGCGGACGGAAAGAGCGCCAGGACGCCGTAGTAGGTGAGCGCGGCGGCCCAGTCGGAGCAGTTGTCGGTGACGAAGTTCTGCACACTGCGGACCAGCACCCCACGCCAGGTTCGCCAGCTCAGCTGCCGTATCCGCCGCGGCACCCGGCTGCCCGCCGTGCCGTCGAGGGTGGTACCGGGCTCCGTGGTCGTCATGCCCGCTCCCTGCGCCCCGGCCGCCGGATGACCGGTCGTCCGGTCTGGCCTGGCCCGGCGGTACCCGGATGGGGAAATCGACAAACCCCACCCTGGGGCCGGCCGACGCCGCTATGGTTTGCCGCCGCGTCACCGGGGAACGGTCACAGTGACCCTGTCGACACGGAGGAGGACGAGATGCCCGGGCGCGAAGACCTGCCCAGCACGCTGCGACGCTCCCCGGATAAGGCGCAGCGCACCTGGGAGAAGACGCACGACTCGGCGGTCGAGACCTACGGCGAGGGGGAGCGGGCGCACCGCACCGCCTTCGCCGCGGTGAAGCACCAGTTCGAGAAGGTGGGCGACCACTGGGAGCCGAAGGGCCGCAAGGGCCCCAGCGACCAGCAGGCCGCCGGTGGCGGGCCGGAACGACGGGCCCCCACGGCGGGTGGCGTGGACGCCAACGCCACCAAGGACCACCTGATGTCGGTGGCCCGCGAACTCGACGTACCCGGCCGGTCCGGCATGACCAAACCGGAGCTGGTCACGGCCATCGAGAAGGCCAACGACCGCGCCACCCGCAAGGCCCGCGGGAACTGACCGCGCCGCACCGGAGCACCACCGACGCGGTACGGGCGGGCGCGCCACCCCTGCGTCCGCCCGTGCTGTCTCACCAGTGCCCGCCGCCCGGCGCCTCGATGTGCACCGCCTTGGTGGCGGTGAACTCGTCCAGCAGCTCCGGGCCGTACCCGTAGCCCTGCCCACTGGCCCGGCGCGGATGCGCGGCACCGCCCGGCGCGCCCCCGAACACCGCGTTGATCTTGACGGTGCCCACCGGCAGCTCCCGCCAGGCCCGCTGCGCGTGACTCATCGACGGGGTCAACACGGTCGCCGCCAGCCCGTACGGGGAGTCCGCCGCGCAGCGCAACGCCTCGTCGAACGAGTCGACCACCACCACCGGTGCGACCGGCCCGAACGTCTCCTCCCGGACCAGCGCCGTGTCGTGGCGGCAGTCCGTGACGACGGTCGCCGGATAGAACGCGCCCGACCCGGCCGGCACCTCGCCGCCGGTGCGCACCCGCGCGCCGTCGGCCACCGCCGCCGCCACCTGCCCGTGCACGTGGTCCCGGTGCCGGCGGTCGACCAGCGGGCCCAGCTCCGTGCCCGGGTCCCGGCCCGGCCCGACCCGCAGCGCCTCGGCGCGTCGCACCAGCGCGGCCACGAAGTCGTCGGCCACCTCCCGGTGCACGTAGAGCCGCTCCACCGCCACGCAGATCTGCCCGGCGTTGGCGAACGCGCCGAGCGCCGCCTGCTCCGCCGCCCACTCCGGGTCGACGCCCGCGTCCACCACCAACGGATCGCTGCCCCCGTTCTCCAGGAGCACCTTCGCGCCGGTGCGGGCCGCGGCGGCGGCGATCGCCCGGCCGGTCGCGGTGGCGCCGACGTGGGCCACCACGTCGACCTCCTGCGCCGCCAGCGCCGCACCCACCTCCGGGCCGCCGGTGAGCAGCGACAACACCCCGGCCGGCAGCGCCTGATCCAATGCGCGGGCCAGCAGCCAACCCGTCGCCGGGGTCCGTTCGCTCGGCTTGTAGAGCACCACGTTCCCGGTCACCAGAGCCGCGCCGAGCAGCCCACAGGAGACCGCCACCGGGTCGTTCCAGGGGGTGATCGCCGCGACCACCCCACGGGGCTGCGGGGTCAGGAAGTCCAGCGCGTCGGGGACGCCATTGAGGGTGCGCCCGCCGCGCAGCGGCGCCAGCTCCGCATACTGTCGCAGGGTGCCGATCCCCGCCTCGACGCCGCCACGGGCGTCCGCCAACGGCTTGCCCATCTCCGCGGTGACCGCCGCCGACAACTCCTCGACGACCGCCTCCACCGCGTCCGCGGCCCGGTGCAGCGCCGCCGCCCGTTCGGCCGGCGCGGTCGCCGCCCACTGGGCCGCCGCGTTGCGGGCCGCCTGGGTCGCCTTGGCCACCTCGTCGGCGGTGGCCACCGGCACCGTGCTCACCGGCTGGTCGTCCGCCGGATCACGCACGACCAGTTCGCCGCCGTCGCCGCCCGCACCCCACACCCCGCCCACCAGCTGCGCAACCGTGTACATGCGGCGCTGGATGCCCCGGCCCCGGCGAGGCAAACGCGTTTCGCCCGGTTGCGCGCCGGGTAGGCGGATCCGATGACAACCACCGCCGCGCAGAGCGCGGACGCCGTCGTCATCGGTGCCGGGCACAACGGCCTGGTGGCGGCCAACCTGCTGGCCGACGCCGGCTGGGACGTGGTGGTGCTGGAGGCGACCGCGACGCCCGGCGGCGCGGTCCGCTCCGCTCAAGTAACCGCGCCCGGCTACCTGAGCGACCTCTACAGTTCGTTCTACCCCCTCGGGTACGCCTCACCGGTGCTGGGCGCCCTCGACCTGGATCGACACGGGCTGTCGTGGCGACACGCCCCGGACGTGCTGGCCCACCTGCTGCCCGACGGCCGGGCCGCGGTGATCAACCGGGACCCGGACGTGACCGCCGCGTCGCTGGAGCAGTTCGCGCCCGGTGACGGCAAGCGGTGGCTGAACGCGTACGCCGAGTGGCTCGACGTGGCCGAGCCGATGCTGGACGCGATCACCGCGCCGTTCCCGCCGGTACGCGGAGGGCTGGGTCTGCTGCGGCGGTTGCGTGTCGCCGGCGCGTTGCGACTCGCCCGCCGGCTTGTCGTGCCGGTCCGCAAACTTGGTGACGAACTCTTCGACGGTCCCGGCGGGCCGGCCCTGCTGGCCGGCTGCGCCCTGCACACCGACCTCTCCCCGGAAGAGGCCGGCTCCGGGGTGTACGGCTGGCTGCTGGCCATGCTCGGCCAGCAGGTCGGCTGGCCGGTGCCCGACGGCGGCGCGCAGCGGATCACCGACGCGCTGGTGGACCGGCTACAGGGACGCGGCGGGACGATCATCTACGGCGCGCGGGCCGACCGGGTGCTCACCGCCCGGGGCCGGGCGATGGGGGTCCGCACCGTGGGCGGCGCGCTGTGGCGGGCCCGGCGGGCCGTGCTCGCCGACGTTCCGGCGCCGGCGCTCTACCTCGACCTGGTCGGCCCGGCGGCGCTGCCGTCGCGGCTGGTGGAGGACCTGGCGCACTTCCGGTGGGACGGCTCCACGCTGAAGGTGGACTGGGCGCTCTCCGCGCCGGTGCCGTGGACGAACCGGCAGGTGGCCGGCGCCGGCACCGTGCACCTCGGCGCGGACCTGAACGGGCTCACCCACTACGCCGGCGAGCTGGCCCGTGGTGAGCTGCCCCGCGACCCGTTCCTGCTGGTTGGGCAGATGTCGGTGGCGGACCCGAGCCACTCCCCACCGGGCACCGAGTCGCTCTGGTCGTACACCCATCTGCCGTTCCGGCGGACCTGGCGGGCCGACGACGTGGCCGGGCACGTGCAGCGGATGGAGGACGTGCTGGAGGCCGCGGCACCGGGTTTCCGGCGCCTGATCGTGGGCCGGCACGTGGCCTCGCCGGTCGATCTGGAGAAGGGCAACCCGAGCCTGGTCGGCGGCGCGCTCGGCGGCGGGACCGCCGCCGCGTACCAGCAGCTCTTCCTGCGCCCGATCCCCGGCCTGGGGCGGGCGGACACCCCGGTGGACCGGCTCTTCCTGGCCAGCTCGTCGGCCCACCCGGGCGGCGGGGTGCACGGCGCGCCGGGTGCGAACGCGGCCCGCGCGGCGTTGGCCCGCGACCGTGCGCTCACCGGCCGCGCCTACGCCGCGGCCATCTCCACCGCCCACAACGCCATCTACCCCACCACCCCCTGACCGCCGCCGCTGCCCCGGCATCCCGGTGATCAAGAGGTTTGCGTCAGATTCGCCGCCGTCGGCGACGCAGACCTCTTGCACCCAGCAGGGTGGGGGTCAGCGGGTTACGTTGCGGTGTTTGCTGCGGAGGCGGAAGGGCATGAGGGCGCTCTCCACCTTGGTCGCGGTGGTCATCTTGGAGACGCCGTCACGCCGCTCCTCGAAGCGGATCGGCACCTCCAGGATGGTGTGCCCCAGCTTGGTGGCGAGGTAGTGCATCTCCACCTGGAAGCTGTAGCCGTTGGACTGCACCCGCTCCAGGTCGATGTCGCGCAGGGCGTCGGCCCGCCAGATCTTGAAGCCGGCCGTGAGGTCCCGGATGCGCACCCGCAGCAGCGTGTGCACGTAGAGGTTCGCCCAGCCACTGAGCGCCCGGCGGTAGAGCGGCCAGTTCTCGTCCAGCTCGCCACCGGGCACGTACCGGGAACCGATCACCACGCTGGCCTGGGTGGACAGCAGCGCGCCCAGCATCCCCGGCAGCGCCTCCGGCGGGTGCGAGAGGTCGGCGTCCATCTGCGCCACGTACTCGGCGCCGCCCGCGACCGCCCGACTCATCCCGTCCACGTACGCCCGGCCGAGGCCTTCCTTGCCGGCGCGGTGCACGACCTCGATCCGGTCGGGGTTCTCGATGGCCAGCTTGTCGGCCACCTCCCCGGTGCCGTCGGGGGAGTTGTCGTCGGCGACGAGGATGCGCAGCCCCGGCAGCGGCAGCGCGAGCAGCCGCTCGACCAACGCCGGGAGGTTGCCCGCCTCGTTGTACGTGGGCACGACGACGGTCAGGCGTGCGTCCCGCCACGGCGACGGCAACTGCACCGGCTGGATCATGTCGGTCATCCTCGGTTTGCGGACGTGGGTCATGGAAAGGGTATCCAGTTGCCGCATTCGCGCCGAGGGGGCACCCCTCCCGGGCGTTGCGGACCGTCGTCGTCCACCGCGCTCCGGGGTAACAGCCCTGGTCACGGGCTTGTGTTGGTCAGCCCCGACAGCGACCGACAACGCCGAGGGCGAGCGTCGCGACGGCGAGCGCGACACCGGAGAGCACCGGCTTGTGCGTGCTCACCCAGAGCGCTGCGGAACGGTCACGTGCCTGTTGGCGGAACACCCCCGCCGCACCCCGGTCGGTGTCCGCGTCGCCGGGGTGGTCCAGATTGTCACGCCAGGTCGCCGGATCGATCGCGGCGCTGGTCTGCTGGCTGTCGTACCCGTCGCGGGCCAGCTTCCGGTCGAGCAGGCCGGGGAACAGCGCGTCGGCCAGCCGGGCCTGCCAGGTCGGGCCACCCACGTTCAACTCCCGGGTGCCGTGGTCCGCCGCCCACACGATGGCCCGGGCGGCCAGCTCCGGAGTGAAGATCGGCGGCACCGGCTGCGGATGCCGGGGCAACCGGGTACGGACCCAGGAGAACTGCGGCGTGTTGACCGCCGGCAGTTGCACCATCGACACCTTCACCCCCGGGCAGTCGTGCAGCAGTTCGGCGCGCAGCGAGTCGTTGAACCCCTGCACGGCGTGCTTGCTCGCGCAGTACGCCGACTGCAGCGGGATGCCCCGGTAGGCCAACGCCGAGCCCACCTGCACGATCGTGCCCCGCCCGTGTGCCCGCATGTGCCGCAGCGCGGCGAGCGTGCCGTGCACCGTGCCCAGGTAGGTGACAGCGGTGACCCGGTGGAACTCCCGCGCCGGAATCTCCCAGGCGGGCGCGAACACCGACACCATCGCGTTGTTGACCCACACGTCGATGCCGCCCCACCGGTGCACCACGTCGTCGGCGGCCTGCTGCACCGCGCCCGCGTCGGCCACGTCGACCCGGTACCCGCGCACGTCGGTCGCGCCGCGCAACCGGCACTCCCGCTCGGCGGCGGCCAGGCCCGCCTCGCCCCGGGCCAGCAGCGCCAGACGGGCGCCGCGCGCCGCGTACGCGTGGGCGACGGCCCGGCCGACGCCGGCGCTCGCGCCGGTCACCACCACGGTCCGTGTCACGGTCACCCCTTCTGCCGGGTGGCGATGTCGGAGAGCCGGGCCAACGTCTCCCGGTTGCGTCGGTGCAAGACCAGATCGTTGATTTTGTTGTGGACCCAGCGCAACGGCCCGGCGGCGAAGTCCTCCCCGAGGCGGACCCGGGTGGCTCCGCCTTCCACCGGCTCCAGGGTGAAGGCCACGATCGCCTCACCCGCCGGCCAGAGACCGGCCTTGAGCACGAGCCGGTGCGGCGGTTCGCAGACCAGCACCGTCGAGGCGTCCTGTAGGGAGAACGGCCAGGGCCCGGCACGGTGGTGCAGTTGGCTGCCGACCCGGGGCCAGGCGTCGTCCACGTCCCGCATGTGCGCGGTGCCGACCACCCAGTCGCTGTACGTCCATCCGTCAGCGAGCACGTCGAACACCCGCTGCGGGGGAGCGTCGATCACTTTCTCCACAATCGCCACCGGGATTCCATACCCGGGGCACGGCACGTGCTAACGGCCGGCGGGGTTAGCTTCTCCGGCACGGCGGGTAAGGCCGACCCGGGGCACCGCGGCGCGCTGGCCCACCGCCGCCACGACGACGTTTACTCCTCGGGGGGCAGGGAACCCGCCGCCTGTGCGACAGGACCAGGAGGATCCGTATCAGCGCAGGTCAGCCCAGGTGTACGCCGCTGCTGACCGCGCCGGTTCCGGGTCTGTCGCAAGCTCCCGGCCGGTCCTGTACGACGCGGTGCTGCTGGACCGGGACGGCACCCTGATCGAGGACGTGCCGTACAACGGCGACCCGGAGAAGGTGCGGCCGGTGCCGGGCGCCCGGGCGGCGCTGGACCGGCTGCGAGCGGCCGGGCTGCGGCTGGCGGTCGTCACGAACCAGTCGGGCCTGGCCCGGGGTTACTTCACCGGGGAGCAGATGCGGGCGGTGCACGCCCGCGTCGAGGAGCTGCTGGGCCCGTTCGACGCGTGGTTGGTCTGCCCGCACGACGACGCCGACGGGTGTGACTGCCGCAAGCCGGCGCCCGGTCTGGTGCACGCCGCCGCCCGCGAGCTGGGCACTACGGCGTCCCGGTGCGTGCTGGTGGGCGACATCGGCCGGGACGTCGCCGCGGCGCTGGCCGCCGGGGCGGCGGGCGTGCTGGTGCCCACCCCGGTGACCCGACCGGAGGAGATCGCCGCCGCCGGTTGGGTGGCCTCCGACCTGCCGTCGGCGGTGGACGAGATCCTGCGCCGGCAACAGGCCGTGCAGCCGTCGACCCCGCCCGGCGAACCGGTACGGACGGCGCTGGTGGTCCGCTCGGACTCGGCGGGTGACGTGCTGGTCACCGGCCCGGCGATCCGCGCCGTGGCGGCCGGAGCGCAGCGGGTGGTGCTGTTGTGCGGGCCGCGCGGTCGCGCCGCCGCCAACCTGCTGCCCGGCGTCGACGAGATCATCGAGCATCCGCTGCCGTGGATCGACCCCACACCGGGGCCGGTCGATCCGCAGGCCATCCGGGACCTGACCGCGCGGTTGGGCGCGATCGGCGCGGACCAGGCGGTGGTGTTCACCTCGTTCCACCAGTCCGCCCTGCCGTTGGCGCTGCTGCTGCGGATGGCGGGGATCGACCGGATCGCGGCGATCAGCGACGACTACCCGGGCTCGCTGCTGGACGTCCGGCACCGGGTGCCGGTGGGCGTCCCGGAACCCGAACGCGCCCTCTCCCTGGCTGCCGCCGCCGGCCACCGGCTGCCCGACGGCGACGAACCCGTCCTCCGGCTGCGCCGGGACGCCGTGCCGCCGCGCCCGGCCGACCTCGGCGACCCGGGGTACGTGGTGCTGCACCCCGGGTCGGCCGCGTCGAGCCGGGCCTGCCCGCCCGAGCTGGCGACCCGGATCGTCGGGGCGTTGGCCGACGCCGGCCACCGGGTGCTGGTCACCGGCGGCCCGGACGAGCGCGCTGTCACCGCCCGGGTCGCCGCGGCCGGCGGCACCGACCTGGGCGGTCGCACCGACCTGGCCGGGCTGGCCGGGATCGTCGCGGACGCCAGCGCGGTGGTGGTCGGCAACACCGGGCCCGCACACCTGGCCGCCGCCGCCGGAGTGCCGGTGGTGAGTCTCTTCGCGCCGACGGTTCCGTTCGGCCAGTGGGGGCCCTACCGGGTGCCCACCGTCCGGCTCGGCGACGCGGCCGGGCCCTGCCGGGACACCCGGGCGGCCAGCTGCCCGGTCCCCGGGCACCCCTGCCTCAGCGGCATCGACCCGGAGCAGGTGGTCGACGCGCTCCGGACGCTCGCGACCAGCGGTGGTGGCGGCCGATGAACATCCTGCTCTGGCACGTGCACGGCTCCTGGACCACGTCGTTCGTGCACGGCAGCCACCGTTACCTGATTCCCACCACACCCGACCGCGGCCCGTACGGCCTCGGCCGGGCCCGCACCTACCCGTGGCCGGACAACGCGGTCGAGGTCAGCCCGCAGGAGCTGCCGAGCGCCGACGTGGACCTGGTGATCCTGCAACGCCCCGAGGAACTCGACCGGGCCGAGGAGTGGCTTCGGCGCCGCCCGGGCCGCGACCTTCCGGCGATCTACGTCGAACACAACACCCCCAAGGGCGACGTGCCCAACACCCGCCACCCGATGGCCGACCGCGACGACCTGCTCATCGCCCACGTCACCGGGTTCAACCAGATCTTCTGGGACACCGGCGCCACCCGCACCACTGTTGTCGACCACGGCATCGTCGCCCCCTCGGCGTCCTACACGGGCGAGTTGGACCGGCTCGCCGTGGTGATCAACGAGCCGGTACGGCGAGGCCGGGTCACCGGCACCGACCTGCTGCCCCAGTTCGCCGAGATCGCGCCGCTGGACGTGTTCGGCATGGGGGTCGCCGGCCTGGCCGACCACCTGGGACTGCCCGCCGACCGGCTCACCAGCCACGACGACGTGCCCCAGGAGCGGATGCATGCCGAACTGGCCCGACGGCGGGCATATCTGCACCTGTGCCGGTGGACCTCCCTCGGGCTGAGCCTCATCGAGGCGATGGCGATCGGCATGCCGGTCGTCGCGCTCGCCACCACCGAGGCGGTGATGGCGGTGCCCCCGCAGGCGGGGGCGCTGGCCACCCGGACCGACACCCTGCTCGACGCCGCCCGCCGGTTCATCACCGAACCGGCGACCGCGCGCCAGGCCGGGGCGGCGGCGCGAACCGCCGCACGCGACAGGTACGGCCTCGACCGTTTCCTCGCTGACTGGGACCGGCTGCTGGAGGAGGAAGTATGCGGATCGCGATGATCTCGGAGCACGCCAGCCCGCTCGCCGTCCTCGGAGGGGAGGATGCCGGCGGCCAGAACACGCACGTCGCGGAGCTGTCCGCCGCGCTCGCCGCCGCCGGGCACGAGGTGCGGGTCTACACCCGCCGCGACGCGCCCGACCTGCCGGTGACCGTCCGCAGCCCGGACGGGTACGACGTGGTGCACGTGCCGGCCGGCCCGGCCGAGCCGGTGGCCAAGGACGCGCTGCTGCCGCACATGCGGGAGTTCAGCGCCTGGTTGATCGAACGCTGGCGCGGCGGCGACTGGGTGCCCGAGGTGATCCACGCGCACTTCTGGATGAGTGGTCTGGCCGGGCTGACCGCCGGCCGGCAGACCGGGGTGCCGGTGGTGCAGACGTACCACGCGTTGGGCACCGTGAAGCGCCGCTACCAGGGGGTGCAGGACACCAGCCCGGCCCGACGGATCTCCTACGAGCGGGAGCTGGGCCGCTCGGTGGACCGGGTCGTCGCGCAGTGCCGCGACGAGGTGGGCGAGCTGGTCCGGATGGGGGTGCCCCGGTCCCGGATGACGGTGGTGCCCTCCGGGGTCAACCTCGCCACCTTCGCCCCGCTCGGACCGGCGGCCGAGAGGGAACCGGGACGGGCCCGGATCCTCACCGTGGGTCGGCTGGTCGAGCGCAAGGGCTTCCAGACGGTGATCCGTGCGATGGCGTTGGTGCCGGACGCCGAGTGCGTGGTCGTCGGCGGCCCACCCGAGGGGCTGTTGGAGACCGACCCGTACGCCCGCCGGCTGCGGGCCCTCGCCGAGTCGTGCGGGGTGGCCGACCGGGTGCACCTCGTCGGCGCGGTGCCCCGGGAGGAGATGGGCCGCTGGTACCGCTCGGCGGACCTGCTGGTCGCGGCGCCCTGGTACGAGCCGTTCGGGTTGACCCCGTTGGAGGCGATGGCCTGCGGGGTGCCGGTCGTCGGCACGGCCGTGGGTGGCATCCGGGACACCGTCGTCGACGGGACGACCGGTGACCTCGTGCCGGCCCGGGATCCGCAGGCCCTGGCCACCGCGATCCAAGGGTTGCTCGACGACCGGATCAGGCGTTTCGCGTACGCGACGGCGGCGCGCGAGCGGGCCCGGGCGCGCTACTCGTGGGCGGCGACCGCCGAGCGGCTGGTCGAGGTCTACAGCGAGGTGGCCGCCGTGCGCCGGCCGACCCGGGTGGTGGCCTGATGCCGACGGGCAGCCTGCTCGACACCCACCTGACGAATCTCGCGGCGGCGCTGGTGCCGTACCGGCGCTGTGAGTCGCAGCTGACGCGCTGGGGATCGGACCTGGCCCACCGGCTGGCCGCCGGGGGTCGCCTGCTGGTCGCCGGCAACGGCGGCAGCGCCGCCGAGGCCCAGCACCTCACCGCTGAGTTGGTCGGCAAGCTGCGCGACGATCGCCGACCGCTGTCGGCGATCGCGCTGCACGCCGAGACGAGTGCGCTCACCGCCATCGCCAACGACTACGGCTACACCGACGTGTACGCCCGCCAGGTGCGCGCCCACGGCCGCCCCGGCGACATCCTGCTGCTGCTGAGCACCAGTGGGACCAGCGCCAACCTGGTCGCCGCAGCGCGGGCCGCCCGCGACGTCGGGGTGACCACCTGGGCGCTCACCGGCGTCGCTCCCAATCCGCTCGCCGACGCCTGCGACGACGTGCTGGCCGTCGCGTCCCCGGACACCCAGGTCGTCCAGGAGCTGCACCTCGTGACCAGTCATCTGCTCTGCGAGTACCTCGAACAGGAGTTGCCGGCCGCGCTGGCCGCGGTCGGCGATCCGGCGGTCGTCGGCCCCGTGGCCGGGGGGCCGGCACCGGTGCGTACCGGGGTCGAGGTGGTGCTCGACGGCGGGACCGGACAGCAGGTCGACGCGTGAGGATGAGGAGGCAAGCGTGAGGGGACCGGTGGTGGTGCTGGGGGACACCCTGCTCGACCGGGACGTGGAAGGCGTGGTCAACCGGCTCTGCCCGGACTCCCCGGTGCCGGTGCTCGACGAGACTGCGGCCACCGACCGACCGGGGGGCGCCGGGCTGGCGGCGGTGTTCGCCGCCGCGCAGGGCGCCGAGGTGGTGCTGGTCACCGCGCTCGCCGACGACGCCGGTGGGGCTCGGCTGAGCGCTCTGCTCACCGCCGCCGGCGTGCAGGTGTACCCCCTGGCCCTCTCCGGCGCCACGCCGGAGAAGATCCGGCTGCGGGCCCGGGGGCGGGTGCTGCTGCGCCACGACCGGGGCGGCACGTCCGGGGAGCCGGGTCAGCCCTCCGACGAGGTGCTGCGGGTGATCGCCGCCGCGTCGGCGGTGCTGGTCAGCGACTACGGCCGGGGGGTGGCCCGGCAGCCCGCGTTGCGCGACGCGTTGGCCGCCACCCGCGCGCCGGTGGTGTGGGACCCGCATCCGCGCGGCCCGGCGGCCGTGCCCGGCGTCCACCTGGCCACCCCGAACGAGTCCGAGGTGCGCGAGCTGGTCCCCGCGCTGCCCGGTGCCTCCCGACTGGCCACCGCGTCGCGCGGCGCCCAGGGGCTGCGGCGGCGCTGGCGGGCCGGCGCGGTCGCGGTGACGTTGGGCGGTGACGGCGCGCTGCTCTGCCACGCCGGGTCGACGCCGCTGGTGGTGCCGACGCCGGGTAGCGCCGAGGGGGACACCTGCGGTGCCGGCGACCGGTTCGCGGCGGCCGCCAGCCTCGCGTTGGCCCAGGGGGCGCTGGTCTCCGAGGCGGTGCAGGTGGCGGTCGCCGAGGCGTCCGCGTACGTGGCGGGTGGCGGAGTGGCGACGGCGCTGCCGCCGTCGGGGCCCGCGGTGCGGGCCGGGAGCACGTCGGGGCCGCGCGTTCTCCAGCCCGGACCACGAGGTGGCGCGGTGGCCGACCGGGTGGGGGTCGCCGCCGTCGCCACGCTCCTCAACGAGGTACGCGCCGGTGGCGGCACCGTGGTGGCCACCGGCGGTTGCTTCGACCTGCTGCACGCCGGGCACGTGGCCACCCTGGAGGCCGCCCGGCAGCTCGGTGACTGCCTGATCGTCTGCCTGAACTCCGACGCCAGCGTGACCGGGTTGAAGGGGCCGGATCGGCCGGTGCAGTCCGAAGCTGACCGCAGCCGGCTGCTGGCCGCCCTGAGCTGCGTCGACGCGGTCCTCATCTTCGACGAGCCGACCCCGGACGCGGCGCTGTCCTGGATCCGCCCCGACGTCTGGGTCAAGGGCGGCGACTACGCCACCGGTGGTGGAGACGCCACCGCCGCCCTGCCCGAGGCGCAGGTGGTACGCCGGTGGGGCGGGAACACGGTGGTGGTGCCCTACCTGGACGGTCGGTCCACCACCGACCTGATCGTCCGCACGCTCGCGGAGCGGACCCGATGACCGGCACGCGGCCCGGTGCCGGGCCCACCGTCCTGGTCACCGGCGGGTCCAGCGGCCTCGGCGCCGCGGTGGTCGCCGCGGTGGCCGCCTCCGGTGGCCGACCGCTCGTGCTGGACCGGCAGCCGCCGGTCGACGGGGTGTCCTGGACCGAGTGCGACCTGGCCGACACGCGCGCCGCCGAGGCGGCCACCCGGCATCTCGCCGAGCAGGCCGGCGGCCTGGACGCCGTGGTCACCGCCGCCGGCACCGACGTGCCGGGCCGGCTCGCCGACCTGCCGGGCGAGACCTGGGACCGGATCGTCGCCGTGGACCTGCTGGCCACCGCGGCGGTGGTCCGGGCCGCGCTGCCGTTCCTGCTGACCTCTCGGGGACGCGTCGTCACCGTCGCCTCCACCCTGGGCGTCAAGGCGGTCAGCGACGCCACCGCCTACTGCGCGGCGAAGTTCGGGGTGGTGGGGTTCACCCGAGCCCTCGCCGCCGAGCTGGCCGGTCAGGTCGGCGTCACCCTGCTCATCCCGGGTGGGATGCGCACCGCGTTCTTCGACGAACGTGACCCGCAGTACAAGCCGGGGCCGGACGCGAACCTCAACGAGCCCGCCGACACCGCCGCCGCGATCATGTTCGCGCTCAGCCAGCCGGCCGGTTGCGCGGTGCGCGAGATGGTGGTCTGCGCCGAGCAGGAGACCTCGTACCCGTGATCCTCGTGCTGCGCGCCCTCGGCGTCGGCGATCTGGTGACCGCGGTGCCCGCGCTGCGGGCGCTGCGGGCCGCGTACCCCTCGCGGGAGCTGGCGCTCGCCGCGCCGGCCTGGCTGGCTCCGCTGGTCGACCTGGTCGGCGGGGTGGACCGGCTGGTGGACACCACCGGGCTGGACCGACCCCTGCGGGTCGGGTCGGCCCCGCGGGTAGCGGTCAACCTGCACGGCCGCGGTCCGCAGTCGCACCGGCTGCTCGCGGCCACCCGGCCCGGTCGGCTGCTCGCCTTCGGCAACGCGGACGCCGGCTGTGCCGACGGTCCGCACTGGGCCGCCGACGAGCACGAGGTGGACCGGTGGTGCCGGCTCCTGTCCTGGTACGACATCCCGGCCGACCGGGCCGACCTCAGCCTGCGTCGGCCCGGGCCGGCGGGGCTGCCCAGCGGTGCCACACTGCTGCACCCGGGCAGCAAGATCCCGGCCAAGCGGTGGCCGGCCGAGCGGTTCGCCGCGCTGGCCCGGGCGCTCACCGACCAGGGGCACCGGGTGCTGCTCACCGGCTCGGCCGACGAACGGGAGTTGGCGACCCGGGTGGCCGAGGCGGCCGGCCTGACCTCGGACGCCGTTCTGGCCGGCCGGACCGACCTCGGCGGGCTCGCCGCGCTGGTGGCCGACGCCCGGTTGGTGGTCAGCGGGGACACCGGCGTCGCCCATCTGGCCACCGGGTACGGCACCGCGTCGGTGGTCCTCTTCGGGCCGGTGCCACCGGCGCACTGGGGGCCACCACCGGACCGGCCACGGCACCGGGTGCTGTGGGCCGGTGCGGGGGATTGGCCCAGGTGGGACGGGGTAGGAAGCCACCCGACGATGGCGGCTCTCCACCTCGACGAGGTGCTGGCCGCGGTGGCCGAGGTGGAGAGGGTGGTGCGGGTCTCCGGTGCGGTTGCGGCGTAGCGACCCGGGTCGGCCGGGGTACGGACGGCGTCGTCGCGGACGGGGCTGGCTGTTCGTCGATCCGTCCGGGGCTGCGGTGCGGGATCCGGAGGTGCTGGCCCGGTTGCGGGAGCTGGTCATCCCGCCGGCCTGGCAGGACGTCTGGATCGCGCCGCATCCGAACGGGCACATCCAGGCGATCGGGATCGACGCGGCCGGGCGCAAGCAGTACGTCTACCACCCGCGGTGGCGGGAGAAGCAGGACGAGGCGAAGTTCGACCACATGCTGGAGGTGGCCCGGCGGTTGCCGGTGCTGCGGGAGCGGGTGGGGCGCGACCTGGACGGCCGTGGACTGGGCCGGGACCGGGTGCTGGCGACGGTGGCCCGGCTGTTGGACATGGGGATGTTCCGGGTCGGCAGTGACCAGTACGCGAACGGCGACGACCCGACGTACGGGGTGTCCACCCTGCGCCCCGAGCACGCCCGATCCCGGCGCGGCTGCGTGGTGTTCGTGTTCCCCGCGAAGGGGGGCATCGAGCAGGTACGCCGGATCGAGGACCCGGAGCTGTGCCAGGTGCTCGTCAATCTGCGCCGTCGGCGGCGACGGGCGGAGCGGCTGTTCGGCTACTGGGACGGCCGGGAGTGGCGCGACGTGCGCAGCGACGAGGTCAACGGCTACCTGCGCGACGCCAGCGGTGGGGAGATGACCGCGAAGGACTTCCGCACCTGGCACGCCACGGTGCTGGCGGCCACCGAGTTGGCCACCGCCGGCCCGGCCCGTTCGGTGACCGCCCGGCGCAAGGCGGTCGTCGCCGTGATGCGGGAGGTGGCGGAGCTGCTGGGCAACACGCCGACGGTCGCGCGGGCGTCGTACGTGGACCCTCGGGTGGTCGACCTCTACCACGAGGGGGTGGTGGCCGCGGTCGATCCGCTGGCGCCCCGCGAGGAGGCGGAGCGGGTCGTCCTGAAGCTGCTGGAGGGGGCCTGACCGGCCCCGCCGGCGATTCCGGGGAAGCGCGACGGGGTCGGAGCCTCGGGCGTGGGCGGGGTGCCACCGGGCGGCCGCCCGCCGCTCGCGCGGCGGGCGCCTCGCCACGGCCCCCGTTGCGGCCCACCAGGCGATGGTCGGCCGCGCCGGTGTCAGTCTGCCGGTCGCGAGTTGACGGTGGACGCCTGGCGGTTGACGATCCGCGCCAGATCCGAAGCGTTGTCGCGGTGTTCCTGCGGGGTCATTCCGTAGGCGGCCTTGAACGCCCTGCTGAAGTGGGCCTTGTGGGGAAACCCCCACCGCGCCGCGATGGTCTGCACGGGCTGGTTGCGCAGCGCCGGGTCGGTCAGGTCGCGCCGGCACCGGGTCAGTCGCAGGTCCCTGATGTACGACGCCACGGTGGCGTCCTCGGCCTCGAACAGACGGTGCAGGGACCGCACCGAGATGTGGTGGGCGTCGGCGACGACCTGAGGGTCGAGGGTCACCTCGCCGAGGTGGCGGTGGATGTACGACTGCACCTGGGTGAGCAGCGCCCGGCGGCGGACCTCGGTGGGCACGGCGTCCTCGGCGACGAGGTGCCGGCCGAGCATGGTGGTGGCCAGGTCGAGCCCGACCGCGCCGAGCCGGCCGGCGTCGGCGGCATGGTACTGCTCGGGGTGTCCGGTCACCTGGAGCAGGAACTGCGCCAGCAGCGCCCCGATCCCCTCGCTGCCCGACATCCGGCCGCCGTAGAGCGCGGCCATCCGCTGTGGCGGTAGCGGCAGGGCGGCGTGCGGGATCAGCGTGATGATCGAGGTGGCCTGATCCCGATCGGGCTCGGTGGCGTGATGGCAGACCTCGTGGGGCCGGGACCCGTCGTAGAAGGTGAACTCGCCGGCCAGGATCTCGCTGCGGCGACCGTCCTGGCTGGAGGTGCCGATGCCGCCGGTGGTGAGGGCGAGGATGTACAGCTCCGGGTCGGACTGGCGGACCAGCTTGCGGGTCCGGGTGGCGTCCAGCGACGGGTACTCGTACTGCACCAGCTGGATCGGGCCGAGAGCGATGAAGTCGGCGCGGGCGGCGAAGTCGTCGCTGTGCGCGGACCGGATGCGCAGCGGCGCCGAGGTGCGCGCCACCAGGTCCAGCCACATGCCGAACCGTTCGCGCGGGGGCAGAACCGTGGTGTCGATGGTGTTTCTCGCCAGCATCGGGCGCCCTATCCCGCTCGGCGCTGGATCAGCGCTTCGACGCCGTCGAGGATCCGGTCCAGACCGAAGACGAACTCGTCGTCGGGGTGGTCGTCCTGGCTGAGCACGCCGGCGCTGAGCACCCGGTGCAGCGCGGGAAAGCGGGCCGGGTCGATGAGCCGGCCCACCAACCGGGCGTACCCGGGCATCATCTCGGCGGGCTCGACGCCCGCCGCCCGGCTGCCCTCGGCGATCTGCGACGTGAGGGTGGCCTCGTTGCGGACGTACCCGGTGATCAGCAGCAGCACCGACATCTTCTCGCTCTCGCCGAGCGCGGTGCCGTCGAGGCAGCGCAGCCCGTCCTCCATCCAGCCGAGCTGCTGCGGGGTGATCGGTGGGCCGCTGATCGGGACGTGCAGCAGCCAGGACCGTCGCCGCAGCACCTCGTGTTCGGCCCAGGCCCACCGGGTGAGGCCGGTACGCCAGTCCTCCTGCGGGCCGGGCGGACCGGGGGACGGGCCGTACCCGGTGTCCACCATGAGCATCAGCAGTTCGTCCTTCGAGCCGACGTACCGGTAGAGGGCCATGGTCGCGGCGCCCAGCTCCTTGGCCACCCGGCTCATCGACACGGCGGCCAGGCCGTCGGCGTCGGCCACCCGGACCGCGGCGTCCACGATGGTGGGCACGCTCATTCCCGGCCGAGGCCCCTTGGGGGGTCGCTCCCGCAGCCCCCAGGCGCTCTCGATGGCCGGCGGGAGTACGGGCCCGCTGTCGTCTGTCTTCGCCGCCACATTTCCTCCTTGCCCCGCCATCCTAGTTCTGCGTATGGTCTACGCATAACAGCGTACGACATACGCAGAAGGGAAACTGATCATGAAGACCACCACCACACCGGCAGCGCGCGCCGGCCGGCGGGAGTGGACCGGGCTGGCGGTGCTGATGCTGGCGCTGCTCCTGGTCTCGATGGACGTGTCGGTGCTCTACTTCGCCGTTCCGTTCATCAGCGCGGAGCTGCGCCCCAGCGCCACCGAGCAGCTCTGGATCTTCGACATCTACGGTTTCGTGCTGGCCGGGCTGCTCATCACCATGGGCGCTCTGGGTGACCGGATCGGCCGACGCCGGCTCCTGCTGACCGGTGCCACCGCGTTCGGGGCGGCGTCGCTGCTGGCCGCGTACGCCGACAGCACCGCGACGCTGATCGCCGCCCGCGCCCTCCTCGGCGTCGGTGGGGCCACCCTGATGCCCTCGACGCTGGCCCTGGTGCGCAACATGTTCCACGACGCCAAGCAGCGCGGCACCGCCATCGGCGTCTGGACCGCCACCCTGACCGGCGGCATCGCTCTCGGCCCGGTGCTCAGCGGCATCCTGTTGGAGCACTTCTGGTGGGGCTCGATCTTCCTGATCAACATCCCGGCGATGCTGCTGCTGCTCCTGCTCGCCCCGCTGCTGGTGCCCGAGTTCCGCAACCCGGCGACCGGGCGTTTCGACCTGATCAGCGCGGTGCTGTCGCTCGGCGCGCTGCTGCCGGTGATCTACGGCATCAAGGAGATGGCGCGCGACGGCGTCAGTCCGGTGCGGGTGCTCGCCATCGTCGCTGGCCTGCTGGTGGGCGCGCTCTTCCTGCACCGGCAGCGGACCGGGGCGTACCCGATGGTCGATCTCGCGTTGTTCCGCCGTCACGGCTTCGCCGGGTCACTCGCTGTCAACCTGCTGGCGATGTTCGCCATCGTCGGCTTCGCCATCTTCACCACCCAGCACCTGCAACTGGTGCTCGGCCTGAGCCCGCTGCGGGCGGCACTGTGGAGCCTGGTGCCGTCCCTCGCCGTGGGCGCTGTCGCGCCGGCCGCCGCCGCCCTCGCCCAACGCGTCGAACGGGCCTACCTGATCGGCGCGGGATTCGGCATCGCCATGGTCGGCTTCGCGGTGCTGACCCGTGTCACCCCGCAGACGCCGCTGTGGCTGCTGCTCGTCGGCGCCAGTGTCTACGCGGGTGGTCTGGTGATGGTGATGTCCCTCGTCACCGAGCTGGTCCTCGGCGCGGCGCCGCCCGAGCAGGCCGGTGTCGCGTCGGCGCTGACCGAGTCCAGCAGCGAGCTGGGCGGTGCGCTGGGCATGGCGATCCTGGGCAGCGTCGGCGCGGCGGTCTACCGGCGCGAGATCGTCGACGGCCTGCCGGCCGGGCTGCCCACCGACACCGGCGACGCGGCCCAGGAGACCCTGGGTGGCGCGCTCGCGGTCGCTCAGGGGCTGCCGGCGGAGCTGGCCGACGCGGTGCGGCACGCCGCCGCTGTCGCGTTCACCGACGGGCTGCACCTGGCCGCTTACGCCGCCATGGCGGTGATGCTGCTGGGCGCCGTCACCGCGCTGGCCGCGCTGCGCGGCGTCCGACCGGCCGACTCCGCGGCGTTGGCCGCCGAGCCGACCGGTCCGACCGACCCCTCGTTGTCGCCGGTCAGTCGATGAGCACGTGCGCGAGCCGGTCGCGGAAACGCCGCTCGGAGTCGCTGACCGACTCGCCGCCGATGCCCAGCAGCCCACCGCTGGAGGCGGCGCCCACCACCTGCTCGGCGATCTTCACGAGCCAGTGCTTGTACGCGCCGGCCTCACCCTCGTCGACCCGCGCGGCCAGCAGTTCGGCGGCCTGGCCGGCCCGCAGCAGCACGTCGTCGAGGTAGGCCCCGGGGTCGGCGGGCGCGATGACCGGCAGTTCCTCACCGGTCTCCGGGTCGCCGACCCGGGTGACGATCTCACCGGCCACGGCGGCGACCAGCGGGCTGGCCGACTCCCGGCCGGCGGCGATGGTCTCCAGCCCGGCCGCGTTCTCCGCCATGGTCCGGCGGGTGCCGTCGGACTCGGCGGCGCTCGCCGCGGTCAGCACCGACTGCGGGAGGCCGACCAGCAGCCCCCACTCCTCGTCGGAGAACCCGAACCCGGTGTACGCCGGCTGCTCGATCACGGCAACGCCCCTTCCGCCCTGCTCTGCTTGATCAATCGGTGCTCTGCTTGGTCGATCCACCGGGCCCGACACCGGTGCCCGGTCAGGCTAGTCCAGGGTCAGCAGGCCCTGTTCGGACACCACGCGCACCGACAACGTCTTGTACCCGACCTCATCGAAGAGAACCGTCATCTTGTCGTCCTCGTAGGAGAGCACCAGGCCCTGCCCCCACTCGGGGTGACGCACCTGGCTGTGCACCGGGAACGGCCCGACCGCGCCCTGGTCGGCCACGCTGGTGCCGTTGTGGCAGTTGTCGCAGTGCCCGCAGACCTGCGTCATCTGCTCACCGAAGTACGCCAGCAGGGTCTGCCCCCGGCAGGCCCTGGTCTCGGCGAAGGCCCGCATCATGTCGGTGCGGGACCGGGTCACCGTCTGCTGGCGCTCCGCCTCGGCCAGCGCGGCCGCTGCGGCGTCGGCCGGGGTGGGGGAGTAACGGGGCGCGCCGATGCGCTGCCGGGCGCGGGGCTCGGCCGCGCCGACCTGCTCCAGCAGGGAGAGGTACTGGCCCAGCTTGCGCGGCCCGAGGCCGGTGCTCTCGCGCAGCTCGGTCTTGGTGGCCGGCTTGCGGCGCAGCAGCGCGGCGAGGTCGCGCAGTTCGTCGACGTCGGGCAGGCCGCCGCTGAAGAACCGTTGCAGGCCCACGTCCTCGGCCTGCCAGAGCAGCAACACCCGGGCCGGTTGCCCGTCCCGCCCGGCCCGGCCGATCTCCTGGAAGTAGCTGTCCGGGGAGTCCGGCAGCGCCATGTGCACCACCCAGGCGATGTTCGGCTTGTCGATGCCCATGCCGAACGCCGACGTCGCCACCATGATGGGGACCTGGTCGGCGAGGAACGCCTCGTGCAGTTCGGCGCGCGCGCCGGCCGCCATCCCACCGTGGTAGAACTGCGCCGGGAAGCCGGCGTCGGTCAACCGGGAGGCCAACTCCTCGGCGGCGCGACGGGTCGGCACGTAGATGATCCCGGGTCGCTCGTCGTCCTGGAGCAGCGCGACCAGCCGCCGCCACCGGTAGTCCTCGGTGGGGCAGTGCGCGACCTCGACGAACAGGTTCGGTCGGTCCAGCCCGGAGACCACCACCTCCGGCTCGCGCAGCCGCAGCCGGGCGATGATGTCGTCGCGGACCGGAGGGGAGGCGGTGGCGGTCAACGCGACCACCGGCGGTCGGCCGATGCCGTCGATGAGGTGCCCGAGCGCCAGGTAGTCGGGGCGGAAGTCGTGGCCCCACGCCGAGATGCAGTGCGCCTCGTCGATCGCCACCAGCGCCGGCTTCAGGCTGGCCACCTCGGCCATCCGTTCCGGGTTGCTGAGCTGTTCCGGGGTGATGAAGAGGAACTCCGCCCGGCCCTCGCGGACCTCGGTGATCGCCTCGGCCTGCTGGGTGGGCGACTCGTTCGAGCTGATACGCACCGCCCGCAGCTCCGGGCGTTGCCGCTCGTTGAGGGAGGCGATCTGGTCCTGCTGGAGGGCCAGCAGGGGGGAGATCACCACTGTGGGGCCGGGGATCAGACTGGCCGGGATCTGGTAGATCGCCGACTTGCCGGCGCCGGTGGGCAACACCACCAGGGCGTCGCGTCGCTTCATCACCGCGCGCATGGCGGCCAGTTGGTTGGGCCGCAGCGCCTTCCAGCCGAAAAGGCTGCGGGCCGCGCGGCGCAACGTCATCGAGTGCGTGGACAGTTTCATCGAGGGCCGGAGGTACCCGAGCCCATGATTCCCGAAACGCGTTCGGACGATCATGGGCTCGGCTGCCCCCCGCAGCTCAGCGCAGCCGGGGCAGGACCTCGCGCTGATAGAGGTCGAACAATCCCTGGTGGTGCGGGCCGGTGTTGGCCACGTAGACCTCGTCGAAGCCGGCCTTGGCGTACTTGTCGATCATTTCGAGGTGCGCGTCGGCGCTGTTGCCGCAGACGAACGCCTCCTTCAGCATCTCCGGCCTGACCAGCTCGCTGGCCTGCTCGAAGTGCCGCGGTGAGGGCAGCACCTGGGACAGCTCACCCGGCACCCCCGCGTTTGGCCAGCGCTCGTACGCGATCCGCATCCCCTCGTCCTCGCTGTCGGCGTACGCCGCCTTGAAGCCGGCCTGGCACGGCTTGTCGCCGCCGCCGTTCTCGCGGAAGCGCCGGACCATCTCGCCGTCGGGCATGGTGCTGACGTAGCCGTCGCCGATCCGGGCGGCCAGGTCGATCGACTTCGGTCCGAAGCCGGAGACGTAGATCGGTGGGGGAGCGTCGGGCAGCGTGTAGATCCGGGCCTGCTCCACCGTGTAGTGCTTGCCGTGGTGGCTGACGAAGTCGCCGCCCCACAGCGCGCGCAGCACCTCGACGGCCTCCTCCAGCATCTCCAGCCGGACGTCGGCCTGCGGCCAGGCGTCGCCGAAGATGTGTTCGTTGAGCGCCTCGCCGGTGCCGACGCCGAGCACGAACCGTCCGCCGTGCAGCACCGCGCTGGTCGCCGCCGCCTGGGCGATCACGGCCGGGTGGATCCGCACCGTCGGGCAGGTCACCGCCGTGGTCACCGGCAGCGAGCAGACCTGGCTGAGCGCGCCGATCATCGACCAGACGAACGGGCTCTGACCCTGGGCGTCCACCCAGGGGTGGTAGTGGTCGGAGATCCACAGCGCCTCGAAGCCGGCCCGTTCGGCACCGCGCGCCTGCTCCAGCAACTCGGCTGGCGTGAGCTCCTCACTGGACAGAAAGTATCCGATCTTCATGGCTTACCCCTTCGGCGCGCGGACTGCTGATGGGCAGAGCCGTACCCCGGTGGGGCCGGGTCACACCGGTGCGCGCCGTGGGCCGGGTCAGCGTCGGCCGAACATCGCCCGGATCGCGGCGAGCAGCAGCAGAGCGCCGACCACCAGGCCGAGCAGGCGTACGCCGGGGATGTCGGCCGGGCTCGTCGCGTCGGCCAGCGGGACGGGATCCATCCCCGCACTCTCCCCGGGGAGCGGGCCGCCAGGCAACTGTAAGGTTTATTGACTATTGAATCGCTCAGTGTGACCATGGCAGGACCGCCTGCCGGTGGCGGTGCGCCGAGGGCGCGTGAGAGATGGGGTACGGGGGCCGCATGAGCGAGCGCAACCAGCGGATCGACGGGGGCGCACCGTCGTCGGCGATCGACGTCGACCACTGCGAGGGGGTGCAGTGACCACGGCCAGCGGGCACCTCCCGGCGCTCGCCGCCGCCGTCCTGCAACCCGGCTTCGTCGGCACCACCCCACCACCGTGGGTGTGCCGCTGGCTCGGCGACGGTCTCGGCTCGGTGGTCCTCTTCGCCCGCAACGTCGTCGACACCGAGCAGGTGGCCGCGCTCACCGCGACGCTGCGCGCGGAACGGCCGGACGTCATCGTGGCCATCGACGAGGAGGCCGGCGACGTCACCCGGCTGGAGTCGGTCCACGGTAGCTCCCGGCCCGGCAACTTCGCCCTCGGCGCGGTCGACGACCCGGCGCTGACCGAGGCCGTCGCCCGGGACCTCGGCGTCGAACTGGCCGCGGCCGGCGTCACCCTCAACTACGCCCCGGACGCCGACGTCAACTCCAATCCGGCGAACCCGGTGATCGGCGTCCGCTCCTTCGGCACCGACCCGACGCTGGTCGCGCGACACACCGCCGCCTGGGTCCGCGGGCTCCAGGCCGGCGGCGTCGCGGCCTGCGCCAAGCACTTCCCCGGGCACGGCGACACCCGCGTCGACTCACACCACGACCTGCCCCGGATCACCGCCGACCGGGCCCGGCTGGACGCCTGCGAACTGGCCCCGTTCCGCGCCGCCGTGGCCGCCGGGGTGCAGGCGGTGATGACCGGTCACCTGCTGGTGCCTGCGCTCGACCCGCAGCTGCCGGCGACACTGAGTCAGCGCATCCTCGGTGGCCTGCTCCGCGACGAGCTGGGCTTCTCCGGCGTGGTGGTCACCGACGCGGTGGAGATGCGCGCGGTCGCCGACCGGTACGGCTTCGCCGGTGCGACGGTCCGCGCCCTCGCCGCCGGTGCCGACGCGATCTGCATCGGCGGCGAACGGGCCGACGAGCAGGCCGCCCGCGAGCTGCGCGACGCCATCGTGGCCGCCGTGATCTCCGGCGAGTTGCCCGAGGAACGGCTCGCCGAGGCCGCCAAGCGCGTCGGTCAACTCGCCGCCTGGACGGTGGCCGCCCGCGGCGCCGGCTCCGCCGCGGCGCGCGCCGCCGACGTCGGGCTGGTCGCCGCCCGCCGGGCCGTCCGGGTCACCGCCGCCCCGGGCACGACGGGCGCGCTGCCACTGACCAGTGCCGCACACGTCGTCGAGTTCGAGCCGCTGCGCAACATCGCCATCGGTGCCGAGACCCCCTGGGGCATCGGTGGGCCGCTGGGCGAGCTGCTGCCCGGCACCAGCACCGTCCGCTACGGCGAACCCGACGTGCCGGCAGACCCGGGCGCCGGGGCGGGCACCCGCCCGTTGGTCCTGGTCGTCCGGGACCTGCACCGGCACGACTGGATGCGCGCCGCCGTGCACCGCGCGTTGACCGCCCGCCCGGACGCGGTGGTGGTCGAGTTGGGCGTGCCCGAGCTGGTCACCGGGGCGGTGCACCTGGCCACCCACAGCGCCACCCGGGCCAGCGGACGGGCCGCCGCCGAGGTGCTCACCGGCGCCCGCTGACCCGCCCGGCTACGGGAGGTCGGCGACCAGGTCGGCGTACTCGGGGTGCTTGTCGATGAACGCGGCCATGAAGGGGCACTGCGGCACAACTCTCGCGCCCCGGGCGCGGACCTCGTCCAGCGTGCCGCGGATCAGCGCGCCGCCGACCCCCTTGCCCTGAAAGCCCCGGTCCACCTCGGTGTGCGTGAAGACCAGGACCTCCCCGCGCATCAGGTACGCGGTGTAGCCGGCCAGCGCGTCGTCGACCAGGATCTCGAAACGGTGCTTCGCCGGGTTGTCCTCGACCAGGGTGCTCATCCGGCTATTCTCCCCGCCGGCTCGGCCAGCGCGTCGAGTTCGCCGAGCAACCGGTCCACCTCGTCGGTGGTGTTGTAGTGGTAGATGCTGGCCCGCACCGCGCCGCCGCTGTCGCGCAGACCCATCAGCTGGAAGTACTCGTAGGCGTAGTAGTCGCCGACGGAGAGACAGAGCCCGGCCGCGCCCAACGCCTCCTGGACGGACGCCGGTGACATCCCGGCGACCCGGAACGAGACCGTCGGGCAGCGCCGGGCCGGCGAGCCGTAGACGGTGATCGCCGGGCGCTGCGCCAGCCCGGCGAGCAGCCGCTCCAGCAGGGCCTCCTCGTGGGCCTGGGCGGCGGCCAGCCCGGCCCGCAGCCGGGCCCGCCGGTCCCCGACCGCGTCCGGGTCCAGCCCGGCCAGATGATCCACCGCGGCGGCCACCCCGGCCAGCAGAGGGAAGCTCGGCGTGCCGTACTCGAAGCGGTCCGGCACCGCGTCGGAGGACGGCAGCAGCTTCGCCGGGCGCAGCGTCGCCCAGAGAGCGGGGTCCGCCACCATCGCCGCCAGGTGCGGCCCGGACCACTTGTACGCGCTGGTGACCAGCACGTCGGCACCGAGCGAGGTCAGGTCGGTCGGGACGTGCGGCACCGAGTGCACCCCGTCGACGTAGACCAACGCGCCGACCGCGTGCGCGCTCTTGGCGATCGCCGGCACGTCCGGCATGGTGCCGATGGCGTTGCTGGCGGCGGTCACCGCCACCAGCCGGGTCCGTTCACCGACCAGGTCGGCGTACTGGGCGGCGGGCAGCTCGCCGGTCTGCCGGTCGACCTCGGCCCAGCGCACCGTCGCGCCGGCCGCCTCGGCGGCCTGCACCCACGGCCGCACGTTCGCGTCGTGGTCGAGCCGGGAGACCACCACCTCGTCACCCCGACGCCAGGTCTCGCCGAGCGTGCGGGCCATGGTGTACGTCAACGCTGTGGCACTCGGGCCGAGCACCACCCCGGCCGGGTCGGCGCCGAGCAGGTCGGCCACCGCCGAACGGGCCTCGGCCACCAGCTCCAACGACCGGCGGCCGGCCACGTTGGCGGCGCTGCGGTTGCCGACCGCCATCCGCATGGCAGCGGTGACCGCGTCGATCACACCGGCCGCGGTCTGGGTGCCGCCGGCACCGTCGAAGTGGACGAAGCCCTCGGTCAGGGCGGGGTACGCGGCCCGGGTGCGGGCGATGTCGAACGGCATGTCCCGGACCCTAGCCGGTGCTCCCGAGGCCCTGGTCGGCCGGCGGGTGGATCACCATGCGGCGGGGCGTCGCAAACGTCTCGTACCCTTGACGAGGTGACGAACCGACCCGCCACCATGCCCATGTCCTCCGTCCGCCGCGCCGCCGGTCTCTTCGCCGGTCTGGCGCTCGGCCTCGCTGTGCTCGCCGGGTGTAGCTCCCAGGGCGCCTCCACCGACTGCTCGGTGGACGCCTGCACCGTCACCTTCGATCGGGGTGTCGATGCGAGGACCACCATCCTCGGCGTCGAGGCCAAGCTGGTCGGCGCCGAGGGTGACCAGGTGACGGTCGAGGTCGCCGGCGAGCAGCTCACCCTCACCACCGGCCAGCAGGCCGCCGAGGCCGGCGGCTTCGCGGTGACCCTGGACAGCGTCACCGATCAGCAGGTCAAGATCCGCGTGTCGCGCAACCCGGGTAGCTGACCCGGGCGGGCGGCGGTGGTCGACGTTTGGAAATCTTCGTAAACGGAGATTGTGGCGCCATGTCACTTACCCGTAACGCCGAAGCCACCGCCTCCCGTACGGCGGACAGCCGGTGGCTGGAACTCCTCGCCCGGGCCGGCTTCATCGGCTACGGCATCGTGCACCTGCTCTTCGCCTGGCTGGCGTTGCAGATCGCGTTCGGCACGTCGTCCGACGACGGCGACCAGTCCGGCGCGCTGCGGACCCTCTCCCAACAGCCCCTCGGCAAGTTCCTCGTCATCGCCGTCGCGATCGGCCTGCTCGCGATGGCGATCTGGCAGGGGCTGGAGGCGGCGGTCGGGCACCGCGCCGAGCGTGGCAAGGAACGGGTCACCGAACGGGTCGCGTCGGCCGGCCGGACCATCGTCTACCTCTACTTCGCCTGGACCGCCTTCAAGGTCTTCTCCGACGCCGGGTCGAACAGCGCCGACCAGCAGGAGGCGCTGACCGGCAAGCTGATGACCTCCAGCGGTGGCCGCTGGCTCGTCGGCCTGGCCGGGCTGGTGCTCGCCGCGATCGGCGTCGGCCTGGTGATCTACGGCGTGCTCAAGAAGTTCGAGAAGCACCTGAAGACCGGCGAGATGAGCCCGAAGACCCGCCAGCTCGCCCGCCGGCTGGGCATCGCCGGATATGTGGCCAAGGGTGTCGCGTACGGCATCGCCGGTCTGCTGGTCATCGTGGCCGCGGTGAACTACGACCCGGAGAAGGCCCGTGGTCTGGACGCCGCGCTGCACACCCTGCGCGAGCAGTCGTACGGCACGTTCCTGCTGACCCTGGTCGCCCTGGGCATCGCCGCCTTCGGCGTCTACTGCTTCCTCCAGTCCCGGTACCGCAAGGTCTGAACTGGTCGATTCCTAGGCCGTCGGGCACTCTTGGGCTTTTGCCCGGAGTGCCCGACGCCTGGTTGAAGGGGAGCACTGAAGCCGTGCAGAACTATCTCGAAACGGCCGTCGCCGCGCTCGTCGCAGCGGCGGTCGCCCTGTTCCTGGTCGAGGTCGTCCACCGGTTGACCCGGCGGTTCGGTCGCCGGTCACTGCTGCTGACCGAGCTGACCGAGCACGCGCACCGCCCGTTCCAGGTCGCCGCGACGGTCCTCGCCGTGCAGTTCGCCGTCCGCTTCACCACCGGGTACGCGGTGGGCGAGAGCTGGCGGCGGTTCCTGCTGCACCTGCTCATCCTCGGCGTCATCGCCACGCTGGCCTGGCTGGTCGCCTGCCTGCTGGTCGTCGTGGAGGACACCGCGCTGGCCCGGTTCCGGGTCGACGTGCCTGACAACCGGCACGCCCGGCGGGTACGGACCCAGGTGGTGATGCTGCGCCGACTGACCATCGCGGTGATCGTCATCCTGACCGTCGGCGTGATGCTGATGACCTTCCCCAGCGTGCGGGGCATCGGCGCCGGTGTGCTGACCTCGGCCGGTGTGGTCGGTGTGGTGGCCGCGCTCGCCGCGCAGAGCCTGCTCGGCAACGTCTTCGCCGGCCTCCAGCTCGCCTTCAGCGACGCCGTCCGACTCGACGACGTGGTCGTCGTGGAGGGGGAGTGGGGGCGCATCGAGGAGCTGACCCTCAGCTACGTGGTGGTGCAGATCTGGGACGACCGACGGCTGATCCTGCCCACCTCGTACTTCACCAGCAAGCCGTTCCAGAACTGGACCCGGACGGAGGCGGCGGTGCTCGGCACCGCCGAGTTCGACGTGGACTGGGCGGTGCCCGTGCAGACCATGCGTGAGGAGCTGCGCCGCCTCGTCGAGGGCACCGAGCTGTGGGACGGGCGGGTCTGCGTCCTCCAGGTCACCGACGCCACCGGCGGGACGGTGCGGTTGCGCGCGCTGGTCAGCGCCGCCGACGCGGGCAGTCTGTGGGACCTGCGCTGCCTCGTCCGGGAGCACCTGGTCGCCTGGATCCGGGACAACCGCCCGACCGCGATGCCCCGGCTGCGCACCGAGCTGGGCGACTCCACCAGCAACCTGTCCTGGCAGTGGGTGCAGCCGCGGCGCCCGGCCCAGCGTCCCTCCGACACCGAGGCGCCCGACGACGCCCGCGTCTTCGGCGGCAGCGACGACGGCGACGCCCGCAGCGAAGCCTTCGTGGGCCCCGACGAATCCCGACCCCAATAGCCGCACCCCGCCTGCCCCGCCCCGCCCCGCGCGCCCCGGAAGATCGTGCAACGTCCTCGTTGTAGTGGCCTCCACCGCCGTCCAGGCCACTACAACCAGGATCGAGCGCGATCCTGCGCGGCAGACCCCGACGATCATGGACTTGACGGGTGAGTACGCCTGATGTGTCCCCGCCAACCTCATGATCGCCGCTGCGGGGGCGGGGCGGGGGCCGGGGCGTGCCGAGGGCGGGGCGGGGGTGGGGGAGGGGTCCGTTGGCGAGGTTTGGTCGGGCTTGGGTGGGGGATGTGCTGCCGGACGTCTCTGGCGTGATCGCGGCGGCTGTGGCCGCGTATCGGCGGCGCGGCGTGCGGACAACACCGACGGTGTGCCGCTTGGCGCGCTTTAGGATTGACGAGCGGCGACTCCGGGCATACAGCGCGGTGATGAGGAAAGGAGGACAGCATGGCTGACGTGGCGAAAGCCCGCACATCCCAGAACGGGAGCGAGCCCTCCACCGCCGAGTTGGTGCAACGAGCCACCGAGCAGATCTCCCGCCTCGTGCGGGACGAACTGACGCTGGCCCGAGCGGAGTTGACCCAGAAGGGTAAGCACGCGGGCATCGGGATCGGCCTGTTCGGCGGCGGCGGCGCGCTCGCGTTCTTCGGCCTGGGTGCGCTGGTCGCCACGGCGATCCTGCTACTCGACCTGGTGTTGCCCGCCTGGGCCGCGGCGCTGATCGTGGCGGTGGCCTGCTTCCTGGTGGCCGGCATCCTCGCCCTGGTGGGCAAGAAGCAGGTCAGTCGTGCCGTCCCGCCGGTCCCGGCGGCCACGGTCCGCAGCCTCCGGGCAGACATGGACACCGTCACCGCCGCGGTGAAGGACAGGGGGCGGCAATGACCGGCAACGGGACCGGCGACACCGAGGCGCTGCGCGAGGAGATCCGTCGCACCCGGGTCGAGCTGGGCGAGACGATGGAGGCGTTGGCCGCGAAGGCCGACGTCAAGGCGCGTCTCAGGGAGTCCGCCGAGCAGGCCAAGGAGCGGATGCGCGAGCAGGCGGCGCAGACCGTCGCTCGGGTCCGCGGGCAGGCCGTGCGGGGCGCGGGGATCGCGCGGGCGCGGGCCCACGAGAAAAGCGAGCTGGTACGCGCACAGGCGTACGACAAGGGCGAGTTGGTGCGCCGCAACCCGATGCCGTGGGCGGCCATCGCGGCCGGCGCGGTGGCCACCGTTGTGGTGTTGATGATCGTTCGGGGGAGGCGTAGGTGAGTAAGAGCATCGGCAGGGTCGCGTACCGGCCGGTCGGCGTGTTGATGGGCATCGCCGCTGGGGCGGTGGCCGGGGCGATCTTCCGGCAGGTCTGGAAGGTCACCGCGGGCGACGGTGAGGCGCCCAACGCGACCGACGAGGATCGCGGCTGGGGCGAGATCCTGGCGGCCGCGGCATTGCAGGGCGCCATCTTCGCGGTCGTCCGGGCCGCCGTGGACCGGGGTGGCGCGGTCGGCGTCCGCCGGATGACCGGCAGTTGGCCGGACTGACCAGACAGCGACGTCAGCCCCCTTCCCGCATCGATGGGAAGGGGGCTTTCGCATGGCATCGCCCGCCACCCAGCACACCCGAGGCATCCGTCAGGTCACATGTCGGAGAAATTCGTCGGAGAGGTCGTGACAGACTTTTTGCGTCCGTGATTTGCTGATCCCCGCTGTTGCGAGATGGCGTGGGTTGAGAGAAGTCTCCTTCGTGGGGCCGCCTCAGGCACCGCTGCTCAAAAACGGCCAATCGGCCGGACGGCGTGCACGGCCGCCAGTTTTTAGAGGGAGATACACATGGCTCAGGGAACCGTGAAGTGGTTCAACGCTGACAAGGGCTTCGGCTTCATCACCGTCGATGGTGGGGGTGCTGACGTGTTCGTCCACTTCTCGGCCATCCAGACCAGCGGCTACCGCTCGCTGGAGGAGAACCAGCGGGTGGAGTTCGAGATCGCGCAGGGTCAGAAGGGCCCGCAGGCCGAGCAGGTCCGTCCCATCTGAGTAGGACGGCCGGCCCCCGCCGGCCAGTGGGACGATCCGGCCCAAGGGTAACGGTGCAGCCCCGCATCCCATCGGGATGCGGGGCTGCACACGTGTTCGGGCTCCCCAGTGGAGCGGGCGCTCAGCGTCGACGCGAGCGCAGACCGAGCCAGAGCACCACCAGCCCGGCCAACGCCACGAGCGGACCCACCACCGCCCAGATCTTCTGGTCGGTCATCACGCTGCCGTCGACGTAGCCGAGGCCCTGGACCGTCCACACCGCGCCGATCACCACGGCCAGCAGGCCGAGGGTGAGCGGAAGCCAGCCCCTCATCGCGTCCCCTCTCCGCCGCCCGGGGCGGCACGCCGCCGTCCAGCATCGCCGGCCGGACGGTGCGACGCGAGCACCCCGGGCGCGCGGGTCACCACCGGTCGTGCACCTGCGGGCGGATCAGCTCGTCGTAGGTCTCGCGGACGGCTGTCAGCTGCTCGTCGGTGAGCGGGGACAGGTCGGCCGCCGCGGCGTTGCGTCGAGCCTGGTCGGCGTCGCGGGCACCGGGGATGACCACGGTGACGCCCGCCTGGTCCAGCACCCAGCGCAGCGCGAACTGCGCCATCGTGCGGTCCGCGTCGACCAGCGGGGCCAGCCGGCGTACGGCGGCCAGACCCCGGTCGAAGTCGACTCCGGAGAAGGTCTCCCCGACGTCGAAGGCGGCGCCGTGCCGGTTGTAGTTGCGGTGGTCGTCGGCGGGGAACTCGGTGTGCTCGTCGTAGCGGCCGGAGAGCAGGCCGCTGGCGAGCGGCACGCGGGCGATGATGCCGACACCGGCTGCCGCCGCGGCGGGCAGCACCCGCTCCAGGGGCTTGTGGCGGACCGCGTTGAGGATGATCTGGACGCTCGCCACCCCCGGTCGGGCGATCGCGGTGAGGGCCTGGTCGCAGGTCTCGACGCTGACCCCGTACCCGGCGATGGCCTTCTCGGCGACCAGGGTGTCCAGGCCGTCGAAGACCTCGTCGGAGGAGAAGACCGCGGTGGGCGGGCAGTGCAACTGGACCAGGTCGAGGGTGTCCATGCCCAGGTTGGCCCGGGAACGGTCGGTCCACTGCCGGAAGTTGGCCAGGGTGTACGCCTCGGGCCGCTGCTCGACGCGGCGACCCATCTTGGTGGCGACGGTCAGCCCGGCGTCTGGTCGGGTGCGCAGGAAGCGGCCGATCAGCTGCTCGCTGCGGCCGTCGCCGTACACGTCGGCGGTGTCGAGGAAGGTGACCCCGGCGTCCACGGCGGCGGCGAGCACCGCCATCGCGTCGTCCTCGCTGACGGTGCCCCAGTCGGCCCCGAGTTGCCACGCGCCCAGGCCGACCGCGCCAACGGTCCGGCCGAGCCGGTTGAAGCTGCGCTGTTCCATGCCCCGAGCCTAGTGATCGGGTTGCCACGGTGCCAGACGAGCCGTACCGTAAACAGTACGTACGTACGGTTTAGGAGGCGATCATGTGGGATCCGACGGCCTACCTGCGCTTCGGCGACGAGCGGTCCCGGCCGTTCCACGACCTCGTCGCCCGGATCCCGGCCGGGCGACCCCGGGCGGTGGTCGACCTCGGCTGCGGCCCCGGCCAGCTCACCGCCACCCTTGCCGAGCGCTGGCCGACGAGCCGCGTGCTCGGCCTGGACTCCTCACCCGACATGATCGAGCGGGCCGCGGCCCTCGGTGCGCCGGTCGACTTCGCGGTCGCCGACCTGCGCGACTGGCGTCCGGCCGGCGACGAGGACGTGGTGGTCAGCAACGCGGCGTTGCAGTGGGTCCCCGGCCACCAGGAGATGCTGCGCCGGTGGGCCGCCGAGCTGCCCGCCGGGGCGTGGCTCGCCATGCAGGTCCCCGGCAACTTCGACGCCGACTCGCACCGCGCCCTGCGGGAGGTCGCCAACCGGCCGACCTGGCGGGCCGACGTCGCCCCGCTGCTGCGCGCCGACCCGGTCGACGACCCGGCCGACTACGCGGCGCTGCTGACCGCCGCCGGCTGCGCCGTGGACGCCTGGGAGACTACCTACGTGCACCTGCTACCGGCCCGACCCGCGGCCGAGCACCCGGTGCTGGTCTGGATGGAGGGCACCGCGCTGCGCCCGGTCCGGGCCGTGCTGGACGCCGCCGGCTGGTCCGCCTTCCGGGCCGAGCTGGGGGTACGGCTCGCCGCGGCGTACCCGGTGCGGCAGGGTCAGGTGTACTTCCCGTTCCGCCGCGTCTTCGTCGTCGCCCGCACCGGCGACCATGTTCAGGAGAATCCGTGACCGACCTGCCCACCTTCATCGCCGGCCTGCCCAAGGTGGAGCTGCACGTGCACCACGTCGGCTCCGCCTCGCCCCGGATCGTCGCCGAGCTGGCCGCCCGCCACGAGGGGCGCACCCCCGTGCCGACCGACCCCGACGCGCTGGCCGCCTACTTCGAGTTCCGCGACTTCGCGCACTTCATCGAGGTGTACCTGAGCGTCGTGGACCTCATCCGGGACCCGGAGGACGTCTGGATCCTCACCCACGAGGTGGCCCGGGAGCTGGCCCGCCAACAGGTCCGGTACGCGGAGCTGACCATCACCCCGTACTCGCACGTCCGGCGGGGCATTCCCGCTCCGGCGTTCTGCGAGGCCATCGAGGACGCCCGCAAGCGCGCCCAGGCCGACTTCGGCATCGAGCTGCAGTGGTGCTTCGACATCCCCGGCGAGGCCGGCCTCCCGGCAGCCGAGGAGACGCTGCGCACCGCGTTGGACGAGCGCCCGGACGGGCTGGTCAGTTTCGGCCTGGGCGGGCCGGAGATCGGCGTGCCCCGACCGCAGTTCCGGCCGTACTTCGACCAGGCCCGCGCCGCCGGGCTGCGCTCGGTGCCGCACGCCGGGGAGACCACCGGACCGCAGACCGTCTGGGACGCGCTGAACGAGCTGGGCGCCGAGCGCATCGGGCACGGCATCTCCGCCGCGCAGGACCCGCAGCTGCTGGCGTACCTGGCCGAACGGCAGATCGGCATGGAGGTCTGCCCGACGTCCAACGTCCGCACCCGCGCGGTGGCCACCCTCGACGAGCACCCGCTGCCCCGACTGGTCGAGGCCGGGCTGCTGGTCACCATCAACTCCGACGACCCGCCGATGTTCGGCACCACCCTCAACGACGAGTACGCGGTGGCGGCCCGCCTGCTCGGGATCGGCGCCGAGGGTCTGGCCGGGCTGGCCCGCAACGCGGTCACCGCGTCCTTCCTCGACCCCGCCGGCAAGCAGCGGATCCTCGCCGAGATCGAGGCGTACCTCGCCACCGCCGGCTGAGCCGGCCGCCACTCGATGGCGAGCAGGGCGCGCGGCGGGAGCGTGGGGTGTGGGGGGACCTGTGGCTCCCGCCGCGCGCGCGGCTCCACCGGCAGTGGGTGCGTGCTGCGCTCGGCCGGTGGAACTGGTGGGTTCGTGCTGTGAATCCTGTCAGCCCGCGGCCGACGCGGGGCCGTCGTTAACCGCGATCTAAGGAAGACTTGCGCCGGCGCACAGCCCGGGTGCTGGCCGGGTCAGTCGTCGGTGGGGCGCTGGCGGGGCCACCGGCGTCCGCTGGCCTTCGTGTCCCGGGCGTCGCGGGCCATCCGGCCGACCAGACCGAAGCGGCTGACCTGCCGGGGCGTCGCCTCCGGGTCGGCGAGCAGCATCACCACGCTGGCGCCGCCCAGCCGGGCGCGGTCGATGCTCACCGAGCCGTTGGCCTGCAACGCCACCCGCTTGGCGATGTCCAGGCCGAGCCCGGTCGAGCCCTGGTCGCTGGCGCCCCGGCGCAGTGCCCGGTCCGGGTTGGCGATGCCGGGGCCGGCGTCGTCGATCCGGATCGCCACGTAACCGTCGCGCCGGGACACCGCCACCTCGAACGCGGTGCCCTGCGGTGTGTAACGGAAGACGTTGCCGATCACCGCGTCCAGCGCCGCAGCCAGCTCGGCGCGCGGCACCGGCGCCGGGATGCGCAGCTGCGCGCCGGTGACCCGGTGCGGCCGGTTCTGGTCACCGGCCAACGCCGCCCAGAACACCATCCGGTCCCGGACCACCTCGCTGACGTCACACATCGCCGGCCCGGCCTCGTGCGCCACCGCCTTGCGGGTCGTCTTGATCAGTACGTCGATCTCACCCTCCAGGGTGACGATCGCCTGCCGGATCCGCCGAATCCCGCGCAGCCGGTCCAACTCGGCCTGGCTGAACGAACCCACGCTGGTGTCGTCGGACTCCAACGCCTCCGCGTCCAACCGCAGCACCGTCAGCGGGGTACGCAGCCGGTGCGACAGGTCGGCCACCAACTCCCGCTCGTCGGTGCGGGCGGCGTCCAACCGGTCGGCCATCCGGTTGAAGGCGTACCCGGCCTCGGCCAGCTCGCGCGGACCGGTCGGCTCGACGCGGACGCCGAGGTCCCCGTCGCCGATGGAGAGCGCCGCCTTGACCAGGCCGCGGGTCGAATCCACCGCGCGGGCCGCGACCCGGTCGACCACCAGCACCGCCGCGCCGACCATCGCCGCACCGACGGCGAACAGCAGCAGCCACGTGCCACCGGCGCCCTCGCCCAGCGCGGATTCCGGAAGGAACACCTCGACCACTGCCGTCCGGTCACCGAGGACCACCGGGTCGAGCCGGGCCACCCCGCCGTCGACGTCGACGACCACCGACTGGCGCTCGGAGCGGGCCCGCTCCAGGTCGCCGCCGCTGGCCCGACCGGCGGACTCGTCCAGCCCCAACCCGTGCACCACGGGTCGGGTGGGTGCGCCATCGGCGCTGGCCACCACGGCACGCTCGACGACCACCGGGTCGGTGCTCACCGCCAGCGCGCCGGTCACCAGCGCGCTGCGCCGGGCCGCGTCGGCAATCGCCTCGTCCCGACTCTGCTCCCGCAGACTGAGCCCGAGCGGGATCAGGAACGCGAGCGCCACCAGGCTGCACATGCCGGCAGTGAGCACTGCCAGCGCGGTCCTCAGTCCGGTGCCACCAGCCGGAATCCGACCCCCCGCACGGTGCGCAGGTAGCGCGGCTTCGCCGCGGACTCGCCCATCTTTCTGCGGAGCCAGTACAGGTGAACGTCGATGGTCTGATCCTCGCCGACCGATGGCTGCCGCCATACCTCCTCCAAGAGTTCCCGGCGGGACACTACCCGCCCAGGTCGCGCGGCGAGATACGCCAACAGGTCGAATTCCTTACGGGTCAGCGCCAGCGGCTCCCCGTCGAGCTGGGCGCTGCGCTCGCCCACGTCCACCCGCAGCCCGCCGACGCTGTGCACCGCCGGTTGCACGGACCTACTGGCCCGGCCGGCCCGGCGCAGCACCGTGGTGATCCGCGCGTCCAGGTGCGCCCCGGTGAACGGTTTGACCATGTAGTCGTCGGCGCCGGCGCGCAGCAGCTTCACCACCGACTGCTCGTCGTCGCGGGCGGTGGCGATGATGATCGGGATGTCGGTGATGCCGCGGAGCATCCGCAGCGCGTCCGAGCCGTCCAGGTCGGGCAGGCCGAGGTCGAGCACCACCAGGTCGGGTGTCTCCGCGGCGACCCGACGCAGCGCGTCCAACGCCGTACCGACGGCGTGCACGGCATGCCCCCGGTCGGTGAGGGACCGCAGCATCGCGCCGCGTACGACGTGATCGTCTTCGACCAGGAGCACGGAGGCCACGACAAGACCGTACTTGGCCTGGCAAGTTGATCGCGTTGCGACGTGCCTGGCGACCGGGCAAGCTGGTACGACGATGTCGTTCACCCTGTTCGCCGATGCCCGCCTGGCCCTCGCCCGGGACAGCCTCGCCGGTCTCTCCACCGGCGACGCCCTCGGCGCGCAGTACTTCCTGCCGGGGTCGGCGCCGGTGGATGTCGCCGTCGACGCCCTGCCGCCGGCGCCCTGGGACTGGACCGACGACACCGAGATGGCCTGCTCGGTCCTCGCCCAGTTGGCCGAGTCCGGCGGCATCGACCGGGACCGGCTGGCGCTCTCCTTCGCCGAGCGGTGCACCCCGCGCCGAGGCTACGGCGCGGGCGCGATGCTGATCCTGGAGCTGATCCGCAGCGGCACCCCGTGGCCGCTGGCCGCCGCCTCGGCCTTCGACGGGCAGGGCTCCTGCGGCAACGGTGCGGCGATGCGGGTCGGCCCGCTCGGCGCGTACTTCGCCGACTCGACAGCGCGCGCCGCGGCGCAGGCCCGGGCCGGTGCGGAGGTGACGCACGCGCACCCGGAGGGGATCGCCGGCGCGGTCGCCGTCGCCGTCGCCGCCGCGCTGGCCGCCCGGGCCCGCCTCGACGGGCATCGGCCGGCCCCGGAGCGGCTGCTCGCCGGGATCGGTGCCGCGCTCGACCCGGGCACCGCTGTGCATCGGGGCGTACACCGGGCGGCCGAGCTGCTCGGCCGGCCGCTGCCCCGGGTGGTGGCGGCGCTCGGCAACGGCTCCCGGGTGACCGCGCAGGACACCGTCGGGTTCACCCTCTGGGTGGCCGCCACCCACCTCGACGACTATCCGGCGGCCATCGAGACGTGCATACGGGCCGGTGGGGACATGGACACCACGGCCGCCATCGCGGGAGCGGTGGTGGCGGCGTACACCGGCGTCGGCACCCCGGGCGGGGTGCCCGAGTCGTGGCTGGCCGCCCGTGAGCCCCTACCCACCTGGCTCCCCTGACCCGAGGCTGCCCCGACGAGGCGGACTGCCCTGCTCACGGGGGCTGCCCTGCTCACGGGGGCTGCCCTGCTCACGGGGGCTGCCCTGCTCACGGGGGCTGCCCTGCTCACGGGGGCTGCCCTGCTCACGGGGGCTGCCCTGCTCACGGGGGCTGCCCTGCTCACGGGGGCTAC